>DLRY01000097.1:0-244 GCA_002500665.1 Opitutia bacterium UBA7876
GTGGCGTGAAGGAAGTCACGCCTTGGCAAGGTCATTTTCTTCTTCATGATTTTGCTCTGGCAAAGCTTCAAAGGGAGGTCTCCACGCCATACTTCTTTTGCAGATCGCTTAGTTTGGAGCGCATTTGATCGAGCGTCTCCTTGTAAGCAGGATCGTCGTGGAAGCTTTGCATTTCCTGAGGATCCTCCTTCAAGTCGACGAGGTTCCATTCCTTGGTCCTCGGAAAATGCATGAGTTTGTAGCG
>DLRY01000097.1:633-17244 GCA_002500665.1 Opitutia bacterium UBA7876
TAAATGGCTTTGCGCCAAGGCGCGTCCTGTTGCCTGAAGAGCGGCATCAGGCTCGCGCCTTGAATTTCCTGAGGAACCTCTGCTCCGGCGGCCTCGAGGAAAAAGGGGGCGAAGTCAATGTTCTGGGTAAGTTTTGCGATCTTGGTGCCGGGCTTGATTTTTTCGGGCCAACGCATGACCAGAGGCATCTTGAGGGACTCCTCGTAAATCCAGCGCTTGTCGTACCAGCCGTGCTCGCCCAAATAGAATCCCTGGTCGGAGGAGTAGATCACGATGCTGTTCTCGCTCAAGCCCAGCTTGTCCAGAGACTCCAGAATACGGCCCACTCCATCGTCCACCGCGGCCACGCAGCGGAGGTAATCCTTCACGTAGCGCTGGTACTTCCAACGGACGAGCTCCTCGCCTTGCAGGTTCGACTTGAGGAAGGCTTCGTTCTTCGGGCCGTACGCGGCGTCCCAGGCTTGTCTTTGTTCCTTGCTCATCCGCCCGAGGAAGGAGTTCATGAATTTTGCATAACGCTTGTCCTCGTGACCTTGGACCTTCAGGTCGTAGAAGAAGGACATATGGGCATCTATGCCCATCTTGTGCTGACCCAGTACGGATGCCCGGTTCGAGTAGTCGTCGAAGAGGGTCTCGGGTTCGGGGATGGAAACGCCGTCGTACTTGGTCAGGTATTTCGGGCCGGGCATCCAGTTGCGGTGGGGGGCCTTGTACTGGCACATGAGAAGGAAGGGTTTGTCCTCGTTCTGCTTGGCAAGAAAGTCGAGCGCCAGGTCCGTGGTGACTTCGACCGAGTACCCGGGGATCGCTTTTCTGCCCTCGGGCGTAATGTAATCGGGCCGGTAATAACTACCTTGGCCCGGATAGACCATCCATTGATCGAATCCGGTTGGGTTGGTTCCCAGGTGCCATTTTCCGAAAACCGCAGTCCGATAGCCGACCTTTTGCAGGAGCTTGGGAAAAGTCATTTGCCCGGGGTCGAAACGGTTGCCGTTTCTCTTGAAGCCGTTCTTGTGGCTGTGCTTGCCCGTCAGGATGCTGGCCCGGCTTGGCCCGCAAATGGAGTTGGTGCAGAAGTTCGCCTCAAAGAGGGCTCCTTGCTCGGCAATCCGGTCGATGTTCGGGGTCTGGTTGATCTTGGATCCATAAGCCGAGATGGCTTGGGTCGCATGATCGTCCGAGAAGATGAACACGATGTTGGGCTTGGCCGCCTGAAGGGCAGGGCAAAGGAGAAGCAATCCCAGGATCGAAAGGCCTTTCGATCCCCGGGGCTCGTACTTTTCATTTTTCATTTTTCGAAGGGGTGGGTTTAAGGAATATTCCTATTCCGTAGGTTGCCGGGCTTTTGGTCTTTCTTTTTTGATCCGTCTGGAAATGTTTTCCACAACCACCTTGCGAAAGCCCTCGTTGCTTATTTCCCTTGCCCATTCCAAGGCTGCCTCGGGATCCTGATGCACCAGTCCGTGGGCAAATCCGTTGAGGGCAAAGTCCCTGTCGGCTCCCTTGTTCATTTCATTAAGCTGAGCCGCCGTGACGAAGGGATCGTGACCTTTGGTATCGTTGGCAAGCCTGGCGTAAGCGGCCGACAGGGCGGTTCTTCTTGGCTGGTCCTTCTCAAGGGACCAGGCGAACTCGGCGGCATCAGCAGGGTTCTCGTCAAAGGCGCCGCTTTCGATGACCCTCTGGACGGCGGCCGCCTGCAGGTTGGGCTTTTCGTAATAGGACACCCATTCCTTGAGGGCCTCGGGGTTTTGACCCTTCACTACGCGGCTGCTGAATTCACGCATCAGGGAATCGGCCTTTTGCGGATCATTTTCCATGAACCGGTCGATGATCCCGCTTATTTGCTCCACGTGAGCATCGTTAATGGCCTCACTGGAATCGGCACGGAGGAGTCCCTCGATGATCCCATTCGAGAATTGGTCGAGCAAGGGAAGCTCGCGGTTGTTGGTTTCTGCAAGGTATTTTTGGACCTTGGGGTCATTGATTTTAAGGTTCCATAGGTACTCGAACAGTCCTTGGGGATTCTTTTTTCCCCAACCTTCCAGGATCTTGGGAAAGGCCGGGTCCGAATCAGCCAGTAGCTCGTCCGCGGCCTTTTCTCCCCCTACCTCGCCGACCTTGCTCCAGAACGTGTTTTCTACGAAAGGATGCCGGGGGATGGTTCCATCCTTGTAGGAAGAAAGGAGGACGGTCCTTACCTCTCTCCAGTTTTCGGCGGTCATCTGGGTCAGAAACTGATTTACCGCATCTTTTTCGGCCTCGGTCAGCGCCCTCTCTTCCGTCGGCTCTTTTTCCTGCTCCTCGGCCGTTTCCTCAGCTTCCTCACGAGCCTCTTGCTCCGCTTCCACTCTCTCTTTTGCCTCTTCCTCCGGATGCGCCTCTGCGTATTCCTTTTGCCCAGGGTGGGCGGTAGGCTCGGAAATCCACCACTCGGTGGACTCGGATTCCGGTTTCGGTCGCGTTTCGAGCTTTTCGGTCGTTATCCTGGAGCTCTTCAACGAACCTCCGGGATCCTCGATGGTTGGGGTGGGAGAAGTAAATGAGCCGGGAAGAAGAAAAAATCCAAGAAGAACCAAGCCCGCAAGGGAAAGAAACAGAAGGATTGGTTTTTTCTTCATGTGGTTACGGACCACTACCTTAGCACGCACTCCGGATTGGGCAACTCGGGAATGGGAGCCTTGGTCTTCTTTTGCGAGGCGTCCAGTTCGGGAGGTAGCTAGGTCCAATTGTTCCTTTCTCCCGGGTCCTTTTGACCATCAAACTCAGCTGATCCGCATAGTCCCGATGGGGTCCTTAGGGCAAATGGGGCTTGATCGTCTTCTCGCCGTCAACCGGATAGAGCGCGTCCTCCTTTTCGAGCCGGTCGATCATGGCTTGGGTCATTTCCTTCAGTTTAGCGGTCTCGCTCCCGGCCAAATTGGTCTTCTCGAACGGATCATTTTGCAAATCGTACAGTTCGTGCTTGGTTTTTCCCTTGTAGCGGTAGATCAACTTCCAGTCCCCCTTGCGAAAGGCGGTGAAATTCGAACTGCGGTGAGAGTGAGGGAAGTGACACATGAAATGATCGGGCCGCTCGGGGTTTTGCTTGCCTGAGAATTGTTTGATCAAGCTGACTCCGTCCACGACGTGCCCTTCGGGATTCTTTGCCCCCGTGGTTTCGAGAATGGTCGAGTAGAGATCCATAACCGTTCCGATCTGCTCGTCGTGAATGGCGCCTTGGGCAACGGGAAAGGCATTTTTCTTCCCGGGTTTGGCCCACCCGGCGATGAAGGGAACGCGCATCCCTCCCTCGTAGTAGGTTCCCTTCTTTCCTCGTAGAGGAGCCGAACTGGAGTAACCGTGGACCGGGCCCAAGGGGGCGTCCGATCCGTTGTCCCCCACGAAAAGAATCAGGGTGTTTTCCGCCACGCCTTTCTTTGCGACGTGATCCATCAGGTCACCGAGCGACTTGTCGATGCCTTCGATCAGGGTGGCGTAGGCCTGAGCGTTTTTCGGTTTGTTCGAGTCCTTGTAGTTATCGGCAAAACGGGGGTCCGAATTGAAGGGCGAATGAACGGCATAGTGGGACATGTAGAGAAAGAAAGGATTTTCCTTTTTCAGGGATTGGTCGATGGCGGCCTTGGCCTCGAGAGTGATCGCTTCCGATAGAAAGACGTCGGTCTTGTGGTATTTCTCGAGTCCGGGGACGGCCCGCTTTTTTTGTTTTGGGTTCAGGTTCCCATACCCGTCTTCCCCAAAATAACTTCCCGGCCGCCCGAACGAACATCCTGCAATGTTGACGTCGAAGCCAAGCTTAGTCGGGTCTTCGCCAACTTTTCCGGTAGGAGCGAAGTGAGCCTTGCCGGCGAAAATGGTATGATAGCCTGCTTTCTTGAGGTTGGAGGGCAGGGTGACGTCCTTTGGGGTCAAGCCTTCCCAGCGCCAGCCTTTGGGCCCGCCGTTGCGCTTCTCGGGGGCAATGAACTGAGTGACCCGGTGGCGGGCGGAATTTTGTCCGGTCATGATGGATGCTCTGGTCGGTGAGCAGACCGACTGGGCGTAAAACTGGGAAAAGCGGATTCCCTGCTTGGCCAACCGTTCCATGTTCGGGGTGCGGTACCAATTATTGAGCGGATGGCGTTTCGGCTTTCCGTTCTTGTCGGCGAGCATGGGAACGGAGGTGTCCATCAGGCCCATGTCGTCGACAAGGAATAGGATGACGTTGGGAGCCTCTCTGGCAGGCACCAGGCAAAAGATCAGCAGAAAGGACAATGAGACAGTGAGGGTTCGCAATGCTTTCATGAATGGAGTTTGATAATTACGGGAAGTGGCAAGCAAAGGTTACGGGGCGGAAGGGGGAAAATGAAAACCCTGCTTATTTCCTGCGTCCGCGGGAGCGCTCGGACTTCGCCTTGAATTCTGGGGCGGCTTTTTTAGGCAGCCATTTGGAAAGACGCTTGATCACCGCCTGATGCCCAGGGTCCTTGGCTAGGTTGCGGAACTCGTCAGGATCGTTCCGGTGGTCGTAGAGTTCCTTGGCTCCGTCCTGATAGGAGATCAGTCGCCAGTCCCGCGATCGGATGGAATGGTTTCCGAAATAAGAGGAAGTGATCGCGGGACGGTCCCTGACCGCAGTCGGGTCGTTGATTTGCGGGACGAGGGAAAGGCCCTCGAGGCGAGGGTTCTTGGGTAAGTTGCATAACTCGACCAGGGTGGGGTAGAGGTCCAGCAAACTGGCGGGTTCCTTGCATGCCTTGCCCGGGTTGATTCCCGGGCCGACGAACAGCAACGGTACCCGGGTGGATTCCTCCCAAAGGGTCCGCTTGGCCCAATGTTGCTTTTCACCGAGGTGAAACCCATGGTCGCTCCAAAGGACGATGATGGTATTGTCGGCATGGGAACTGTCCCCGAGGGCATTCAGGACAAGGCCCACGCAATGGTCCACGAAACTGACCGAGGCAAGGTAGGCATGGGTCAGGCTTCGCTGATTACCACCCCCCACAACCTCGGCGTGAGTGGGAGCCACGGCATAGTCATTAATGGTGAGAAAATTCTTGGGCAGATCATCCAGGTCGGTTTTCGGGTTCTTGGGCAGGATGATCTTGTCCTCCTCATAAAGCTCGAACCATTTGGGTGGTACGAAAAGAGGAACGTGCGGGCGAAAGAAACCGACCGACATGAAGAAGGGTTCGTCAAAGTCCTCCTTGAGGGCTTTGGCCGCGGCTTCAGCCAGTTGAACGTCCCCCATCTGGGCATCCGTTTCAGGATAGGCTCCCCAATCCCACGCTCCGCTCCAACTTCCCGGTCGGCTCATTGGCTTTCTGGGGCGCGGGCTGCGGGCGCGGCCTAGCGAGCGGTCGATATCTTCATTCAAACGACCACCAAAATTATGGTGCAATACTTTTCCTCCCGACAGGCTGTAATAGCCATGATCCTTGAAATACCGCTGAATGGTGGGTGCGTCGGCAAGAGCGGGCAACTGCTCGTACTTCGGGCCGATTTCATAACTGCCATGCGTCATGGGACCAATGCCCGACATCACGGAGTTACGGGAGGAAGTGCACACGGGTACCGAGCAGTGGGCGTTGGTAAAAATTCGACCACGCTTGGCCAAGGCGTCCATATGAGGCGTCTTGGCCTGCGGATGTCCGCCCATAAAGCCCACCCAGTCGTTCAGGTCGTCGATGGCGATGAAGAGAACGTTCGGCTTGGAGGCATCTTTAGCGAATGCTCCAAGGACCAGGAAAGGGAGAAAAAGAATTGAGAGTTTCATAAATGGGAAGTAACTCATCTCACCGTAAAAGATCCAATCATTCCTTGCTTGCGGCTCGTAGTTCTATTTCTCGGGTCCGGTAAGACTTTCAGAGGTCATCAAACTGATTAGGCCGTAATGGACGGTGTTCTCAGCCTTCGTGCCTGAACTCACTAGGCCTGACTCCGAAGTCGTGACGTATGAGACGTCGAGCGACTAATATGAGGTAGAGCCCGGTGTTTGAGAATGGGCGTTTTGCGGGAAGTCGAAGGTCAACACGAGCGGGTCGGAGCCGGTGTTTTCGATTTCCACACCGCCATTCGAAAGCGCGGATTGCGTGATGAATCCGATCTCGGGATAAATCTCGCCAAGCTTCATGTTCTGATGATACCGGACTTCAAGCTTTCCAACTTGACCGCTTCCACCATTAGTGTGGAAAAGGGTGGGGCTGTCCGGACGAAAAGTCGTTTTGGCGCCGGGGCTGACGGTGAGACGGAGAATCGAGACCTTCTGGTCGCCGAGAACATCACCGTATACAATCCACTTTGCGTCCACTCCGTCACCTGCGAATTCTTCCGCGGTGATCGCCGGACGCGAATTCTTCAGGACGAAATTAGGGTCCTGATTCGCCTCGAAGTCGAACTTTTCTTCCACTAGGTATTCCCAGTCTTCGTGGCGGTCCTTGGGGTAGTCCTCTTCCCGGCATGCATAGAAGGCATCCGCAGCTCCGATACTTCCGTCCAAGGTAAGATCCTCGGCCAGAAAATGCTCATCCATCGTGACGTGTACCTCGTGCGTGCAAAGGTCCGTCGGGGAGTGCAGAACGCCGTTGGGCATAACGAAGCCGTTGTCGAGTTGCATCATTACGTGCGGTGACAAGTGCCGGACTCCGTTGTACTCTCCTTGCCCGAAACTCTTCATGCAGGCAAGAAACTGGTCCTTGGTAACAAACGGGTAAAGCCCCATGGCCGTGGTATGATAATGTGAAGGACTGACACCCGGGTTATCAAAGGAATTGATGTCGTAGACTTCCCACTTCGACCAGTGAAGGTGATGGGGGATTGGATTCAAGTTGTCGAACTTCTTGGAAACGATCGGCCAAGTCGGATCACCGTAGAGCGATTTCGAAAAGGCCGTTATTTTCTCACCCATGACCGCTTCCGGATTGGCGAGGATCAAATCCTGCAAAGAGACGACCTGCCCGCCGGGAGTGAGAACGTGCGATTCGCCTTCGCGAAACGGAGCCTTGCCCGTGCGGGTATCGATGACCCCCGTCACGATGGGAACGGTGCAGCCCATCCAGATTTCATCGAGACCCGTACCGTCCATGTAATCGGGATAGTACGATCCTTCGTCGAGCCGAATGCGTTTTCCCGGGGAGCAAAAAGTCCGGCCGGCGTAACGGTGCAAAAGTTGGAGTACCCCGTCGTTATGGTTCAGGCAGTCATCCAGAATCGAAGCTGATTCTCCGCCGGATCCGTCGATTACGTCTTGCTGGGGGTACTCGTGAAGTTTTTCGGGTAAGGTTGATGTCGATGCAGTCATGAGAAAGAGACCTGGGGTTAGTTCGGGAAGCACGTTGTTTTGGACGGAATTTGAATTGGGTTTCGTTTGTTTGCAGTTTGCTGGAACGCAACGAGGAAGGATCGTACTCGGATGTCACTATAGTCGAAGAAGAAGCGTGGCAAGAGCGATGTCAGCGCTCCTGGAATGCAACGGCTTGGGCGCGCATCTTCTTTGTGATCACTTGGTACTTCGGGTTTTTGCTTTGATTGGTCCATTCGTGAGGGTCTTTTTTATGATCGTACAGTTCTTCCGAGCCGTCCTCGTAGCGCAAGTAGCGATAGCGTTCGGATTGGACCGCCGTGTTCTCCGGGCCATAACTCAGAAAGGCCGCCTCTCGCGTTGACGCTTGGTCTTCCAAGAGCGGGAGAATGGAACGCCCCTCCAAATGACCTGGTTTTGGGATGCCCGCAAAATCACAAAGGCTCGGATAGATGTCGACGTGAGAGATCGGCTGGTTGTTGCGAAGCCCGGGTTTGCTCACCCCAGGCAAGACGACCATAAACGGAACCCGTGTCGTGTTTCTCCAGAGGGCCGCCTTGCACCAATGCGTCTTCTCGCCCAGGTTCCAGCCATGATCACTGGTCAGCACGATGACCGTATCCCGCTTGCGAGGGTTGTCTTTGAGCTCGTCCAGCAGGCGTCCAATCTGAGCATCCACGTAGTTGATGCATGCCAGGTAGGACTGCACCATGTATTTCCATTCCTTCTCGCCCCCAAGGTGCAGAATCTGTTCATGCAAGGTCCGAGGCTTGAACAAATCCTTGTGAGCATTGGATCGGGCCAAGGCCTTTCCGTAGGGTGGCAGGTCATCGAGATCATCCGCCCGAACCTGAGGCAACTGAATGCTTTCCAAAGGAAACTTTTCAAAGTAGGCCTTGGGCGCATTGAACGGCCGGTGCGGACGATAGAAGCCAATGGACATTAGGAGGGGCTTTTCGCTAACCTTCTTCCATTCTTTGATCGCCCACTGGGCGACCTTGTAGTCTCCGGTTTTCTCGTCCGCATGGTTGTGAGGCCCTCCTTCTCCCCAAAGGTTGGCCTTCTCATCGGTAAAGTTACCGCGTACGTCCTGCGGCCGGTTCAGGTACTCATCGACTTGTCCCTTCAACTTGGCGCTGTTTCCGTGGGCTACCTTACCCCCGCTTACCACCCGGTAGCCGTTTTGCTTAAAGTGCCGATGGAAGATCACGGGATTCTTCGAAGTGTTTTTCGAAGTGACCCCCTGCATCGGTTGGTCTCCAAAAAAAGCCGGCCGCCGGGTGCTGTTGAAATACCTGCCCGTGCTTTTGGGATAGAGGCCATGCAAAAAGCTCGTTCGCGACGGACCGCACTGGGGTGCATTGCAGTGGGCGTTGGTAAACAAGACTCCCCGCGCCGCAAGCGCGTCTAAGTTCGGCGTTTTGCTCTGGGGGTGCCCGCCCATCACGCCTATCCAGTCGTTCAGGTCATCCACAACGATAAACACAACGTCCGGCTTGGCCGCGTCCTTGGCGTGGAGACCAGTTCCCATTAAGCAAGGAAACAAGAGGGTGAGTGTAGATAGAAGCTTCATTTTTTACTGTTCTTCGGTTTGGCGGGTGAAGCGAATTCCTCAAAAGGCTCGGCGGTCTTGTCCATCTCCGCCTCCCATTGATCCAGCAACTTGCTCAAGGCCTTGACCTTGGCGGGGACCTCCGTTGCCAGGTTCTTCGTCTCACCAATATCTTCCTTCAAGTTGTAAAGGGCGACTTGGTACTTGTCGCTGCCAACGGGTTTGTAGGTGCGCAAATACTTCCAGTCGCCTTGTCGGACCGCTGCTTGTCTAATTTGGTTTTGGTTTGCCCTTACCCTGATATTACGGCGACGGAAGAACTGGGGTCGATCATAGGCAAGTTCGCTTTTGCCAGTCAGAACCGGTATCAGGTCAACCCCATCGAAGGCTTTCTCCTTTTGCGGTTTGGCTCCACCCGCGGCCGCCACAGTAGCGGTGAGGTCGTAGGCATTGACGGGGATCGCGTACTCCTTTCCTTTCGGAAGGACGTCAGGCCAGTGGAGAATGAAGGGTACCCGAATCCCTCCCTCGAGGAGCATCTGCTTGGCGCCACCAAGCGGAAGGTTGCGACTCACCTTCTGTTCGCCGCCGTTGTCGCTGGTCACTATGACGAGTGTATTGTCCGCCACCTTTTTTTCTTTCAGGGCCTTCATGACGCGACCGATTTCCAGGTCGAGCCGCTCGATCATCTTGACGAGGGTCGGACGATTTTTGTCCTGAGGCTTATCCATGGGAACGTCGGGATCCTGGATCGGGGTGTGCGGGGCCTGAAAGGGAAGGAATATGAAGAAAGGCTTTTCGCTCTTTGCCTGGATGAAGGAAATGGCCTCATCGGCAAAGACGGTGTCGCACCAAGTACCTTGTTTGCCCGCGTAGGGCTTGCCGTCCACATACATGTCAAGTTCGCCGGTTCGTACGAGTTTGTGCGTGTAAAAGTCGTGATTGAGGTGCAGGCCGACCCAGCGGTCGAACCCAAAGTCATTCGCACGCCGTCGATTCAGGTTGGAGACGTTCCACTTGCCGAAACAAGCCGTGCGGTAACCAGCGTCCTGCATTAACTTTCCGATGGTGGGATGCTTGATCGGATCAAGCTCGGGAGAGCCCCCGCCATAGTAATCCTCGTAGGTAGGGCCGTAGCGGGCCGGGTAGCGCCCGGTCAGGATGGCCGCCCTCGAGGGGGAGCAAACCGGAAAGGCGCTGTAGCCATCGGTGCAACGAACCCCCTCCCTGGCCAAGCGATCCATGTTCGGTGTCTTGATGTCCGTACTCCCATAACAACCAAGCTCGCCGTAACCCAAGTCATCGGCAAGGATCAGTATAACGTTGGGCTTTCCCTTGGTCTTTTGATTAGCCTTCGAGGCAACCCCGAAATCCCATCGCTTGGACCTTCCTTTCGAAGGACGAATCTCAATCCAGTCGATTTCCAAGGGCTCTTTCCCGTCGGGGATGAAAAAGCGCAAATGTCTTAGAGATCCCTTGACTGGCAGGGGTACGCTCAGTTCCTTCCAATTTCCAGCTTCGATCGAAACGTTCTTGGACTGCCCCTTGGCGGTGAAGTCCTTCTGGTTCGTCCTTCGCCATTGCAGTTTTCCTTTGCCTGCGTGACCGCTACGGATTCTCAGGCTAACTCGGACGGGCCCTTCGATGTTCAAATTGGCATTGGCGAGGAAGGACTGAGGATGACTGCTGGATACTTTCATCGAACCCGAACTAACTGAGGCTTCGATTCCTTTTCCGATCCATCCCAGCATGGATTCCTTTTTTACTGTTTTGGGAGGGGCTTTAGCTCCAGGAGCTTTCTTGACCGGGGGCATTTTCAGTCCGCCGGCCTGAACGCCTACAAGCTTGGGGTCGAACTTGGCTGGGTCGAAATTCGGATTGGGCAGGGGGACCACCACCTTGGCCTCGGCAACGTAATCGTCGATCCACTTGTCCATTTCCTTCACTCGCTCGGGAAATTTGGAGGCTAAATTTTTCTTCTCGCCAATATCCTTCTCCAAATCGTGCAGCCAGTACTGGTGCTGTCCATTCTTTCCATAGTGGAAGGTGCGAATGAATTTCCATTTTCCGTGATGAACCGCCATGGAGGGAGGCAACCATTCGGGGGTGTTTCCATGACCGGGCACGAAAGTGAACATGGGCTTGCGCTCCAAGGTGTTACCTTTCAGAGCCTTGGTGAAATCGACCCCGTCGATCAGGTGGTTTTGGGGATAACTGAGGTTCAACATCTTCAGAACCGTAGGGTAGAGGTCGTTTGCCTGAATACGGGTCTCGTTGATTGATCCGGGCTTGGTCACTCCCGGCCAAACGACCACGGCAGGTACGCGTATGCCTCCTTCCCGAATGCCGCCCTTGCCTCCGCGCAGGGGATAATTGCTGGTAATCGCAGTGACGTACTTTTCCCCTTTTGCATCCTTTTCTTCCAATCCGCAATGAATATTGCCCCCGTTGTCGGAATAAAAAACAACCACGGTGTCATCGGTCAGCCCTTCGGCTTCCAAAGTATCCAAGAGTGAACCCACCGCATCGTCGAGGGAATGGACCATGGCGGCATAGGTTGGCGACTGTTGTTTTTCCCCTCGTTTGATTTTCTTGCGATAATAATCAATCAACTCGGGCTTGGCGCCAAAAGGCGCGTGGACCGAAAACTGCCAGTAGTTCATAAAGAAGGGCTTGTTGGAATCCCTTTTCTTAAGCCAGGCAGTTGCTTCTTTAGCCATCCGGTCTTCAATGTGCTCTCCGGGTTTACCTTCTTTGAAATCCGGGTTTTCATAACTCCACGGAGCCAGGTAACCGGTCTTGGGACCGGGACCGTGCCAGTGAGGAAGGTCGATATCGAAACCATGTTCCAAGGGAGTGTAGCCTGCCCTGCCCAGGTGCCACTTCCCGAAGTGGGCGGTTTGGTATCCGGCTCCCTTGAGGATTTCTCCAAGGGTGGGTACCTCAGGGCGAATGCGGGTGGCGGTCTTGAGGTTGCAGGATTTCTGATGGGGCGCCCCACGGGTTTGGGCGGTAACTTCCAAGCGCACCTCGGGCAGGTGGGCGGCAGGGGAGGTCATCCCATGCCGGGCGGGGTTCTGGCCTGTCAGGATGCTGGCCCGGGTAGGGGAGCAGATCGGGCTCGAGTAGGCATTGGAAAACCTCATGCCCCGTTTGGCAAGGCGCTCGATGTTGGGCGTTTCGTAGAGGGAGGTCTTGCCGTAAAGGGTGGTGTCCGCCCAGCCCAAATCGTCGGCCAGAATGAGGATCAGGTTCTTGGCGGGCTTGGCCGAGCAAATCGGGGAAATTGAAAAAAGAAAAAGGGCGAGGATTTGTCTCATAAACATGATAATCTATTTCTTCTTCAGTTTTGTGGGAGAAGGATTAACCGATCACTTTTGTTTTTTCTTCTTCGATTTACGCTGAGTTCCTCTAATGTCCTTCATCGCGGGTCCGGCCTTGGCGACGAGCTCATCACAACGATTGCGCATGCGTTGGAGTAGGGGGTAATCACTCTTTTCCCGGGCAAGGTTGGTCAATTGCTTGGGGTCATTCTTCAGATCGAAGAGAAACTCATAGGGCGGCTTTTCCGGCCCATCAACGAAATAGCGGGCATAGGTCATGCGCTCGCCGCGCACGCCTTCCCAACGGGGGATGGATCCTGGGACAGCCAAAAACTCGCAGAGAAAGTCCTTTCGCCATCCGGAAGGTTCGTCGCCCCGCATAAGAGGAGCAAAACTTCGTCCGGTATGGGCTTCGGGAACCGGCAGTCCGGCGAGATCGATCAGGGTGGACCCGACGTCGCTATTGAGAGCCATCTGCGAGAGCACGCGTCCCTGTTTGGCTTTTGGCAGGCGCGGATCATACACCACGAGGGGGACGCGCAGAGACTCTTCGTAATGGGTCCACTTGCCCGCGAAACCGCGATCGCCGAGATAATAGCCATTGTCGGCGGTGTATAGGATGACCGTATCATCAGCCAGCCCTTGCTCTTCGAGTTGTTTTACGAGGCGGCCTACGACATGGTCGATTCCGCTGATCATTCTAAAGTAGGCCCGCATGTTGGTCTGGTACTTCTCAGCAGTATCCCAGCGCCAGAAGTAGCGTTGTCGGTTGATCGACTTCTTCAGGAAATCGGGTTGGGCTTCGTAGATCGAGGGATCGTTGAGTGGAGGAAGCGGCATCCTTTGGCCTTCGTACATGCCGTCGGTGACCTTGGGCCATGGATAATGTCCGATGCCGGGCCGCTTGTCGCCGTCTTCGGCATGAGTGGCGTTGAAACTGACCTGCAGGCAGAAGGGCTGATCTTCAGGCTGCTCCTTGAGGAAATCGATCGCCCAGTCTCCGAGAATCTGGGTTTCGTGACGCATCGATCCATCGGGCTGTTTTTTAAAAAAAGGCTTGCGTCCGATTCTTTGCCGCACGTCCCACATGAGTCCGGCGGATTCGCCTGTAATGCTAACGTGTTCCTTGCCAAGGTGTCCGGTGCGATAGCCTGCCGTTTTGAGAACGGCAAAATAAGAGCTCTCACAGAGCGCCGGGTTCAGGGGACCCGGGGTGACCCGATAGAGATGCTTGCGTTCGTGGGTACTGGTGAAGAGGCTGGACCGTCCCACCCAACAGGTGGAGGTCGAGACGAATGCATTCTTGAAGCGGACCCCTTGGCCGGCCAACCGGTCTATGTGTGGGGTTTTGACAATGGGATGCCCGGCGCATCCTAAAGTATGGTCGCGCTGATCATCCGCATAGAGAAGAAGGAAATTCGGGCGTTGCGGTGAATCAATTGGGGTGGCCGACTGTTTCTTAGCAGGTCCCTCTTTTCCTTTTTGCCTCTTGTTGGGTTTGTTCCCCGATTTCGGCCCCGCAGTCACCTGAGATACTTTGCCGGCTTTCCTTTGCTCGGGCAGGTACCATTTCTCGAGCAAGACGCTCAGTTCCTTGACTAGCTTTGGATTCTTCGAAGCCAGGTTGGTTTTTTCCGCCGGATCCTTCTTGAGGTCGAAAAGTTGGGGTTCCCCGCCTTGAGGGGGATACTTCATCTTCCCCGGTGCTCCGTCGTAGGTCAGGAGGAGCTTGTCGTGCCCCTTGATCACCCATCGGTAGAGGAGAGATGCCTCGGGAGATTCTATATCGGCGATATCGTGGGCAAAGGATTCCCCGAAGAGGACGTCGCGTTTGATCTTTTTGCCGCTCTTGAGCTCGGGAAGAAGGTTCAGTCCGGGAAAGTCGTGTGGTCCCGTTGCACCGGCGGCCGCCAATACGGTCGGTACGAAGTCGATGGACGAACAAAGTTCAGGGCGGTCCGAGGGTGGGATGGTGCCTTTCCATCGGAACATGATGGGGTTGCGGGTGCCTCCCTCATAGGGGCTGCGCTTGGAGCGAGGCCCATACCCTCCGTTTTCCGTCTGAATCCAGCCGTTGTCCGTGACGTAAACGATCAGGGTGTCCTTCGCGATGCCGGACTCGTCGATATGATTCATCAAGGCCCCACAGGTCTCGTCGAACCATTCGCACATGGCGTAGTACTGGGCGACCCGTTTCTGAACACCCTTGGCGAGGTACTTCTTGTGCAGGCGCCCGGGCGGGTTGTGGGGGGTATGCGGAAGGAAGGGAGCGTACCAAACGAAGAAGGGCTTCTTCTCCTTGACCGAACGGTCGATGAAGTCGAAAACCGGTTCCATCCCTTCCCGCCCGATTTTAAGCCCCGCATCACCGTGCCTGCCTCTGGGTTTAGGGAATCCGCGGGTCATCCCTTCGGTAAAACCTCCCCGTTGGTAAGATCCCTCCCACCATTTCCCGCTTTGGTGGCTCCAGTATCCTTGCTTGCCCAGCCAATGAGGGAGACCGCCATGCTTGTCTATGTTCGAGATAAGGATTTCCCTAGGATCCTTGCCCGTTCTCTGGGCGTGGGCCTTGTTTTGAGGAGTGTTGGCAGGGTTGTTGCCGGTGATCTTGTTCTGGTGCGAGTACAAGCCTGTAAAGAGAGTGGCAAGGGAAGGGCGGCACAAGGCCGTAGGAACGTACCCTCGACGGAACAAGGCGCTTTCGGAGGCCAACTTGTCGAGGTGTGGGGTTTCGATGTGGGGATGCCCCATGAAGCCGTAATCGGTGTAGCTTTGGTCATCCGATAGGATCAGGACGACGTTGGGCGGTTTGGCCCAGGAAACGGATGCAAAAATGAGTAGGACAAGGATGTTTGCTTTTTTCATTTTATTAGTATCTCGATAGTTTTTTCCTTTGCATGGTTTTTTGCGGGATATGCATTCGCTGCCTTGCCAAAGTTGTCTTTATCCCTGCCAGGCTAGACTTCGTCCTGCCATAGCATGCGAGCTTATAAGAAGAAAGAAATGCAAGGCAGGGTTTTTCCGGCTCAAGGGTGGAAGCTCGGGAATAGAGGGAAAAGTGCGAGCGTGCGGATAGGGCGCCGCTGACCGGATTACTTCTTTTTCCTTTTGTTTTTCGCGGGAGGTTTCGGCAAATCCTTAAGCAAGTGCCTGACCCGGTCGTACTCCGGGTTTACGCACTTGTCCCCCCAGCGCAGCAGGGTGCAGAGCAAGCCGATGTCCGATTCCGGCTTCTGGCCCTTGTCTCCCGTCTTTTTGATCCATTCCGCAAGGTAGGCCCGGTGTTGCTTGAGGTGCTTGGCGTATTTCGGGTCCTTGGCCAGGTTGTTGATCTCGTGGGGATCCTTGGAAAGGTCGTAAAGTTCCTCCGGTTGCTTGCCTTCGGGGTCGAAGAAAATCATCTGCACTTCGTTCATCTCGCCAGCCGCCATCATGGCCCGGAACTTCTTGGAGACCGCCCATCCGTCCTTGTAGGTGGGTTGCATGAAGGGACGGTCGTCGGTGTAGTTGCGAAGGTACTTGAAGCGAGGCGTAATGACGGCCCTAATCTTCTCGATGGTATAGTCGCAACGGTCGCGGGCCGAGACGGTGTACTTCTTCGGCTTGTAGGCCTTGGCAAGGAAATCCTGCCCCTCCATGTTTCCGGGGACGGGCAGACCGGCAGCGGCAAGCGAGGCAGGAGCCACGTCGATGCTGTTTATCAAGTCGTCCCGAACCTGACCACCCTTGATCCCCGGGCCACTTACGATGCAGGGCATGTTGATCCCCCCCTCGTAGAGCATCTGCTTGTGCCGATGCAGCTTGTATCCATGATCGCTGAAAAGGAAGATGAAAGTGTTTTCGTAAAGGCCGTCCCGCTTGAGGGCGGCAATGATCTGGCCGACCTGATCATCGGTAAAAAGCAGGCAGTCGTAGTGGTGGGCGATCTCCTCTCTGACTTCGGGGACGTCCGGGTAGTACGGAGGAACGGGGACCTTGTCGCGAGGCGTGGTTTTCTTGGCCCGTCCACCCGATTTCCCTCCGGAGACTTGAATCTGGCCGAAAAACGGCTTGTCCTTGGGGCGTCCGGTCCATTCCGAGCCATTCTTGGCGCCCTTGAAGTTCCAGCCACCGGAGTAGTGGTCGTAAATTTCGTCCCGGTCGAACTCGAAGTTAAAGTCGTCCTTGCCACTTCCTTCGTTGAAGGTGTAGTAGCCCGCGTCCCGGAAGATCTTCGGGACCAGCTTCACGCCCTTGGGCAATACGTTCTTGTCGTATTCCCCCATGGATTTGCCACGGAAATTCGACCGGCAGCTACGGTGCTGGTGAGCCCCAACCGTTGTCTGCATCATCCCGAGGATGGTACCCGAGCGCATGGCCGAGCAGACACCGGCAGAGGTGTAGAAGCGGTCGAAGCGAATCCCGCCCTTGGCCAAGGCATCGATATTCGGCGTCTTTATGACCTTGTCCCCGTAGCA
>DLRY01000064.1 GCA_002500665.1 Opitutia bacterium UBA7876
CGTGGGCAAGTGGGCGTTCTCCCTGCTGCAAAACAACCCCGAAATCGACCAAGTGATTCCATGCAACGCGCCTTGGCACAACAAAAGCAACTGCAGATACCCGGCCAACTCCCCGAAAACCTTTCTAGAGGGGCTGCTTTACGTAATGTTTTCGGGGGAAGCTAGACGCTTGAAATCCGAGTGCTTCTCCAGAGGGATAGACGTACTCGGCAGTCGACAGGGATCCTGGCTCATGAGGAGGGCCAAGATTCCTCGCCGATTTGGAGTCAAAGGCTATGCGGGTGGAGACGGCTGGTGTGAATCATGCGTGGCTTTCCGGGAGGACAGGAACGTTGCTCTTGCGGCGCTCGATTTCCTTACGATCATGGGGAAGAGCGTCGAGATCGAGCCTCGACCAAGAATTTTCCTGACCGAAGACGAAACCTCCGAGGCGGAAAAAAAATGGGGCACAAGGAAACCCGATTCCCTTAGAATCGTAATCGCTCCGGGCGCAGGTTTCCCTGAAAAAGGATGGGGGGATGAATCTTTTGGCGAACTGAGCCGGCTTCTTGTCCAAGAATCCACCAACCAACTAACCGTAATCGGCGGTCCTGAAGATTCCCACAGGATACGGGTTGATCCCGCCCTCTACTCTTCCGGACGAATCGCCAACCTCTGCGGGCAGTGCTCGGTTCGTCAATCTGCAGCCCTCGTTGCGAGGGCTGACTTCGTAGTTACGAATAGCTCTCTGGCCATGCATTTGGCGGGGGCTTTCAAGATACCCTCTCTCACTCTGCTGGGAAATTGGTACGATAGCGCAAAGCTCCATTCTAAGCAATGGGGTTACCCCGAGTCCTCGGTTCTTGGCAGGGAAGTCGAGGAGGGTGTTTTCAGGACGCCTTCCCCGAATCAAGTCTTTGCCAAGATCAGAGATCATGAATCAATCGTGAAAGGAGCTTGATTGACCGAGCATTACCACTCGCTGCAAATACTCAGATGCATCGCCGCTCGGCTCGTCGTTTTCTATCACTTCATGCAGATCGTCCACCGATTTCAGGCGGATTGTAGGCTTGGAGGCTTTTTCTCATCACATGGCATGGTGGGCGTTAATTTGTTTTTCACGCTAAGCGGCTTCATTATGTGCAAATGCATCGAGAAAAAGACCTACCACCTGCTCGAAAGGAACAAAAGCCTGCTGCATCTAAGGGTAATTGTTCTCAGAAAACTTTCGGCATAACTTGAAAATTGTCTTCATTCTTGGGAAATACCAACCTGGTAGGTGCGGAATAAGCGACTACGTTCGCCTGCTTGCCGCAGAACTGCAAAGAAGGGGACACCACTGCAGGAAAATCTCCGCCGACCCCGAGTCCGGGCCATCCCTTTCAGAGATCTCACAGAGCCTGCCGAAGGCCGACTTGGTGAGCCTGCAATTTGCTCCCTATGCCTTTTCAAAAAGCGGGATTTCGGGACATGACCTGACCGCTTTGGCAGAGACGCTTTCCCTTAGGAAAACCCATGTTCTCTTTCACGAAATCTGGATAGGTTCCTACCCGGCGGCAAACTGGAAGCAAAAATTCAGAGGATGGCGTCAACGCTCGGAAATTCTCCGTTTCCTCGGACAAGCAAGACCCTGTTTGACTCAAACCACCAATTCAGCCTACCTCCACCGATTGAACTGCCATGGGATTGAAGCGAAGTACCTTTATCTATTTGGCAACATTCCCTTTAAACGCACAAAGAGCAGTCGTCGGCAAAACAGTAATAACGAGCTCGAGGCAGTTCACTTCGGAACCCTTTATGACAACTTCCCCTACGAAACCCTCGTTTGTCGCCTCAGCCAACTTGGGGAAGGAATGGATATCAAGTCGAGAATCCTCGTTCTCGGAAGGCAGAGGGAGAGATCGGGTCTCTCCAAGCTAGAGGGAGCGGCCGGAGCGAAAGGGATCGAGATTGAAGTAACCAACGAACTCCCCGATGACGAAATTTCCAGACGCCTGCAACTGTCCGACCTGGGCTTTTCCACTACCCCTTACGACGTTCTCGGAAAAAGCGGAGCAACCGCCGCTATGCTCGAGCACGGTCTGCCCGTAATGGCTTACGACGACGGCGACACCCCCGATCGTTTCCTTTCTCCCCCAGGTCCCTTCAAAAGCCGGATTGCCTTACTAAACGATCCTAGGTTTGATGACTCCATTCAAGCAATACTTAGGAAACCTCGGCCGAAATTCCTGAACGGCGTCTCCCACACCGCGACAGAATTTCTCGACTCGATCTAACTTCACCAATGGCAGCAAAGACCAACCAAGCTATTCGATGAAGGACAGAAACGTTCTCATCACCGGTGGTTTGGGTTTTATTGGGTCAAATTTGGCCCGCAGACTCGTACTACAAGGAGCCAACGTCACCATCCTCGACAGCATGATTCCCGAGTACGGCGGGAATCTTCATAACCTCGGAGAACTCGAGGATCAAGTGAAGATCGATTTTGCGGACGTGCGTGAATCCGAGGCCATGCAACGCGTGATTCCGGAACAGGATTTTCTCTTTAATCTGGCAGGCCAAACCAGTCATCTTGATTCAATGGAAAACCCGTTCACCGACCTTGACATCAACGCAAAGGCCCAATTGTCGATCCTGGAATCCTGCCGTACGCACAACCCAGGCATACGAATTGTCTTTGCCAGCACGCGCCAGATCTACGGCAGACCGCAGTACCTACCCGTCGACGAGAAGCATCCATGGCACCCGGTCGACGTGAATGGGGTGAACAAGATGGCCGGCGAGTGGTACCACATCGTCTATAACGACGTTTACGGGATTCGCTCGAGCGTACTCCGTCTTACGAATACCTATGGCCCGAGGATGAGGATCAAGGACGCGCGTCAGACCTTTCTCGGCATCTGGATTCGAAACCTGCTGGAAGGAACCCCCATTCAAGTGTACGGAGATGGTATGCAGAGACGAGATTACAACTTTGTCGAAGACGTGGTGGATGCGCTCCTGATTGCGGCTCAAGAGACAAAAGCTGATGGGAAGATCTTCAACTTGGGCGCATCCGACCCGATTACTCTGGAGGAGACGGCAAAACTAATGTGCGGAAAAGTCGAGGGGGCAACCTTCAGGAAAGTTCCCTTCCCCGAAAACCGAAAAGCCATCGACGTGGGTGACTTCATTTGCAGTTACCAAGCCTTTCGAAATAAATTCGGCTGGGAACCCAAAGTCTCCTTCGATGAGGGCATAGCCAAAACCATTGAATACTTTCAAAGCGAATTCAGCCACTACGTATAAGCAATCCTTCGATGATTCCCTTTAACGACCCTTTGGCATCCTACCTTTCCAGAAGGAGTGATATAGACCAAGCCATAAGGCTGGTGCTCGAATCGGGATGGTACGCCCTTGGCAAGGAGGTCGAAAGTTTTGAAAACGAGTTTGCAGCCTTCCACGGGGAGGAATGCAAGGCAGTCGGCCTAGGTAATGGCACCGATGCCATTGCCCTTGCCCTCCAGTCTTTGGGATTAGGTGAGGGGGATGAGGTGATCACCGTTTCCCACACTGCCGTGGCCACGGTAGCCGCAATCGAGCAAGCTGGTTGCGTTCCGGTTTTCGCCGACATTGATCCGCTCACCCGCTGCATCTGTCCTCAGTCAATCGAGGCAAGGGCAAGCACGTCAACCAAAGCAATCGTCCCCGTTCATATCTATGGCCAACCCTGCTCAATGAAGACGGTGATGGAGTTGGCCCACCGGCTCGATCTGCCGGTTGTCGAGGACTGTTCGCAGGCCCACGCCGCGCAAACTGATGGACGGCAAGTCGGCACCTTCGGGGTTTTGGGCACCTTCAGTTTCTATCCCACCAAAAACTTGGGAGCCATTGGGGACGGCGGCATGATCCTCTGCAAGGATGCGGAGAAGGCCGATCACCTGAAAAGGTTACGCCAGTATGGTTGGGACGAAAGCCGGCAAAGCCTTCATCAAGGCGTCAACAGTCGCCTCGATGAGCTGCAGGCTGCCGTTCTCAGGGTTAAGCTCAGGCATCTGGAGGAAGACAACCGGAAGCGGCGCCAAGCGGCCGATCTTTACGACGATTCCCTGAACGGGCTCCCCCTTGTCAGACCCTTGAGAAAAAAGAATGAGCTTCATGCAATGCACCTCTACGTGATCGAGTGCGAAAACAGGGACGGCTTGGCAACGCACCTTCGCGAAAAGAATATCCAAACCGGCTTGCACTACCCGCTTCCCGTTCACAGGCACCCGGCTTATGCCGGCAGGATTCGAGGAGAGGATGACCTTCCCAATACGGAAGCCTTTTATCAGAGAAACCTATCCCTCCCACTCTTTCCCGAAATTCCCCGTGAATCCATTGGGAAAATCGCGTCGGAGATCATCTCCTGGTTCGAACTTCATTGAACGCCAACCAAAACCTCCAGAACCCAGTAGTCGTTCAATCTTTGATTGGCGCCAAGGGGCTTCCCTTCTATCTCCGATGCCTTCAGTCGCTCCTCGATCATTGCCGGGAGGAAATCTCCCTGCTCATTCACCACGACGGCACCTTGATGGAATCGGATCTACAGGATATCCAAAGACAACTTCTCGGAAAGGCTTCCTTCACAGACCCGAAGAAAAGTTTGGAGCGAACAATGGATAACCTACAGGGGCGCCCCCATTGTCAGTCCATACGGCGTGAATCCTTCTGGGGCCAGGAGTTCTTTGATCCTCTTTTCGCCAACCCTGATGACTCCATCAGTTTCTACCTTGACGCCGACATTCTCTTCCTCCGTCCGTTCTGCGGATTATTCTCCCCCTCCAGCGTCAATAACGGCGCTCTCTTTCTTCGGGATACCCAGTGGGATGCCTACTGCCTGCGTCCCTGGCAATTTTTGGGATTCGGGGATCGCCCGAGCATCGTTCAGGGAATCACTACCGCCGTGGTATGCTGGGACAAGGAAATGATCGACTGGGAATACCTGGAGTGGTTCTTGGGAAGGAAAGACCTTCATAATATCCCGGAATGGGTTCTTCCCACGGCTCAGGCCGGCTTGGCCTCACGCTGTCAGGCCCGGGTTGTTTCCCCTCTTCAACTTCCCAACCTTTATCCGAATGCCAAGATTTCCGAGAAAACCTTTGGGGTTCATCTCTTGGGCTCCTACCGAGAGCATTGGCTACCCATCATCACAGGGATGGAAGAAGAAATCGAGCCCTTGGAGCAACCGATGCAGGTCCTGCTCGAACCATGTCGACCCCGTGGCCCCTTATCCTACGGCAAGAATCAGGTCACAAGATGGATTAATACGCGCCTCGACAGATGGTAGGCAAAAATTCGTCCCTTGATTTATCGGGCCTTCGCATCCTGATGCTGGCACCCTGCCTTGGCAAATTCGGAGGAATCGAGACTTTCTGCCTCACTTTGGCGGAGGATTTGCTTAGACGGGGAGCCTCGGTTCGCCTGTTGAGAAAAAAAGTCTCGGGATACTCGAATGACGGCTCTATTGAGAGCAGCGAAGAGGAAATCCGTAAAAGCTGGACAACCCAAGAGGATCATCGTTTCTCGACCGATTACGTAGATGGAGGCAAGCTCCTTGCAGGCACCGCCTTTGAGGAATGTGACCTCGTCCACCTGCATAACCCCATGGTTGAGGGAGTATGGCTGGCCAAAAGAAGAAACCTACCCTGCGTCATGACCGTCTACAATTGGCGAAGACGGGGGTTGCATCCTCGACTCTTGGCATGGCGATGGGCGGTAAGATCCGCGGACCGCAGGTGGTATATATCCGAATTCGTATGGGACACATGGGAAAGAACCCGCAGGAAAGGCAGCGCCCGCCTGCCGGTGATATCCAGAATGCCGAGTGGCGAAACTGAGCCCAGCAAGCGGAGGGGATTTCTTTTTCTGGGAAGATGGATTCCAAACAAAGGATTGCGGGTCCTGATCAAGGCATACTCCGAGTTGGCTCCGGATCCCGAGGCATGGCCTCTCACCGTACTTGGCGACGGGCCTTTGCGTCCTGAAATCGAGCGGATGCTTTCTCAGACCAAAACGAAAGGAGTCCGCCTGCTTGGTTTCGTCAGCGAGGAAGAGAGGCAAAACCAGACTCGAAACGCAAAATGGATGGTAACGCCACCTCATACCAGGGAGGACCTGGGATTGACCCCGCTCGAGGCGCGATCAGTTGGCGTACCCTGCATCGTAAGCGCAGATGGCGGCGTGAAGGAGACCGGAGGAGCTCATGCCCTGGTGTGCGAACCGGGCAAGGTAGACTCCCTGATGAATTGCATGAAACGGGCCGTTGAAATGGAAGACGCTCAATATGAGAGAATGACCAGGCTCACCAAGGAAAGATTGGGGGATTACGTTCGCCCGCTGGACGAATACGCTTCCCAGTACCTCGAACTCCTTCATAGAAGATGAGCAAGCTCAAACGCGTCGCCTCCATAGATTTCCTAAGAGGGCTTTCCTGCCTGGGAATCTTGCTCTATCACGTCAGGGTAGACTTGTGGGTGGGATGGCGGGAAATCTCCAACTTCCCCGAAAGCTACACCGCGTTCGAGAGGGCCGTTGCATGGTTGTCCGTACCCGCCCCTTTTCTGGGGTATGCCATCCTTCTTTTCTTTCTCATTAGCGGTTTTTGTATCCACTACCCTTTTGCGGAAAACAGTCATCCCAATTGGAAGGCCTACATCCTTCGAAGATTTCTTCGAATTTATCCGCCCTACCTTGTAGCCGTAGTTCTGACTGCTGCGATCACCTATTTCTGCCACCTTTTTTGGAGCGACCAAACTTGGGATCCCGGAAGAATCTGGAGAGTGCTTTCCCTTACCCAGAATTATCCCCCGGACAGGGGACAATTCTTAAGCAATCCATCCCTCTGGACCATACCTCTGGAGATGGAATTCTATCTTCTTTATCCCGTTGCCTTTATATTTTTCTCCAAGCTGAAGTCCCCTTTTCTTTGGGTATTTGCCGGAGGGCTAAGCATCTGGGGCGTATATCTTTCAAACCAAGGTTTTGCCTGGACCAGTTTCACCGCGCTTTTCTTTTGGCCGGTCTGGCTGCTGGGAGCTTGGGCGGCATGCCTTTACCGAAAAAACAAACTCTCAAACCTATCTTATGTCCTCATCATTCCACCCCTATTGCTTAGCTTGGGTCTTGCACTCGCCAGTCGACTACAGGATTGGAACGCTTGGGTGCAGTACCTCCTCTGGGCCTGTTTTTATCTCTGCCTTCTTTTCCTCACCTTGAGTTGGCGAAACAACTCGTCAAATTCGTTGCTGCGAGCCTTGTATCGCTTTCTTTCATGGTTGGGAAAGATTTCTTTTTCCGTGTACCTCGTTCACTTTCCTCTGTTTAAGCTCTTCGGATACCTGCATATCTCGATTTTCGCGGAGAAGCCCGCAAACTTCCTCGTTTCTCTGGGTTATCTTTGCCTAGTCTGCCCATTGGGATGGCTCTTCTACCTGTGCGTGGAACGTCCCGTACACTTTTGGTCAAGAAACCGCATCAGGGCAAAATGATCGCCCAAAGAAGGTTTCTCGTATGCCATCCCACTGGAAATACGTTCGTTCGGGCTCTTCTGCAGGAGCTTGAAAGCCAAGAACTCTTGCAGAAGTATTATACCACTCTGGGAATTGGAGAAGAGGCGAATCCTTTGATGAAAAGGCT
>DLRY01000007.1 GCA_002500665.1 Opitutia bacterium UBA7876
AGACGTGGGCATAGTTTTCGGGCAGATCGTCCTCCGGGGCGGTTCGGTTGAAGCCGAAGACCTTGGCCCCCTCGTCCAGCAGGATGCGGACGGCATGGTTTCCAATGCAGCCCGTGGAACCGGTAACCAGTACGCGCATCCCGGACATGGCAATCAGAGCGTAATCGGAAAGGCCCACCAGGCCAGGCCCAGAAAGGCGAAGAAGCCGACCACGTCGGTCAGGGTCGTGACGAAAACCCCCGACGCGATCGCGGGGTCGACCTTTAGACGGTCCAGAACCAGGGGAAGGGCTACCCCCGACAAGCCGGCCACCATCATGTTGATGACCATGGCTCCGGCAATGACTCCGCCGAGAATGGCATCGTCGAACCAGAGCAGGGTGAGCAAGCCCGCGAGGGCCGCGAAGACGCAACCGTTGAGAAAGCCAACCGCGAGCTCCTTGCGGAAGGTCCGAAAGGCATTGTAGGCAGTAAGTTCCCTGGTAGCGAGCGCACGCACGGTGATGGTCAGGGTCTGGGTACCCGCATTCCCCCCCATGGAAGCGACGATGGGCATGAGTACGGCAAGGGCCACCATCTGCTCGATGGTGGCGTCGAAAAGGGCAATCACCATCGAAGCGAGGACGGCCGTACCCAAGTTGACCAACAACCAGGTAAAGCGCTTGGTCGATGCCTGCAGAACCCCATCGTCGACGGTTTCCTCCCCCACCCCGCCGAGGCGCAGGATATCCTCATCGAATTCCTCACGGGCCACTTCCATGACGTCGTCCACCGTGATCATGCCGATCAGTTTGCCTCCCCCATCGACCACGCCAGCCGTCGTCAAGTCGTACTTCTCGAAAAGCAGGGCTACTTCCTCCTGCACCATGTCGGCGGGGACGATGACTTGGGTCTCGTCGCAAATCTCGCGCATCAGGGTGGGACGCGGAGACCGCAGGATGCGGGAAAGGGAGATAACGCCCACCGGCTTGGACGCCTCGTCGATAACGAACAAGTCGAGGAATTCCTCGGGCAGGTCCTCCTCCTCGCGGAGGTAGTCGATGGTGCTTCCCACGTCCCAGTTCGTGCCCACCGAGACGAAATCCGTCTGCATTCTCCGGCCGGCCGTCTCCTCGGGATAAGCCAGTCCGGTTTCGATGTCCTCGCGCTCTTCCTCGGGAACCTCGCTGAGAATCTCATCCCGCTCCACCTCGTCCATATCCTCGAGCACCTGGACGGCTTCATCGGAATCCATCTCAGTAATGACCTCGGCCACCTCCTTGGGCGAGAGCGTGTCGGTGACTTCCTTGCGCAAGTGGTCCTCCAGTTCGAACAGGAGATCCGGATCCAGCTCGACCTTGACCAGGCCGAGCAGACGCTTGCGAAGGGCCCCCGAAACCAACCCCACCGCATCCGCAAGATCGGAATGGTGGAAGTCCTCCAAGTGACCCGACACATCATCGTCCGAACCCGACTCGAGAAGGCGTACCAGTTCCTCGAACTGGTGCGAGATCTCCTCCGAGCTCTCGGGATCGATGCGATGAATCACATCCTGGTTTTCCTTGATGGGTTGCATGGGAAAGAGATGGAAAGGAAGCCTAAGAAGAACGCGGAAGCCAACTTCCCCTTATCTCAGAGATCGACCTTTTTCGCAACCTGAAAAGCGCCTCGGAAAGGGCCTCAAACCAAGGCCATGGTTCGGTTGGGACCGCCCGAACCACCCTTGATTGAGGGTTGTCCCACGACGATGGTGGCGCCCTTGGCGGGAACCTCGTCGAGGTTGTTGACGTTCTCGAGCCCCCAGCGCTCGTCCCCCAGCCAGCGGTAATGGACGTCGCTTCCCGGGGAATGCTGGTTGTCGAAGGAAAAGGTATCCACCGCAATGGCAACCACCTTGCGGGCTTCCATAAGATACTCGATGGCATCGATGTGAAAGGCCGGTTGGCGGTGCTTGCCCTCCTCGTCCAGGCTCTTGTACCTGGGCGAGCCGACGTGCTTGTCCCATCCGCTGTTCATGGCCACGCAAGCCCGGTCGGGGATGGGTCCGTGTTCGTCCTCCCAGGCCCGCAAGTCCTCAATATTGAGAAGAGCAAGCGGATCTTTGGCCGCGCGGGCCTTGATATCCACCACGACCAAGGGCAGCACGAGATCCTCCACCGGAATCTCGTCCACCGTGCTTCCCTCGGAAAAGTGGGCGGGGGCATCCATATGGGTGCCGACGTGCTCCCAATAGGTGACCTGATTGAGGTTGACCTTGTCCGGTTCCCACTCGAAGACCGGCTTGACCTCCACGATGGCGGGCGGAACGAAGGTGCGCTTGCCCCTTGTCGTCACCTCCACGCCGGCCTCGAACCAAGCCGGGAATTCCGGGTGCAGGGTATGGCTCAAGTCGACCACCCGGGAAAAGGATACCTGCTCCTCGGGCTTCGACCCCCAGCCCTTATTCTTGGCCTTGGCCCCCGGCAGGCAACCCGATGCGGCGGTCGCTCCCGCAGCACCGAGCCCGGCCAGGGCGTTGCGTCGGCTGATGCGTTTCTTGACTTGTTCGATGATGGCGGGCGAGCACATGGCTTGAGGCTTTGCGGGTTAAGGTTCCGAATGACTTGGACGGGTGCATACAAGAAAAGAAAAAGTTTGGAGGCAAGCCCAAGAAATTCCCGGACTCCTTCAGGGAAAAAAGTGCAATCGGCCTCAATCGCCGATTGCCCAACGTTATAAAAAATGATAAATAAATCACATACGCGAGACATGCTGACCGTATCCGACCATAAGCCGAATCAGACCTGCGCAGGGTTGGGCCGTCGTGATTTCCTGAAAGCGGGATCCCTTGCCGGATTGGGACTGGGCAGCCTCACTCTCCCCGGGTTGCTCGTAGCCAAGGCAAAGGCCGTAGCCCAGGGCAAGCCCATGCGCAACAAGTCGGTCGTCCTTCTCTTCCTCCAGGGCGGCCCTCCCCACATCGAGTTCTTCGACCCAAAAATGTCCGCGCCCTCGGAATACCGCAGCATCAACGGGGAAATCCCCACCACCATCCCGGGCCTCACTTTCGG
>DLRY01000032.1 GCA_002500665.1 Opitutia bacterium UBA7876
ATGAGGGCGATGAAGCACCCCCAAAATAATTTCATATCAGGATCTGACTCTTGACTACTCATGATTTAATTAGGCTGGTTTATGATTTAAGGAACAAGGGTAGTTTGAATAATGATCGCAAATGATGAACGCATGGCAAGCACGAATCCGATCACCGAACCGGGCCTTTTCGAGGGCTATTTGCTTGTCTTGGCCCAACTGTCCCGGAGGGCTACGCTCCGGTTGAGAATGACCCGCTTCTCGGTGGTTGAGTCGGGATCGGCGCAGAAATATCCGATGCGCTCGAGTTGGAAAGGTTCGCCGGGTGAAAGGAGGGATGCCGCCTGCTCGACTAGGGCGTCCTTGATTTTGATGAGTGAATCCGGATTGAGGTGGTCGGTGAAGTCGCTTCCGTCCTCGGCTTGTTCGGGGGTAGGGTTCGAGAAGAGACGGTCGTAGAGGCGAACCTCGGCTTGCACGGCGGTTGCCGCATCCACCCATTGGATCGTGCCCCTGACTTTTCTTCCATCGGGCGAGTCTCCTCCACGGCTCTCGGGGTCGTAGGAGCAAACCAGTTCGCATACTTCTCCATCCTCATCCTTGATTACTTCCCTGCAGGTCACGTAATAGGCATACTTGAGCCGTACTTCCGACCCCGGGGCGAGCCGGAAATATTTCTTGGGCGGATCCTCCATGAAGTCGTTTCGGTCGATGAAGATTTCCCGGGAAAAGGAAACCTGTCGGGTTCCTTCGTCAGGATTCTCGGGGTTGTTGACTGCTTCAAGCCCTTCGCTCTTGCCTTCAGGGTAGTTCTCGATCACCACCTTAAGGGGCCGGAGGACGCCAAGCCTGCGGGGGGCCCGCTTGTTAAGATCAGTCCGCAGGCAATGCTCGAGCAGCTCCACCTCGATCATGTTCTCCCTCTTGGCCAAACCGACCCGCTCGGCAAATTCGCGGATCGACTCGGGAGTGAATCCTCGCCTTCTCATTCCCTGAAGCGTGGCCATTCTGGGGTCGTCCCAGCCATCGACGTATCCTTTCTCGACCAGACGGAGCATCTTGCGCTTGCTCATCACGACGTAAGTCATGTTAAGGCGGGCGAACTCGATCTGCTGGGGGTGGTGGATGCCAAGGTTTTCGCAGAACCAGTCGTATAAGGGGCGGTGGTGCTCGAACTCCAGGGTGCACAGGGAATGGGTGATGCCCTCGATGGAGTCTGATTGGCCGTGCGCAAAGTCGTAGGAAGGATAAATCTTCCACTCGTCCCCGGTTTTGGGATGCTCCTGGTGGAGGATGCGGTATATGACCGGGTCACGCAGGTTGATGTTGGGGGAGGACATGTCGATCTTGGCCCGCAGGGTTTTCGAACCCTCGGGAAATTCACCGGCTTTCATTTTCTCGAACAGCTCGAGGTTTTCCTCTACCGAACGTTCCCTAAAGGGGCTTTCCTTACCGGGTTCCGTCAGGTTGCCCCGGAGTTCTCGCATTTCCTCAAAACTCAAGTCGCAGACGAAGGCCTTGCCGTCCCGAATGAGCTTGATGGCCCAGTCGAATAATTGCCCGAAATAGTCAGAGGCATGAAAGAACCGGTCCTCCCAGTCGAATCCAAGCCACTTGACGTCCTCCTTGATGGCCTCGGCGTATTCGGTCTTCTCCGCTACCGGATTGGTATCGTCCAGACGCAGGTTGCATAGTCCGCCGAATTCCTTGGCAATGCCGAAATTCAGACAGATGCTCTTGGCGTGCCCGAGGTGGAGATAGCCGTTTGGCTCCGGGGGGAAGCGCGTATGGACGCGGCTCTCGTTCTTTCCCGATTCCTGGTCCTCCTTTACTTTGGTTCGAATGAAATCGAGGGGTTTCTCGTTTTGGTCTTCTTCCGTCATGGCAGATTGATTCGTGGCAGAATGATCAGTCGACTCGGTCCCCGTAAGCTTTGCGATATTCCTTCTCAAGGGACTTCAGACCCTTTTTGCTTAGTCCATTGCCCGTATCAGCCAGTTTTTCAAGTGCCAGACGAATGCGGGTTCGGCTCAAATCGGGACCGAGCAGGGACATGCCGTCGAAAAGAGGAAGGGATACCGTACTCCCGGTTATCGCGACGAAGAAAAGAGGCAGTAGTTCCTTGAGTTTCATTTCCTCCGTTTGCGCCATTCTCTGGAAAAGAGAAGATAGCTCGTCACGATTCCACTCCGCCGTCTTTTCAAGCTCCCATTCCGCGATCTTGAGCAATCGCGCCGCCTCGCCGGGGTCAAGCTTCCCCGTCAGTTCAGTCACGGTATACTCAAGCTTGTCGGCAAGGAGGAACTGGGCCAAGGGAAAGAAATCCGACAAGGTTTCAAGCCTCTTCAGCGCGAGGGGCAGGACGCGCTCGAGAAAGCCCTTGCCGGCCTTCCAGGTCAAGAGACGGTCAATGACCTCCTCCTCGCTTAGCTTTTCCCTAAGGTAGCGTCCGTTGAGCCACCTGAGTTTATCGAGGTCGAAAACCGGTCCGCCCAAGCTGATTCTCTTGAGGTCGAAAGTCTCGCTGAGATCGCCGAGTGAAAAGACCTCTCGCTGGTCGGGCAGGGTATATCCCATCATGCCAAGGTAATTGATCATGGCCTCGGGAAGGAAACCGGCGTCGCGATAGTAAAAGATTCCAGTTGGATTGCGGCGCTTGGAAAGCTTGGACTTGTCGGGGTTGCGCAAAAGCGGCAAATGGGCGAAGGCGGGAGGATTCCAACCGAGGAGCTTGTAGAGGAGCAAGTGCTTGGGGACGGAGTTGATCCACTCCTCCCCGCGGATCACGTGGCTGATCCGCATATGGTGGTCGTCCACCACGTTGGCTAGGTGATAGGTGGGATAGCCATCCGACTTGCGGATAACCTGATGGTCCACCTGGCTCCAGTCGATTACGACTTCCCCACGCAATTCGTCCATGAACCGGCACTCGCCTTCACTGGGAATCTTCATCCTCACAACGAAGGGCTCCCCGTTTTTCGCCCTTTGCTTGGATTCCTCAGGGGGCAAAGCCAGGCAACGCCCGTCGTAGCGGGGCGTTTCCTTTCTCGCCATTTGCTCCTTCCTGAGCTCATCGAGCCTCTCGGGTGAGCAAAAGCATCGGTAGGCGTCCCCTTGCTCAAGGAGCCTGTCGATTTCCGCTTGGTGGAGCTCCAGTCGCTCGCTTTGGCGGTAGGGTCCGTAGTCTCCACCGCAGTCCGGTCCCTCGTCCCATTCGATTCCCAGCCAAGAGAGTGCGTCGAGTATGGCCTGCTCGGATCCGGGTGTGGAGCGAGCTCGGTCGGTGTCCTCTATGCGCAGGACCATCTTGCCCTGGTGCCTGCGGGCAAAAGCAAGGTTGAAAAGCGCCATGTAGGCGGTTCCAACATGGGGCGCCCCGGTAGGCGAAGGCGCGATTCTCGTTCTTACCTGCTCAGTCATTTGGGTTTCAAATCCAGCCATCCATACAAGGTTCCCAAGTCAAGGACGAACAAATTCTCGCCATCGATTACTTGCCAACTCCTTCAGGTGGGTTTAGCGATGTCTGAGTGAAGGTACTAATCGTAGGGGCCAATGGAAAGGTAGGGACACTCCTGAGCGGAAAGATGTGGAAGTCATCTTGGTTCTCACCGTTGGCCCTGATCAGAGACGAGCGTCAGCAAATGAAGTTCACGGCCCTGGGAGTGCCTTCAGTAACGGGGGATCTGGAGGGTGGCTTGGCTGATTTTCTTCCCGGTTTGGATGCCGTGGTCTTCAGCGCCGGCTCAGGGAGCCACACTGGGCCTGAGAAAACCATTGAGGTAGATCAGGATTCCGCCATCCGACTGATCGATGACTGCAAGCGTGTAGGTCTGCGGCGGTTCGTCATGATCAGCGCCATCGGCGCGGACCCGAAAAGCCAATCCGAGCGCATTCGTCATTACCTGCGGGCCAAGGGGGTTGCGGACGAGCATCTCCGCGCGTCGGGGCTCGACTATACCATACTTGCCCCCGGTACCCTGCTCGATGAGCCCGGGACCGGTTTGATTCGGGCGGCTGAAGACCTCGGAGGACGAGGAACTCTATCAAGGGAGGACTTGGCCGACTGTGTCATGGAGGCTCTGCATAATGCTCATACCATAGGAAAGACCATTCAGTTGGTTTCCGGCTCCGATGAGATCAAGGATGCGATTTCAGAGGCGGCCGGAGGGGAGGCGTTGCCTCTCCTTTTGTGAACGAGAATCGATCGGCTTGCGGAAATGAGATGAAAATGGCTTTTGGTTGCGATTCACCTTATCTTCGCTTCTTTGGATTCGTCATTTTTCCTCTTTGGATTTGATTAAATCGTTCAAACAACTTTTAAAGTCTCACGCAGGAGTTTTCTTTCTCCTGATCCAGACCATCATCAAAACCTTTGCATGCCTAGAAGAAACGACATCGAACACATCCTCATCATAGGATCCGGCCCTATCATAATCGGTCAAGCCTGCGAATTCGATTATAGCGGGGCTCAGGCTTGCAAAGCCCTGCGCGAGGAAGGGTATCGGGTTTCGCTGGTCAACAGCAACCCGGCCACCATCATGACCGATCCCGAGTTCGCCGACGCCACCTACGTGGAGCCCCTGACCGTTGAGAGCGTGACCAAGATCATCGAGCGAGAAAAGCCGGATGCCCTACTTCCCACTTTGGGCGGTCAAACCGGACTCAATCTTTCCTTGGACCTATTTTCCGCGGGTATCCTGGATGATCATGATATCGAGATGATCGGAGCCAAGCCGGATGCGATCAAGAAGGGCGAAGACAGGGAATTGTTCAAGCAGGCCATGGTGGAGATCGGCTTGGACGTAGCTCTTTCCTTCTCCGTGCATTCGCTTGAGGAGGCTAGGGACAAGCTGCCTGATTTGGGGGATTTCCCCATTATTTTGCGTCCGGCTTACACTTTGGGGGGAACCGGTGGAGGCATTGCCTACAACCGTGAGGAATTCGACCAGATGCTTCGCCAGGGCTTGGATGCATCCCCTATCGGTCAGGTTCTGATGGAAGAGTGCCTGCTGGGGTGGAAAGAGTACGAGATGGAGGTGATGCGCGATTACAAGGACCAGTGCGTGGTCATTTGTTCGATCGAAAATTTCGATCCCATGGGCGTGCACACGGGGGATTCCATTACGATTGCTCCGGCCATGACCCTTTCGGACAAGGAATACCAGCTCATGAGGGACGCTTCCTTCGCCTGCATACGGGAAATCGGCGTCGAGACCGGAGGGAGCAACATCCAATTTGCAACCAGCCCTGAGAATGGACGCATGGTTGTGATTGAGATGAACCCCCGGGTGTCGCGCAGTTCGGCCCTCGCGTCAAAGGCAACGGGTTTTCCCATCGCCAAGTTCGCCGCCAAACTTGCCGTCGGCTATTCTTTGGATGAACTGCAGAACGACGTTACCAAGGAAACCCCCGCCTGCTTCGAGCCCTCGATCGACTATGTCGTAACCAAGGTTCCCCGCTTTACCTTCGAGAAATTCCCCGAGACCGATTCGACCCTGACCTCCGCCATGAAGTCGGTGGGCGAGGCTATGGCCATCGGTCGTACCTTCAAGGAGTCCTTCCAGAAGGCCATGCGATCTCTGGAAATTGGCCTTAAGGGCTTTGATGCAGGCAAGTTGACGGGGGATGAACTTGATTCTTCCATGGTTCGGGCAGGAGTCAAAAGGCCTTCTGCGGAAAGGCCACAGTTTATTTTCAAGGCGTTTGAAATAGGTATGACGCCGGAGCAAATTTGTACCCAGTCGGGAATCGATCGCTGGTTCGTCGAGCAACTTAACCAGATTTTCCTTTTGGGAAAGGAATTGGCGGGGCTTTCTCTGAAGGACATGGATACGGAAAGCTTTCGGAGGGCGAAGGAATATGGGTTTTCAGATCGCCAGCTGGGCGACTTCTGGTCCTGTGATCCATCTGAAGTCCGCAAGGCGAGGGAGGAAGCCGGGGTTTCTACTACCTTCCGTCTCGTGGATACCTGCGCCGCTGAATTCGAGGCCTATACGCCATACTTTTACTCTTCTTACGGAGACGAGAATGAGATTTCCAGATCCGAAAAGCGAAAGATCATGATTCTCGGCGGTGGACCCAATCGAATCGGCCAAGGAATAGAATTCGACTACTGCTGCGTCCATGCCTCCTTCGCTCTGCGTGAAATTGGTTACGAGACTGTCATGATCAACTCCAACCCCGAAACCGTGTCCACGGATTACGACGTTTCGGATCGCCTCTATTTCGAACCACTGACTCTCGAAGACGTGCTGGAAGTTTATCACCAGGAAAAATGTGATGGAGCAATCGTTCAGTACGGGGGACAAACGCCCCTTAACCTAGCGACCGGCCTTCAAGAGGCCGGCGTCAACGTCATAGGGACTTCACCAGAGAGCATTGACTTGGCTGAGGATCGCGAGAAATTCAAACAGACCCTCGATGAACTTGGCCTCAAGCAACCCCAGAACGAAACCGCTCTTTTACCGGAGGATGCCAAGGCGGCCGCAGCGCGAATCGGGTATCCTATTCTCCTGCGGCCTTCCTTCGTGCTCGGCGGAAGAGGGATGTTCATCGTGTACGACGAAAAGGAACTCGAAGGAGTGGTCAAGGAAGCTTTCGCGGTTGCTCCCGGCAAGCCCGTTCTCTTGGACAAGTTTCTGGAGGAGGCAATCGAACTCGATGTGGACTGCATCTCTGATGGAGAGACTACCGTGGTAGGAGGCATGCTCCAGCATATTGAGTTTGCCGGCGTTCACAGTGGTGATGCGGCTATGGTTCTTCCACCGCACGACTTGCCCGAAGAGGTCATCGAAGTAGTGCGGAAGGCCTCTCATGCTCTGGCCGATGCCCTTAAGGTGGTTGGGCTTATGAACATCCAGTTTGCGATAAAGGATGGTGATCTTTTCGTGATCGAGGTTAATCCCCGAGCATCTCGTACCATCCCATTCGTAAGCAAGGCCATTGGAGTTCCCCTGGCTAAGCTTGGAGCAAAAGTCATGGCCGGATCCAAACTTCGGGACCTTGGCTTTGTCGAAGAAATTCACCCTCGGCACTGGGCTATTAAGGAATCGGTCTTTCCCTTCAATCGTTTTCCCGGTTCTCCCATCGTCCTGACCCCCGAGATGCGCAGCACGGGAGAGGTCATGGGCCAGGATGAGGATTTTGGCATGGCCTACGCCAAGACCCAGATGGCTGCCAAACCGTCTCTGCCCTTGTCTGGGAACGTCTTCTTGAGCGTGAAGGATTCGGATAAGGAAAAGGCCCTTGAAGTCGCTCAAGGTCTGGCTTCCCTTGGTTTTTCCTTTTACTCAACCGAGGGTACGGCTCGTTTCCTCAATGACAACGGGATTCCTTCCGAGAGTATCCTGAGGATCAGCGAGGGCAGGCCCAACGTAGCCGACTTGATCAAGAACGGGAAGGTTCAATTGGTCATCAACACCCCCCTTGGGCTCATTCCGAGAAGGGATGAGAACGACATCCGAAGCGAGGCGGTGCTTCATGGCGTGCCGGTCATCACTACGCTTGGTTCGGCCTTTGCCGCCCTAGATGGGATCCGTTCCCTCAAGGACCGAAAGTTTTCGGTCAAGCCGTTACAGGGCTATTGAGATCGGAATAGTCGGTTATGACGCAGTCCATCGTCGCCTTGCTGTACGGCCCGGATCAGCCTGGCATCGTGGCGAAGCTTGCGGGTTGGATACATGAGCGGGGCGGAAACGTATTGCATGCTGACCAGCACTTGGACAGGCAGGAAAACGTTTTTTTCCAGCGCGTCGAATGGGACCCGATTCAACCTTGTGATTTGAGCGAGGAAGCGAACTCGTTTAAGGAAATGGCTTCCATGGAACTAGGGATGAACGTACGCATGGCTCTGAGCGGAGACTGCCCTAAGGTAGCGATCATGGTCTCTACCGCCGGGCATTGTTTCCACGATTTGATCCTGCGGGTAAGAGCAGGGGAGTGGGATGCTGAATTCGCGGGGGTCATTTCTAATCATTCGATCTTGGAGGAAGCGTCTCGCTCATATGGCCTTCCCTTCCTTCATTGTCCGGTTTCTTCGGCCAACAAGCCTGAAGTTGAGGAGATGCAGCTCGATTGGATTCGCAAGCAGGGCGTGGAACTGGTGGTACTTGCCCGATATATGCAAATCCTAAGCAAGGAATTTCTGGAAAAGGTGGGTTGTCCGGTCATTAACATTCATCATTCTTTCCTGCCCTCTTTCGCTGGCGCAAAGCCTTATCACCAAGCCTACCGCAGAGGTGTCAAGTTGATCGGCGCTACGGCCCACTACGTGACCGAAGACTTGGACGAGGGGCCTATTATCGGTCAGGACGTGGCGCAGGTTAGCCATCGACACGGCCCTTCGGACCTAATTGAGAAGGGACGCGATCTAGAGAAGATCGTACTTGCCAGCGCAGTCCGCCGGCATTTGCAGAATCGAGTATTGGTCTACCGTAACAAAACCGTGGTCTTCGACTAGAAGGATCCGATTTTCGTTATTACGCTTCACCCTTGTTCCCCTATAAAGGAAGGGTTGCCGTTGACTTTACGGTAAAAATCAAGACCATGTTTCCTTTGCTTCATACGCCTTATGGCCATTAACGAAAACAAATCCGACCCAGATAACGCGAACGATGTTTCCTCCAGCGAGGAGCCCGTGGACGCCAGCACAAGGGAAACCCCGGCAGGTTTAACTGTCGAGGAGATTGCCGAGCGCCCTTACGACGAGCGCGAAGTATGGGACAGCAACAAGAATTTTCTCTACATAGCCCTCGGAATTATCGGCCTTGTGGTTGCAGCCTACTACTTTTTCCAACAAAGCGAGCAAAAGGATTCCTCCAAGAGAAGCGAAGCCTTCGTAAAGGCTAGTATGGAGACGGAAGGCGCAGAGGCTCGTTTCCTTGGTTTCGCCAAGGAATACGATGGTACGCTTGGCGGGGTGGCTAGTTTCCGCGCCGCAGTCCTGCAATACCAAGCTAAACGGTATGCAGATGCGGCCGAAAGTTTTCAAGCAGCAGTCTCATCCTTGGGTGAAGATCCTCTGAGGGGTAGGGCCATGCTGGGGCGAGGCGTTTCCCTTCTTAAGCAAGGATCATCAGAGGCCCAAGGATTGACGATCCTCAAGGAACTCTCTTCGGACGCCGGCCTTCTTCCCGTTGACCGGGCTGAGGCCAGGTTCCTGCTGGCCGTTCATGCCTTGACGAAAGGTGATGAAGATGGCTTCTCCGCAGAGTTGTCCGAATTATCCGGTGACCTTAATGCCAGCTACTTTCATTCCCGTCTCGAGGAGCTTGCCAAGACCCGTAAACTATTGGGCCTGGCGAAGTCCTTGCCGGAGCTTAACCTGAGCGAGGGAAATGCATTCTTGGGAACGAATCGCGTCCGTCCGGGTGTCAAGACCCTGGAAAGCGGTCTTCAGTACGAGGTGCTTAAGGCTGGGACGGGCTCCAGCCCCCTTTCCGACGACGAAGTCGAAGTCCATTACCATGGCACCCTCTTGAGTGGGGAAGTCTTCGATTCCTCGGTGGAACGGGGAGAACCTTCCAAGTTTGGGGTTGGCGGGGTAATCAAGGGTTGGACCGAGGCTCTGCAATTAATGAGGGTTGGGGACAAGTGGAAACTTTTCATTCCCTCGGACTTGGCCTATGGGGAGTCGGGCAGCAACTCGATCGGTCCGAACGAAACCCTGACTTTTGAGGTGGAGCTTCTTTCCATCACCCCTCGCCCCGAGCCCGTTAGCCCCGAGTCCAACGCTACTCTTGTTCTTGATCCCAATTCTACGGCTCTGCCTAGCCCTGTCATTGACCTCAATGGCTCTACAGTGAAACCGGATGCCAACAAGAGTTTGGGGGAGTCTCCCCTCAAGCTTGACCTGAACGGTAGCCGCTAGGTAAGCTCAGGCCCCTCGCCCGAGCAGTCGAGTACGGCTTTCATGACCTTGAGTTGCTCGCTATCGACAAAGCCTTGTTCTGCATCCTTCAGAGGATATATCCTGATCAAGGAGTCGAAGTCGACCGCTCCATTCCTTAGCATCTCGAACGCATTCAAGTAGTCGGGCCTGGAGGAGGCATAGCTGGTTCTCAAGTCGATTTGCTTGCGGAGAAACTGGGTAAGGTCCAGCTCAATTGGACGGGAGTAGAGAGCCACTGCAGTTACTACTCCGTTGGGCCGTACGGATTTCCATGAATCAGCCAAGGCGCTCGCGGCTCCCGAAGCTTCCACCAAGGCATCTGCCCCGAGGGGGAAATGCTCGAGGACGTTTTCCGAGAGAGGAGGTAAGCCCGCTCCAACCGTTACGGTCTGAAAGCCTAACTTCCGAGCCGCCCGGAGGCGGACGGCTTCATCGCGTTCGGTGCCGACTAAAAGGACTTCAGCTCCACGGTGTTTGGCCGCCAAGGCGCAGAGCATGCCGATGATACCTGGCCCGCTCACTACGACCTTGGTCCCTCTCGTGATATCGGAGCGGTTGCCGATACAGTGTTCGGCAACCGACAAGGGCTCGGTGAGTGAAGCCAATGGCAGAGAAATGTCTTCCGGCACGGGTATGAGGAATTCCTCGTCCACGCAGACGAATTCGGCCATCCCTCCATCGAGGTGTAACCCTTGAACTCTTCTTCGTTCGGAAAGCTGTGGGAGGTCTTTCCTGCAGTAGGGATCCTCGGCATCGTATTTGGTCTGCAGGGCTATCATTACAGCCTTATCCCCACAAGACCAAGCCGATATGCCTTGGCCTACTTCCGTAACGATGCCGGCAAGCTCGTGCCCGAAGGTCACCTCGGGCAAGACGGACTCATAGCCCTTGTGGTTGAGCCAGGCATGAAGGTCCGATCCGCAAATTCCGCAGTAGGAAACTTTGAGAAGGACTTCTCCCTGTCCTGGTACAGGAATGGGTACTTCGGCCAATCGGGCGGCTCTCTCGCTGCGTTCGAATCTTCTAAAGGCCTTCATTTGCGTTCATTGAGGGATAATGAATCGACCTGCTGATTTCATTAGCAGCCTCTACTCCACGGACTTCACTGATCAGGCTAAGGGAGAATTCCAGGGCAGTGCCGGCTCCTCGGGACGTAACTAATCCCCCATCAACTACCACCTTTTCCTGCGCATCGATCGCGGTGAGTTCTCGGGAAACGGTTTCGTGGGCGGTGTATCTTGCGCCATTGAGGATGCCTGCATCGAGAAGAAGAAGTGGGGCGGCGCAAATTGCTCCTATGATTGCTCCTCGCGAATGGTGCCGACGGATAAGTTCGAGCACGTCGTTTCTATCCCGCAGGGAAAAAACTGCCGGGCCTCCGGGGAGGACGAGCAGGTTGAAGTCTCTAGACTGGGTGTCTGCGAGAAGCGCATCGGCTTTTACTGAGATACCCGATCTACCAACTATGTCGATGGCTTCACCACAAGAAACGACCAAAGTCTGGATGCCCGATCGGCGCAGCAAGTCGATGGGGCAGATTGCCTCGATTTCCTCAAAGCCTTCCGCCAATAGGACAAGCGCTTTAGCTTGTTGTTCCAAGTCCTCCCCGTGTTACTCGGAAGCCTTGGCTTTTTCGGCCTTTGGCTTGGTTTCCTTCTTGGTTTCCTTTGGGGAACCGGATTCGGATGAAGACGAGTCCTTCCCGGAATCGCCCGAGCTTGAATGTTCCTCTTTCTTTGCGGTTGCCGGTCTCTTGTAGTCGGTCTCGTAAAAACCCGAACCCTTGAAAATAAGACCGGCTCCGAGGCCCATGAGCCTCTTTGCCTTTCGCTTTTTGCAGGTTGGACAGGACTTTACTGGCGAGTCGTTCATAGACTGAAACAACTCCCACTCATGACCACATGCCAAGCATTCGTAATCGTAGGTAGGCATTGCCTAAAATCAAGCAGGGGCCTTGGGCTCCGTTAGCCTCAAGGCCGATGAATAGGCAACCAGTACCCAGAAACCGACGAAAAAAGAAAGCCCGTAAAGAGGTAGGGCGAGCAGAAGCAAACCCCAGAAGGCAATGACGGGGAGAATGAGGTTAGGCCATGTTTCTCGGGCGGATACAAGCACGGACTTGATGTCCCAACTGTCCGAGAAAAGACCGTCCTGTAGATAGGCATGCATAGATGCGAGTACCAAAAATGGCGAAACAAAGCCACAGGCCGCGAGGGGAAAGTAGGAAACAACCCCGAGCAGACCTAGCGAGAGAAAGGACACTAACTCGCTGGCAAGCCATCCAACGAGGAGTGGTATACCGCCAAAGCCAGCCATTATGAGCAACATGCGCACGCCGCCCTGAAGAAGGGAAGGTACTTCCATTTCTCTCCACTCGGGAAGTTCCCACTGGCGGGTTTGACGGAGGCGAACGGCATATTCGAGCAGGTATCCGAGGGAAAATATGTTAAGCACGGGAATGAAGGAGAGAGCTCCACCCCACAATACCTTGGGCATCCAACCCGGATGACCGAAAAGCCTTCCGCATACGGCTTCCAAACTTGGCATAACCTTTGTATTATGGCATTCTTGGTCAGATTCGCAAGCCATGAATTTCATTGACCAGCTAAAGGAGAAGCAACAATTAGTCGCTTCACGACTCGATCAAGCCCTCCCGGCTGCGGAAGTTCCTCCTGACCGAATTCACCAGGCAATGCGCCACAGCATGAATGCCGGCGGAAAGCGCCTGCGGCCCATTCTGGTCTTGTCCGGCCACGAGCTCTTCCCCAGTTTTCACGACCCCTTGCCTGCCGCTGTGGCCATCGAATGCATACATACCTACAGCCTGATACACGATGATCTTCCCGCCATGGATGACTCTGAGCTCAGGCGTGGCCAACCGGCTTGCCATAAGGCCTTCGACGAGGCTACCGCCATCTTGGCAGGGGACGCATTCCAGCCTCTAGCCTTTGAAATCTTAGCTCGTTGCTACGGTCATGTTCCGAAAGTTGCGGTCGACTTGATTGAGATTCTCGCCCGCACCGCCGGGAGCGAAAAGCTGGTCGGCGGTCAGATGCAGGATCTTCTTTCCGAGGGTGATCCGCCCCAAGAGGAAACCCTTTCCTACATCCACGCCAACAAGACCGCCGCCATGATCGAGGCCTCGCTTTGCCTTGGGTTTCGCCTAGGGCGGATGGGCGAAGACGATGGGAAGCTCGAGCTGATCGGTCAAGCCGGGCATTTCCTCGGACTTGCTTTCCAAGCCGTGGACGACCTTCTGGACGTGACGCGCACAAGCGAGGAACTCGGTAAGGACGCAGCCCATGATCGGGAAAGCGGGAAGGTCACTTGGATCTCCCTTTATGGAGAAGAAAAAGCCCGGGAACTTGCCCTAGAGCAAACCGAAAAAGCCCGCCAGATTCTTCTTCAAACCGGTGGGGACAACGCCTTTCTGCTGGAACTCGTTTCCCATATGCTTGAGCGCGAGAGTTGATGACCAGCGACGACAGGCTGGTCTCACGCGACTGGAAGGACAGGCTTTCCTTTTCCCGTGACGGAGGAAAGGGGTTCGCCGCTCCGGGTGGAGAATTCACGCGGGCTCTCTACGAATGGTCTCTCACGGACCAAGGAAGCCCATTGCGTACTATCATCGAAGGTCGTCGGGTGGTTGAGCTTGGCGCCGGCATGATGCCCCTCGGTTATGGACTTGCCGCAGTGGGGCGAGCCCGTAATTTCGTAGCGGTTGAACCTTTCTATGCCGACCTGCAGAAGCGTTCCATTCATTCCTTCATCGAGGAGAATTCGAACCTGATTCCGAGAATTCCCTACAAGGTTGTGGAACGGGATATGTTGGATTACCTGATCGATGAGCCTGACAACCTGCTCTGCATCGTTTGCTGTGGCATCGAGTCATGCATCTTACCCGGGCCCGACTACCAGTCGAAAGTCGAGCGTGAAGTGGCCAGAACCTTAGCCCCAGAGGCCTTCTTCATAAGTTCGCACAGTGATCTCTTTCCCAGGGCTCTACCTTTTGTTGACCTTACCTACAAGAGGCCTTCCAACCCGAAGGTGAGCGATCGGTTGCGCCTTCACGGGGCCCGAGAGGCCTTCGATCTGCACGGCGAGACACTTTCCCTTCTTCAGGTAAGATCTTAGCCGTGGACGGTTTGGCTTAGGATAGAGCAGACTTCTGCAGTCCGACAAGTTCTCCAATGCCCTTTTCCGCAAGTAGCAAGAGATCATCGAGCTGTTGCCTTGAGAAAACGGCTTCCTCACCTGAGGACTGAACTTCAACGAAATGCCCGGAACCCGTCATGACGACGTTCGCGTCCACGGTTGCATCTCGGTCCTCGGGGTAGTCAAGGTCAAGGAGGCATCGGTCGTTGTATACTCCTACGCTGATAGCGGCAAGGTGGTCCCGTATCGGATCCTCTGAAAGCGCTCCTTTCTCCAGAAGTTCGTTGATCGCCATACGAGTGGCCAGCCAAGCGCCGGTGATGGAAGCCGTCCTGGTCCCGCCATCCGCACGCAGGACGTCGCAGTCGATCCAGAGAGTTTTCTCGGGGAGTTTCTTGAGGTCAAGCACGGCTCGCAGCGAGCGACCAATGAGCCTCTGGATCTCGATGTTTCGGCCATCTTGCTTGCCCCTGCTTATAGGGCGGTCCTTGCGAGTAAGGGTAGAGTAGGGGAGCATGCTGTACTCGGCGGTGAGCCATCCCCCCTCGATCTTCTGCTGTCTCATCCAGCCGGGGATCCTATCCTCGATCATGGCGGCGCAGATGACTTGGGTGTTGCCAAAGGAGCAAAGAACGGAACCGTTTGCATGAGGGGCGATTCCTGCCTTGAAGGAGACTTCACGCATCTGGTCGGTTTCGCGACCCGAGGGGCGAACGATTGCTTGCTCCAATTGCTCGGCGAGCGATGATTTTTCCGTGGAATCAGATTTCATAGGTCTTGAGTGGTTCCGGGTCGATGATTCTGGCTTCGGAATCCTGCAGGGATTCCTCGAACCAAGATCTCGCTGCAGGGTCCCCATGGTGGAGAATTATAGTCTTTGGGCAAAGTTTTTCGGCGAGACGAAGAAGTTCTTCGCGGTCGGCGTGACCACTGAGATCGAATTGACGTATTCGCGCCCTGACCTTTTCACGCCACTGGATTGCCTCGAACTCAAAATCCTGCCCCGGTTGGGTGGTCAGCAGAGCTCCCCCCGGAGTCGACGGGTCGCAGTAGCCCACGAATAGGATTGAGTTGCGGTCATTGCCTAGCATCGAGGAAGCCAGTATATAGGAAGGGGTATGCTCGACCATCATGCCGCTGCTTACGAGATAGATGCCTTGCATGGCTAATTCGCGGCCGGGTTGGAGCTTTCTGGGCAAAGGTCTTGCCCCGATAAGCTTAAGGACCTTGCGACTGAACCGAAGGGTCTTGGAGTTTTTCGAGATTTCGTGAAAATGATTCACCAGATCCATTCCCAGGCCCGAGCAAAAAACTGGAACCTTGGGGATGGCCTTGCGTCGAAATGCTTCTTCCAAGGTGACGAGCATTTCCTGCATTCTGCCTAGTGCAAAAACGGGGATGAGGGCCGATCCTCCCTTCCTGATTGTCTTGCCAATGGTGGCGATGAGGTCGACCACCTCGTTCTCTCTCTGCCGGGATGGGTCACGGGCGGTGGCTCCTCTGGTCGTCTCCGTGACGAGGACGTCGACGGGTTCAAGGGGAGGCTTCGCCCCAGCCAGGGTCCGCTGGTCGTTGAAAAGAAGATCTCCGGTGAAGAATGAGCGCTCTTCCTTCGACTTAATGGTAAGGGAAGCTGCCCCTGCAACGTGTCCGGCGTGGTTGAGGGTCAACTCAAGGGACCGCCCTTCTTTTTCAATAGTCAGGGGGCTTTCCGAAGAGAGTGGCTTCATCCTCGAGTAAAGGGAAGACAGGTCACCTCTGCCATAGAGTGGGAGCTCGGGGATATTGAGCTCCCTTCTTTGCCTCTTCATTACGGAGATGCTGTTGGACAACATGCGGCGGGAGAGAACGGAGCTTCCGTAAGTGAGGAATACCGGAGCATCGGGATTCTGACGGGAGAGTAGCGGGAGACTGCCTAAATGATCGAGGTGACAATGAGTCAGAACGATGAAATCAAGGGAGTTTCTCTCGATTTCGCCATGCTTGGGAAGTGATTCCGACCCAGCGAACTTAGGGTGTAGACCGGAGTCTATCGCAAAGCGGAAGCCATTGCTTTCACAGAGGCAGCAGTTTGCCCCGATTCCGCCATGTGGGTTTAGATCGGTAAACCTCATGAGAGTTGCTTCCCTTCAGGTTCGGCATCGGGAACGTCAAGCTGGAAGGGGGACATGGTTACGTGAATCTTGTTCTCGAATTCATCGAAACCATGAAAGGAACCGGATGCAGTGGCGGAAAGGTGGGTCACGTGATAACTGTTGTAGGTAAAGGTCTCCCCCGGTTCGATGGTCGGTGTTTCACCTACGATTTTTTCTCCTTCCACGACAGTGGTCGTGCCGTCGCTGTTGGAGAGTATCCACTTGCGGCCCAGGAGAGTTACGGAGCGGTCACTTAGGTTGCTGATGCTAATGAAATAGATGAAGGCATGGAGGTGGGTGCCCTTGACGGTCGATTTTTCCTTGTGATGAACGAGCTTGTCGAGCGATGCGTTTAGTCCATTCAGTTCTATGCTGTTTTCGTTCACGAGGTTGGTATCTATATGGAGAGGTACAATAGCGTGGAAGAGGAAAAGACCAATTCTTTTCGCAGAAATTGAAAAAAGTTAGTACAAAGGATGAAAACGCTTGCTCACATGGCTTGGGGAAACAGAAGTGGGGTATGGAAAAATTCGCTCTCTTATCGGTAAGTGACAAAACGGGAATCGTGCCTTTCGCAAAGGCCTTGGCAGAGGAAATCGGATTCACGCTTCTTTCTACGGGCGGGACCGCAAGCCTGCTAAGGGAAAACGGCATTCCCGTACTTGACGTGAGCGAGCACACGGGATTCCCCGAGATGATGGACGGACGCGTGAAGACGCTTCACCCGAAGGTTCACGGTGGACTGCTCTGCCTGAGGGACGAGGAGACTCACCTTGAAGCAGCTCGGGACAATGGCATCAAGATGATCGACTTGGTGGTGGTCAACCTTTACCCCTTCGAGGAGACTGTAGCCAGGCCGACCGTATCCTTTGGAGAAGCTATTGAGCAAATAGACATCGGAGGCCCATCCATGTTGCGTAGCGCTGCAAAGAATCATCGCGACGTGGCGGTAGTCTGCGACCCCTCGGACTACGAGGGCGTGCTTTGCGCAATAAAAGGAGATTCCGATTGGGCTGAACTTAGAAAAGAATTGGCCCTTAAGGTATTCCAGCGAACTTCAGCCTACGACGAAGCAATTGCCTCCTACCTTGAGTCTCAATCGCAAACGGAACCCGACCTGAACGACATCTCGGGCTTCCCTGAAATCCTTTCGGTCGAGTCTAGGAAATCCATGAGCCTAAGGTATGGAGAGAACCCACATCAGCAAGCCGCACTCTATGGGGAATTTCTCGATTATTTCGATCAACTCCAAGGAAAAGAGCTTAGTTACAATAACATCCTGGATATTTCTTCGGCCGCTTATCTCATTGGGGAGTTCGAAAGACCTACCGTGGCTATCCTCAAGCATACCAACCCCTGTGGGGTCGCCAGTGCGGACGACTTGGACCAAGCTTGGGACATGGCTTTCGATACCGATAGGCAAGCCCCTTTTGGCGGGATCATCGTGGTCAACAACACCATGGACTTAAGCCTCGCTCAAAAGATTGGAGAAATCTTCTGCGAGGTCATCATTGCCCCCGGTTTTACGGACGAGGCCTTGGAAGCCTTCGGCCGCAAGAAGAACCTGAGGCTTCTCGTGTCCAAGTCGGGCTTCGGGGCCGAGACCCTGCGTGAATATAAGACCGTCCCCGGAGGCTACCTAGCCCAAGATCGTGACCAGAAACGCATAAACCCAAAACTTTTTGAGGTCGTAACGGAACGTCAACCAACCGACGTGGAGTGGCGATCTATGATCTTTGGCTGGCGTGTAGTGCGGCACGTCAAAAGCAATGCCATCGTCTATGCAGGCGATGAAAGAACCTTGGGGGTTGGCGCGGGCCAGATGTCGAGAGTTGACAGTTCTAGGATCGCAGTCTGGAAGGCCGGCGAAGCGAATCTTTCCCTAGATGGAGCCTCAGTTGCCTCGGATGCGTTTTTCCCGTTTCCGGATGGACTTCTAGCTGCAGCCGATGCAGGTGCTACCGCTGCGATACAACCTGGAGGGAGTGTTCGCGATGACGATGTCGTGGCCGCTGCCAATGACAGGGATATGGCGATGGTGTTCACCAAGTCTCGTCACTTCAAGCATTAGTTGATCGAAGGGTATCACTTTCCGTTTTGCCATGTGCATGAATGGTTTGGTTTGCTTTTTCAATGATACGGCCTTTCTTTTTAAGCCATGAAGAGATTACTATTTTTCAGAGGTGTTTTGCTCCTGGTCTTCTCCCTTTTCGGGACAGGTTGCGGGACGGCCATGCTCTCCGACGAGTACTTGGCCAACAAGGCCAAGGGCCAATTCGCTCAAATGAAGAAAGCGGAGAAGATTTCCAGCAATGCTTCCCACAAAGCGATGGTGAATCGTATCGGCAAGCGCATCTCAGGGGTGGCTCAGGTCGACCTGCCCGGAACCGAGTGGGAGTTTGTAGTCTTTGACAAAAAGAACCCCAACGCTTTTGCCATGCCCGGAGGAAAGGTGGGGGTGCACAGTGGCTTGATCGACCTTGCAAAGGGCGATGAAGACGAGGTCGCCGCCGTAATCGGCCACGAGATCGCGCATGTGGCCTTGCGCCATAGCAACAAGAGAATGTCCCAGGCCATCACCATCGGATTGGGCGGTGTCATCCTTGACGTTGCCATGAGGGACAAGAGCGATTCTGATCGAATGCTGGCAAAGGGCGCTTATGGCGTGGGCACGGCAGTTGGCCTGGCGCTACCTTACTCCCGGACGCATGAGCGGGAGGCGGACCATCGCGGCATTCTCTATGCCGCCATGGCTGGGTATGATCCGCGAGCGGCTATCTCTTTCTGGAAGAAAATGCAGAAGGCAGGGGGAGGCAAGATGCCCGAGTTTCTCTCTACGCACCCTGATTCCGGCAAACGAATCGAGTTTCTGCAATCGCATATGGATCATGCCCTCGCTCTTTACCGCCAAACAAAGGCAGCTAGGGGAGAGAAGCCCAATCCATGACTGTTATCCTTGACGACCCTGTTCGGGCTCTGGCCGATTACGTATCTCACGACAGCGTGTCGGCAGACTCCTGCTTCGCATCTGGCGTAGCGGCGGCGAGAGATTTCGCTTGCGAACGGTTGCGGGAACTGGGTTTTACGGTAGAGATCGTAAAGACCCCCATCAATCCGGTTGTCCTGGCTACCAGGGGTGACCCCAGTTGGCCTCATTTGGTTATCTATGGGCACTACGACGTGCAGCCTCCTGATCCCCTTGATTTGTGGGTGAGTGATCCTTTTGAGGCTACTGTCCGTGACGGCAGGCTCTATGGGCGTGGAGCAGCCGACAACAAGGGCCCGCAGATCGTACACATGACTGCCTTGCACCGCGTATTGAAGGAAAACCCCGACTTGCCATTGCGAATAACCTACCTAATTGAAGGCGAGGAGGAAATTGGAAGCCCGAGCTTCCGTGGTTTTCTCGAGGAGCGAAAGGATTCCCTCCTGGGTGAGCTTTTACTGGTCTCGGATACGGGAAGCCCGGGGCCCGATCAGTTGGTGGTTACCACTGGCTTGAGAGGTTTGACGGCCCTCGAAGTCAAACTTTTCGGGCCTCGACAGGATCTTCATTCGGGCGTCCATGGAGGGGCCTTACTTAACCCGCTTCAGGCCTTGATGAAGATAGGGTCTAGCCTTCATGACGACGAGGGCAGAGTGACCGTCCCCGGTTTTTACGACGCCGTCGTAGCCCCTGAGCAATGGGAGCGTGAGGAATTAAGCCGACTGCCCTTGACGGAAGATAAATACGCCGAGTTCCTGGGTATTGATGAATTCTCACCTCCTCCGGGTTATTCCCCGCTTGAGGCCATCCGTTTTTGCCCAACCTTGGAATTCAATGGAGTAGGCGGGGGCTACCAGGGAGAAGGCTCGAAAACGGTAATTCCGGCGGAGGCTTTTGCCAAAATTACCTGCAGACTCGTTCCCAATCAAAGCTCTGAGGATATCGCGAACAAGGTCAAGGCAGCCGTCGAGCAATTCTGTCCCTCTGCAATCCGCTGTGAGGTTTTCGTCAAGGGCGGTGGGGATCCCTATGTTGTGATTCCGCCGGGAAAACCGGGTTCATCAGGAAGTGAACCCCACTTGATGAAAAAGGCCTTCGACGTGGCGGAGGGGTGCATTGAGGGTTCTTTCGGAACCAAACCCATCTATTTACGTGAGGGTGGCAGTATACCAATTATACGAGACCTCAAGGAGGTAGCTGGTTTGGAGTCCTTGATGATTGGCTTATTTACCAATGAGGATAATCTTCACTCTCCTAACGAGAGTTTCGACTTGGAAATCATGGAGAAGGCTATCTCCACCTTCGAAGCCTTTTTTAAGCAACTCGCAACCTGAGCTTGGCTACCTGGAGAGGGAGGAGTGCGGGGGTTGGAGTTATTGAGGATTAGCTTCCCTTTGTGACTACGAAGGATGCCCTTCGGTCGAGGCGCGCTTGGGTCGAGTCCGCATTTGGGATGGCGGTTTCGTCCCCTATGGAGACCGTTTCAATACGCTCCGAGTCGCTTCCCAGTTCAATCAGGTAATTCCTTACTGTGGCGGCCCTCCTGTCTCCAAGCGATTTGTTGTATTCGGGGGTTCCCTTCCAGTCGCAATAGCCTTCGATCAAGAGACGAGCTTTTGGATTTTCCTTCATGAAGGTTGAAATTTCCCGAAGCTTGGGGCGTTCCTCAGCGGTAAGGTTATACTGGTCGAAACCGAAATGGACCGGATCGAAGGGGCGGATAGTATTGAGAGGGTCGGAAAAACCTTCCAATGCGCCGTCTCTCTGCTGCAGGAGGTCCGGGTCCTCAAGGTTCCCCACCAACGGAGATCCTGTGTCGGCAAATTCATCACCTTGGTTGAACCCACTGAGCCCAGATTCGGAAGAACCTTCCGAATTTCGGTTGAGGGTTGTCTCGGGACCATTTTTCTTTGCGCAACCGCCAAGAAGAAGAGCAAAAACGAAGAGGAGGGAAGTGGATCGTGTAATTATCATGACTAGGAATCCCTGCGGACGAGGAGTTGAGCCTTTCTTTCCAGTCCGGCGGTAGTCGGGTCGGCATCCGGGGTGGCGAATTCGTCACCCATGGAAAGGATGTCTATGCGGGAGCCATCCACGCCAAGATCAACGAGGTAGTCCCGGACGCTGGTCGCTCTTCTGTCGCCTAGCGATTTGTTGTAGGCGGGCGTGCCTTTCCAGTCGCAATAGCCTTCCACTAGGATCTTGGCTCCGGGGTTGTCGGTGAGAAAGGAGGCCACTTCCTGTAGCTTACTTCTTTCTTCGGCACCGATATTGTACTGGTCGAAACCGAAGAAGATGGGCTCAAAGGGTCTCTGGGCGCCTGCGAGGGTATCTGCGTCCCAGTAGGAGCCCTGCGGGAGAAGTCCGTCTTCTCCGTCCAAGCCGGTTATGGTGGCGCCGAGGGGAGAGGTCTCGCCGTCGAGTCCGGCAAGTTCATTCGGATCCCCTACGAAGTTTCCCCTGTCCGTGCCCTTGATTAAGGCCGTGTCATCCGGAGAGAGATCCTTATTCTTTGAGCAACTGCTGAAAAACGCGACAAATGCCAGCGCCGTTCCCATCCACAATGATTTTTTCATAATGTTATTCCCGCTTTGTGATGAAGATCAAAATTCCCAATTTGATCGATTTTTAATATTTTCTTGCGCGTGTGGACAGGCTCGTCAATGGGAAAAGCTTGGAAAGTACAATTTATTTGCTTGTCGACAACGGCTCTCTTGAGGCAAGTGCGACCCTCAACTTGCGAAGCGTAGCCCGAATTGCCGGACTTCTCGCGGGTTTGGAAATTCATCCCGTCAGCCTCCTTCACTCTTCCTCCGTCGATCCTTCCCTGCTGGATGGGGAGAAGGCCCAAGTCATGCAGGAGTTTCTTTCAGGGGACTTGGGTCAGTCCGCTCGCAAACTTCAAATCCTTCCGTTCTTCTTCGGACCGAGTCGAGCTCTTTCCGAATGGTTGCCCGAGAA
>DLRY01000090.1:0-32004 GCA_002500665.1 Opitutia bacterium UBA7876
GTGACGTCACCGTACTTGGCGGTCTCGGAAACCGAAAATCGCATGCCCGCAATTCCGGACTCGATCATCAAGTCGACGATCAACTTAAGTTCGTGCAAACATTCGAAATAAGCCATCTCAGGCGCATAGCCCGCCTCTACCAAGGTCTCGAAACCAGCCTCGACCAAGGCCGAGGCACCCCCGCAAAGAACGGCCTGCTCACCGAATAAGTCCGTCTCGGTCTCCTCCTTGAAGGAAGTCTCGAGAATGCCGGCCCGGCCAGCCCCGATTCCCGCCGCCCAAGCTAGGGCGATCTTCTTGGAATCCCTCGAGGAACCTTTGAGTACGGCGATGAGAGAGGGAACCCCCTTGCCTTCCTTGTACTGGGTACGAACGATGTGCCCGGGGCCCTTCGGCGCAACCATGATCACGCTGACCCCTCGGGGAGGCTTGATTAGACCGAAATGAATGGCAAAGCCATGGGTAAAGAGAAGCGTTTTTCCTTTTTTCAGGTTGGGCTTGATTTCATTTTCGTAAACCTCGGCCTGTTTCATGTCGGGAACGCCAATCATGACGACGTCGGCCCGCCTGACTGCCTCCGCAACCTCGACCACCTCGAAACCGTGCCTCTTGGCCACACGGATCGACTTGCTTCCCTTGTAAAGACCGATGATGACCTTGCAACCGCTTTCCTTGAGGTTCAAGGCATGGGCGTGACCTTGGGAACCGTAACCGATTACGGCGAGCGTTTTCTTCTTAATGGGCGTGATCTTCGCCTCTTTCTGGGTGTATACTTTAGCGGGCATGGCCGTTTTGTATTATTGGTTTGTGATGATGACTTAGGTTGAAAGATAGCCGAATCAATCGTCGAGCATTCCTCGCCGGAGCGAAACGGTTCCCGTGCGGGCTACCTCGGAAACCCCGAAAGGCTCGATCAGGCAAAGAAAGGCCCTGATCTTGTTCTCATTGCCGGTAACTTCAATGATGAGGCTGGCCGGAGCGACGTCTATGATCTTTCCTCGGAAGACATCGCAGATTTGAGTAATCTCCGGACGCGTCTTGGAGTCGGCCCGGACCTTGACCAAAATCAGTTCCCGTCCGACCCCTTCCTCCCCGACGAAATTACGCACTTCTATGACGTCGATAAGTTTGTCTAGTTGCTTGATGCACTGGTCGAGAGCCTTCTCGTCTCCATTGAGGGTAACCGTAATGCGGGAACGACCCTCTACGTGAGTAGGGCCTACGTTGAGGGTGTCTATGTTGAAGCCTCGACCGCTGAAGAGGCCGGCTATTCGGGCAAGCACGCCGAACTTGTTTTCAACGAGGACGGAGATTACGTGGCGCATGAGGTTGTTGAGGTAGAATGGTGGACGGCACAGGACTCGAACCTGTGACCTACTGGGTGTAAACCAGTCGCTCTAACCAACTGAGCTAGCCGTCCAAGTAATAAAATGAGTGAAGGAAATATGATACGAAAAGCCGAGGTCGTGGCAAGCGAGAATCTTAGTCGCTCACTTGACCTGCACCCTTACTTTCTTAGGCCCGAAGAGAGGTTTGGGATAAGACTTGAAATTCTTTCTCGATGATGATGGAGCAGGCGCGGGAACGGCACTGTGAGAGGTTCCGGAGAGTCGACCCGTAGCCTGAATCTTCTTCGGACCGAGCCAATAACTTTTAAGAGGTTGCGCAGGGGTCCCCGAGGGAGTCACTCCCCGCAGACTGGGGCTTCCAAGGCCTGCATCACCGGAGGGGGCAGGCAGGGACTCCGAGCCGGCTTTCTGGACGGGGAAGCCCGGTTCGCTCGGACGGCCTTTCCTGAACTGGTAGCGATTGACGTCCCTCAAGGACATGTTGTTTACCTTTTCCATCCAGGCGTCCACGCGCTTGTCGAGCTCTGCATAGACGGCGTCCCGGTATTCGATCGAGGCAACGGCGGCCGTGGAGTCTCCAAGGTCTCTCTCCGAGACTCTTTGTGCATTCACCGAGGAGCGGACCCTATTCAAGGGCGTATTGATTTCAACCCGATTGGTCTCGATCCGCTGCGAGCCAAGGCTCGACTCCCCCTGCAGAGAGGAGCGTCGGCTACCGAAGGACGAGTAGGCGGCAGGCCACTCGGAAATCCTGATCCTCTTCGAAAAAGCCGAGTTCATTCGACCGGAGGACAGCCTCTTGCCCGACAGATCGCTAAGCTTCCCGTCCATGGACCTGAACTTCCTTGTAAAATCGTTCACCTTTTGCTGGGACCACGCTTGGACGCAAGCAAATGCCATGAATACGGCAAAAAGGAATGAAAAACTCGACATTTTACGAACAAGCATAAATAAAAATTCAATGGAAAGTCATACCTACCTGCAATTTCCCTTTTTGGCGAACCGTAAATGAAGACTTACCTCTCTCTACTCAGGCAAGTCATGGACGAGGGCGTTTTCCGGGGAGACCGCACTGGGACCGGCACTTGGTCGATCTTCGGGGCTCAGGCCCGGTTTCGCATGGACAGCAGTTTTCCCCTTCTCACGACCAAGAAACTTCATCTACGTTCCATCATTCACGAGCTTCTCTGGTTCCTTAAGGGAGAAACCAACGTCGACTACCTGCGTCAAAACAAGGTCTCCATCTGGGACGAATGGGCAGACGAAAATGGGGACTTGGGAAGGGTTTACGGAGCCCAATGGACGGACTGGAGGAAGCCCGATGGAGGGAGTGTGAATCAGATCAAGCAGGTGATCCGGTCCATCCGCGAGAACCCCGAGAGCCGGCGCCATTTGGTCTGCGCCTGGAATCCCGGTGAGCTTCATCTCATGGCTCTACCCCCATGCCACGCCCTCTTTCAGTTCTACGTCGCGGAGGGTAGACTCAGCTGCCAACTTTACCAGAGGAGCGCAGATCTTTTCCTAGGAGTTCCCTTCAATATAGCTTCCTATGCCTTGCTCACAATGATGATCGCCAAAATATGCGGCCTGCAAGCTTACGAATTCGTCCACAGCTTCGGAGATCTCCATCTTTATTCCAACCACAAGGAGCAAGCTGAACTTCAGCTTTCGCGCGTACCCAAGGAGGCCCCGAGCATGCACATACACGGGATTCAGGAGGAGATAACGGATTTCGTCTTCGAGGATTTCGAGTTGACCGACTACGACCCTCACCCGGCAATCAAGGCACCCATCGCAGTATAATGTCGGGTTACATGAAAGCGATTGCGGCGGTCTCGCAAAACGGCGTGATCGGGAGGCAGGGCGACTTGCCTTGGCGATTGCCCGAAGACCTCAAGTGGTTCAAGAAATTAACCATGGGCGGCATTCTGCTGATGGGCAGGAAGACTTGGGAATCTCTCCCTGGGGGCCTCCCTGGCCGGGAGAACTGGGTTCTCAGTCGATCCCTCGAACCGGTTGGGGGCATGCGGGTCTTCCGTTCCCTCGAGGAAACCATGCGGGAACTCGGGGATCGCTCGCTTTTCATCATTGGCGGAGGAGAGCTCTATGCCTTGACGCTGGAAGACTGCCAAGAACTTTACCTAAGCGAGGTCCACCAGTCCATCGCAGATGGCGATGCCTTTTTCCCCAACCATTTGGAATGGTTCGTACCAGCCGAAACAATCCGCGAGGGGGAGGATTTCACCTTGCGCAGATGGGTCAGAAAAAACCATTCTTGAGGGAAGGATAGATTCATCCCGGGTAGTAGGGCATGAGCATCAGGTAGACGACAGGACCGGTGACGGCAACGTAGAGCCAAACGGGGTAGACCACGCGAGCGAGCCTCTTGTGCCGGCCGAACTCGTTCGTGTATCCGTGAACGAAAGTCAAAAGGATGAAGGGAAAGCTCAAGGCAGCCAAAGCGACGTGTGATATCAAAACAAGATAATAAGTGTATTTTACCCATCCCTCCCCGCCAAAAACGGTTTCGAAAGTAGTCATGTGGTAGCAGACGTAGGAGAGCAGAAATAGCGATGAGCAAGCCAACGCAAAGAAAATCCATTTGCGGTGAAGGGCAACGAGGCCTTTGCTAACGGCCCGCACGGCCATCACGAGTCCGAGCGCGGCCAAGGTATTGAGAAAGGCGTGGAATGGAGGAAGGAAAGAAAAGGCGAACCCATCTGGCTTTCCAAGTAAATCCAGAAACCAAGGCCTAAGAGGGCGCATGGTGGCCACAAGGCCAAGAACCAGGGCTGAAACGATCCAAACCATTATCTTTAGCTTTTTGGCCAAAGCCACGTTCACCGGACGTTTCCTGTATGAGTCCAAATCCATATGGCAAGAACGGCCTTCAGGAACCGGTCTTAAGGTCGAAGGGAATGAAGGTTTCGGGCTCCCGTCCGATGCGAACCTGGGCCCACAGACGGTAAAAACCGGGTTTGGGCGGAGTGAAGGCAAAGGTGAGGGTGCCCTCGTGCGAGTCGGATTTTTCAGCCGGCAAGACGTTTTCCTCAGGATGCAGATGAGCAAAACCCTTAAGCGTTGAGTCAAAGGCGACCATGTGGGCAAAAGCCCCCATGACCGGCCGGAGGCGGAGTGGCTTGCCTTCTTGATCAGTTGCCGTGAAAAGTAGTTTCAACTCACCCCCGTCGGTAACGTCTTGATCGAGTCTCTCTAGCTTGAACTCGCGCTTGCCGGAGGAGAATGCCAGGCTTTCCCGATTAGGTTTACCGACCGAGGGTTGGCCCGCCACCTCGAAAGAAGAGGTTAGGAGAACCCTCCTCGGGCTACGGGTCGGGATGAAATCCAAAAAGACGGCATACCTACCTGAATTGCGCGGGGTAAGGGAGAAACGCCAGACACCGTCATGCAGAGCATCGGGCTCGGGATGAACGTGGTGGTAATCCGAAAGAGTCTGGTCCACGGCAAGAAGATGTATCCTCCGGGTATGGCTCAAGGCGACGTCGGTTTCGGCGAGAGGCGTCCCGTCGAACTGTCGGATATCGAGTTCGAATTCGCCGCTCTGGCCGGGATGCAATTCGTTGGGAGAACGAAAATCCAGGGTAAGTGGCCACTTGCGCAAACTCAGGTCGACGAATAGGGAATCTCCGGGTCCGCAATAGTCTATGGCTCCCTCGGCGTTGTAGGTTTCCGCATGGAGAAAGTCGCAAGGGCTTACGGGAAGAGATCGCATGAGGTAGTAGCCACCGATGAAGGGAACCGCGAAAAGGATGGCTTTGAGCGAGGAATTCATTGCTCGTTGCCTTTCTTCAGCCTTTGGATCCCTCCTGCAGACGAGCAAGAAAATCCTCAACGGCCCACCCCTTACCCGGAACCTGATAGATAATTTGCCGGCGGGAATTGACGATAAGCGTACGCATGGTGTGGTCCATACCAAGTTCTTGATCCTTCTTGCGCAAAACCCCAAATTGGCGGGTCAAGTCATCGATAACCGGCTTGTCGGCGGTTCCAAGCCGGAAACTGCTCTCCTGCAAATTGTAGGCCTGAGCGTATTGCTTGAGAATCCCCGGTGCATCAAACTCCGGATCCAGGGTAATGGAGAGAAATTTGACGAAATCAATCCGGGTCTTTTCAGAAAGTTCTTGGAGCTTTTTCATCTTGATGGTGGATGCCGGACACATCTCGGCCACGGAACACCTGGTAAAGATAAAGTTGAGTACGGTGACCGAACCGTCGAAGTACTCGGTCGTCAGGATTTCGCCGTCTTGGTCGTAGAGGGCGAAGGGAGGGAGAAAATCACCAACACCCAAGACTGCTCCCTCCCTCATGCTCAGGGTATCCCGGCGCAAAAGCCGATTTACGTTGTTCAGGCGGATGCGTTCGCTTCGTCCATCCGGCCATACGGAGTGAAGCAAGAAAGTCTTGCCAGATTGGGCCGAGAAGGTTTCTTGGATTTTTCCCCGAAATACTTTTTTCTTGCTAAGGAGGGAAAGGTCGAAGGGTTGGACCGAGAATTTAAAGGTCTTGCCCAGCTTCGAGGAAACTTCATTCCCGACTCCTGCACCGGTCTCCCAAAGGACGACCTCGGCAATGCTTTTGTTTTCATCCCCCGAAGAGAACTTTCCCCTGACTTCCATATCAGCCACGCCCTTATTGCTGTGTGGGCTCACGACATCGTCGCAGGCAAACAGAAGAAGACACAAAGGGAAAAGAAAAGTAAAAAACTTCAATCGCACGGAAAAGTTCACAGTAATCTTTATATAATTCCTTTTTGCACAAGCAATTCCAAAGGCTATTCTCTCGTGTGCCAGTCACAATTCCTAACGAACGAAAGTGAGAAACTTGACGAATTGCCTGCCTTCTAATTCGTACAATAACTGCAAACCTAATATTGTGCAAAGTCCATCCCCGCCAACCCCAGGCCGGGCCACCACTTTAACCACTCTGAATGAGCTCATTAGTTCAACTATCAATCGCCTATTAGATTCCATTCACCTTGCTTGCCTTCCGCTTTAAATTCATTTTAATAAAAATATTCATATCCCGTGAATTCAGCCAAAGAAATCTCAGCTAAATCCGAAGCTTCGTCCATTCGGGAGGAATGCGGACCTCTCTTGATTGGGTTATATGAACTCACGAAGCCTCGGCTCAGTCTTCTTTCCATCTTTACCGCATCCCTAGGCTTTCTTGTTCACGATCCCCTTCGAGCCGACTTGCTCCTCTTCTTTTGCCTCACGGCTGGTACGGCTTTGGCTGCCGGTGGCGCCGCCGCCCTAAACCAATGGATGGAACGTCGCGAAGACGCCCTCATGGCCAGAACCTCCAGCAGACCTATCCCGGCCAAGCTCGTCAGCCCTGAGTTTGCCTTTGGCTTTGGCCTGTTTCTCTCCATAACCGGCTTGATCATCCTTTACTTGGGTACAAACCCATGGGCTTCCCTGCTGACTCTCGCAACCTTGGCCGTATATTTGCTTTTCTACACCCCTCTAAAGAAAAAATCCCCCCTAGCCATCGAGATCGGCGCGATTTCCGGTGCCCTTCCTCCCCTGATCGGTTGGGTAGCTGCCGCTGGCTCCCCTACCCTTTATGGTTGGATACTCTTCGGAATCCTCTTCGCATGGCAACTCCCCCATTTCATGGCCATCGCCTGGAATTTTCGCGACGACTATGAGAAGGGCGGGTTTCGATTGCACGACCTAGGCGAACAAACTGGCTTTCTTCTAGCCCGCAAGAGTTTTCTCTACACGATTTTTCTCCACTTATGCGTCTTTGCGCCTTTTTTCCTCAAGATCAACCAAGAGGCACCAGGACAGTTCTATTTCTTCAGCGCCATCGCCCTTTCCACCTACATTATGTTCAAGGCTCACGGCTTCCTCTTTACGGCTAACCGCGATCAAGCCGCCAAACGCCTCTTCGTCGCAACCATCATCTACCTGCCTCTTCTCCTCGCGGCCCTCGTAATAGATCGCTACTTGTAACCTTTCGTTATGACGCCGTCCCTTCTCATTCAGTCACTTTGTAACCGAACAGCACTTCTCGCTCTGTCTATTGTTCTCGCTGGTGGATGCTCGAGAGTCGACCACAAGCAGTCGGCCCTCGACCCCAAGGGACTAATCGCCCAAAATCAGTACGACGTATTTATGTTGGCGGTCTGGATCACGATCTTTCTTTTCTGCGCCGTTGGAGGATGCCTTCTCTACGTACTTTGGAAATATCGCGCGAAGAGCGATGAGGAAGCCAAGGAAATCCCTCCCCAGTCCCACGGTAACTCCAAGGTAGAGGCTTCTCTGATCATAGCCTCTTCCATCATCCTCGTTATTTTGGCGATTCCAACCCTCCAAGGCGTCGTTCTCATGAACAAAGTTCCTGATCCCAATGATGAAGAGACTCTGAAGAAACTAAAATTGGATCGTAGTCAGATTGATGGCGCCATCACCATTAACGTTACGGGCAAGCGTTATTTCTGGGTTTTCGAATACCCGCAATATGGTATCGTGACAGCCAACGAACTTGTGTTCCCGGTCTCCAAGGCGGTCCGCATCAACCTCCGTTCCGAGGATGTCATTCACAGTTTCTGGGTTCCCAAGCTTGCTGGCAAAATGGACGTTATGCCCGGGCACGAGAATTTTATGTGGTTTATTGCCAACCAAGAAAAACTTCTCACCCGTATCGATAAAGATGGTGTGCCCTACACAGAGGGGGTGGAGCAGGCCATGCCCTCCGTTCACGACGGAAAAATGCGTACTGCTGTATTTAAAAAACAGAATTTCACCGACGAATTCGAGCCCGTAGGCGGGCTCTTCTACGGTCAGTGCGCAGAATACTGCGGAAATTCGCATGCCTACATGTCCTTCCGAGCTTTGGCCCAGACAGATGGGGATTTTGATTCTTGGGTTGGACGCATGCAGGATGCCCAAAACCCTAACCTGCAGCCTGGTCCTTATGACCCGCAGAAGGATTACCAATCCGGGGCGGTCGTCCTTTTTGCAGATGAATCCCTTGGAGATAACGTTCTCCGTGAGTACCGAACTCCTGATGGCGCCGACAGAGGCGAGGCGCCCAACCTCTCTGGCGTCTGGGAGAAAGCCCACAGCGACAATTACGAGAAGGGCAAAATACTTTTCGCCACCCACCAGTGCGGACAATGCCACGCTGTGAACCGTACCGGAATTGGGGCAAAGGGCCCTAACCTTACGCTCTTTGGACTCAGGACTTCCCTCGCCGCCGGCTGGATGAGAAACGACGAGGAGAACCTTGCCAAGTGGCTCCGCGACTCAGAGTCAGTCAAAATGGGTAACCTGATGTGGAACGGAGAGGGCGTCACCGATGATCATCCTCTTAGAAAATTAAAAGACGATGATGAGAAAGTAAACTTGTTGGTCGATTATCTGCTCGAGCAAAAATAATCCTTTTCATTCCTCACCGAAAGCTAATGCGCCATGGCTACTGAATCCGTTAAATACGTTGCTCCCGAGAGCGAAGTCAAAATCAAGAACAAGGTTTTTCCCAGACCGGGTCAACACACCAGCGGAATCGTCGACTGGCTTACCACCATCGACCACAAGAAGATAGGCTTGATGTACGGCATGGCTGCGTTGTTTTTCCTCATCGTTGGAGGAATTGAGGCTCTTTTGATTAGGACTCAACTCTGGAGCCACAACATGGATGTACTTACAAATCGCGAGTACAACCAAATGTTCACCATGCACGGCACCACCATGGTCTTCTTAGTCATCATGCCCTTGAGCGCCGCCTTCTTCAACTTCCTCATGCCCTTACAAATAGGCGCACGAGACGTCGCATTTCCAAGGATGAATACCCTCAGTCTTTGGTGTTTCATAGCCGGGGGCATCATCCTCAACCTTAGCTGGTTTTTTGTCGGCGGCGCTCCCGCCATCGGTTGGTTCGGCTATGCTCCCCTTACCGATAATCGATATGCCGAGGTTTTGAATGACATGGGGCCTGACTTCTGGATTTTTTCCCTTCAAATTCTCGGGGTGGCTTCCTTGCTCGCGTCCTTCAACTTCATCACCACCATCATCAACATGAGGGCACCTGGAATGACCATGATGAGATTACCCCTCTTTACATGGATGACGCTTTTCGTAAGTTTTCTTCTCATTCTCGCATTGCCTGCCATAGCAATTGCATTAGCCGAGCTCATGTTTGATCGCACCTACGGAACTAACTTCTTCGATTACCTGGAAGGCGGCAAGCCTCACCTATGGCAACATTTGTTTTGGATTTTCGGACATCCCGAAGTTTACATCCTCATTCTTCCCGCCATGGGTATCGTCTCAGAAGTAATTCCCGTTTTTTCCCGCAAGCCTCTTTTTGGGTATGGCTTGATTGTATTCTCGGGAGGCATCATCGGCTTCATGGGTTTCGCCGTCTGGAGCCATCACATGTTCACCACAGGCATGGGAATCGTTGCCACTTCGGCTTTCTCTATTCTCACGATGCTCATTGCCATTCCGACCGGGGTCAAGATCTTCAATTGGATCGGTACCATGTGGGGCGGTCGCATCCGTTTCGAGACGCCGATGCTCTTTTCTCTGGGCTTCATCACCATGTTCATGATCGGAGGATTCACCGGCATCATGCACTCATCCGTTCCGATCGATGCTCAGCACCAAGACACTTACTTCGTCGTAGCGCACTTTCACTACGTGTTAATAGGTGGAGCACTTTTCGGGTTGTTTGCGGGCTTTTATTTTTGGCTCCCCAAGATGACTGGAAATATGATGAGTGAAAAATTGGGCAAACTTGTATTTACTTTGATGTTCATTGGTTTTAATACGACTTTTTTCCCTATGCATTACTTGGGTATGATAGGACAACCTCGACGCACCCATAGCTATAACGAGGGACATGGTTTTGAAACATGGAATCAAATTGCAACCGTGGGTTCATTCCTTCTCGGGGTAGGCGTTTTGATTGGTGTTTTGCAATTCTTTCATTCCTTCCGATCCAAAAAGTTAAAGCCCGCTGGAAAGAACCCTTGGGATGCAAGAACCCTTGAATGGACCCTCTCTTCTCCGGTCAAGGAGTATAACTTCGCCCGCACCCCCATCATAAAATCGAGGGATCAGGCGTGGGAAAACAATTACGGCTCGAGAGAGAACCATTCCGAGAAAGAGCCCTTGGACGACCACGGCGTTCATATGCCCGACCGTTCCTGGACCCCCCTTATAACTGCAACCGGCTTGTTTATTTTTGTCCTGGGTATGCTCTTTCGCGTTACGATAGAATTTTCGAATTTATATCTAATTACTCCGTACGAGATTGCTCTGTGCGGGATAGGCGTTTTCGTCCTTGGGGTAATCATGTGGGCAACTGAAGGTCCGGGTGGTTATCATCTTTTCCCCAATGAGGAGGAGGAGTAGTCCAGCAACCCGCCGTACTGAGTTATCATGAGCGACGCGCACGCCCTGGAACACCACGAGCCAGTCACATGTACTGGTGTTCCAAACAAAAAAATTCTCATGTGGGCATTTCTAGGATCGGACTGCATGTTTTTCGGTACCTTGATCTCCACCCATTTGATCTACAGGAAAATTTCTGGAACGGTGGGGGGCAATGCGCTCGACATCCGCGACATATTCGACATTGAGCTCACTTCCTTCAGTACCTTCATACTGCTCGCCAGTTCACTCTTCATGGCCCTAGCCGTTTCCGCCATCCACAAGGGTAACTTGAAAAGCACTCGCTGGATGCTCTTTGGAACCATTATCTTCGGGGCAATTTTCCTAGCTTGCCAAGTTTACGAGTTCACTCACTTCGTGCACGCCCCAGGCAACGAGTTGACGCTTTCCACCTATCGTGGGGAACCCCACGTTTTCGGTTCAACCTTCTACGTTTTAACTGGCACCCACGGTACCCACGTGGCCATCGGGGTCTTCTGGCTTTTGGGGTGGCTGGTATACTCTTTCACAGGCAGAATGAGTCCAGCTGACGCTATGGACATCGAATGCTGCGGGCTTTACTGGCACTTTGTGGATATTGTTTGGATCATCATATTTCCCGTAATATATCTCATGGAATATGCTATGTAGACTCTTGCTGCTTTTTCTCTACCGTACAATACAATGAGTGGACATTCAGATGACCCAGTAGCTGATGAAAGCAAACGCTTCTTTACTTTTTTCAATTTGTCAATGGCCCTGGTTGCCATAACGGGGATTGAAATCGTAATCATTTACGTTCACCCTTTTGGTAGTCCCATAATAATTGGCGTTCTCTTTGCTACCTCCATCGTCAAGTTCATCGGCGTTATCTGGTGGTTCATGCACTTAAAATGGGATAAAATCATCAATACAGTTCTTTTTCTGTTGGGTCTCGTCATCGCTCTTGGCACTTTCTTTGCGATCATCTATATGGCTGACACGCACCCTGAAATAGAGAAGTTCGAGGTGACCGAACTTAAGAATGAGTGGTCAACTGGAACCGAGTATTCCAAGGGTGATTACGTTGTCCACAAAGGTATCTACTACAAGTCCAAAGAGAACCACAAAGCACTCGACGAATTTTCCCCTGATTCATGGGCAAAAGCTCAGGGCATACCTCACCGAATTACATACAAAATTAACATTGCTGACCTAGTGGAGATCAATTCCAAGTCTCCCGGCAATCCGTTTTTTCACCTCCACCGCCCCGAGGATCATGAGAATGTAGAAGTAAGCGATGTTTTTCTGCTCACTCGGTCCGCCACTACCCAAGACTTTCGTCTCAAGGTCAGATCCGAAGCCTACTGGACGGAAAGCCAGTAAATTAGATTAATACGGGATCGGGAACAACCCGCATGGCTAATTCCCCAATCAACCTTACTCATTGGCACACTGAGCCTTCTTTAATTGGAGGCCTGCTTATCGTCGCTTGGGTCTACTCAATCACGGTCGGACCCTTTCGACAGTCGATTTGTCCCGAGCTACCATACTCCCATAGGCATACTTTCTGGTTCGTCGCCGGCTTAGTCAGTTTCTACCTAGCGGTGGGCTCCCCCTTGGATCCCCTTGGAGAAAATTTCCTCTTTTTTGCCCACATGATCCAGCATAACATACTCATGTACATCAGCCCCCTTTTTCTTCTAATGGGCATTCCCCAGCCGATTGTCGACCGCTTCCTTGAATCCTTCCCGGTCATGGAAAAAATTCTAGGCTTTATCTTTCATCCGATCATAGCAGGCCTGCTTTTTACCTTGGTTTTCTCCTTTTGGCACGTGGGAGCGTTTTACGAGGCGGCCATCCGCGACAAGACCTTGCACATGGCGGAACACCTCTCGATGTTCCTCACTTCGGTGGCCATGTGGTGGCCGATTTGCGGACCCTCGAAGAGACTGCCTCCGATTCCCTTCGGGCCTCAAATGCTCTACATCCTAGCCCTGATGCTTGGGCAAACGCCTATCTTCGCCATTCTTACTTTTTCAAGAGACGTTCTCTACGACACCTATTTCTACGCCGAGAGGATTATCAACATAAGCCCTCTGGAGGACCAAAAAACTGGTGGAGTGCTCATGAAACTCGCGAACATGGTGGTCTCAGTGGGGGTGCTCTCGTCTATCTTCTACCGCTGGTCCAAGGAGCATAAGCCTTATCCCGAGGAAGCCGTCTGACCCTAGAGTCGGGAAACCAGCAGTTCCCGCTCGAAAAGCATTTCCTTGGGCAGGAACTCGGACAACTGCAGAAACAGTTCCTCGTGCCTGAGAGTTTGCATCCTCAAACTCTCGGGGTCAATGGACATTAGTTCCTCCCATTGCTCGGCTGAGAAATCCAAGCCGGACCAATCCAAGTCTTCCTTACGCGGGACCCAGCCCAAGGATACCTCATGGGCTCTGCCCCGACCAATCGAACGCTCGAAGATCCACCTCAGGACCCTCATGTTTTCACAAAAGCCCGGCCAGAGAAAATTACCATGACTATCCTTGCGAAACCAGTTGACGTGAAAAACCCTCGGTTTCTCCACCAACTGTTTGCCCATCTTAATCCAGTGCCTGAAATAATCCCCCATGTTGTAGCCGCAAAAGGGGAGCATGGCCATGGGATCCCTACGAAGATTCCCCAAGGCGCCTTCTGCGGCGGCAGTGGTTTCCGAGGCTAAAGTCGCCCCAAGGTAAACGCCGTGGTTCCAGTTGAAGGATTGATAAACCAAGGGAATATCGGACATTCGCCTGCCTCCGAAAATAAATGCTGAAACGGGAACGCCATCCGGGTTTTCCCAGTCCGGGTCTATGGTCGGACACTGGGATGCAGGCGCCGTAAACCGGGCATTAGGATGGGCGGCCGGCGCATCGGAACCCGCAGACCATTCCTCGCCGCGCCAGTCAATCAGGCCATCGGGCGGTTTCGGAGTAAGTCCTTCCCACCAGACGTCGCCATCGGGGGTAAGGGCAACGTTCGTGAAAAGGGTATTCGCCTTCATCGACTCCATGGCATTGGGGTTGGTCTCCCAAGAAGTTCCGGGGGCCACTCCAAAGAAACCCGCTTCGGGATTGATGGCCCTCAGCGCCCCCGATTCATCGGGCTTAAGCCAAGCAATATCGTCGCCCACTGTCGAGACCTTCCAGCCTTTCATGGACTGCGGCGGGATCAGCATGGCCATATTGGTCTTTCCGCAGGCGCTGGGGAATGCACCCGCCACATAGGTCTTCTCACCCTCGGGGCTTTCCACCCCAAGGATCAGCATATGCTCGGCCATCCAGTCATTGTCCCGGGCCATGCAGGAGGCAATGCGCAAAGCAAGGCATTTCTTACCCAGCAAAGCGTTTCCACCATAACCGCTTCCATAAGAGACGATAGTCCTCTGTTCTGGGAAATGAACGATATGGGTGTTTTCCGGATCACAGGGCCAGGGCACGTCCTTGGTTCCCTTTGAGAGCGGGAAACCCACTGAGTGAAGGCAAGGGACGAAGAAATCCTTTTCCCCCATCTGGTCGAGGACCTGCTTGCCCATCCTGGTCATGATCCGCAGGTTCAAGACCACGTAGGGGGAATCCGTGACTTGGATCCCAAACTGCGAAAGAGGAGATCCCAAGGGGCCCATGCAGAAAGGGATCACATACATGACTCGGCCTTCCATGCATCCCTTGAAGAGCTTCTTGAGGCGAGCCCTCATTTTTCTTGGATCCTCCCAGTTGTTGGTTGGACCGGCTTCATCCTTGCCGAAACTGCAGATGAACGTTCTTCCCTCGACACGGGCCACGTCCCGCGGATCGGAACGAACGAGAAAGCTGTTGGGGCGCTTTTTTTCATCAAGCCTGATCATGGAACCTTGCTCGACCATCAAGTCGCACAGTTGCTTCCATTCCTTGTCCGATCCATCGCACCAGCGAACTTTTTTCGGCCCGCACATTTCAACCATCTTGTCCAACCACTTGAGAAGGGCCTTGTTCTTCGTTTTCCTGCGGTCGTAAGTAACGTTATTGCGCTCCATGATTCTAACTCGCTAGGCATCAGATGCGGACTAGTCAAACCTTCCCTGCAAAAGATAGTCCCCGTCCGTAAGATTTAATGGGAATTGTGAAGAAATCGGGTTTGCCAAGGTCCGCCCGAATCCATACCTCATTAGCGAGCGCATGACGAACCGAAGCAAAAAAAGAGATGCAGTACTGGCCCTAGAGGACGGCAACGTCTTCCGTGGGTTTTCCTTTGGAGCTTCCACCACGGTCGAAGGCGAAGCCGTCTTCAATACCGCAATGACGGGCTATCAGGAAACCCTGACCGACCCCTCTTATTTTGGCCAAATCGTAACCATGACGGCTCCCCAGATAGGCAATTACGGAGTCAACGACCAGGATGAGGAATCGGATGGGCCAAAGGTAGCCGGTTTCGTAATCAGGGAATTAAGCCCGATCGTCAGCAACTGGCGGGCCACCGGATCCCTACATGAATACCTGCTCTCCAATGGCATCCCCGGTATCGAGGGCGTAGACACCAGGGCCATTACCAAGAGACTACGGGTTCATGGTGCACTCAAGGCCTGCCTGAGCACAGAAGGTCTGTCCGATGAGGAGGCCTTGGAACGGGCCAAGGGTTGGAGCGGCATAGTCGGCCGGGATTTCGTCAAGGAGGTAACCTGCCGAGAATCCTTCACTTGGGATCCCTCCGGTGAAGAAAGCCGTTCCTTCACCGTCGAAGGAACGAACCTCCTGGCCAACCAGACTGATTCATCTCAAACCCATCGACTCGTCGCCTTCGATTATGGGGCCAAGCGAGCCATTTACAGGAACCTCAGGCGACATGGTTTCGAAGTCATCGTCCTTCCCGCAGATGCGGGTCCGCAGGAGGCGAGGGAGAAAAAACCGGACGCAATATTTCTGTCCAATGGCCCTGGCGACCCATCCGCATTGGGCTATGCCCACAAGACCATCGAGGCCCTGCTGCCCGATTACCCCGTCTTCGGTATTTGCCTCGGTCATCAAATTCTGACACATGCCATCGGTGCCGGCACCTACAAGCTCAAGTTCGGTCACAGGGGGGCAAATCAGCCGGTCAAGAACGTCGAGTCCGAGAAGGTATCCATTACCTCGCAAAACCATGGATTCGCATCCGACAAGGAACAGCTTGAGTCAATGGGTGCCATCGTCACCGAATTCAACCTTAACGACCAGACCGTTTCCGGCATGCGGCTCAAGGAGTTGCCCGTATTCTCCGTCCAGTATCACCCCGAGGCCTCGCCCGGCCCGAATGACGCAAGTCACCTCTTCCGAGCCTTTCACGACTTGGTCACCAAGTCCAAAAAGGACTCCGGCGCTTGACCAGGCCATCACGCCCGGAGAAAACTGGGGACCCGCCACTTGAACGACGCCTTGGAACAAAAAGACAAGCTTACACCAACAGAAAAAGACAAGGGTTGCGCCCTTTTCCATGATCCATTCCTAGAGAAGCACCGCACCGGCCGGGGCCATCCCGAGCAACCTCTGAGAACCGCAAGGGTTTTTCGTGAGATCAAGGAATCGGGGCTACTGGATCAAGCCGGCCTGATCGAGGCCGTCCCTTGTTCGGAGGAATCGCTCCTGCTTGCTCATGAGAAGGCCTATCTGGACCAAGCCAAGAAGGATGTTCTTCAAGGTCTGTCGACGCTCAGCACGGGAGACACCAACGTCTCAAGCGATTCATGGGAGGTAGCCCGGCGGGCGACGGGGGGAGTTCTAGAAGCAGTCGAACAGGTTCTTGGCGGAAAGCTTAAGCGAGCCTTTTGCCTAACCCGTCCTCCAGGTCATCACGCTACGCCGAACAAAGGGATGGGGTTCTGCATTTTCAATCACGTCGCCATCGCCGCCCGATACGCCCAGCGCAAGCACGGTTTGGAAAAGGTCCTAGTCGTGGATTGGGACGTCCACCACGGTAACGGGACACAGGACGTCTTTTACGAAGATCCTTCCGTATTTTTCCTCAGTTCCCACCAATCACCCTGGTATCCAGGCACGGGAAGCAGAGAAGAGTCGGGCAAGGGAAAGGGCTTGGGATCCACGCTCAACTTCCCTTTCCCCTCGGGCGCAGGCAGAAAGGAGATTGTGGAAGGTGCCTTCGGCCTGGACTTGGGTAAGAAGATGCAAGTCTTCCGTCCCGAACTGATCCTCGTATCGGCCGGCTTCGACTCCCGCATGGGCGATCCTCTCGGGCAATTTCGCCTTCTAGACGAAGATTTTGGGAGCTTGACCAAAATCATCATGGACCTGGCCAAGGAACACTGTGACGGCAAGGTCGTCTCAGTCCTTGAGGGAGGGTACGACCTGAATGGATTGGCAAAGGCTTCACTGGCTCATTTTTCAGTCCTCGCGAATGGTTGAACAAAAAAATCTTCCCCCAAAATTGGACAGAACGAGTGAGGTGGGTTATGATAGATCCATAAAAGAAAGTTCGGTCCGAAAAACTCTGCTCCTTCGTCAAAAGAATACCAGTCACTACCCGTAAAGGAAGGGAAGCAGGTTGGAAAGCCAAACTCTTTTTAAGCGCCGTCCCCACGGCGCTTTTTTTTGGGTTTTTCGTCTTTGCGAGCCCCATTTCTTGACTAAGCCCAAGTCCTTCTTTAGGGGATGGAGCATGTTACGCGGCATATCACCTCTCCTCAGTCCAAAACTTCTCGAGACCCTCTACCGTATGGGGCATCACGACGAGATCATTTTTGGGGACGCCCACTTCCCGGGAGAAAGTTGCAACGATACCATCATCCGGGCTGATGGATTGAGGATCGACGACCTGCTCGACGCAGTTCTTCCCCTCTTCGTTCTGGATCACGTCATGGAGCAACCCGTCATGATGATGGGTCCCCTCCCGGAGGATAAGGCTAACCCGGAAATTGCGGCGGATTACCAGAAGGTACACGATGGATATGCGGAAATCGTCAAGAAGCACTACCCGGACACCGCACCCATAGCTCAGGTGGACAAGTACGACTTCTACGACCGGACACGCAAGGCCTTCGCAGTAGTCATGACGGGAGACGTCCGCATCTACGCGAACCTAATACTGGCCAAGGGCGTGACTACCTGGTAGGGAAGCCTACCCTCTCGACTTTCCGCCCGAGATATTTACGGTAGTTCCGTGCAGGTAGGAGGCCCTCTCGGAAGCAAGGAAGACAACCAAGTCCGCAACCTCCGAGAGTTTTCCGCTCCGGCCGAGTGGGATGGACGAAGTGCTTCCGTACTTGGAGCGCAATTCTTCCACTGAAATCCCACGCGTATAAGCAAGGGATTGCTCGTAGGCTTCGCTTCTCATTCCCGTGGTCTCCATGATTCCAGGAGCCACGCCTATTACCCGCACACCCTTGTTCCCCAGTTCCTTGGCCCAGGATCGCGTCAAGTTCTGGTTGGCCGCCTTGGTGGCGGCGTACGCACTCTGGCCTTCGCTTCCCTCCAGCCCGGACTCGGAGGACATGTTGATAAGGACGCCTCCTTGCTCGTTTTCCAACATATGACGGGCCCCTGCCTGAGCGCACAAAAACTGACCTTTCACGTTGACGGCGAAAACCTTGTCCCAAATTTCCTCGGTCAACTCTTCCTTGCCCGCGGGATCGACCAACAGACGAGGAACGTTTATGCCGGCGTTGTTGACCAGAACGTCAATTCTTCCCCACAACTCCATGGTCCGATCGACTAGGCTCTCGACTTCGGTTCGGGAGGATACGTCGCACTTGGCGAAGGCGGCCGAACCGGTCCCCGACCGCGAAACTTCTTCGACGGCCCGGGCGCCTGCATCTTCGGCAAAGTCGGCAATCATGACCTTGGCCCCAACCTCGACGAAACCCCTTGATACGGCAAGACCTATGCCGGCCGCTCCTCCCGTTACTATGACAACTTTATCTTTCAGGTTCGTCCAGCTCATGAAATCTTCCTTTTGATGTTATTAATCATTGGCAAGGTTCAAGGGATAAGGAACGCCATATCCCCGGTAAAGCGCTTCCTCCACCTTTCGCGACCAGGTCTCGGCATTCGCCGAAAGTTCTTCCGCAGCTTCCAGGAGGGAACGGCGAGCGGGATCTTCGGCGGATTCAGCGGCGGACCGGAAAGAGGACGAGTTCGTTTCGACATAGGGCAGTTCCGGCAATTCCGTGAAGGAGAAGAAGGAACCGAAAGGCTGTTTTCGTTCCACCGTCTCCATCATCCGTGGAACGGCCCGCAAGCCGCATATCCCTCTCACCATCCAGTCGAAACTGACCGGGTTGGAGGCTTGCTCGACCATGTCGTCGGAATGTGGCTCGGAAGTATTGGTCATGTTCCAGGGAACGTTGGCTCCGCAAATTTGGTGACGGGAAACGTAATGGGTATGGCGCGAGCGAATGGGAACCACAAGATCCCCATCAATGAAATTAACTGCCGCGGAACGGGCCAGCCTTTCCTCTAATCCGGCATAAGCTTCGGCCGCTTCTTCGCCCGAACCGGCAAGGAAAAGATCGGTCATCAGTTCACCTTCGCCTAGTTTCTCGAGAAAGGAGGGGAGATCGCTTCCCCGCGAAAGGAGAACGGGAGTGCCTCGGGGCAAGCTTTGCAGGTAGGCCTTCTCTCTTTCACTCCCGGGCTCAAGCCCGATCAAGCCCACCTTGGGGTCCTTGGCCAAGCCCTTGAAGCGGTTGGGATCATTGGGTCCGAGGTTGTGATGCATCCGGCTAATCTGGGATTCGGCTTCCTCTTGGGCGGAACCGAAGGAAGGCGCCTTTCCAATCGGCATCTTGATCAGAAGATCAGGATCAACCGCCCCGGCATAACTGTTGAGGTTTCCGCCCTCCGCCAAGATGGCCACCGCTTGTTCATAGGTTTGGACGGACGCGTAGTTCGTCCAGACCACGTCGGACTTACCGTGCTCGGTCAGTTTGGCTAGGATCTCCGGGTCCTTGCGCTCGATGAGGATCACCTTAGTTCCACGCCGGCGCAGGTTCTTGACCAGGGCATACTCGTTCATTTCGTCCAGCTTGGCCTGTGAACCGGTGACGTAAACCACCCTCGGAAGTTCCTCATCCGGTACGCTCGCGACGATGGTCAGGTTGATCATGGCCATACGGGCAGTGCCGGAAAGGTAGGCCAAAACGGCCCGGGGAGGTACCCCGTACCTGAATGCACCCCCCTCATCAAAAGTGAAAATGTGCTTGTTCGTGCCATAGTTGCAGGCGAAGGGCTCGGCATGGGCCAGGGAGATCAGGCTGGTCTTTCCATCCGGGGAAACCTTATTGAACAAACTCCCGAAACCCTGCTCCCGGACAAAGGCCGGGGCGTTGGCGGGAACCGTATTGAATTGCCTGAGTCCGCCTAGGTAGCGGTAGGAGTAGCCAAGTGCCGCGAGAACCCCTTGCTTGTCGGGAAGAAAGGTAAGCGGATCGATGGGCTCACTCGCGTGACCGGGAGTCACTACCACCAAATCCCCCGGGACGAGCGTAGAGTCCTTCGGGGCATCCAGCACAAGTTGCAGGGTCTCATGACCGAGGGCGATTCTTTCCGCGCCAGAGGGGACGCGGGCATGGGCATCGAACTGGCGGATGGCCTTGGCATCCGATGCGCATCGACAATTTCCGAAGCTTGCGAGAAGGAAACCCTCGCCGCCAAAGCTGGCTTCAGGCAACTCGTCGTCCAGCAATTCGATGCTGTCGGCGCCGGTCAGGTAAATTCCCTTGTGGCTCGAGCAGGCCGCCTCCTTGAGTTCGATGAGCCTTTTTTCCATCAGGTCGGGACTGGATTCGCTCATAGTCGGTCGATTCGGAAGATGATTCGCGCTGGCTCCATTGCGGAAGTTCTAGACCCCTCCCCTTTGCCTGCGCATAAGCTCGCCCGTGGTAGGGTTGGTGGTCATATGGTGACCGGTCAGGGGAACGATCCGTTCATGGATCGCATCGAGCATCCATGAGGGTTGGGGAAAGAAATCGTTTTCCACCTCTGCGCAAGGGGTAATCCAATTCCTTGATCCCACCACTACGGGGGGTGCATCCAAGTCATCGAAGGCCAATTGGCTGATTTTGGAAGCGATGTCATGCATGACCGACCCCCGCTCACAGGCGTCCGAAGACAAGAGCACCTTGCCCGTCTTGCGGACGGATTCGACCAAAGGCTCGTAGTCGAGCGGTGTAATGGACCTGCAGTCGAAGACGTCCGCCGTCATGCCGTATTTTTGCTCAAGAACGTCGGCCGCCTCAAGGGCTCGGTACATAGTCGCCCCGACGGTAATCAATGTGACGTCCTTGCCGGACCTTCTCTTGGCGGGCGGACCGAAGGGAACTTCGTAGTAGTCGGCCGGGACCTCCTTTTCGAATAGTTCCCCTATGTCGTAGAGGCGCTGACTCTCGAAAAAAACTACCGGGTCGCTTCCCGCAAGAGCCGTGTTGAGCATACCCTTCGCATCGTAGGGAGTGGAGGGAAAGACTACTTTGAGGCCAGGGATATGATTCACGATGGCGCACCAGTCCTGGGAGTGCTGGGCCCCGTATTTTGACCCGACCGAGACCCGGAGCACGACCGGCATTTCGAGGATGCAGGCGGACATGCTTTGCCACTTTGCAAGCTGGTTGAATATCTCGTCGCCCGCCCGGCCCATAAAGTCGCAATACATCAATTCGACCAGGGCCCGTCCGCCCTCAAGGGCATAGCCGACGGCGCTTCCCACGATGGCGGCCTCGGAAATAGGGGAATTGAAGAGGCGGTGGTAAGGAAGAGATTCGGTCAGTCCACGATAGCAGGCAAAGGCCCCTCCCCAGTCCCGGTTCTCTTCCCCGTAGGCAACGAGGGTCGGATCTCTCTCAAAACGGTGCAAAGCGGCCTCGAAGATCGCATCCCTGTACTGGAAAACTTTGTTCTTGGAGACGGGCTTACCGTCGACGATCCCGGCACGGGACTTTTTGGCCAAGGCCTGTACCCTGGGGTTATCATCGTGAGCAAGCAAAAGCTCGGGCTCTCGATCGGGGTCGTAACTCTCCTTGCGCTTGCTCGAGAACATCAGGTCCCCGATCTTCTGAGAATCGAGGCGTGGGGAAACCTCAAGATCGGAAGCCAGTCGGAAGGCTTGCGTCATCGCCTTGGTCGTCTCCGCCTTAAGTCGGTCGATTGCTTCCTCACTAAGCAATTCTCCTTGAATCAAATCCTTGGCGTAGGCATGTAGTGGATCGATCGCCTGCCAAGCGTCGATCTCCTCCTTGACCCGGTAGGATGACGCATCGGAGGGGGAATGACCGGAATAGCGGTAGGTGATGGTCTCGAGAAGAACGGGCCCCCTCCCTTCCTCGATCAAGCCCTTCTTGCGCTTAATTGCGTCCACTACCGCAAGAGGATCGTAGCCATCGACGCGTTCGGCATGCATGGAATCGGCATTTACGCCCGAGCCAACGCGGGCCAGGCAGTCAAAGGCCATGGTTTCCCCGGCGGTTTGTCCACCCATGCCGTAAAAATTATTCATGAAGTTGAAGATGATGGGCAACCCACCCTTCATGGAATCATCCCACAGTTCCCAGAACTGGCGCATGGAGGCAAAGTTCATGGCCTCCCAGGTAGGTCCGCATCCCATCGAGGCATCCCCAATGTTCGAAATTACGATACCATCCTTGCGGTTTACTTTCTTGAAGAGGGCCGCCCCCATCGCGATATCGGCCGACCCTCCCACGATGGCGTTGTTGGGCAAGATCCCAAAAGGAGGAAAGAAGGCATGCATGGACCCTCCTAGCCCGCGGTTGAAACCGTTCTCTCGTCCGAAGATCTCAGCGAGAGCTCCGTAAAGGAGAAAGTTTCGGGCCAAGTCCTTGACCGAGCTCGATTCCCCCTTCTCGACGACGCGGTAACAGTCGCCATCAAGAAAATTCTGCATGATATCGAGGAGAAAATCGTCATCGAGCTTGCGAATGGCCGACATTCCCTTGGCCAGAATTTCCCCGTGCGAGCGGTGAGATCCGAGAATATGGTCGTCCACGCCAAGCAGAAAGGCTTGTCCGACTGCCGATGCCTCCTGTCCGATCGAGAGGTGGGCCGGGCCCTTGTGGTCGTATTCGATACCCTCGTAGGAACCCTGGGTCTTGATGCTTTGGAGCATGCTCTCGAACTCACGGATGAGAAGCATGTCCTCGTACATTCCGACCAGGGCATCGGCCCCATAGGACTCCTTTTCCGCGGCAAGGTCCCGACGGTACTGGTTAAGATGGATCTCGGCGAAGGAAAGACTCCCCGCTTTGCGTTCTTCGGAAGGTTCGACTATTTGTGACTTCGGCATGGCGAATAAAAGGTTTGATTCAGCGGACGGCCATGAAGACGTCCTTCATGATTTCGGAGGTGGTCGGGTGAGGGAAAACGATTTCATCGATTTCCTCCTCGCGCAATTCGGTCTCGATCATGGCGGTGGCCCCGAAGATCATCTCGGAAGATGCCCCGCCGACCATGTGGACCCCAAGAAGGCGGTTGGAGCGGGCTTCAAGCACGACCTTGCACATTCCGCTCTCGTCCGGATTTTCAGCCAAATAACGAGCGTTGATCGCCATGGGGATCCTTCCCGTCCTGACCTTCAGTCCACGTGATTCGGCCTCTTCCTTGGTCAAGCCCACCACGGCCACCTCGGGGCTCGTGTAGACGACCGCGGGCATGGCATCGTATCTCATAGCGTCGGGCCGGCCCGTCAGGTTGTGGACCACGACCTCAGCCATGCGACTGGCCGCGTGGGCAAGCCAAGCTCGCCCGGTTACGTCGCCCGCCGCCCACACGCCCGGCAAATTGGTGGCCCCTTTGTCGTCGACCTTAATCCCGCCCCGTTGGTCGAAATCAAGTCCGATCTCCTCCAGGCCCAAGCCGGTGACGTTGGGCTTGCGACCCGTGGCCACGAGAACGAGGTCTGCGGAGGCCTCCCCGGCTCCCTCGTCCGTAGCGTATCGAACTGATTTTTCCTCGATGGACTCGACCGTTGCGCCGAGTTTGAAGGTCACGCCCTTTTTCTCAAGTTCCTTGCGAAGACAGGCGGCGATTTCGGAATCCAGGTTCGGACAGATCTCAGGCAAAGTCTCCAGCACCGTTACCGGAACGCCTACCGAGGCAAACATACAGGCGAATTCGCAGCCGATCACTCCCCCGCCCACAACGACGAGTCGCTCGGGCAGGGTTTCGCGCTCTAGAATTCCCGTCGAGTCGACTACATGGTCCGCATCGATGCCGGGAATCGGGGGAACGGCCGGCGATGAACCGGTACAGAGAAGAATGTTGGCCGCCTCGTGGGTCTCCCCATTCACTTCCATCATTCCTCCAATTAGAAGGCTGGCCTCCCCCTGGACGAGTTCGACCTTGTGTTTCTTCATAAGACCGGCAATGCCATCCCTCATCTTGTCCATGACCTGATTCTTGTGAGCATGGGCTTGAGTAAAATCAAAGCTCAATCCTTCCACCTCGACCCCGAAAACCGAGCCATGCTTGGCATGGTGATAGGTCTTGGCGGCTTGGAGAAGGGTCTTGGAAGGTACGCAACCCTCGTTCAAGCATACTCCGCCCAGCTTTTTCTTTTCCACTAGGAGCGTCTTGAGCCCCGCGGCGGCGGCTTTCTTTGCGGCGACGTAACCGGCCGGGCCGGCGCCTATGACTGCAAAATCATATTTCATTCGAGTTATCTTATTCGGTTGGTTTTGAAAAGGGTTGCCCGGGGTCGTTTTCCAAGTGGTGGACCAAGGATTCAAGGAAACGGGCGGCGGGAGCTCCATCCACCGCCTGATGATCGATGGTCAGGCTGAGGGGCAGAAAATCCGCAAAGGTCACTTCGTCGTCAGCTCGGCGCTTGGGCCTGAGCATAATTCCGCCCACTCCAAGGATGGCTACCTCGGGCGCATTGAGGACCGGTGTGAAGGTCTCGACGCCAAGCATTCCCAAATTAGTCAAGGTAAAGGAACCGCCCGCCAGATCGTCGGGGGAAATCGTGCCCTCCCGGCAAGCTCCTGCAAGTTTCTTGATCTCGCTGGAAAGGGCCTCGATCGACAAGTCCGATGAATCCCTGATGACCGGAACCATCAGCCCGCGGGGAGTATCCACCGCAACGCCGAGGTGCACCTTCTCGAAAGTTGCGATGCGCTCACCGAGAAAATGGGCATTCATCTCCGGGTGTTCCTTGAGCGTCTCGATAACGGCATGTGCAATCAAGTCGTTCAGGGAAACCTTGGATAGACCGTCCTGAACGCGCTTCTTTCGGTAGTCTTGAGCCGCAGTCAGTTCGAAGGAGGCATGAAGAGTCAGTTGGGCGGTCGAATGAAGGGACTGGATCATCCGCTCGCCAATGACTTTGCGGATTCCCTTGACCGGCTCGACCTCGGCCCCTTCCACAGCGCCAGGTTGCCGCATATCCCCGGCAAGAGCCATGCCAGCCAGACCGCTACCCCTGCCGGGAGGTTCGAGGCCTTCTTCGGAAGCTAGGGCCCGGGCGGTGGCGGAAAGACGAGGTTGCCCCGAAAGGAAGGCTTCCACGTCGCGCTCGATGACGCGACCTTCGGGCCCGGTCCCTGCAAGGGTTTCGGGATCGATTCCCTGCCTGAGGGCAAGCTTGCGCGCTCGGGGACTGATACCGGCTCCGGCAGGAGTCGGCGAGGAGGAGACTGTTGGAATCTCCGCGGTAGGCTCGACGGAGGGAGCAGAGATAGTTTCCTCAATCTGGGATGGGGTCGGCTCCCCTACAGGGGTGGAAACCGCTCCCGAGGGACGGAATTCCTCTGCGCCTTCGCCCTCTTCACCGACTGCCGCCACATTGGCCAGTACGGGAACGTCGTCATCCGGTTCCCAGAAAAGTTCCAGGACCGTGCCCGAGGCCGTCGACTCCAAGTCGAAGCTGGCCTTGTCGGTCTCGATCACGGCCAAGACGTCGCCTTCCGAAACGACGTCGCCGACTTGTACCTTCCATTCGGTCAGGATACAGCTTTCAACGGACTGTCCTTGGCGGGGCATGATGATTGGAGTGGCCATGAATACTTCTCTCTTATTGGTTCATGCAAGCCGGACCTTCAGTCCACGCTTGCGCAACGTCTTTGCAAAACGCCCAGGCAGGTTGTCGTCGCTGATGAGCGCGTCCACCTTGTCCCAGCCGGAAACCCGTGCGAAGGAAACTTTTCCCGCCTTCCCCGAGTCGGCCAGCAGAATGACTCGTCCGGCCTGTTCGGCCACGAGCGCCTTCACGTAGGACTCGTTCGGGTCGGTCGTAGTAAGGCCATTCTCAAGGCAAAATCCCATAGTACCCATAAAGGCCTTGTCCACCCGTACCTGACCGAGTACAGCGGAGGTAAGAGGGCCGACCATAGTCTGGCTGATCCTGCGCAGCTCACCACCTATCAAAAGTATGCGGGGACCGGATTCCGCCAACTCGGCGGCCGCCCGAAGGGAATTGGTTACAAGGGTCAGATCCGTCCGTTCCCTCAGTAAACGAGCCAACCGCAGGGTCGTGCTGCCGCCGTCGAGGTAAATGGAGTCGTTCCTGTCGATCAGTCTATACGCCATCTTCGCGATACGGCTCTTCTCGCTTTCGGCCCGGTTGGTCTTGTCGTCGAAGACGGCCTCTTCGAGCCTGTTTTTTTCAACTGCAACGGCCCCCCCGTGCACACGCCTGAGCTTACCCATACCCTCAAGAGTCTCAAGGTCTCTGCGGATGGTAGCGACCGAAACCTTGAGGCTCTTGCGCAAATCCTCCACCCGAACGACTCCCTCCTTCTGCACGAAGGAACGAATGATCTCTCTTCTCTGTGGGGCAAGAACCGGGTTGTGGTCGCGAATCATTATGATCGAAAGAGATCGTTTTTGATCGCTTTTGAAAGAATTGCAACATTAGAATTCAAACCTTGCAAGGAAGTTCAGGAAGGGGAAGACGCGAGCAATTCTCGAAAAACGGCCTGCTCTTCAGGAGGAACACCCTTCCACAATTCGTCCAAGGCTTGCCCTGGGGAACTCAATTCCATCTCTTCGCAGGCCAAGAGGAGGGCGATGCGGGCGCCTTCCGCCAATCCCTCGGGCGTCACCCCGGCCGCCCGGGCAAGTTGCATGGAACCGAGGAGGCGATCTTCCCATCCAAGCTTGCGGGCAGGATCCCGGGTAACGCGATCGACGGGATCGCGAAGAAAGGGATTCACCATGCGCAAAAGGGCATCCTCCGCATAAGCCGCGAATCCCGACTCGGTGAAAAGCTCATCCCCGACCGAACCGTATGCCTTGATCAAACCCGGTCCCGCCTCCCCGAGGAAGGCCTTACGAGCCTTGTCCATCAAGTCCGCTTCGGAACCGATCTCATGCATGAAGCCGATCCCTCGATTGCGAGCCAAGTATCCGAGCATGGCATGCAGGGCATTGTGCCCGAGAAACTTAGTCTGGGCAAAAGGATCGAGATCCTGCTTCGTCACAAAGCGGTCGAGCCCACGCTCGAAACCCTCGGGCGCCTTGGCCTCGATCAAGATGCGGTCATAGGCTTCGACGAGAAAAGCCTTCTCGACTTCCTTGGCAAGGGGTACCAACCCCTCGTCGCGGATTCTTCGCTCGTCAGTTACCACGGAGCACATCTTGGCAATCACCGTCTCCGAGAAAACGACTCGACCGCCGAAGCCTTCGGGGCGATAGGACAGACAGGCTTCTCTTAGCCTCGCAGCGGCTCGTCGGTCGTTCTCGGCCGCGTAAACGACGGCCGGTGAAAGCGAGGGGTTTTCCATCTTCCGGCCCAAGCCTTCGCAAAGTAGCGACGCAACGGATGCGGGCGGGCTGTCGTAAAGCCGGAAACTGGGAAGCGCGGTACATAGCTCGGTAGCCTCGGAAATCGCGTCCACCAGCTTTTCCCGTTCCTTTGCAACGAGCGGGTTATAGGCCTCCACTCCAGCCACTTCAATGCGCTGCAGGGAATCTCCGTGGGCCACATTGAAGGAATAAAGGCCCGAGGAGGAGCACAGGGAGGCAACCGTCTCGGGATCAATCTCGGAAACCACCAGTCGGTCGAAATTCCCGGAGCGATGAGCCTCGGGGAGAAACAAGCCTCCCTGTATGGCGCCGAAGCCAAACCCGACGAAGGTTCCCGCCATTCGTCAACCCACGGCCTTGCGGGCGCAGGCCAGAACCTCGCCAGGGCCCATTTCGGGGTCCAGTGAGTCGGCAAGCCTCTGGTCGCCACGCGGGAAAAAAATCTCCCCGAAGTTGGCGTAAAAATCGTTTTTGGAGGCAACGTCCGGAAAGTGAGCTATCGCCCAATCGCTCAGGTATCCCAGACCGGCCAACCTCTGGAGCGTAGAATGGGCGTGCAGGATTTGGGAACCGCGAAGAAACGCAGGGTGGAGAGGCGCCAGTTCCTCGGAACCGAAATCGTCCACGAACTTCTGCCCGGGGCTATTCATTTCCGTGCCTCCCAGGAGGGGAAGCCCCAAGTCCTCGGTCAAGTGGACGACCTGTCTGAGGTTCTCCAGTTTCCGGTCGGGAGAACCGGGCGTATAGTTGCGGTCCGGTATGACGTTGAAGACCACCACGCCGGTCGAGCGGCCTATCTCGACCAGTTCCTCGAGCGCTTGTTCCCCCTGCGAAGTCCCGTCCAGCCAGGTAAAGGTCGGCAAAGCTCCGCACTTAAGAACGAAATCGTTCATTTCGGCCATTTTGGGAAAGGATCCGGAATCCGGCTGAACGTAACCCGCCCCGCCCTGCTTCATGGTCTTGGCTCGAATCAAATCGGTCATCGCTCGTCCATCGGGCAAATCCTTTAGATCGTCGGGGGCAACACCCAGTTTCTCGGACCAAAAGGCTCGCAAGGACTCCTCCTCCGGGAAATCCCCAGCGGCTTTGCGGGCATAGGCTAGGCACAAGTGTCTCTCCGTGGCATTGCCCTTGGGCGTCAAGGGCACCACGTCCGCATCGTAATCGAGAACCAAGGGAGCGAGAAAGGCATTGACCCGGCCGACCATGGCCCGGTTTCTTTCCTCGGAAGTCGTCCGCATCCCATCTAGGAAAGCCTGGGCTTCGGGGGGAATATCCGCGGTGGTGAACCCTGTTCCCATATGATAGCTGATACCGGGTTCGCCCGGCGAGTTGATGACTCGGTCCGCAAACTCAGGGACGAAGACCCGCGACTCGATCCCGACGCAGGCCTTCAGGTCGAGCAAGCGGCTGGCCGTCCAGAACTCCTCCAGCCCGTCCAACACGTCGAAGTCGACGATTCCTCCCATGTCGAGTCCCTGCTTTTTGGCCTCCAAGGCAAAGCAACTCGGGGAATACCCACGGTAGTTAAAGGAGAAGAAGGTGTGGGCATGGGCATTGACGAAGCTTCCCGCTTTGGGAAAGGTTTCCGTTTCCACTCTTTCCCTGAGCGTTCGGAGCCGCACCTCGTAATCAAAATCGTTTATCGGGTCCTGAATCATGGTCGGTGGTTTGCGAAGATGTGATGAAATCGGGTTTGGAATCAATTACTGCTCGTCCTCCCCGATACCAAACTCCTCGGCCAGGGCAAGGCAATCGTCCAGGGAACGCAACCCGTCCGTGCAGGTCGGGTCTGACATGCAAGCCGTGGCGGCGCAGGTTCCGATCAAAAGACATTTCTCAAGGGACAGGCTTTCGTGCACCCCGTAAAGGACGCCGGCGCAAAAGGCATCCCCCGCACCGGCGGCTCCCTTTATGTACCCCTTGGGCAAAGCCAGTGAACCATGCCTTACCTTCTCGCCGCCTGCGGACTGGGCGAAGGAGCCTTCCGGGAAATGAATGGCCACGAGCTCACGGGCTCCGAGCTCGAACAACTTGGAGCTCGCCTCCTCGATGCCATCATCCAAAAGCTTTCCTTCCTCTCGAACCTTCACTCCCGTGACCTTGCTCGCCTCGACCTCGTTGAGAATACAGTAGTCAACTAGCTTGAGGGCAGGGCCAACGATCCTCGAGAACCGGTCGCTGTCCTCACTGACCACGTCTATGCTTGTCTTGAGGCCGGCTTCCCGGGCCTTGGCCAGCAAAGCCGCCCCTCTGGTTCCGTGAACGTCATCCGCGTCGTCGATGGCATCGAGCAGAAGGAGGTAGCCCAAGTGAAAGATCCGGGCGGAGGTCTCGGCAAAGTCCAGGTCGTCCCCACACCAGGTGGCATTGGCTCCCCGGTTGTGGAAAAAGGTACGTCGACCACCGTCTTTCTCGGTCATGACGTCGGTATAGGAAGTACTGGAGCCGGGAGAAACGGATATGAATTTGGGATCAATACCATGATTGCGACAGTCTTCGAGGATGTATTGACCAAGGGAATCCTGACCCACCAGACCCGCCCCCTGAAGGGGAAAGTCGGCCCCCATCTTGGCCAAGTCGAGCAATACGTTGTAGGGGGATCCCCCGGTCCCCTGGGATTGGTCGAAGATATTGGCGAGTTGTTCGTGCTTGGGATAGACGTCGATGATCTTGACTTGGTCTATGATCCAGTTTCCTCCGGCAAGCAATCCGGTTCTCTGGTTTTCGGTTTGAGGGTCCATGGGCTTATTTCGAGTTAGGAGTTGGAAAGTATGCGAGGGAAGGGCTTTTTGCTTTATATGGCAAGGAAAACAAACTGGGTGGAAGGAGGAAGCCAATACCTCCAGAACCCAAAGCCCCCGAGGTCGCGGAGGGCTCTTGGAGAACGGTCCCTGTCCTTGAGAGAAGGGTTATTCCAAGGATTTGATCTTCTTCTCGATCGCGTCGATCACGACGTCGAGAGCCTTCACGCGGGCGTGGCGCTTGCAGTTCCCCTCGATAACGGTCCAAGGGGCCTTGGGGGCGTGCGTGCGGAGGAACATCTCCTCGACCGCACTCTCATAGAGATCCCATTTCTCCCGGTTCCTCCAGTCTTCCTCATGCAATTTCCAGCGCTTGTGGGAGCTCGCCTCACGAGCCTGGAAACGTCGGAGTTGTTCCTCTTTGTCGATGTGGACCCAGAACTTGACCAGCACGGTACCGAAATGGCGAAAGTTCTCCTCCATCTCATTGATCTCGTTGTAGGCTTGCTTCCAGTCGGCTTCCGAGCAAAAGCCTTCCACCCTCTCGACCAGGACCCTTCCGTACCAGGATCGGTCGAAGATCGTGACGTGACCCGCCTTGGGAAACTCCCTCCAGAAACGCCACAGGTAGTGATGGGCCTTCTCGACGTCGTTGGGGGCGGAAACGGGAATGACCTCATATCCCCGGGGATCCATTTGCTCGGTTAATCTCCTGATGTTACCTCCTTTGCCCGAGGCGTCCCATCCCTCATAAACGATGACCAGCGGGATGCGAAGACGATAAAGCTCATTATGCAATTCCTGGATGCGGCTCTGCCTAGCCTCGATGATTTCACGGTAAGCCTCCTTTTCGAGACGAAGGGACAAATCGCTCTTCTTGAGGGAGGGAGCATCCGAAAAGCATGACAACTCGGTGAGCCGCTTGCCCTCGAAAAGAGGGTTTGCGGCCTTGCATTGCTCGACTCTTTTGCGAAGCGCGTCCACGAGATAACCGAGTGCCTCGAAAGTCGCGTTCCTTAGGTTTTTGGAATCTATCCGTCGCCAGGGCGCCTCTTCCTCAAGGTCCGTCTCCTCAAACATATGATCAACGGCTTTTTGATAGTCCTTGTAACGGGCATGCCGGGCCAAGACGGCATCCGAGACGCGCCAGGCCGTGGCGGGGTTGCCCTGCAGAGCGGCTAGGCGGGCCGCCTGCTCCTTCTTCGTGATGCGAAGAAAGAACTTCAGGATAGTAGTACCTCCGTCCCTCAGCTGACGCTCGAAAGCCCTCACGTCGGCATAAGCCTTTCTTAAATCCGATTCGCTCAATTCACCGGAAATCTCGGCATCGAGGAGATTCCTGTACCAACTGCGGTCAAAGATGGCCATCCGGTTTGCCGAAGGGGTCCTGCGCCAAAACCTCCACAGGAAAGGACGCAGTTGCTCATCACGGTTAGGGGAGGCAATGCAGGAGACCTTGAATCCCCTAGGATCGAGAGGCTGGATCATTTGATTGATGATGGTACCCTTTCCCGCAGCGCTCAGGCCCTCGACGACCACAAGTACGGGGATGCCCAATTCCCTGCACTTCCTTTGCAAATAGGCAAGTTCCCTGCCCCGTTCCTCGATCTGCCTGCGCAAACCTTTCTTCGATTTGCCCGTCTCAGTTAGAATATCTTGGCTCATTTAACAAAAACCACATCTGACCTTCATCCCATGATGAAAAAAAAGCTGATTAGCAAGCCTGCAGAACAACTTTAGGCACGAAAATCCCACCAAAACCACTCGGGGGCCTAACGGA
>DLRY01000090.1:32329-39736 GCA_002500665.1 Opitutia bacterium UBA7876
CGGGGGCCTAACGGATAAAAAAACTAGAAGTTCAACAAACCTTGCAGGTAAAGTTCATCCATATCACCGTGGATATCTACAGTGTTCGAACCGAGCTCGGTATGGCTGTACTCAAGGTTCAAATTGAAATTATCAGTGAGTGCAAAAAGCAAGGCGAGGGAAAATCTATCAGAATCCATTTCTAGAGAACCAGCCTTAACATCTTCGTGAGCATATCGCAAGGTAGCTCCAAACCAGTGCGTGAACTGATAATTTGCCAAAAACATAACATCCCAAAGATCTACGCCCATTAAATCAAAATTATCGTACTCCAAACCCAAGGTCAAAGCACCTGGATTATAGCTGACCCAAGCGTTGAATTGCTCAATTTCTTCACTTCCAGCAATTGGCTCTTCTTCGTAGGCGTATCCCATGCGAGCCTCTAGCCCGGGAAGAATCATTATGGAAGCTGCAAGATCAATTGCTACGTTGTCGTTGAAATCATCCTTTACCCAGTACTTGTCATGCAAACCCAAGCTTATTCCAAATTGGCCGTTATTGAAATTTGCGCGAATTCCATCCACGTAGTTTTTGCGAAAGTGAGTTGCGGACACACTTGTGCCAAAGGTATTGTCAATGGTTTGTATGATACTGCTAGTGAAGGAGTGCTTAGTGAGAACATCAAAAAAATATGCGTTTGAAACGGTGTACAGATCGGTGGGTTCGTCACCTTCATAACCGAGGTTCGTTACCTGGCGACCAAAAGAGATGTTAAAGTCCCTATTGAAGGAATAGCGTCCAAAGGCTTGCTCGATTCCGAATGATTTGCCCGTGCCGGTAGTGCCCTTGAGATGAACCTCTGCGGTGACGGGGGAAAAATCTATTAGAAAATCAACGTCTGCATCTGTTGAAAGCCTGTCGTCTCCGACTTCAAGATCATTATCAAGGTGGGAGTATTGAAAATCAACAAAACCCCTAAGCTTGAAACGGTTACCAAGAGCAATACCAGCGGCATTAGTTGTGGTATTGGCACCCAAATCGGTCCCTTGGAGTGTTGTGGCGGGCTGCACGGCAAAACCAACTGGTGCTTGTGCGTTTAGGAATCCTGCGGAGAGGACTAAGGAAGAGAATATGCTAAGAATTCGTTTCATAAACTTCTTCATATCATTGTAAAAACTATCGATGAAAGCCCACATCAATCCTCGATTTCAGGACAAAAAAACCCCACCGCCAAGGCGATGGGGTTTTAATTATGAAATTCCTGAAGACGTATTAGAAATTAAACAGGCCCTGAAAATATAACTCGTCCGCATCGCCATCGCCATACTTAGCTATGTCGAATTCAGTGTGGCTATATTCGATGTTAAAGGCAAACTGGTCGGTGAGCGTGAAGAGCAAAGCCAACGAAATCCTGTCCGAGTCAAGGTTTATCATGGTATTCTCCAAGTCCTCGTGGGCATACTTGAGAGTAAGTCCGAAGAGGGGACTGAACTGGTAGTTACCCAAGAGCATGATGTCCCAGATGTCGGTACCGAGAACGTCAAAGTCATCGTACTCAAGGGCAAGGGTCAGGTTTCCGGTGTCGTATTCCACCCATGCGTTGAGGTGCGAGATGTCCTCTTCGGTGTTGCTTGCTGTGGTGTTTTGGTGGGCGTAACCCAAACGAGCTTCCAAGCCCGGCATGATCATCAGGGAAGCAGCGATGTCCAAGGCTATGTTATCGTCGTTGAAGTCGTCGCCTGTCCAATATCCGTCGTGTAAACCAACGGAAAGACCGAAGCGACCGTTGTTGAAGTTGGCCCGAATGCCATCGACGTAGTTCCTACGGAGTTGGGAATTAGCGAGTGAACCTCCAGTTCCATAAGATCCATCAATAATACCCACGAGTTTTTGCTTAGCTTTTTGAAAAGCACCGTGGGTCATAAGGGCATCGGAAAAGTAAGCGTGGCTAGTGGAAAGGAGGTCGTACTTTTCATCCCCCTCGTAGGAGAGTGCAGTGAGCTGACGACCCATGGACAAATTAAAGTCCCTGTTGAAGCTATACCTGATGAAAGCCTGTTCAAGCGAAACGTCGTCCGTGCTGGCCTGCAAATGGAGTTCACCGGTCACTGGCGAGAAGTCGAAGAGAAAGTCAACGTCGGCGGTTGTGCTGAATTTAGCATCCTTATGACCTAATTCACTCGAGTTGGCGTCGGAATTGAAATCTCCGTAGTTGTAAGCAAAATCCACAAATCCTCGTAGCTTAACGCGATTACCCAGAGCGATGCCGGCGGCATTGGTCGTAGTATTGGCTCCCAAGTCCGTCCCTTGAGGGGCGGAAGCCGGCTGCATGGTCATGATCCCAGGCACTTGCGCGAATAAGAATCCCCCCGTAAAAAGGAAGGTATAGAGTAGGCTGAGGGTTTGTTTCATAGTATTTTAGTTTGTTTTGCCAATTCGTCAATTGTTTACAACTGAATTTGAAGGTCAAGCCCGAATTCGGAATGCCCGCGACCGCAAAACCGTCGATTACAATAAGTTTTCCACCAGACAAAACGAGATTCCAACCCCTAGCGGCCAACGCCCTATGAGGGATCAACGAAAACAAGACTCCCCTACAGGAACTTTTTGTCCTTCCTGCCGTTCTGCTTGGGCTTTTCGGGCTTTGCTTCCCTCGGATTGATGCGGATGCGAACGCTCTTCTCGAGAGTTTCGAGCCGGTCGAGCATGCCCTCGGGCAGGGCGGCCCTTTCCTCATCGGTATTTACCGCACCGTCGAAGAGGACCTCCCCGTCAAGCGAGGTTGCCTTGAACCGTTTGTCTCCGTCCTCCGAGCTGAACTCGTAGGTCCCGTCTTGGTCGACGTTCACCACCTTGGTTTTGGCTGTGCCTGAAACCGAGGACCATGAGGAGGAAGCCCCATGACGGCGGGCATCCTTGAGCATTTGATGGAAATCGGGGCCTAGGTTCAGGTTTGGGGCTCGAAAAAACTGATCTCCAAGGCCAAAGGGGATGCCCTCCTCACCGAGAGCACCCTCGTCCCTCGCCTTGTCGCGCTCAAGGAGGCTCAGCTTGCCATCGCCATCGACGTCGAACTTCTCAATGATTTCGGGTGAAAACTCTCTTCGATTCAGCCCGAAAGCCTCCTGACGACGCTCGATTTGTCGGCGGGCTCTATCAGCCAGCTCGCGGGCATTGGGGAATGCCCTTTCGTTGAAAAGCTGTCGCGGTTCGCGGTCCCTGGTCTCCTCTCCCTTCTGAAGCTTGGCCGACAGAACCTTTTGTTTCCCGGCGCGGAGGATGGTCAGGGCAACCTCGTCACCAACCTTGCGGGAACGAACCAATTCAGACAACTGCTCCTGATTGACCAAGACTTGATCGTCCAGTTTCTTGAGAATGTCGTATTGCTTCAGTCCCGCTTTCTCGGCCGGACTACCCGGGACGATCCGATTTACGGAAAGATAGAGTTTGGCGCCAAGTCCGAGCTGGCGGCTCACCAAGGGGGAAAGTCTGTTCGCGCCAACGCCGAGGAAGGCGGACTCGTCCTTGGGGTCGACGGGGGAGCCTCCCGCATGAAAGGGAAGAGTGAGGGCAAAGGCCAGCAGAAGAAGGAGCATGTTGTTCATGATTTTCTATATGTAATTTTGAAAGAATGATTCATTCCAAGGGTTCAAGGCCAATAAGGAGGACTTCCTGCCGTGGCGCGGAGGAACGCATGAAAGTGTTGGCTCCCGGATTAGTCCAGATAGTCTCGTCCAAGTATTGGTAGAGATACTTTCGGGCAGGCGGCATGCCGGGTCGCTCGATGACACCCTCGTCGGACACCTCAAGAAGGATCTCCTGGCTCCAGGGTTCACTCCATCCATTCTCCAGCGTCAGAGACAATTCTTCGCTGGAAACCCCGTGCAGGGGACTCGAATCGTCTTCGCTTACAAGGGATGCCGACGGGAAGGGATCCCTCGAGGGTGGAGCCTGTAGAAATCCGGCTTCGGCACCGGTATCGGTCAGGCCCGACGGGAAAAGGGCAAAGAAAAGGACGGCGGCGGCGACGAATAGTGAAAAACCAGCGAGAACGAGGTTCTTGGATTTGGGCGGAGGGTCAAAGGAGGCCTTCGAATCCAAATCCGGCAATTGACTGACGGCCAAGCGCCCGGAGTCGCCAAGGGCTTGCTCAACCTTGACCTCGAATTCCCCCGAAGGATCGTCGGGGCGAAGGGATCGCAGTTCCTTTTCCAGTTGTTCGAAACTACTCATGAATCGTGTTGCGGATGGGGTGCTTTCGGCTCGTCCTGCAAGATTGCGGGCACCCTATCCTTAAGTTTGGCAAGGGCATAGCGGTATCTGGAGGCAACCGTGTTCAAGGAAAGGTCGAGAGTGCGGGCAATCTCATCGAAAGTTAGGTCCGCCCATATTTTCAAGGTAAGGACTTCCTTCTGCTCGGGGGGCAGACCATCGACTGCCTGCAGGAGGGCCCGGTTGCGCTCGTCACGCTCCAGTTCTCTTTCGAAGGATGATGAGAACGGGGTATCTGCAAAAACCTTTTGTTCCCTAATCTTCCGGCGGTCCAAGCTGCGGGCCCAGTCTATGGCAAGCCGGCGGATCGCCCGGTAAACCAGACCGGGGGCTACTTCCCCAGTATGGCCGTAAAGTCTCCAGATCCTTACGAAGGCCTCCTGCACGAGATCCTCCGCATCATCCGGGCAGCGCGCCTGTTGCCGGGCAAATAGAAGCAACTTGCCACCGTGCTTGGCAAACCACGACTTCCAGATGGGCCGGGAATGGACAGTATGAGAAGAAGAATTCATTGAGTCGAACACACATGTAGCGTCTTGGCCGAAAGGGTTTGTTTGCCAACATATAAAAAAAGGCCGAAAACCGCAATAGCATCTGTTGTATTGTTTAAATTTTCCCTTTTTTCACTCTCGGCATGAATTGCATCTAAAAATGCGTAATCTTCGAAAGTAAGGGCAAACCACGCCTCCATAGAGGCAACGCTTAAGTACGCGACCTGGGCCAGGTTACGCATTTTTTTGTTTTGGGGGGAGGGTGGATGAACAGTTTCCCTTCTCCACAAACGCCGAAAACAAGGGATGTAGCCTTGTCATCCCAATCCGCATGGGCTAAGTAACCCTCCTGCCTCGATTAATCGAATTTAGAACATGAAACTGCTGAATGGCTTGGAGTTGGCTTACTGCACCAACGTTCATCGTGGGAACACATGGGAAGAAACCTTCCATTCCCTCAACCGATACGTCCTGAAGGTGCGGGACAAGGTTTCACCCGAGGACAGGTTCGCCATCGGCCTTAGGCTGGGCGCTCAGGCTGCTAGCGAGCTTTACACCCAATCGGAATTGCTTGGCTTTCAAAAATGGCTGGAGGCCAAGAATTGTTACGTCTTCACCATTAACGGATTCCCCTACGGCAATTTTCACGGGCAGCGGGTCAAGGACGATGTCTACCGACCGGACTGGACTACCACGGAAAGGCTCGAGTACACCGTCCTACTCTTCGAGATTTTAGCCGAGTTGCTACAAGCCGGCGAAGAGGGAAGCGTCAGCACTCTCCCGGGTTCCTTCAAGGAATTCCACCCCGAAAGACCTGCCCCTGCCCAAATTTACGAGAATCTGCTGCTCTGCTCTGATGAAATGGACAGGATCCGGAAGTCCAAGGACTTGGATCTTCATCTAGGACTCGAGCCAGAACCACTGGGTCTTTTCGAGACCACTCCGGAAACGCTCGCCTTTTTCGATCAATTGACGACCCTTGGACAGGGACGAGAATCTCTTTGCAGGAACATAGGGGTAAACTATGACTGTTGCCACCTTGCCGTAGAACATGAAGACGCCAAAGAAGGTCTCGATCAACTGGCCCAATCGGATATCCGCCTAAGCAAACTGCATCTCAGTTCAGCTCTAAAGGTTTCCCCGACGGACGAAAACCTCACCGGCCTTGATCATTTCGTAGAGGAAGTCTATCTCCATCAGGTTGTGGCGAGTCGGGAAGGGAAGATCCTTCGAAGGTACAAGGACTTGGATCTGGCGCTCGAGCAAGGACGGGCGTCGGAGGCGGGACGAGGGGACCAGTGGAGAATACACTATCACGTACCCCTGCATGCATCTCCCGGCGACGGGATGGAGGATACGAGGGATCACGTCGAAGCGACCCTTGACTGGTTGGCGGAAAATCCACGAAAATGCCGCCACTTGGAAATGGAAACCTACACTTGGGAAGTTCTTCCGGAAGGGTTGAGGGCAAAGGAGGTCGTCGATCAGGTCGCCGAAGAATATGCGTGGACGCTCAACGAGTTGGCTCGTAGGTGTCTCGCGGAAAAGTCCGATAGAACCATTTAAGATGGTTTATTTCTGATGGGTAATTTCCTGAAGCAGGCCCTCACTTTAGCCCGAGTCTCCAACCTCCCGACGGTATGGACGAATTGCCTCGCGGGATGGGGCATAAACGCGGTGGCTCTGGGGCATGCCTTGGCCATGCCGCCCAGCATTGGCTTGCAGAACGCTGAACCCTTCAGTCTTCTAGCTCTCCTGCTCGGCGCCAGCTTAGTCTACGCAGGCGGCTGCACCCTCAACGACGCGTTCGACGAGGGATTTGACCGCAAATACAACCCCGAGCGCCCCATCCCATCCCGTAAAGTCACCTCGGCAACCGCATGGATTCTCGGCATGAGCGAGCTGAGCGCCGGGTCCGCCCTACTCTTTTTCGGCGCGGGTTGCTCGGCTCTCTGGAGCACACTGCTCGTCTGCGCCATCCTCGCCTATGACTTCCTGCACAAGAGGTGGGCAGGAAGTTTCCTAATTATGGGAAGCTGTAGGGTTTTGCTATGGTTGACCGCGGCTACTGTGGGTGAGGCGGAGGACTTGGCTCCCCAGACCCTGGCCTGGGCTCTCTGCCTTGGGGCCTACGTCGTTGGGATAACTCTATTCGCCCGCGGTGAATCCAAAAAAAGGGAGGCTCCCCGCAATTTCTCGATCATTCTCCTCTTTTTCCCTCCACTGCTAGCCTTGGCCGGCCTGACATACTGGCACCAACTCGACCCGACCCGCCAAGCCTTGGTGAATTTGTCCGGCCTACTCGCCGCGTGGATTGCCTACCGTTCAATCCTGCATATCAAAAGCAAAGAAAATGGCTCCTTAGGAAAAGGCGTGTCCCTATTGCTCTCAGGCATTTGCGCAACAGATGCAGTAGCCGTTGCCTTCTACCTCCCCGGCTTGGTCGGACCCTGCCTCCTTTGCGTCTGCCTTGCCCAATCGCTGCAAAAGAAGTTTGCGGCGACATAAGGTCTTCCCCATACTTAAACATAATGCCTTCCAGTTACTCCACCATCCGAAAGAACATCCGTTTGGATTGCACGCATAGAGTCTTTTTTACGAAAGATTCCTTTTCGATGGCTAACGATACATTGTCCGAAATCCTACAACCGCATCGCGAGGGCAG
>DLRY01000077.1 GCA_002500665.1 Opitutia bacterium UBA7876
AAACTTTTATCTTATATGTAATCTACGACTTTTTTCTCCGTCTGTTTGAAAAGATACATTCCACAGAGCAACAAGACAGTTGCGACGAGGAATGAATAAAGAAGGAGAGGGGCTGAAAAGGAACCTTTACCCAAAAAGCCGAAGCGGAAGGCTTCAACAATGGGTGCCATGGGGTTAAGAGATGCCCAGAATCGGTACTTCTCAGGGACCTCCGAAAGTGGATAGATGATGGGGGTTGCGTACATTAGGGCTTGGGCCAGAAAACCAGTGATTTGACTAAAGTCACGATACTTGGCGGTGAGCACGGACATCCACAACCCAAGCCCCAAGCCCAATGCGGCGGCCAATAGGACGAGAAGTGGAAAAAGAGCAATCACCCAAGTGAAACCGAATGGTTCGTCTACTGGGATAAAGAACTTGTAGATGAAATAGTAGCTGCAAAAAAAGATGACCTGGATGGAAAACCCGAAAAGTCCGGAAATGCAATTGGCCAATGGATTGATAAGCCTCGGGTAATACACTTTTTGGTAAATGCCGGCATTGGCGACGAAGGTTGATGCGTTTCCGTTAAAGCATCCCGAGAAATAACTCCAAATGATGAGTCCGGAATTGTAGAAGAGTAGGGGGGGGAGTCCTTCGGTTGGTATTTTTGCGAATGTTCCGAAGATTAGGGTGAAGACTATAGTAAGAAACAGAGGCTGTAGCACGAACCATGCTGGACCCAGTATGGTCTGCTTGTACTGAGCGACAAAGTCGCGGCGTACCAGCAGGTAAAGTAGGTCTCGATAGCACCAGATGCCTGCGAAATCGAAACCCGTCCATCCGCTGGAGGGCTTGAGAGTGGTTATTTTGTCGCTTGATGAAATGGGGAGAAGGGTTGTCGCGAGTTTAGCGACCTACGAGTTTACGAGTAAGATCGGATCTTGCTTGCTCGGTCGTTTTGGATTCAACGTACCAGTCGATAGTTTTTTGTAAGCCTTCGGCAAAGTTTGTTCGAGGAGTCCAATCGAGCAATTCCTCGGCTAAGGCATTGCTTGCAACGCGATTGAGCGGTCCGGTGGGCTTGTCGGTCAGCAGCTTAATAGTTGCACCGGGATTAAGCGTATCGATCACTTGATGTGCGCAATCCTTAACCTTGATGCGCTCCATAGTTCCAAGGTTGATTGATGTGCCGTCCTGAATATTTTCTGCAGCAGCAATAGTACCGGAAACGATATCGTCCACATAGGTCCAATTGCGTATTTGCTCGCCGTCTCCCCATACCTCAAATGGATCGAGCTTGAGATATCCACGGGCGATCATCGCCATGACGGCATGATTCTCAGTACATCGAGGACCATAGACAGTAAAGTAGCGACAGGAAGCTGTGTGAACGCCCTTCTGTTGGTGATATGCCTTGAGGGAGAGTTCGGCCATTAGCTTTGCCCATCCATACAAATCGTCCGCTTCGTATGGAGGAGTGACCATATCTTCGTGAAGAAAGACTTCCTTGGTTACGTCCATTTGGGCAGAGGTGGGGTAGACGCATCCAGAGGATGCAAAGATAATTTTTTCTGCTCCATTTTTGTGGGCATGGCGAAAAACCTGACCATCCAAGATCATATTGGTGGAGCACTCCACAGGATGTGAATCGATATACCCCCGCCCCCCATGATCGGCCGCCAGATGAAAGACTACCTCTACACCAATCGTTGCCTGATCACAAAAAGAGGGATCCAATAGGTCTCCCTCAAGGGTTTCACAATCGATATTTTCCAAGTGCTTTCTCTCCCCACTGGAAAAGTTTTCCGCAACACGAACTTTTGCTCCAAGTCGGACCAATTGTTCACTTAGATGGGAACCGATAAAGGAAGCTCCACCGGTGACTAGGACTTTTTTATCGTTCCAGTTCATGATTCATTTAGGCTTAATGGTTTCAATGTATAGAGAGTCTGGTTTTCTTGGACGATTATTTTTGGTGATGTCCAGGCAATAGCTTGCCCAATTAGGAATTTGGCTGGATGTGTGAGACTTGGCAGTCACCTGAGTGAAACCGATCTCCAAAAGTAGCTCCTCGAGCGAAACCCGATCATACATGTGTTTGTGCAATTCTCCGGAGAAATAAAATCGTCCATATTGTAAGGCAGTATAATCGGAAGCATTCAAGAAGATCTTGTTTAGAAAATTCTTAATCGTGGAGATATTTGTACATTTCTTTAGTATCTGCTTAAAATGTAAATGAAGAGGCAGCGATTCGGATTTATGAGAACTATTTGCATCTCCATCTTCTACTCCAAGCAAAGGTCTGACCTGCTCGCCGCACCTTTCTATAATGAAGCTTTTATTGGAAGGTTTGGAACGCAAAAAATCGAGCATTTGTCCTCCTGAGCGATCTCTTGTCATTTGGTCCGTTAATTCCAATCGCATCCAATATGCGTCAAGATGTGCATCTTCTTGGTTTTGATCCACTCTCGAAAGCGCCTTCAAATATTCATGGCAGATTTGCTCAAGATCGGGTACGGCAATTCGTAAAATACCTTTTGGTTTCAAGACCCGAAAACATTCTTGTAGTAGGGTCTCGCCGTCTAATTGGCTTAGGTGTTCGAGCAGATGAGAGTGGTAGACTGCATCCACGCTTCCCGTACTAGCCGGAATGCCCAGTTGAGCTTCCCATTTCTCTACATCCGTTCCAACTGGATTAATATCTAAATTTCTCCAACCTGAGTCATAGGTATGTCCACAACCTAGATTCAAGTAGGTCTTTTGTTTAGTGGGACTCAAAGAGTGTTTTGGGAAAAAGACGCCAATTTTTTAGCCAGATTACTTGTCAAGCAAGTGTGGCCGCGTGCATTTAGATGAATCCCGTCACTAACAAGGGCATTCTGCGGGAATGATTTGTATGACTCCCACCAATTGGCAAAATCGGAGGACAGGGCGGAAGGCTTGGGTGAGATGAGCTCGCCATCCTTGTAAAAAGGATGTATGGGTAAGAACCAAATGATGGACTTCGGGAATTTCGAACGAATGCTGGCAATGAGTTTACGCTGGGCATCAAGTGTTTGTTCGTCTGAACTGCCATCAATAAAATCATTTATTCCTGACTGAACGATGATTAGGTCGATTGGGAGTTCAACAGCTGAATTTTCCACAAACTGCATGATTTGATGGGTCTTAGCTCCTCTCTCACATAGAACATGGGCTTTAATAGACAGTAGCGATTGCAACTTGGTGATGAATCCTCGCGGGCGAGTGCCTTCGCATGTGATGGAGTCCCCGATGAACAATAATTGCTTAGTTTTAACGTCCTTAGGATTAACATCTGTAAAGTGGATGGAAAAGGAATCCCACCGAAGGTGCAGTATCGAAGCCAAACCTAAGGTCAAGGCTAGCGACATTACGCCAATCCATCGAAATTTATTTGATTTGTTTCCAAGCTGAAAAAGTAGAATGGAAACTAGCAATGCAAAAAAGCAGGCTAGAAAAGGGTGTATGGCTAAGAAAATTAGCAACTGATCCCACATTTGCGATTGAGGATGGGAATGTATTGGAGCAGGAACTGGCGATACATGCGGAGAGGGTGTTCGAAGACTGATGCGAACAAATAGGAAAATAGCAAGATTGCGATGATTCCCGAGAAAATGTTCAAGTCGGTTAACTTGCCAGTTGTCCACAAAGCTCCAAGGAAAGCCATTGCAGGAAAGTGAATGGCGTAAAGAGAAAAGGAGCATCTCGCCATTTGCTTAATGACATGGGCACCCCAACCACTCGTTTTTTTCTCCAAGCCAAACCAGCGATGTATTGATACTAGCCAGAGTCCGACTGCAGCAGCCGTGACATAATCATCTAGGAATTTTGCTGAATAGAATAAAGGGGGCATTCCAAGTCCTGGGTGGGACCAAGGATCCCAGTTAGACCAACGCTCCAACATTCTATATATGAGGAAAATGCCGCTGGATAGTACCAGTGGAAGAGCAATGCAGACGTGCAAGCGCCAAGACTTGCAGCCAAGGTAAGCCAACCAACCTATCAACCAACATGGAAAGAGCAAAAGCACTTTTGGGCCCGCTAGTAGAACCCAAGCTAGTCCGACTAGGAATTTCTGTTCTAGACGAGGTAAAAGCATGATTGAACCGAAGATCATATAATAAAAAAATTCATAGGAAAGTGACCAGAATGGCCCGTTGGTGCCAGGACGAATGCTGAAAAACCAGCTTTCATGCAAGAAGAGCGATGAAGCGAGGAATTTGACTTCGGTATGGTTGGAGGCGAGAATGGAACCGTAACTTGACGGATGGAGCAGATTTCCGAAGTAATCTAAAACGTATCCGATAAGAAGTGCGGGAAGAACGACTGACCAAAGACGGGTGAGACGATCAAATATGTATTGGCTGAATGATAGGTCTTTTTTTTTGTCGACCGACCAAGCGATCACGAAGCCCGAGAGTACGAAGAAAATAATGACGTAGTCCTGACCATTTTGTGGTCCGATTGAACTGGATCCGAAAAACCAGTGAAAATTGGTATGACCGAGAAAAACGGCCAATGCCGCAAATATGCGTAGGATATCAAGACAGGTGCTCACCGAAAAAAGAGGCTGAGTAAATCTTTATGATGGAGAGTTGATCTTGGCAGGAAGAGGGGCATGAATAGATGAATGGTGCAAAAGAAACCTGCTCAGAATGGAGAGTGGAATGGAGGCAAATATTTCGTTGGTCATGATCATTTCCTTAATCTGTGAAAAAGAAAAAAGATCAACGGACTCAATTTCGTCGTCATGCTGAAGGCGACCGTCAAACTCTTGTGCAGAAAGTTTAAGCTGAAAAATTTTTGGAAACATGGGGAGCCGATTGGGGGAGACAATGATAGATGGCAGGGATTCCAACCGAGCAAGTTCATTGATCTGTACACCGGTTTCTTCACGGAATTCACGAAGTGCACCTTCTTCGAGTGATTCATCATCTCTCAACCCGCCCGCCGGCAATTCCCATATTGCTTGCCCCAAGGGTTGGCGGAGCACCTTGCAGAGAACGATCCCGATATTGGCAACCACGGGAAGAACGATCACTTGTTGAGTATGGTATTCGATGACATGAAAATCTTTGTGGTCCTTCAGAAGAAATCTCGAGGTTTTGAAAACGGTTTTCGCATGTTGCAACCAGCCTGAATAGCTCCCTTGGCAATCCAGCAGTGATGATTTTTCTACAGGTGAAGACATGTTTGTCTTATTTGGCATAACATCCGTTCAAGGAGTTTGTTTATCTAAAAGAATGAGTCTTTGATCGGCAATGATTTGGAGCTTGTCGATGGCGGTTTGAGAGGATTCGGTATTGGCGTTGGCCAAAGCTAGTGCCATCATTGTTCCTCCAACGTTTCTTCGTCCTTCGATGGCGGCTTTGATTCGTCCCTTGAAATCATAGCCTCCAGAGGGGAAAGCATTGGTTTTGCCGGGGAGAATCATGCTGGGCCAAAAGCAACGAAAGACAAAAAGCTTTCGGGGTCCTCGGACGAATTCGTACATCTCGAACAAAACGTCTCGGTTTCCTATCCGAACGGGGATCATCAGGGGAGCACTGCCGCGAGGAGGTTTGATTTGGACAAGACCAGTAAGGGGGAGGCATGATTCGGGGCTATGCGTCGAAAGCACGGCCGTGCAGGCTCCTCCACTTTCCCAATTACACTCGAACGCTTGCCAGTGTTCCGCGTTGTGATTTAATACTTCCGTGCCGAATGGCCCGACCCTGAGTCGGAAGCGGTCTTGCCATTGAACGGACCTCGCATCCTTATAATGCAGTTGCGCGGCTACTTGTTGGGATATGATGTTCTTTTCGGTGAAGATTTCCGGATCCTCGAGGGATAGCTCTAGGGTGGGTAGAGTTTCCATGGCTGATTCCGTATTCCTGTAATGAAGCTCACTTCCGACTGCGGTTCCAACGAAAATGAGAATGGTTGGAATACTGAGATAAAGAGGCGGGGCGGATCCGAGGTTGGACCAGTTCGAAGGTGCATTGGCGATGGCATCAATTCTATTACCTCGTGAGGCCATGCGTCCAAGAAGTAGGATCATTAGAAATATGAGGCCGGTTTCGATCCAACCTGCCAGATCATGAATATTGGGAGAATCCCAACCCCCCAATGAAAAAAAGGATTGCTCGAGTATATCGTCTTTGCCCTTAACCTTCATGAAGGAGAGAGCAAAGGCCCGCAAAAGATTAAGCAAAAGAGCGACCACTGTTCCCAAGAGCACGTAGACCGAGTGCTTGACGGGCTTGAATCCAAAATACGCGCCCAAGAAAAGCGTGACGACCAAGGAGGCTTGCAGTCCATGAATTCCACTGCAAGCCTGGTCGACGCCGATTTGCCCGAAGACCCCGACGTCGATCACCGTTCCCTCGAGCCTGGCCTCATGCTCAAGGAGCAGAAGGACGTCAACGATCAGCGAAGAAATTCTCTCTTGGAACCATTGAGTAAGACTTAGATCAGTCGCCAGTGGCCAAGGAATTGCGACTAGAAAGAAGAGGAGGGGAAAGAGCAGAGGTCGTATCCTTTTCCAACCGCCATGATCATACCATTGCACGAGTGTCAAAACCAACACGACGGCGTAGAGAGCCAAATTCAAGAGTCGCCAATCCGAATTTGCTCCTCTCACGACCCACAAGGGAGCGAAGGCAAAGGCAAGTGGAATGCCCAAAATCAAAAAAGCCTTGCCCTGAAATGGGCTTTGGGACGGATCTCGGGTTTCGTAGGAAAGGGGAGGGACATTTGCCTTTAGCAATAAGTATAGGCAAAGCAAGGGCACGATGTAACCATGGGAATACTGTTCGTTGGTTTCCCATGTTGTGGACAATTGAAAAAGAAGCAAAGCCCAAGGTGCGAGCATCGCCAAGGAGCCGAGGATCGAGTTTGCTCGCGAGGGTGCTGGTGGGGGAATTGTCTTGTCCAAGACGTCCGTCAGCACTTGGTCGTTCATTGTTCGATTGGGATTTGCTGGGGAAACAGCTTGGCAAGGCTTTCTTTCTCCGCTCGATCCATTTTGCTGAAATCGATGTTTCTTGAAACCACTAGGGCCTTTTCCGATGCGTGATTAAGTCTTAGCACCTGTGAGCAAATAAAGGCCCAGGCCGGACGCGAGCCTTGCCACTTGGTCCAGTTTTCCGGCCTGCCCAATGCCACGAGAGCTTGATCCGGAGAGTTGTTTCGTAGATAGGCCAAAGCTAGTGTTATGCGAGTTTGAGGTGAATCGCGTCTGGCATGCAACGCCTTGGCCTCGCGGAGCAAATCGGTTAGCTTTTTGGAAGGCGAGGCCAGATCTGGCGTCAAAAGTTCTAAATATAGGTAGGTTTCTGAAAAAGAGTCCGGATTCTCTTCCATTTGGGAAAGCTTTGACATCCAATCGAGCAGGTCCTCGAGCGGAGCGGAAGCGGAGCGGAATTTCAGGAGTTTTTGTAAAGCGTAGCGCCGGTGCATGGGCTCCTCGATAAGCATTTCCAGGACATGGACCAAACCTATGATGTCTCCGGAGACTTCAAGGTATTCGCAAACCGAGATCGCTTTCCTGAAATCGTCACTAAGAATCGGAGGCAAACGGTCTAGCACAATGGAGGCTTCCTTGAATTTGCCGGTTAGGGCGAGTGCCCTGGCTTCGACGACGATCCTCCACTGGGTGGGGATGATTACGGCGCCCTTTACCTCTTGGTGAATGCTTGCGACGTCCTTTAGGTTGGCAAGCGCATTCATCCTGATTTTGAAAAGGTCTTCGTCAGTTTTGGCCTTGGCTGAGGGTAGGTATTCAATCAATGAAGGAAAGGCCTTCAACTTGGCCAGCCAGTTAGAGAAAATCAGAAGCTGTTCTGGATTCTCCAAGTCGAAAAGCTGGGAGCAGGTCTTGATGATCAGGTCTTTTTCCGCCTCGTTTCGGGTAGAGGCAAACCGGAGGGCGTTGATTCTCAGAAAATCAATGGGCTTGGCGTGTTCATTTGAACTGAGAAGATTAATGCACTTATTCAAGCTTTCCGGGTCGAGAGGTTGGATGAGGTGAAGAAGGCTCATGTGCCGGATGGCCTCAATGCCGACTTCGTCCTTTTTCGCCGATAGAATAGCCAGAGAGTTACCTATCCAAGGGAGGCGGGAGGTGTCTTTTAGGTGAACCGACAACCTGACTAGTAGGAAAATGGCAGGAGGGTGATTGGGATGCTTTTCGACGAGGGCTCTTATCATGCTCAATGCTTCGGGCAACCTTCCGTTTTCGGCCAGTAGCTCAGAAACCAAGACAACATTTTTCGGATCATCCATCCATCCCTCAACTTGAGCGAGCCTTTGCATCTGAGAAAAGGCAATTTCTCCGGCAACTCTGCGGGCTCTGATAGACAGTTCGTCATTACGCAGCGTCTTTAGACACCTCTCCAGGAGTAACACGCCCTTACCGGCGTCAGGGCCTCTTTCCCCCAGGTATGCAAACCAAGCCCTGAGTGCATTGGAAGGTTTTGATCGGAAGAGCAAGAGGCTATAGTTTTCGAAGGCTTCTTCATTGGTCGGATTGAGCAAGTACGCAATTTTGGCTTTCGTGATTCCGAAATCAATCAGGTCGCTCGAACCATCTAACGAATCATCAAGGTAGACTTTGGATTCAAGGAGCATTTTTTCCGACTTCCATCGTTTCAGATGCGGCATGAACAAATCGACGCAAAAAAAAGATATGCCAAAAAGAAAGAGAAGAAAGGTCGAGAAAAGGTAACTGAGTGGAATTCGTCCCATTGGTCAGCCTGTTGGATCGAATGAGTTTTCGAGTTCTTTTTGAACCATTTCCTCAATGATCGAATCCAAGTCGCGAGAGATGGACCAACCAAGTTCCCTCTTGGCCTTGGTTGGATCCCCGCAAAGGGGTGTTTTTTCGGAAGCTCTATAAAAACGAGGATCGACCGTAAGGTAATCTTCGAAATTTAGATCAAGGCGGGCGAACGTCTTTTCACAAAATTCTCGGACGGTGTGGGTTTGCCCGGAAGCCACGATAAAGTCGTCGGGATCGGATGCCTCGTTTATCCTCCTCATCGCATCTACGTAATCCATCGCGTGTCCCCAATCTCTTCTTGCATCTATGTTCCCCAACCTGATTTCCTTACTAAGCCCTCGATGAATCGCTACTGCCTGGGTAATGATTTTCCGAGTGACGTATTCCTTCCCACGGCGAGGGGACTCGTGATTATATAGGATTCCGGAACATGAAAAAATGCCCTCGTTCTCACGGAATGCCTTGCTCAAGTGAAAACCGGCAAGTTTTGAAATGCCGTAAACGGAACGAGGATTGAAAGGGGTGGATTCATTTTGAGGAGTTGTTTCGCTATGGCCGAACATCTCACTTGATGCGGCGAAGTAGAACCTGCACTCAGGGACGAATTTCAAAACCGCGGAGAGGAGTGCATGGGTCGATCCTAAATTGGTGTCAAGCGTTGCATATTCGTCTTCAAATCCATAGGAGACGAAGGATTGGGCTCCTAGATGGTAAAGATAATCCGGTCGAACTAACCGGACTATTTCAAAGAGCCCGGTCAGGCTGTCGAGCGAACATGGGTGCAGGGTAAGTTTATCAAGGATTCCGGAAATCCTTGAAAGTTTTGCATCGGGGATTTCAAGGGATGAACGTCTGACTGTCCCGTGAACTTCAAACCCGGAATCCAAGAGGCTTTCCGCAAGGTATGATCCGTCCTGACCTGAGATTCCCGTGATTAGCGCTACCGGCATGGAAAGTAGGAGGCAAAGCTTAAGCTACCGCCCTTGGCCGTTTGCTTATGGCAAAGCCAATGGGGGTATGAATCGATTTTTATTATGGGCAAGACTTATCCAACGCCCAACGGATGGGCACTGGGAAAATCCACGGTGTCTTCGTCGATTTCCACTTCGGTGGATCGACCGAGAATCTCAAATAATACCTTGACCCTTTGACGGGCCGGGACAAGTTGGGTCACCTTGCCTTCGTCTCCCCGAAAGAGACCGGAGATGACCCTAACGCTATCTCCAACCCTGTGCGGTTGATCGGGGATCTGCAGAATCCCATCGGGCGAAATAATGCGAATTTCGATCATTACTTGGGAGGGCACTGGAACGGGAATCTCCTTGCGTCGGACGACGTAGCTGACTCCGCGGGCAAACTGCACGTTACGCCCGTGAACGACCGGATCAAAGCGGGCGAACAGGTAACCCGGGAATAGAGGCTGAGCCGAATAGGACTTCGCCTTCGGGGGTCTGATGGTGCGGGGAAGGAAAACTTCAACGTCGTCCAGGGTTTGCAAGGTAGCCGAGGCAACCGCTTCCATGCGAGGTTTTGATCGAATGCAATACCAACCCATGGCCCATTCCCGCTGTATTGCCGTAGGAGCGTTCATAATTTGAGCAAGCCTGACAGGGCGGGAAGCAAGCGTCCGCTGGCTTTGGTCAGGCGTCTTAATTTCTCAATGCGAACCAAGTAGAATTCCCGATCCTCTATTCCTGCCGGAAGTGATTTCTCCATTCGTGAAATCCGCTCCTTTGCACTTTCAAGATGGGGCATGATTTCATCCTTGATGAAGGTGGAGAAGAGCCTTCTGAACTCAGTTTCTACAAAGTAGTGGTCCCTTCTGTCGCCTGCTACATATGCGGTTTTGACGGCCTTGAGCGCCCTCAGCGTGCGCAAGCCTTGACTTGCGGAACCGATGCTTATCCCTAGTCTAGACGCGATTTGATCCATGGGGAGGGAATCCTGGGAGAAATAGAGCAAGCCATAAATCTCGCCTACGGATCGGGGCATTCCCAGCATGCTCATCAATCTCACGAAGAAGTCTATGGATTCCAGTTCCAGTTGACGCCCTCCAATGGCATGATCGGATTGGGTGTCTAAATTTGACGCCGGCGACATTCTTCATTTATTTCAAAAAAAAATGAAACATGCAAGGACGTAAAATCATCGAGAGTAATCCGGGAATCGTGTCGGTTCTGCTGGCAAAGCAAATAGTTCCTTGCGCATGCGTCCTAATTGGTTCATCGTGTTCTGCATCTTTTTATAAGATATGCCCAATCACCGAGATCGTGGATATGCCCTTTTGCACAAGTTGTGCCTGATGGCGTTGGTGTTCATTTGGTTCTGGGTTTGCCTTTATCTTTGGGAAAAATGGGAATATCCTTTGATTAATCTTCCATGGAACTACGCCTTGGTGGCGGTTGCCGGCCTTGTGGTCGCTACCTTCGGAACCCTTCAGAATTATGGGTCCTTCTTCATCAAGACCGGATGGCGCCGAATTCGTGAGTCCGTAATGAAGGCTAACTTTCAGACCGCTCTCATGGCTTTCTTCGTCTTTGCTTCCTATTTTGCGACCAAAGACAACGAAACCAGTCGGTTGTTTCTGTCTTTTTATCTTTCTACCTGTTGGCCTCTGATGATTGGCTCGAATTTCGCTCTTCCGGGAATTTTCAAAAGATTGGTAGGAATCGGCTCGCTGAAGAGAAAAAGCATCATCCTCGGGGAGGCAACCGCGTTGGACGGACTAAGCAATTGGATTACCCGTCATTCGGAGCATGGCTTTAGCTTTGAAGGAGCCTTTTCGACTACCCAAGAGTCTCCTCATACCATACGCTTGCCTTGGTTGGGCCCCTACACCAACCTGGAATCCTTTTTGAGCGAGAACAAAATCCATCAACTGGTCGTCATTCCCGACCGGAATATGGACGATTGGATTCCGTTGGTTACCGACTTGGCGACCAAAAACGGATGCAGGGTTCTTATCTACAACGCTTTGTCCGGTTTCTTTGATTCGCGGTTAGTATTTGTGGAAGAATCAGGCAGACAATTCTTTTCCCTGCAAAACGAACCACTTGAGAGTCCCTTCAATCAAATGGTCAAGAGAACCTTTGACCTATGCATAAGCATACCAGCCCTCTTGACGCTGCTTCCGCTCTCTATGCTGATCGTAAAGTTCTTTCAGGTTTTTCAGAGCTCCGGCCCGCTTTTCTTTAGGCAGGAACGAGTGGGTTTGGCGGGCAAGAGGTTCGTGATCTGGAAATTTCGCTCCATGACCCATGATTCTAGCGGGGCACGCGACGAGGCCGTGCAGGCATCGCCGGGAGATTCGAGGGTATTTGCCTTTGGCAAGTTCATGCGGAGGTTCAGCATTGATGAAGTCCCCCAATTCCTGAACGTTTTGAAGGGTGAGATGAGCTTGGTAGGGCCCAGGCCTTATCTGGCGGAGCACGATTACCTTTTTCAGCGGGATTACAAGGCTTATCGCATCCGTCAGTTCGTCAAGCCCGGTGTCACCGGACCTGCCCAATGCAGAGGGCTTCGGGGGGAATTTACGGATCCTTCATTGGTGCGCCAAAGAATCGAGTTGGATTTCAATTACGTAGGCAATTGGTCGATTTGGCTGGATTTCGAAATTGTCGTTCGTACGGTTGGGCAAGTTTTGTTTCCCCCGAAAAGCGCTTGCTGACTCTTGTCCGTTTACATTCCTTTATGGCTAAATGGACAATAATCGCATTCTGGGAATAGATTTCTTTGGAGGTTCGTTGCAGGATGCGGTCGCCAGGGCTCGTTCCGGCGGTTTGTGCGTAGCCCCTTCGGGTCCGGGTTTGGCGGGTGACTTGACGAGTTGCTCGTCTTATGCCGAGGCCTTGATACAAGCGGACTTGGTCCTGCCGGACAGCGGGTTAATGTGCCTGTGGACCAATCTTTTTTTCAGCCGGTCCATCCGCCGAATTTCAGGATTGGCTTTTCTTCGGGCCTATCTGAAGGAAGGTGGCGAGGACCTGCAGGATTCCTTTTGGATCATGCCCGATCACGGTCAGAGCATTGAAAACGTAAAGTGGCTTCGGGATGAAATCGGCTTTGCTCCTGAGGAGGAATCCATTTACGTCGCCCCACGCTATGAGCGGATCGGTCCGATTGAAGACCTTGTGCTTCTCGAGAGAATCAAGGAAAGGAAGCCTTCGCACGTCTTTATCCAGTTGGGTGGAGGAGTTCAGGAAAGGCTGGGTTTTTTCCTTCGGCAGAATCTTGTATCTCGTCCCGCGATTTTATGCACCGGGGCGGCATTGGCTTTTCTCTCGGGCGAACAGGCCGAAATACCCGATTGGGCAGACCGTCTTTATCTTGGCTGGCTGCTTCGCTGTTTTTCAAGCCCCGAGGTTTTCGTGCCAAGATATTTGAAGGCGTTTCGTCTCATCACGGTATTGGCTCGCAACGGACGGAAACTGCCTGAATTGACCGATCCCTTGGCCCGTCCTTGATCTACGAATTTGATCGCAGAGATGAACACGCCAAACCAAACGCTTCGGCTTAAGAGCGCATCCGTCAAGGCTCTCGGATGCCGCTTGAACCAATACGAGGGACTTGCTCTCGAGAGCAAGCTGAAGAATGCCGGCTATGCGATTGTTCCTTTTGGAGAGGAGGCTGACTTGGGGGTCATCAATTCATGTACCGTGACCAAGGAGGCTGACGCGAAGTCTCGAAACGCCATCCGAAGGTTCATTCGGAAAAATCCCGAATCCCTGACGGTCGTGGTGGGCTGCTATTCGCAAGTCGCCGCAAATCGAGTTGCGATGATCGAAGGCGTGGATTACGTGATAGGCAACCACGACAAGCTTAACTTTCTCGATTATCTGGACGATCAAAAGCCCGATGCCCCCGTCATTGTAAGGGAAAGGATCAGCCGTGAGGATTTCAGCATAGGCTTCGTCGGAGAACCCAACTTCGAGCAAAGGGCGAACCTCAAGATTCAGGACGGTTGCGACTTCATGTGTTCGTTTTGTATCATTCCGTCCGCTCGAGGAAGAGCTCGTTCGCGCGAATGGGACGATCTTTTCCGTGAAGCTGGGCAGATGCTCGACAAGGGTGTCCGTGAGTTCGTCCTTACGGGGGTGAATTTAGGCACTTATCATTCCGAGGATAAGGATTTCCCTCGTTTGATTCGTGAACTGGGTGAACTTTCCGGTCTGGATCGCTTGAGGATCAGCAGTATAGAACCAACAACGATACCCGAGGAACTTTTTGAATGGATGGCGGATCCCAACCATCCTCTCATGCCCTATTTTCACGTGCCCATGCAGGCGTGCTGTGATCGAATCCTTTCCCGCATGAGAAGAAGGTATGGCATGGATGAGATGATCTCCTTTTTCGATCGAGCTTTCGACCGCATCCCGAACCTTTGTCTGGGGACGGATTTGATGGTGGGCTTCCCGGGTGAGTCGGAGTCGGATTTTGAGGAAACTTGTGAGAACTTCCTGAATTTACCCTTTGCCTACTCCCACGTCTTCACCTTCTCCAATAGGAAGGGGACTCGTGCCGCCAACATGGATGATCATGTTCCAGTTGAGGAAAAACGCCATCGGAGCGCCCATTTGAGAAGGCTCTCCGCGTCCAAGAGGATGAACTTTTTTGAAAGTCAAATAGGGACCGAACAAAGGGTTTTACTGGAAAATCCCAAGGACGGTTTTTATGGAGGTTATACCGATCATTACGTTCGGGTAGTTGTACCTCAGAGCCCGAAAGGATTGCAGAACCGCATGGCATCCGTAAGACTTATGAAGGCAAACCCCGAGTTCGTGGAGGGTGAAATCCTGTCTTGCGAGAGCCTTGACCGGTTCACGAGCCAAACGTAGTCCCCGCGGTCCTTCCTTTCTCGCTTTGCTCTTGCCGAAAGGCTGGAGGGCCTTGAGTATCACCAAATGTCTAAATCTTTGCTCTGTGATGGTCACAACCTCGCTTTCCGGGCGTTCTACGGCATTAGGGAATTGAGTCGTTCCGACGGTTTTCCTACCAACATGATTCATGGCTGGCTTCGCTCGTTCTGGAGGCTCGAGGATGACTGGAAGCCCGATGAAATCTGGATTTTTTTCGATAAGGGCGGTTCCAGGCGTCGCGAGGAAATCCTGCCTTCCTACAAGGCCAATCGAGGGCTTCCGCCAGAGGGTTTTTCCGAGCAACTGGAGTGGGTCAAGCGTCTGTCCAAGGCACTTGGTCACGGATGCCTCGAGCGAGAGGGCTTGGAGGCCGACGATCTCATTGCCTCGGCCGTCAGGCGAAGGACCGAAACGGGTCTTGATTCGATCGTCGTGAGCGCCGACAAGGACTTGTGTCAATTGATAGGTCCGGCAACGAAGCAACTCCTACCTCCCCCGACCGCAAACCCGAGGCTCGGATGGAGGTTGCTCGACGAAGATGGCGTCGTGGAGAAATTCGGGGTGCCGCCGTCGGGAATTCTTGATTATTTGTCCGTAATCGGAGATCAAGCCGACAACATTCCCGGTCTTTCCGGTGTCGGACCCAAGACCGCAAGGAAGTGGATTGAGGACCATTGTGACCTGGAAGCTCTCATCGCCAATGCCGGACGCCTTACTCCAAAGCGGTTTTGCAGCGTGGTTTACGAAAAGAGGGAGGAATTGCTCAGAAATCGGGAGCTCATCCGCCTGGAATCCGATCTAGATCTGGACATGGAGGCTTGCCCGGCATTTAATTTGTCTGCATTGAAGGAGATCCTACTAGAATTGGAGATGATCAAGTCATGGGAGGAAGCCCAGCGACGCTACACTTGATCGGCTGCCTTCAATTTACTTGCTTTGATCGGTCAAAAGGGCTGTTTTAGAAAGCTTTTATCATGAGTGCATTGCTTAATTTCGGATTACCTAAAGGCAGCCTTGAGGAGCCAACCGTCAAGCTGTTTGGCAAAGCCGGCTTCCGCATTTCCATGGGCTCTCGTTCCTACACTCCTTGCTGGGATGATCCTGAGGTCGATGGTCGCTTCGTTCGCGCCCAAGAGATGAGCAGGTACGTCGAAGACGGTTTTTTCGATTGTGGCCTTACAGGTAGGGATTGGGTGCGTGAAAACGATTCGCAAGTCGAGATCGTAGCCGATCTTATCTACAGCCGTTCGTCCAACCGGGTGTCTAAATGGGTTTTGGCTGTCCCCGAGAGCTCGGAAATACGTCAGGCTACCGATTTGGAGGGGAAGACGATAGCCACGGAGTTGGTCAACGTAACCCGGGCTTATCTTGAGAGACATGGCGTCGATGCGGAAGTCGAATTTTCTTGGGGAGCCACGGAGGTAAAGGTCCCGGAACTTGTGGATGCCATCGTGGACCTGACGGAAACCGGTAGCTCCCTGCGGGCCAACAATTTGAGGATCGTGGATGTGTTGATGGAGACGAATACCGTCCTTATCGCCAACAGGGAGAGCTGGGCGGATGAGGAAAAGAAGGCCAAGATCGAGAACATGGCCCTTATGCTCAACGCCGCGCTTGAGGCGGATGCGAAGGTAGGTCTCAAGCTGAACCTGAAGAGGTCGAAGCTGGACGAGATCCTCAAGGAGGTGCCTGCTCTGCGTAAACCGACTGTTTCCTCCTTGAGCGATGACTCATGGATTGCCTTGGAAACGGTCATTGAAAAGAAGGTTTCCCGGGAGCTCATTCCCGCCCTTAAGAGGATGGGAGCGGAGGGTATCGTAGAATTCCCCCTCAACAAAATTGTTCCCTGAACGGCATCGTGCTCGGAGTTCGGTAGCTCTGCTTTTTCCTCTTGCCCCAAAGGGGGTTAATCTATTTATCATTAACTTTGAATTAGATTTCTCGTTCTTTACAACCCATCACTTAAACCTCCAACCCGATCCCGAATGCGTTCGTGCCTAATGGTGCGATTTTGACGCCTCGAGTTCGGTCAAATACCTAACTACGCACTATGAGCGCCGTAATGGAAGAATTGCTCGCAGAGAGCAAAATCGAATTATTAAAGGAAGGTTCCGTTATTTCCGGAACCATTATGGAAATCCGTCCAACTGAGGTCGTCATTGACTTTGGAGGCAAGGCGGAGGGGACCATCCCCGCCCATGAATTCATCGACCTCGGGGAGCTTGAGATAGGCTCCGATCTCGAGGTATATCTGGAACGCCTGGAGGATAGGGACGGAAACCCTCAACTCTCCTTCGACAAGGCCGAGCAGAAAAAGAACTGGGAAAAGATCGTCAACACCTGCGAGGAAGGCTCCGTAATTACCGGAAGGGTTCGCTCGAAGGTGAAGGGCGGGCTGGTCGTAAACATTGGAGTGGATGCCTTTTTGCCTTCATCTCAAGTCGATATTCAGGCACCCAAGAACCTAGACCAGTTCGTTGGTCAGACTTTTGATTTCAAGGTTGTGAAGATTAACCGCGAACGCAAGAACATCGTGGTTTCTCGCAGGGAGCTGATAGAGGAAAGACGCCAGGACAAGAAGCGAGAGATCCTCTCCAAGATCAAGCCGGGCGAAACGCGTCGCGGCATGGTTAAGAACATTACCGATTACGGGGCCTTCATCGACTTGGATGGCTTGGACGGTCTGCTACACATTACGGACATGAGCTGGGGTAGGGTTTCCCATCCCAGTGAAATGGTCAAGACGGGTGAGGAAATCACCGTATGCATAATAGATATCGATCAGAACAGGGAAAGGGTTTCCCTCGGGTTGAAGCAACTGTCCTCCAATCCCTGGGACGATATCGAGAAAAAGTTCCCCATCAATGCGAAGGTTCGAGGCAAGGTCGTCAACCTTGTGCCCTACGGTGCCTTTATCGAGCTTGAGGAAGGCGTAGAGGGTCTCGTTCACGTTACCGAAATGTCCTGGACTAAGAGAATCACCAAGCCCGGTGAGGTCTTGAGTGTCGGCGATGAGGTCGACGCCGTGGTTTTGGGAATCCAGAAGGAGGACCAGAAAATCTCTCTCGGACTGAGGCAACTTGACGTCAACCCATGGGACATGGCGACCCACAACTATCCTCCTGGCGCTCGCGTCCGTGGCAAGGTGAGAAACCTTACCTCCTACGGTGCCTTCGTCGAACTAGAGGAGGGTATAGACGGTATGGTTCATGTGTCCGATATGAGCTGGACCCGCAAGATCAACCATCCCAGTGAAATGGTGAAGAAGGGCGATGAGGTGGATGCCATCGTCGTGGAGGTCGACGTCGAGAACCAGAGAATCTCCCTTGGGATGAAGCAACTCGTTCAAGATCCTTGGCAGGACATCGACCGCCTCTACCGATTGGGCGACATAATCAAGGGTAAAGTTGCCCGCGTTGCAGGCTATGGTGCCTTTGTAGAGCTCGATCATGATATCGACGGACTGGTTCACATAAGTCAAATTAGCGAGGAACGGGTCGAGAAGATCAAAGACTTCCTCACCGAGGGTGAAGAAGTCTCGGCTCGGGTCATCAAGATCGACAAGGAGGAGCGTCGTATAGGGCTAAGCATCAAGGCGGCCGATTACGATGAGGACGCCTTGGCCAAGGAGGTTGCGGCCTACGACGAGGTCGGGGAAGATCTCACCACTTCCTTGGGAGACCTGCTCGACGAGGCGACCTCAACGGAACCCGAGGATTCCGAATAGCTTTCTTGACCCTTCGGGGGCTTGTGTAACTTTCCTCTGACCGTCTCGCTTTAATCCAAGGGCGGGCTAGGCCAGGTTGGCTTGTTCGAGGATGCCCCTCAGAATCTTGCTTCGCTCGGCAATTCTGGCCTCTTCCTTGATTTCCTCGGCCGATCGCTGCCTTTCCATGCTGGCCATGTTTTTACGCAACTGGCGAAGGGCTTGCTCCTGGAGTTGCCGAACGCGTTCCCGGGTGACCCCGATTTTTTCGCCCACTTCCTCCAAGGTCAGTGGTTCGAGTCCTTCGAGACCGAATCGGAGGCGGATGATGTCGGCTTCCCTAGGCTCGAGCTGGCTGAGGACTCGGTTGACGTCACCTACCAGGCTTTTCGACTGGAGGGTTTCGTAGGGGTTCGATGATTTTTCGTCGGGGACGATTTCCCCAAGGGTGGCTCCGTCTTCGTCGCCAAGAGGAGAATCAAGGGACGCTGGCTTTCTGCTGACCGATTTAAGAAGAGTGATTCTCGCAACGGGGAGGTTCATCTCCGCGGCAAGCTCATCGTCGGTAGGCTCTCGACCGAGTTTTTCCGCCAATTGGAGTGAACACCTGCGAATTTGGGTTACCCGGTCCACCATATGCACGGGAAGCCGAATGGTTTTGCTTTGATTGGCCAGGGCTCTCTTGATCGACTGCTTGATCCACCAAGAAGCGTATGTGCTGAGTTTTCCGCCTTTTGTAGGGTCGAAACGTTCGACCGCTTTCATGAGACCTATATTGCCTTCGTTGATCAGGTCGAGGAGAGATAAGCCGATATTTGAGTATTCCTTGGCGATTTTGACCACCAACCGCAGGTTTGCCGTGATCATGGTTTCCCGTGCTTTCGCATCGCCCTTGCTTATTTTGGCGGCCAACTGGATCTCTTCTTCCACGGTAAGCAAAGGAACCGTGGAAATTTGCCTAAGGTATATGTTCAAGGACTCCTGTTCGTCGTTTTGCATCTTTTGGACAAGAAGGTCTAAGTTAATAGACTCCCTTACTCGCTGATTCGTTCAGCCAAGGCCAGGGCCTTGAGCATTCCCTTGGCTTTATTCACAGTCTCCTCGAACTCGTTTGCGGGAATTGAATCCGCCACGATGCCGGCGCCGGCTTGAAGATGTAGGGTTTCACCGGCGATCATGGCGGTGCGGATGGCAATGCAGGAATCGTGGTTGCCTTCAAATCCGAAATAGCCAAGGGCTCCGGCGTAGGCGTTTCTTTGAACTTTCTCGAATTCCGAAATGATCTGCATGGCCCTCACCTTCGGCGCTCCACTTACTGTTCCGGCGGGGAAAGTTGACCTCATCAGATCGAAACCGTTGCAATCGGAGCGGATAGTACCGATGACTTGTGATACGATGTGCATGACGTGAGAATACCTTTCGATATTCATGTATTCCGCCGCCTCCACGGTTCCGGACTTGCAGACCCGGCCGATATCGTTGCGGGCCAGATCAACGAGCATGAGGTGTTCGGCCTTTTCCTTTTCGTCCGAAAGTAGGTCTTTCTCAAGCAAGCCGTCTTCCTTCTCGTCCCTCCCTCGCGGACGGGTTCCGGCTATCGGCCTGATGAGCACGTCTTCTCCGGTCAGGCGAACGTGAACTTCCGGAGAGGCTCCCACGATGGCGAAATCGCTTTCCTCCATGAGGAACATATATGGCGAAGGATTGATCGCCCTGATCGCTCGGTAGAGGTTGAGTGGAGGACATGCGAAAGGGACGGAGAAACGTTGGGAAAGAACTGTCTGGATTATGTCGCCAGCACGAATGTATTCCTTCGTCCTTTCAACCATCTGCTCGAATTCCTCCTTGCTGAAGTTGCCTTGGGGAACTTCTATATTAATGATTTCCTCGAGATTAGCGGCCTTAAGTTCCGTTGGCGCGTACAAAAGCTCCACGGTTTCACTGATCCTCGAGCATGCAGCCTGATAGGCCTCCTCGGGTTTTTCTCCTATGTAGGCATTGGCGCAGAGGGTCAGCGTCTGGCAGGCGTGATCGAAGATCAATACGAGGTCGGCAATCATGAAGAACAAAATCGGAAGTTCAATTTGATCTTCGTCGGGCAATCCCACGCTCGGCTCTATGCGGTTTGCATACTCGTAGGAAAGGTAGCCTACTGCCCCGCCGGAGAAACGGGTGTCGGTTGCGGCTCCCAAATATCTGATTCCTTCAAGTTCCTGTTCTACAATGCTTAGGGGGTCATCGGGGGTGGGGATGGTTTGTGGTTCTCGGCCCGTTTCGCGGATGATGGTTTCCTTTTGTCCGCAAGTGATCGTCTTGCGGGGATCAAAGCCAACGAAGGAAAACCTGCTTACCTGCTCCCCGCCGACCACGGACTCGAATAGAAAGGCCGGCTTTTTGGCATATAACTTGGCATAAGCCGAAAGCGGGGTCTCCGTGTCCGAAGTAAATTCAGCCCGGACCGCGATTACGTCGTGCTCGGAGGAGTTAGCAATGAATTCATCAAGGCTCGGCTTAAATTGCATGCAGGGAATGATAGGGTTGAGGTAAGCGTAAACTTGTTGCAATTATCTGATCGAAAATATGATAAATCCGCATAGCCCTAAATTTTCTGTTTGCGCGAAGCGAGCTTTCAATTTCCACATCAATTAGGTAAAACTAATAAATCACCGTCCCGAGCAAGAATAATCGAGAAAAAAATGAAAAGAACCGTACATTGCGTAATCATGGGAGGTGGTCGGGGAACGCGCCTGTATCCGTTGACCAAATTACGGTGCAAGCCAGCCGTTCCGCTGGCGGGCAAATATCGGTTGGTGGACATCCCCATAAGCAACTGCATCAATTCCGGGTATAACCGTATTTATCTGCTCAGCCAGTTCAACACGGCGTCTTTGCACAGACACGTTCAGGATGCCTATCGTTTCGATCGTTTCGGGAAGGGCTTTGTGGAGATTCTTTCCGCCGAGCAGACCGAATTCGGCGACGACTGGTATCAGGGGACGGCGGATGCCGTCAGGAGAAACCTGATTCACTTTCATGCCGAGCCGAACGATGTTTTCGTGATTCTTTCGGGCGACCAGCTTTACCGCATGAATTTTTCCGAGATGGTGGAAGAGCACCTGTCTCGTGGGGCCGACGTAACCGTTGCGGCCAAGCCCGTACCCGTCTTCGAGGCTTCCGGTCTTGGTTTGCTGAGAATGGGCGAGAAGGCCAAGATCGTTGACTTCGTGGAAAAACCGACTGATCCGGAAGTGATCGCTAGACTTGTTCCGCCCGAGTTGAAGTCGAACGACGGTTCCGGCGACCAATGCCTTGCCTCCATGGGCATCTACGTCTTTAACGCCGAGGCCATGTTCGAGGCCCTGAAGGGCGATGCGGCGGATTTCGGCAAGGAAATCATTCCTTCCCTGGTAGGGGACAAGGATATTCGCTCCCATGTCTTCGAGGGCTACTGGGAGGATATCGGTACCGTTCGGGCGTTCTTCGAGGCAAATCTTCAACTGACCGACGAAGTTCCCTCTTTCGACTTCTATGATGAGGAATATCCGATTTATAACTATCCCGACATCCTGCCCACGGCTAAGCTGAACCAGTGTGAGGTAAGCCATACTGCTATTGCGAGCGGTTGTATGGTGGGAAGATCGTCTTTCCGAAGATGTATGCTTGGGGTCCGTTCCGTCGTAGGCAATGAGTGTCGGTTTTCCAACGTAGTGATGATGGGCGCCGATTACTTCTACAGCCAAGAGAATCCTTCGGACGACACGGATGGCGAAAAATACGTAAGCGTTGGTGTGGGCGACCGTTCGGTCATTGAAGACTCCATCATCGACAAAAATGCAAAAATCGGCGCCGACGTCTCTTTGTCTCCTGCGGGAATCGAGGATGGTTGGTCGGATGAAAAACTGGGGATCTACGTCCGCGACGGTATCTTGGTCGTGGTTAAGAATTCCGTTGTGCCTGCCGGAACGAAAATAGGATCGGTATAGAAACCTTTTTTTCTTGAGCAATATCATTGATCAAGATAATCGACCCAGATGAGTGAAATACCCGAAAGCCTTCTTTACACCAGCGAGCACGAGTGGATAAGGGAAGAAGATGATGGGGTTCTGACCGTCGGAGTAACCGATCATGCCCAAGAGAGCTTGGGGGACGTCACCTTCGTGGAATTGCCCGACATCGGGCAATGCTTCGAAAGGAATGCCGTTTTCGGAGTCGTTGAGTCCGTAAAGGCTGCATCCGACCTGTTCATGCCCGTCAGTGGAGAAATCGTTGCGACGAACCAGGGACTTAATGATTCTCCCGAGAAAGTGAACGACGATCCTTATCAGGAAGGCTGGATGATCAAGATCAAGGCCAGAGAGGATTCCGTTGAGAAGAGCCTGCTGGATGCTACGGGCTATGCCGCAGAAATTTCCTAGATATTTTTCTCCATAAAAATCGCTTGCGGGCAGGTGGTTGGCGGAGGTAGAATGTCGATGCCTTGGAAAGATTTTTTCAGTCGCCCGGCATTATCTCCCCTTTGGGGAATTTTGCATTGGCAGCACGTGTTTTCGTCGTGCTGTCCTCGATGTGCGCTGCCTTGTCTCTTTCCCTGTCGGGTGACGTCAAGGCCACCATCCTGATCGTCTCTCTAGAGGGGGAGGTCTCTTCCCTCCATCTGGAGGATGATTTCAAGGTCGAGCTCGATTCCTCGGCCCTTGGCAGAAAAATTGACGATCAATCCATTCTGGAGACCGGGAAAGACGGGTCGATCGGGCTTCTTTTCTCCAACGGGACCCTCGTAGCCGTCAAGCCGAGCACGAAGTTTTACGTGAGGGAGTATTCCCAGCGGATTTTCTCTCCCGAGGGCGTTCTCAAGCCTTCCGAACTGGAGGAGGAACCAAGTCGGTCCAAGTTTCTCGCGCATCTGGATTTCGGGGAGCTTGTGGTGAAGGTTCCCAAGCTTAAAAAAGGCTCGAGCATGATCCTCAGCAGTCCCTTGGGAACGGCGGGTATCCGGGGGACGATGTTTCAATTGATGGCGGTTCGCAACCCCATCACCGGCGACATCACCGGCGGACTCAATTTGATCTCGGGCGACGTAACCTTCACCGATCTGGAGGGTAGGGAGGAGAAACTGGTTTCCGGGCAATCTCTTCATGCCGCGACTTCTCAACTAGGCTTCAAGAGGGCCATACAAGCCAGCACGCTTCTTGATCTCAAGTCGATCTACGGTCCGACCCTGCTTGGCGACGTCGTTCCTCCGACCGTTGAACAGCTCTTTCCAGGAGCATCAACGGTCTCGGGCGAAGATGAGGACTTAAGCGATCGTATTTCGATGTTTCCCAGTCCCGTACTGTTCACGGACTCAGCGGGAGGATGGGAAGTCGTGCATAAGGTAGCGAGCGAAATTTTCTTCGATATCGAAACCTTGGAAGTGCAAGCTGGCTCCTACGATTTCGAAAGTATGCAGTATGCGGTTTCCGTTTCTTCGCCCGTTCCGCCCGTTCAATCCCTCGGATCGCTTAAACCTTTGTCCAGCGGAGGGTTTTCGATACCGAATCCCATTGACGTACTGTACCTAAATCCACCTGTCATCGAGATCCATCCGGGTGCGGACAGGCTTTCCCAGCAAGATCTTCTCATCGAATACCTCGTCCAAAGGAAAAATCCAAGTTACCCGGTCTCCGATCACGGTCCGTTCAAGATCACGTCCATCTCGTCCGGTAAATATCCCTCATATTCGTCCAAGGCTTTCGACGGAACGGACTTAACCGCCGGCGTCCAGGTCTACAATGCGAACGCCGTCGATTATTCCCAGTTGGGCCAAGAAACGAAACTTACGCTATACGTTGATGATCTGGCTGTTCGAAAACTGCCATATCCGAGCGGTAAACCCGTTTCCACAACAATTGCCCCGACGGTTCGAATTGTTGACAACCAGAAGCCAATCGTTGCCTTTGTCGATGGAGAAACCCAGGCTTCGCCATATCTTGTAACGGGTATCCGGGGCGGGGTATTCGTGGATCCCGGAATAAGCGTTCTGGATAATTACTACAGTGAAAGTGAAATCATGGCCCACATGGGCTACTCGACCAGTTTGACTGAAAGCGCCTTTGGGTCCGTCGATATGGGTGTGGCGGGTGTTTACTCCCTGACTTACCAGTTGATATCCGACCCCTCCGGAAATATCGCCGATTCCAAGACGCGATGGGTGCAGATTTTGGACAGCGAGGCTCCCTCGATCACCCTTTACGGATCCGATCCCATATACGTTGATCTGAACTCGAGTAACGTCTTCAAGGATCCGGGTGCGTTCGCGAATGACAACCTGGATGGGGTGATCGAGTGGGAGAGCGGAAGATTCGAGGTCGTGGTGGAGGTTCTTACCGACTCGGGAACCCAATTATACAACCAATTGAACACGACCTTCGAGGAGGTTCTTGCCCTTGCCAAGACCCAGAGCAGCGTCAACGCAACCTTCAGGTTCAAATACGTAGTCAAAGACAAGGCGGGGAACCAGTCGGAAGCCTCTCGCCAAGTCGTCCTGCTGAATTCTCCCTTTGCTACGCCGACCATCATCATGCATGGAAGCAACCCGCACTACCACGAGGTCAATACGGCGTTTGTCGATCCGGGCATCACGGCTTACAAGGATATGGGGTCGGGTGTAGCTCCCATCAACTTGAATGACAAGGTTAGCGCGGTTGCCTATTCCGGTACAACCATCTCGGTGATCGATTCCACTGTGGTCAATTACGACAAGCTCAATGGCAAATACGTCGACGCCAGTGGGAACGAGGACATTTCAAAGCGTGTTTTCATACGCTACACAGTGGTCGACCAGTTTGGGAACGACGCGACCTTGGATAGGGAAGTCAGGATCGTCGATACGACGCCTCCCGTGGTAACCTTGAACGATAGCGGAGGAGCCAATTTCCTCAATATCCAGACGGGAACACCTTTCGTTGATCCCGGTGCGGTCGCATCCGATAACTACGATTCCAGTCCCGTGGTGACGAAGTCGATCCAAACGATACCCGGAGGTCAAGTCCTGACCGATCCCTCGGGTAGCGAAATCTTCCAGTCCTTGGCCGACAGGGGGTTCTGGGAGGTCGGTAGTTACAAGATCGTGTACGAGTCGGTAGATGCCAATGGAAACAAGGGGACGGCAGAGAGAAGCTTAGTGATTCAGGACACCCTCGCCCCCGATATGGCGGTAATCAGTCATGCCTTTATGGCAAATCCTGCCATTGCCCTCAATGCACATCATGACTCGAGCAAGGCCATGATCAGCGCAGTGGCTCCTCTCCCGGCAAATATTTCCACCGCTCTAGGACAGGTTGCTGGGTACGACTACGGTCTGAACTCCTTCAATAGGACTACTCCCTACGTCAGTGAGTTCGGAAGCTCGAGCGACTTGTATTTCAAGTACACTCAGCTCGATCTCTTCGATAATTCCGGAACGGGCATGACGACGGTAGAATTTCAGGATGCCTATGGAAGATCCTATATTTGGCACAGTGCCTTCAAGGCTACCGTGCAGGGAGTGGTGGTTCAGGATCCCGGAGTATATGTCCGTAATGATTCCTCTCTTTCGCTTACGGTCCAGTCATCAGTTAACAAGACGCTCGACCAAAACGGCAACCCCTTCAAGTTTTTCATTAGCTACACCGCCACCCAGTCCAGCGGGGAGACTTCCCTGATCTCGAATGCCCGGACCATCCGATTTCTTGACGAGGAGGCCCCCGTGCTTGAGCTTTCCCCTGCAACGGATGGAATCAACACCTTCATTCTTGCCGAAGGAGGAGTTCCCTATACCGATGTCGGGGCGGATGCCTTTCCCTGGCAATTCGGGACCAAGGGCTCCAGCGAAACCCTGATCACAAGGGCTTTCGACGCGGTTGAGGAAGGTGCGGTGACCGATAAGATCAACCGCAACATCTTTCAAGGCTACCTCACCCTGGCCAATACTACCACAGGGGGAGCCCCGGTCCTTCGCGTCGATCCGATCACTGATGCGGTCAAATCCGTGAATGAGATCGGAAGCGCCGTTTCCGCCTTGATCCCGACCGACATCTCCGCACGAGATCAAATCTACACGATTCGTTACGACGTCACTGATTCGGCCGAGAATGCGGCCAACCCGGCACTAAGGTATCTCGTCGTGAAGGACACACTTCCCCCCGTGGTTGCTCTTCCTACCACTCAACTCGTCATCATCGACTCCACCAGTATCTCAAATCCCGACGTCAGGGACGAGCAAAGCGTCAAGGACTACCTGATTTCGGACATGACGGCCCAGGATGCGAACAACTTCGACAGTAACTTGACTTGGAGCGTTACCATAACCAAGCCGAATGGGCAAAACATCCCTCCCGGTGGCACTGGGTACGACGAGCCCGTCAATCCGGGTGCCGCGAGCGGGATCGTATTTCCCATCAGAACCACGGATCCTGGGTATGTCGTTTCCATCACGGCTACTGATTCATCCGGGAATACCAGCAGTCCGGTGACCCGGGAGTTGAAGATCGGGGACGCTCTTCCTCCAACCCTCACTTTAATGGGAAAATCCGTCATCCACGATTTTCTAAGGTTTACTCCCAATGCGGGAGCGCCACCCGTTCCTCCTACGCAAGTCGATGAGATTACCGCCGTTGAGTACAATGCCTCAGGCTTTGGAGGAGGTGAGCATCGTATGCTGGACGCGGCCTACGACTTCGTTGATCCTGGAGTGTACGCGGAGGACGAGAACGTGAACTGGTCCATCGACTCCGGTTTTCCCGACTGGGATGGCGACGGGATTGGCGAGTGCTATGAATTCGTAAAGGTGACCGACCGAGCCGAGATGGAGTCCTGCACCTATCAGGGGGTGCCCACCTACTTGAAGATTCACGTCTACAGCGTTCTGCAGTCGACGACCTTGCAGCAAATGCAGAACACCCTTATCGGTGGCTATGGCTTTACTTCTTCGCCGAAGATTCCCAAGACTGACAACCTCGATCCGGTCGACGGTTATGCCTTCACCGATTCTGGAAAGGAATCCAACAACTCAAGGCTAACGAACCTTAATGCTACCATGTTGACGATCGAATACCGCGTGATGGACGGCTGGGGAAACCTCTCCAACATCGTCGTCCGCAACGTCTACATCTATGAGAGCTCCCAGTACGACCAGTATGCCTTCTTCGCCACGCCCATCAATGGTCTTCAAAATGATCCTGGCGGGGTCATGGAGACGTATTTCAACGACGGAACCGGAACAAGTTATTTGACCTCCTTTAGGAAGGATACTGATGGAGACGGCATGAGCGACTACTGGGAGGCGGTTTTTCAGACCGACTACAAACTGCCTGATCCGTCTCATGCAAACCCCGACTGGAGCCAGCTCAACAACCTTACTCCGACCCAAGTCAGAAATCGGGTGCAGAGTACCCTTTTGGACGCGTCCCAGCTGGACGATATGAACACCAATTGGATTAATGGCTCGCACATTTTGCTGGGTCTGTAACAATGGCACCCTTTGACGGGTTTGCTTCGGCTCCCTTCGCCCCCATAGTTTAACGGATAAAACAGTGGTTTCCTAAACCGTAGATCTAGGTTCGATTCCTGGTGGGGGCGCCATTCTCGTCTGCCGGAACCGTTGATCCGGAGCGGTGAAGGCGCTTGCTTGATATCTTCGGGCGCTCTATTGGTTTACCATACATGGGATGGGAAGCCTGATTGACATTCTGACCTACGTGGCGCCTCCGGTACTGCTTCTTTTGTTGGGAGCGGCGTTGAGGAGAGCGGGGTGGTTCCGAGCCGAGGCGGATGCTTCTGTAAGCGTTCTTACGGTGCGCATTCTCTACCCCTGCTTTTTCTTCTATCACATAGTCGGCAGCGAGGAACAAATGGCCCCCTCGAGCCTGATGGTCAATGTCGGGGCAGGGTTCACCTGTATTTTCGTTGGCTTTCTGGTTGCCTGGCTAACCTCTCGCTTGACCCGGATGGAGACGAAGGTTGCCTCGTCCTTCACCTTTTGTTCGGGAATCTTCAATTACGGCTATTTTGCCTTTCCCGTGGCCATCGCGCTGTTCGGGGATGAGATACTTTCCAAGTTCATCGTTTTCAACCTCGGGGTGGAGATTGCCATCTGGACCATGGGTATTTTCTTCCTGTCGTCCTACGGATTCAGGATTTCACGCCTGTTCAACCCGCCCGCCCTTTCAATCCTTCTGGCCTTATTGGTTCGAAACCTTGGTGGTGATGCGATTGTTCCCGGCTTTCTCTGGGAGGTCGTCGAGATGCTTGGGCTCTGCTCGATCCCGGTCGGTCTATTGCTGATTGGCGGGAGTATATCCGACTTAACCAAGGACTTCCGGTTTTCCGAGGGCTACAAGATCGAGATTTCCTCTATTTTGGTCCGCTTGATCGTGGTGCCTGCCTTAATGGTTCTTTATGCGCTTCTTGGCCCCATACCGGAAGATATGCCGTGGCTGAGACAGGTCTTGGTCGTGCAGTCAGCCATGCCGGCTGGAATCTTCGCCCTCGTCGTTGTGAGAATCTACGAAGGAGACCGAGCTACTGCAATGAGGGCAATCATGGCATCGATGCTTGGTTGTCTTTTTACCTTGCCGTTATGGCTGGTGCTTGGACGGCACTTGTTCGGCTTCTAAGCGATTTTAGCCCAAAGAACCGAAATGTAAATCCTTTGCGGATTCCGAAAAAGCCAATAAGGCTAAGAACTATGCACCGGGTGAGGGGGGCAACGGGTTGAGAGTTTGACCAGGAGCGGGAGCCTGCGTAGGAGCAGGTGCTGGTGCAGGAGTTGGAGCTTATGCTGGTGCAGCCGGAGCCCGCTTATTTGCACCCCGAGCAGGAGAGGTGTCGCTGAAACCGGGAGAACTGACTTCACCATAGTTCGCCTTTGCGTCAAGAGTCTCGTAGATATTCGTAATCGAGGTTTTGAGCTTACTGTACTCCTCGGCGTAGATAAGAGAAATTAAGTAGTTTTTGAATTCCTTACGGTCCCTGATGATCTTCAGGTCGAGCTCTTCCATTTCCTGAGCAAACTTGATGTGCATCTTGTCGATTTCGGAATCAAACTTCTTGTGCTCCTTTTCCAAATGCTGCTTGGCTCTGGCTACTGCACCGATCAAGTTGCGACTGTTGCGACAATCCTTGGACGTGAAGTCGTGAAAGGATATGATCCCGGAAGCCAAAGCGGCGGCAAAAGCTGTTATCTCGGCCTCGCCTTTCTGAGCTTCTTTGGTAGCCCAGCCTTCGATTGCCTTGAGCAACCGGGATACAGCGGCCTTCGCTTCGTCGGAATCCGACAGATGTACTGAGTCGTCGTCCATTTAATGGTCAGGGGTAAGTGATGAGAGAAAAAGTTGGAGAATATAATAAAAAGATTAAGAGAATAACTAATTGTCAAATTATTTCTAACCGAATTTATTACTTCCCGGTCCGGGGGGCAAACTATTTCCCAATTTTTTGCTCGTAATCCCTTAGCTGGTCACGGACTACGCGATTGAGGAAAATCATCCCAAGGATATTCGGAAAGGCCATTCCCAAGATCATCAAATCACTGAAATCGAGAATATTTTGCGCTGTGATGACCGAACCCAGAAAGCTGAAAAGTAAAAAAACGAGTTTGTAGGCGACGGAGGAACCGTCACCGAACAGCCATACCCAGCAACGCTCTCCGTAATAGGACCATGAAATCATTGTCGAGAAAGCGAAGAGAAAGACAGCAACCGATAGGACGTAGGGGAACCAGGGAATCACGCTTGCCATTGCCGCGGAGGTGAGCGCACCGCCCTTGTTGCCATCTATGTAGTTCTGGAGGGTTTGCTGCTGACCTGGGTCCGCGGAAAAGGTGGAAGGGTCGTAGACCCCCGTTATGATGATGACGAGAGCCGTCATGGTGCAAACGACGATCGTGTCGATGAAGGGTTCCAGCAGGGCTACCACACCTTCTTCCGCGGGGTGGGAAACCTTGGCCGCAGAATGAGCTATGGCGGCCGATCCGATGCCGGCTTCATTGGAGAAAACTGCCCTTTTGACGCCGATTATGAGAATTCCCAAGAAGCCCCCGAGTCCGGCTTCGAAACTGAACGCGCTCTCGAAAATCAAAGCAAAGGCTCCCGGGATGGCAGTATAGTTCATGCCGAGTATTACCACGCAAGCAAGCAGGTAGACCCCGCACATGGTCGGCACGATCTTGGAGGCAACCTTGGCGATGCCCTTGATCCCTCCGAGAATAACGAGGCCTACGAGAATCGTCATGGTCAATCCGTATGCCCATGGGAATTCTTTCAGGATGGGGAACACGGATTTGATCAGGTCCAAGGATTGACCGACCTGAAAGGCGTTACCCCCGCCAAAGGAACCTCCTATGCAAAGTATGCAGAACAAGCCCGCCAAGAAGCCTCCGAGGTGCTTGAAATTAAGCTCCTTCATACCTTCGGAAAGGTAATGCATGGCCCCCCCCATGATTTTCCCGTCGGGCCGGACCTTTCGGTATTTCTGCCCGAGGAGGCATTCGGTGAACTTGGAGGACATGCCGAGAAAGCCGACGAGAATCATCCAGAAGGTAGCGCCCGGGCCGCCCGTCCCGATTGCAATGGCTACCCCGGCTATGTTGCCAAGCCCCACGGTTGCCGAAAGTGCGGTCGTGAGGGCCTGAAAGTGAGTGACTTCCCCTTCGCTGTCCTTGGAATCGTGTTTACCTCTCACAAGGTCGATGGCATGCTTGAATAACCGAACGTTCACGAAGCGCATCCGAAAGGTGAAGAAAAGTGCGCCGCCCAAAAGCCAAGCTACAACGAGGGGCATTTCAAGACCCGGAATTTTCCAAAACAGGAAGGATGCAAGGGGGGCTACGACGTACTCACCGAAAAATTGGTCGACGTGATCTTGCCATCCATTGACCGGGGAATTTGTTTCTCCAAGGCAGGCATTCGTGACGAACAAAAGCGCCAGGCAGCCAAGGATGAATCTTTTATTTGGTATTTGATCAGGCATTTTTGCTTGGATGGTTGTCATTGAGATTGAGATTTCGCTTGCCTAAGGGCAAGGGTTAAGATGACTGAAAACCATGACGGAGGCATTATCTCGAAGATGGGTTTGATTGATCGATACCTGGGTCTGGAGTGGATCAAGTGGTTCGTCTTGGCCCTGCTCTTTTTGTTTTCGGTTTTGTTCATACAGGCTTTTTCGGACGATACCGATTCCTTCCGATACGTGAGCCAGCACGGTGGCTACGCATACTTGCTGGATTGGGTTCTAGGATACTTTCCATGGGTTCTCCCGATTTCTAGTTTTTTGGCAACCCTCGTCTCACTCGGTTTCTTTTCCAGAAATTCCGAATTACTAGCGCTCCGGGCCCTAGGGAAGTCGAGCGCGGGTTTAGCCGCCCCTTATCTTTTGCTGGGCTTGTTGGTATCGTCACTTTGTTGGTTCTCCAAGAATTGGCACGATCCATTGACGAATAGTGGGCCGCGGATGGCTGAAAATCCGACTTTGTCGTCATTCAGGATGAAAGTCGGACAGGAACGAATTTGGCATTTTACCAAATTCGACGAGAGGGATCTTTCGGGTGAGGGGGTACATGTTTACGCCTATGATGGGGATGGTTCCGATTGCTACCGTATCCGGGCGGAGTCGGCTTCATGGACCGAAAAGGGATGGACTTTTGAGAATGCAAGGTTTCTAGGTTTCCCAACTTCCAGGGGAGTTCCAATGCCGAGGGAGGACGGCATGGGTTTGAGGTGGAAGACCGAGCAAGTCGGGAGCGGATTTATCGTAGGGAAAAGAGCGAGTCCTCGTCTCAATAAGAACTTTTCCAGGCTTTCGCTTCTCCTGCAGAATGACGATCCGACAATCCACTTGACCCTCCGCAATCCACCGGAAGCGCTCACTTATGGCAAGTTGGTCGACGTTATCGAGAGTTATCCCAATCCTGCCTCGGCAAAACTGCGACCCTACGAATTGAGAAGGGCTCATCTTCTCTGGAGCGCCCCCAGTTGCCTCGTCGCGGTCGTTTGCGCTCTCGCTATTGGAATGAGGTCAAAGCCAAGCACCTTGGGACGGATTGCCGGGGTGTCGCTTGTAGGCATCATTCTTTTCTACGTCGTCAGGACTTTTTGCGATGCCTTGGGTGAGAAGGGAATCTTATCCGGTTGGTTCGCGGTCGGGATTCCGTATATTTGCGTTGTGGCCGCATGTTCCCTGCAAATGCTGAGAAATCGGTAGCCCGCGTCCAGGCTGGATTTACTTATCGACTTCCCTAAGCTGAATGCTTTCCACGGTTTTGCCGTCGGCCAGAATGTTGGTTACCGTTACCAATTGGTCTGAAGGGTCGACCCAGCCATCTTTGCGAAGTCTCTTGATCGCATTTTGGATCGTAACTTCCGGATCTTTGGAAAAAGGCATGTGGAACGGCTCGATTCCCCAGATCAGCCTCAACCTGCGGTGTAGTCCCTCAACGTCCGTAAAGGCGAAGAGCGGAGCACCGTTTGGCCTTAATGCGCCAAGCTTGGCGGCGAGGTCACCGCTGCGGGTAAAGACGAGGACGCCGGCGTTTTCAAGCCTCATGGCGAGCATCGCGGCGGATCGGAGCATTTTGGCCTTAGGTCTGAACAGCTTGAGCTCATCGGTGAGTCCAGGTTGAATTTCTGCCTCTATGCGGGCGGAAATTCGGTTCAAGAGCCGAGTGCATTCGACGGGTTGTTTGCCGACGGTCGTTTCCCCGCTCAGCATGAGACAGTCCACGCCTTCGTTGACGGCATTGGCGACGTCGCTGATCTCCGCTCGGGTCGGAACGGGGGAGTCAATCATGGACTCAAGCAAATGAGTGGCGACGATTACTGGTTTCCCGCGGGCCTCACAGGCGCCAACTGCCCGTCTTTGAATAATCGGCAACTCCTCGAATGCGCACTCTATGCCGAGGTCACCGCGAGCGATCATCAAGGCGTCCGACGCGGATATGATTTCATCGAGATTGGTGACCCCTTGCTGGTCCTCAATCTTTGCAATCACTTGGGCTTCTGATCCATTTTCGCTCAGGAATCTCTTGAATAGGTCAATGGCGTCCGCATCACGGGTAAAGGAAAGGGCGAAGTAATCGTGCTTACACTCGATCCCCACAAGGGAATCCCCCCTGTCTTTCTCCGTGAGAGAAGGTAAGTCCGTTTCCGCTCCCGGCAAATTTACGTGACGTCTGCTTCCGAGAACGCATTCCTGCAGTACCTTGCAATGGATGGCTCGCTCTTTCTTCTCCAGCACCTCAAGAGAGATCATTCCATTGTCGAGAAGGACTTTCCCTCCCACTTCAAGGTGGTCCGAGAGCTTCTCGTAACTGACCCGGATATGGACTAATCCATCTCCTTCAGGGGGATTCGATGCCAAATGGTGACTCAGCTCAACCACCTGACCCTCAGCAAGCTCAATCGGTCGGGGCAGGAAACCGGTTCGGATTTCCGGTCCCTTGACGTCCATCATGATTGCAGGTTCTCGGTTAAGGTTCAATCCGATCTCCCTAATTCTGGAAGTGACCTCACGCACCCAGTCGTGTTCTGCGTGAGCCATGTTGAACCGAAATACGTCTACACCTTCGGCAACGAGGGCCTCAATCATTGCCTCGCTTTCGCTCGCGGGCCCAATGGTTGCGATGACTTTAGTCTGCCTGAGGAGCTTTTTCATACCGGGATGCTCTCCGCCGTAGTCGGGTCGACCACGAAGGTGGAGAACTTTTCACCCTGTCCGTGCAGCGAACTGAAGCGGTCTCTTACCAACTGCACGTCGTTGCAGTCCTTGCTCAGATGCATGAGAAAGACTTTCTCCCAGCAGTTTCCATCGATCGAATCAAGCAACTCGAAAGTCGATTGATTGGAAAGGTGCCCGTGCCTTCCACGAATTCTCTGCTTGAGGCTCCAGGGTCTCTTGCTGTCGCGCTCAAGCATCTCAGTACAGTGGTTGGATTCAACCACGAGAATTTTGGCTTGCCGAATCCTTTCCCGGACCAGAGCTGGGACGTAGCCGAGGTCGGTCACCCAAGCCAAGCTACGGGGAGGATCGAACAGATCCTCCTTGCCCCACTCGAAGTAGAATCCGACAGGATCGTAGGCGTCGTGAGGGATGCTGAACGGATGCACTTTGAGGGAAGAGAAAGTGAAGGGCTTTCCTGTTTCGAAGATTTTCCAGTTCGGACGACGAGGCAGTTTCGACTGTATCGCCTGGACGGTATCGCGATTGGCGAAAACGGGGAGTCTGGCGAGCTTGGAGAGCCCCCGAACGCCCGCCGTATGGTCGTTGTGCTCGTGGGTAAGGAAAACCGCATCCAGTTCTTCCAGTTCGATGCCTTCCTCCTTCAGTAGGAAATGAAGCTTCTTGCAGGAAAGTCCTGCATCTATAAGGATGGTCGCGTCGGAGACCCGCAAAAGAGCAGCGTTACCGGAGCTGCTTGAGCCCAAAATCTTAAAGTTCACTTCCACCTTAACACCGATAAAGTACAACCTTAGATTGATAGCCAACCCTAAAGTGAAAAAACACCGTGAAAGGGGATATTGGAGAAGAAATTTTCGATTTGGTAGACCGGGCTGATCGGGTTGTGGGAAAGGCTTCGCGCAGGAGCGTCCACAAGAATAAGCTTCTTCATCGGGCGGTTCATGTCTTTATCCGGTCGGGACCCGAGCGGTGGATCCTTCAAAAAAGATCTTCTCAAAAAGACGAGGAGCCGCTTCTGTGGACAACCAGCTGTTCCGGTCACGTCGATAGTGGAGAGACCTATCTGGCGGCAGCGGTAAGGGAGACAAAGGAGGAACTAGGGCTGACTCTTGAGCCTTCCGAGTTGATCGAAGTCTTTCGCAGCAGCGCCTGCCGAGAAACAGCGAATGAATTCGTTCGTGTTTACGCCTGTTCATGCAAGGACGACCTCAGTCCGGATCCACTCGAGGTTCTTGCTACTAGGGAGCTCACTTTGGCCGAAATTGAGGAAGAGATGGAAGGAAGCCCAGAGGCGTTTTGCAACTCCTTCCGCCACCTGTTTCCCTTTGCAAGGAAGAGGATGAAGAGCTACATAAGCTCCAACTGTTCGGATTCCGATGGCCGTTCCCCCTGAAACCCGGAAACTTCCCAGCCCTTTGGGGTCAGGACCCTTCCTTGGGGGGTTCTCTTGAGGTAGCCTTCCTGAATGAGGAAAGGTTCATGCACCTCTTCGAGGGTATGTTCCTCTTCGCCTACCCCTACGGCGATCGTGCCCAAGCCAACAGGTCCGCCCTTGAAGTTCTCGGCCATGATCAAAAGGATTCTTTTGTCCATTTCGTCTAAACCCTGGGCGTCGATGGCCAAAAGCTCCAGGGCCTTGCAGGCGACGTCCCGATCGATGGTTCCGTCCCCTTTCTCATCAGCATAATCTCTCGTGAAGTGAATGAGATTATTCGCGATCCGGGGAGTTCCACGAGCTCTTCCGGCAAGTTCCTCGGCTCCTCGCTCGTCGATGGGACATTCAAGGAGCTTGCAGCTCCTGAGCACGATCTTGGTCAGGTCCTCTCTTCCGTAGTGGTCCAAACGGGTTTGAAGGGTGAAACGACTGCGCATCGGAGAAGTGAGCAAGCCAACTCTCGTTGTCGCGCCAACCAGAGTGAATCTGGGAATGTCGAGCCTTACGCTTCTGGCGTTCGGCCCCTGGTCGATCATGATATCGATACGATAATCCTCCATGGCGGAGTAAAGGTATTCTTCCACCGTCTTGGGGATCCGATGAATCTCGTCGATAAATAGAATGTCTCCTTCCTGTAGATTGGTAAGCAAACCAGCGAGATCTCCCGGTTTGTCGATCACGGGTCCCGAGGTGACTCGGACTTCCCTTTTCAGCTCCCTGCCTATGATGTGGGCAAGGGTGGTCTTGCCCAATCCTGGAGGACCGCAGAGCAAAACATGCTTGAGCGGCTCCTCTCTTTTCCTCGCTGCGCCGACCATAACCCGAAGGCGTTCGATGGTTTTTTCCTGCCCCGTGAAATCATTGAAGCAAGGAGGGCGCAGGGCGGCTTCTACATCGGGGGAAGCTTGGGGTATCTTTTCGTCGGAAGGGCTCTGGTCCATCTTTAGCGTCCTCTAGCTAAGTTGGGCACCAAAGGCGCTAGGCATCTCGGACTCAGGCAACCTTTCGACCTCTGCCCCCAATCCTTGAAGTTTCTTTTCGAATGCGTCATAGCCTCTGTCCAAGTGGTAAATCCTCTGCACCCAAGTTTCTCCCTCTGCGGCAAGACCCGCAAGGATTAAAGCGGCACTTGCCCTGAGGTCGGAAGCCATTACGGGAGCTCCCGTCAAGGGGGTTCCTCCCCGGATGATGGAACTTGCCCCTTCCAGAGAAATCTCCGCACCCATTCTCAGCAACTCCGGAACGTGCATGAATCTGCTTGGGTAAACCCTTTCCGTGAGAATGCTCAATCCCTTCGCCTTACAAGCCAGGGCACAGGTTTGGGCCTGCAGGTCGGTTGGGAAACCAGGGTAGGGGAGAGTGATTGCCTCCAATGACCTCAGTCCATCCTCATTTGTTTTAACAGAGATTTCGTTTTCGCTTTGAGCATCGATTCGGACTCCGCAAGCATTCATCACGTTGACAAACGCACCGAGGTGATCCAACCGCCCTCCTCGAACGCAAACTTCCCCGCCTGTTATAGCGGCGGCCAAGGCATAGGTAGCGGCTTCAATCCTATCCGGGATTACACGGTGACGACAGCCTCTTAGACTTTCGACTCCTTCAATCTCGATCATGTGAGACCCAATTCCCTCGATGTTTGCCCCCATGTTGCGCAACATCGCACAAAGGTCCGTTATCTCGGGCTCGCAGGCAGCACTGTCTATGGTCGTTTTGCCTGGGGCCAAAACCGCGGCCATTATGGCGTTGGCGGTTCCAGTCACGGTGCTGCCGTGTCTGCCACCCATAAAGATTGAGTTTCCTCTCAGGTTCTCAGCGTTCACTTGGACTACTCCGGCCTTTAACTCGACCTCCGCTCCCATCCTCTGCATGGCTCTGATGTGTAGGTCAATGGGTCGGTTTCCGATGACGCACCCGCCGGGCATAGGTATTTCCGCTTTCCCAAGCCTTCCCACAAGAGGACCCAAGAGACAAACCGAGGCCCGCATTTTTCGGACTAGCTCGTAAGGGGCGCAAGGTACGATTTGACTGGGATTGATTTTCCAAGTGGTAGGGCCGGTTTTCTCGACTTCGGCACCCATCTCGAGGAGGATTTCAGCCATAAACCGGATATCGCTCAAATCCGGAACATTTTCCAGAATACTCTCCTCGGAAGAAAGAAGACTGGCTGCAAAAAGGGGAAGGGCGGCGTTTTTCGAACCGCTTGCGGTTACCGCGCCTTCAAGCTTACGCCCCCCGCGAATCCTAAATACTTCCAAGGCAGTTCTGGAAAAACGTTTTGGCTAGGTTCGGTAACCCTATTTCCCAAAGAGCTTGGAAAGGAAACCGCCAACTCCTGACTTTGAGGGGGCTTCCTTCTTTTTGGAACTGTCGCCTCGTTCGTTTTTACGGGGTCGGTTATCACTCCTTTGCCGTTCGCCTTTGTTTTTCCTATTTCTGTTCCTCGATCTCTTTTTCCTATCGGGATTTTCTCCATCCCTGTCTTGGCCTTTCCCGGGTCGGTCGCTTCTGCCGTCTTGGTTTCCTTTGTTTTTTCTGGGTCTGCGGTTTTCTCTCTTGCGCCTGTCGTTGCCTTGTTTGTCTCCGCCACGTGGATTTCGGCGATCTCGTTGATCTCCGCGGTCTCTGGATTCTCTACGGTCTCTGGGACCTCTTCGATCCCCTTCCTCTCGATCTTCTCTTCTTCGCTTGTTGCCCCCGTCTCTGCGGGACTGCGGGGGTTTGGCCTTGCTCAAGTCGTCCTCAAGGGCTTTCCCCTTGGTCGGATTGATTTCGCCAAACGGTGCTTCCGCACTGGCTCCGGAACTGTTGGACTCAAGTGGTTTCTCATTGGCTCGGTACCAGCGCGATCGAATTTTTGATTTCATGGATTCGGGTATTGAGGATTGGGTTTTCTTTGAGGACAAAGGGGACTAAAACTCATCCTAGGTCCCTGCTCGAGTTGTCCCCTGTACTTATTTTCGTGGTCTTTGTGGGAGGGACGAATTTCCCTGCTCGAAGATTTTCCAGTATGACTTTCTTCTCACTACAATCGATAGGAGTTGCACACAAGGGTAAAGACATCCTGGTGGGCATTAAAACCACTTGCCTAATGCGAACCGTTCGTTCTTATCGGAAGCATGGACAAACTTGAAAACATTTTCAAACTTCAGGAAGAGCTGAATCTTCGGATTGGAGTCAATATGGACGATATGGATGACGAGGAACGCTCCAAGTGGATTCTCAATTACGTTCGAGCCATGCAACAAGAACTTGCCGAACTTACTGATTCAGTGCCTTGGAAGTGGTGGGCGAGTTATCAAGAGTTCGACAAACAGAACGCCAAAGTCGAGATCGTCGACCTTTTTCACTTTCTAATCTCGCTTGCCCAAGTGATGGGAATGAGCGCCAAGGACGTTCATGAGGCATACCTCAAGAAGAATCAAGTCAACCATGACCGTCAGGAGTCCGGATATTCAAAGAAGGACGAGGACGACTCACGCCATATTTAGGGTGTGGGAAATTCAGGGTTCCCAAGGGTGCGCTCCCTATCCTCAGGAAGACTAGGCGGATAAACCGCCCAGCAACTGGGCGCACCTTGATTTTTTGCGGGATACCTTGTTGGCGTGAACCAAGTTGTTTTTCTGAGCTTTATCCAAGGCGGAGATCAAGGAGGTGGAGATTTCCTTGGCGAGTTCTCCGTTCTTTTCCTCAACCGCAGAAAGAAATTTCTTTTCTAGAGTTTTGAGCCGACTGGAGACCGAACGATTCTGAAGGTAGCGAGCCTTGTTTTTGCGAATATTCTTAAGGGCGGATTTTGTGTTAGCCATAAGCACGTAGGATTATGGATTTGTTAGAGCGATCGTCAATTTCAAAACAAATCTCAATAAAGTGAATTCCGAGAAGCTATAAGCCGGATTCCGTTACCCAAATCGCTGAGGACCTGAATAGTCATTCATTTATCTATCAATGCGTACATTGATTCCTCTAGGTGAGGATGCGACGTACCCGAAACCATTGAGCGGGCCACCCGGTTTCCTATTTCGCCTTGCATCGGATTGGGTTTACATTGCCCACGAGGTTGCCCTGGTGGCGGTGGGCTCTTACCCCACCTTTTCACCCTTGCCTTCGTCGGAAGGCGGTTTGTTTTCTGTTGCACTGGCCGTGAGCCTGCCTTGACGCAAGCCCCCCCCGTTTTCACAGGGAATCCTGCCCTTTGATGTCCGGACTTTCCTCTATTCGGACCGTGGTCCGAACAGCGAATGACCGCTTCTCGGAAATTCACTTTTATTGCTATACTCATTGGGAATTCAAGTGGATGGCTTGAAAAGGGGGGGTAGCTTTTTATCTCTCGACGTATACGATTCTCCCGCATTGATCGCACTGCGTGATCTTTTGCTCTACCAAAACGGATGAAATTACGTCGTTGGATACGCGCAAATTGCACCCAGAGCATTTTTGATCCTCAATGGGAGCTACGTACGGGGGGTTGGTGAGGATTTTCTTAGTCCGGTCGTAGACTTCCAGCATCGGGGTTTCGACCTCACCGCGAGAAGCGCTGATTTCCACCGCTATCGCTTGTAAGTCCTGCTTCAGTTCTTTTTCGCGTTCAAGAAGCTCGCTTCTTTGTTTCTCCAGGTCAACCACCCGGAGGGAGATTTTTTCTTCCGCGATTCTTGCAGTCTCGCGTGCGTCGTCAATTTGCAAAAGAACTGCTATCTGCTCGTCTTCCTTCTCGGATTGGGTGGTCAGAAGGGACGCGATTTCATTTTCCAAGGCTTGGTATTCCTCGTTCTTCTTGACCTCGAGTTGTTTGTTTTTTTGCCGGGCAACCTGCTCGCCAATGGATGTAATCTCCGTTTCCAGCGAATTGTTAAGAGTTTCCATGCCCTTGAGTTCCTGCGTTGCAATTGCAATGGATTCCTTTTCAACAGCTATCTTCCGTTCGAGACCATTGAGGATTCCGGGAAGGTTGGCTAGTTCCTTGGCCAGGCTTTTTTCTCGCCGGTCTCGACTGTGAAGGAGGAGCAGTGTTTTGAATTCGGGATTATTGGAAAGCATCTTGGTGAATAATTGCTGACTGAATGGGCGACCATGATGCATCCTCCCCATGAGTATTACAAGAACTTAGCGGGATTGTCCGAACTCGCTATCCTCTTTCAAGTTGAATAATTGAGCCATACTTGGGAGAATCGACTTGGAATGGAAATTAAAGATCGAGTCGAGGAGGCAATCTTGGCTTTTGCCTTGGGCGAAGATGAAAAGGCGGAGAGCTCGCTTTTGGGTATAGTGAAGGAAGCCCCTTCTTCCGTAGATGCGCTCAGGGCCCTTTCGGAAGTTTCCCTATCAATGGGAAAGGTCGAACAGGCTGAGTCGTTCTGCAGGTCCGCCTTGGAGGAGTGCCCTGATGATTTGTCGCTGATGGTTACCCTTTCTAGGATTTTGGTACGCAAGGGAGATAAGGAGGGTGCCGAGGAAGCCGCCGCAAAGGCTCGGATTCTCGGATGGAAGGAAGAACTTGCCGAAGACGGGACAACTACTTAGAACTCGAATCGCGCGTTAATCCCGCTCCTATTATTGAACATTAATGATGCAAATCAAAAAGCACAGCCTGGAATTCGAGAAGCCCTTGCTCGACCTCGAAAAGCAACTGGAAGATCTTCTGCAGTCTTCCAAGGATTCGGACTTGGATTTCTCAAAGGAGATCAAAGGAATTGAAAGAAAAATCGAACAAACCAAACGCGAAGTCTATTCCGACTTGACGCCATGGCAAAAGGTACAGTTGTCCAGGCACCCGAATCGTCCCTATGCCTTGGATTATGTGGAGAGAATCTTCACGGGCTTCGAGGAATTTCACGGAGATCGTCTTTTCAAGGATGATGCGGCTATCGTAGGCGGGGTGGCGGAACTAGATGGTCGCAAGGTCATGGTCATCGGTCAGCAGAAAGGACGCAACACCGAGGAGAACCTTAAGCGAAACTTCGGCTGCCCTAACCCGGAAGGCTACCGCAAGGCTCTTCGTCTAATGAAAATGGCCGACCGTTTTTCCCTTCCGATCATCTCAATCATTGATACCCCCGGGGCCTTTCCTGGCATTGGAGCTGAGGAAAGACACGTCGCTGAGGCGATAGCCGTTAACTTGCGGGAAATGGCGTCCCTGCGAGTTCCCATAATAGCTTTGGTTATAGGCGAGGGGGGGTCGGGAGGCGCGCTTGGGGTTGCCTTGGCGGATCGAGTCATGATCCTCGAGAATGCCTACTATTCGGTGATTTCCCCCGAGGGTTGCGCCGCTATTCTATGGAAGGATCGCGCGTTCTCTTCCGATGCCGCCGAAGCCTTGAAACTCGATGCATCCGAACTCCTCAAGTTGGGAATCGTCGACGAAATTCTTTCAGAACCCACGGGTGGAGCTCACAGGAGCTGGGACGAGGTAGCGTCGACGGTCGAAGAATCCTTGTCGCGTGAGCTATCCAAACTTTCAAAAAGCAAGAGCGAAAACCTGATTTCGGCCCGTTACGAGAAATTTCGCTCAATAGGTCAGTTTGTAACCGGCTCTCCCTAGGGGCTCAATACGGCGCCCGATCCGCCGTCGCTCTGGTCAATAACTCCGATGATATCGTTTCTCAGCCTCATCCGCATCCTTTGGACCGCTTCGATCTGTTGCATCAAGTTGTTGTTGTCCGCGTTCAGGATGGCAATTTGTCGGTTATATTCGTTTTCCCTGCTTTGCCCTTCCAGAAGGTCGCTCCTCATTCGGGAGTTCTCCGCCTCCAAGTTTCTCAAGCCATTTTCCAAGGACTGTTCTCGGTTTGCGATTTCGCTGAGTTGCAATTGAAGCTGCTGAGACTCGCGAGCCAGCTTCTGGTAGGCGGACGTACCACTGTTCTGCATTTCCTGCAGCTCATTTTGAAGTTGGAGATTCCGGTCTTCCAAAATTCTGGCATTTTCATTGAGAAGTCTTTCGTTGCCGACGACCTGGCTAAGTTGAATCTCAAGCTGTCGAGCCTTTTCCTTGTAGAAATCAGATTCACCCTTGAGGGAGCTTGACTCTTCGAGCAGGGCTTGGTTTTGCAAGTCTATATCTCGTACTTTCGTAATAAGACCCTGCTCGTTGGTGTTCATGTTTTGAAGCTCAAGCCTCATAAGATCAATGGCCTCTTCCATGCCACCGTTTTCGGTTTCGAGATTCTTGGTTTTCGCCAAAAGCATTTCGTTGGCGTCGCGCAGTCCCATGAGTTGTTCGGAGATTCTAGACTCCTCGATGCCAAGGGAAGTCAACTCGGAACGTAAGAGGGACAGTTCTCCCTTCATTGCTGATTCCGAGAGCTTAAGCTCGTTGTTCTTCGCGATCCACAGGTCGAGATCGGTCTTTAGTTCATCATTAAGTTCCTGAAGATTAGCGATTTGCTCACCCTTGCGGGCTGATTCGAATTTCAACTCGTTGGCCAAGGCCCTCAGGGTTTCAATTTCGGCTTGTAGAGCCTCGTTTTCAATCTCCATGTCCCTTTGCTTCTCTTTGATAGATTCACCCTCGTTGATCAGGATCGCATTCCTGTCCTTGAGCAAATCCTCCACTCCGCCAAGCCGAGCGACTTCATTTCTAAGGCCACTGACGTTCTCTTGGAGTTTGAGTTCGTTAGCTTCCACCACCTTGAGTTGGGAATCTTTGCTTTTGAGTAGGGCTTCGGTGTCGTCAAGCTTTTGTCCCTGTGATTCCAAGTCTATTACCAGTCCGGCCATCTTTTGGTCAAGAGCGGCGTTTTCCCTCTCCAGTTTGTCGTTTTGTGACTTCAGTTTTTTATTCTCGGCGGACAAGGAGTTGTTTTCGGCCAAGATGTCGTTTGCCCTTCTTTGGATCGTCGACTTGCCCAGTTCAAGCGTACGAATCTTCGAGTAGTTACTCTTTTCCTGGGCGTCGAAAGACTTCTGGGAGTTTTCAAGCCTTCTGTTTCTAGCCGTCAATTCCTTGTTTCTTTGAACGAGATCCTGCTCGTCTGCCTTCAGTTCCTGCAATTGCCTTCTTAGCCTTGCGTTGGTGTCGTCTAGGTACTGATTGCTGGTGTTTGTCCTTAGCCCTTCCTGCCTGATTTTGGACATTTGATTCTCAAGGGTCGCAACCTTAGCCAAAGCCTCGTTGAGAGACTGCCTCAGACCCTCTTCAATACTGGAGTTGGGCGGCAAAGACGTTTGCTTATCGGTGATCAGTCCTCGAGTTTTCTGAATGAGGGCATTGTGCTTGGACACAAGTTGGTTGTACTGCGCTATCAGGTACTCGGGATCACGCAACTGCTCGTCACTGGGTTCCTGCGAAAAAAGTGGAAGGAAGAACGCCAACAGAAGACTGCTTATACAAGTTGATTTCATGGTAAAATAGGTTCTGAATCATAACATTCCATCAAAGAACATCGATAACAAGAAGAAATTTCCATACGAGAATCGTTGCTAGGAGAGAGTTGATGCTCTTCTCAGACGATCGTTGATGGCAGCGATAATCCCATTAGTGTCTCGCAGAAGAGCGACGTGAATCAGCTTCTTCTCGAAAAAGTCTGCCGCCCTTAGGGTTGCATAGAGATTACGGGCGATTTCCTCAGGCTCATCCGTCTTGGAGAAAGAAAGAACTTTTGCTGGACTACTGCTTTGGATCAGAGGGATCATCCCGTCGTGCGGGGCAATGATCAAGTCGTCCGAAGTGAGATCTTCAAGTCCGAGAATCTCATCGAAGCAACTATAAAGCCGCACCGATGTTTCGGGTGCATAGTGCTTGAGGGACAAGCCCGGTGATTTTTGCGGTTCCCCCTTTTTGGTTCTCGGCAGACCGCTCAGGATTTCAATCCCAAGGAACTCCTCGAGTGTATCCTTGGCGATGGGGCCAGGTCTGAGAATGCTTGGCTTCTCTGAGGTTAGGTCAAGAACGGTTGACTCTACCCCAAAGGTGCATTTTCCTCCGTCGAGGATCGGGAGTTCGCTGCCGAAGAACTCGAGGACTTCCTTGGCGTTGGTAGGGCTTAGTTTGGAGTGGGGGTTTGCGCTTGGTGCCGCAAGGGGTTGACCAACTTCCTTCAGAACAGTTCTGAAAAGGGCGTGCGAAGGGGAGCGTACGGCTACCGTTTCGAGGCCAGCAGTCACATTACCGGGGAGCTCGTCTCGCTTAGGTAAAATAAGAGTAAGGGGACCAGGCCAGAATTCGTTGCAAAGTAATTTCGCAATCGGGTTGAGGACAGCCACCATCTGGGCCTGATCAAGGTCCAGAACATGAACGATCAGAGGATTGTCCGATGGTCTTTTCTTGAGCTGGAAAACCTTGTCGACGGCTTGCTCTTCAAGCGCCAGACAAGCCAACCCGTAAACCGTTTCGGTGGGAAGTGCTACAATATCTCCGCCCAATAAGGCGTCGATGCATCCTCTGAGGCTAGCTCCCCGCAAGAAGGCCGATTTCCAATTTTAACCCTGCGGAGACAGAAACCTCCTACAAAGCCAGTTGCATATGACGAGATTTCTTAATCAACTTGGAAACCTTCCTCTGTTGCATAGGAGTGAGTCCGGTATACTTTCTTGGGAGGATCTTGCCGGTATCCGTAGTATACTTGGAAAGGGCTTCCTTGTCCAGAAAGGTGTAGTTCTCGGGGTTACGGCTCTTTGCAGGCTGGTTTTCTTCTTGTGACATGAGGTGATATTAAAAGCTTTTTTCCAGTCTTTGCAATGACATAAGTCCGGAGAGCTCGATTGGAAATTAGTACAATTCGTCGTTGACGATGACAGGCGGATGGTCATTATATTCTGCCATGAAAGTCGTATCTTCCATTAAAACGTTGAAGAACAGGCATCCCGACTGCAAGGTTGTACGCAGACGCGGTCGTCTTTACGTCATCAACAAAACCAACCCTCGCTTCAAGGCCAGACAGGGATAAATTTTCGTGAAAAAAGACATTCATCCTAATTCCAACCCCGTTTGTTTCGTGGATGTTTCAAGCGGAAGGAAATTCGTTACCGAATCAACTGCCAAGTCACAGAAGACCGAGAATATTGACGGGGTTGATCATCAGGTTATCGTTCGGGACGTTACGATGGACTCCCACCCAGCCTACACCGGCGAGAAGCGCTTTGTGGATACGGCCGGAAGGGTGGAAAAATTTCAGAGCAAATTCTCTCGCAGGAGCTAGGTATTTATGTGATGCTGTAAATTCGTTTACAGTATATGCCCTCTAGTTTTCCAAACGTTTGCTCTGCTCTAAGTACAATTCTTTCAGTTTTTGCGTGTACGCTAGGATGCTCGATCGCATCCGCTGATAGTATCAAAATGGCCTTCGTGCCGACCGGCACTGTCTTGATGGGGTCCGAATCAAATCAGCCTGATGAAAAGCCCTCCCATTACGTCTCCCTTACCGAGTACTTCGTAGATGTCTACGAGGTTCACATATGGCATTGGGAAAAGGTGGCTTCTTGGGCCGAGGCCAATGGTTATCAATTCTCCGATTCGGTTAAGCAAAGGAAAGACGGCCCTTGGTGGTATCAGGATACCTCCAGCCTGATTTTCCCCATGAACATGGTTAATTGGTATGATGCGGTAAAGTGGTGCAATGCCAGATCCGAGCTTGAAGGAAGAATTCCGGTATACTACGAGGATGCGAATCAAACTACCGTTTATCGATCGGGGGAGCATAACCTAACCAGCCAAAACGTCAATTGGACTGGAAGCGGCTATCGATTACCAACCGAAGCCGAATGGGAACGGGCCGCTCGAGGCAACTCACCTTCATCCTCGCAGGACTACAGTTGGGGAAATTCATTCCTAAACGGGGCAATGGCTAATTATTCCTTGAGTGGTGATGAATTTGATGACGCCTCTACCCCGGTCGGTTACTACAATGGGGGGCAAAAAATCGTCTTTAACGACAACAGTCGAGGAGGGGAATCCACAAGTCCGTCCAATGTCGTAAATGGGTTCGGTCTCTACGACATAACTGGAAACGTAAGTGAATGGTGCTGGGATTGGTATGACTCATCCTGGTATGACGATCCTTCATCCAGACTTCAAGATACAAGGGGTCCTGAATATGGTCAGCTTGCCGATACTCAACCACGCCGGATAGCCAAAGGTGGGAATTACAAAAGCTTTTCGGAAAGCGATCCTGCAAATTCCCTTAGGATAGCTAATCGTGCCTGTTGGCGTCCTGATTTGGCTGCCAGATTTAGGGGTTTGCGATGCGTGCGGGGGAACTATGATGATCCGCTCTGGGTTACGGCCGTCGCTCACGGTCATTTTCCAAATTGGTATTTTCTGGATTGGTTTGGATATTACTACAAATCGGACTATACATGGGTGTTTCATGGTGACTTCGGATGGATTTATCCCAACGGGAAGGGGTCATACGACAATTGGCTGTATTTCCAGGGCCACGGCTGGTTGTGGACAAACCGATATTGTTATCCGTATTTTTATTCGTCGGTCGATTCGAATTGGTACAAGTACGACTTGACGGGAACCGAGCTTGGCTGGTTTGAAAAATCCACCGATCAGTCGAGGTTTCGCTGGGGACGGGTTTACGATCGATAGATTCATGTCCTGTGGCTGATTGACTTTTTGGCTTTCTCTCCGAGTCCCGATGAAAAAAAAAAGAAATTCTCTTGACGAAAGTGTCAGGAGATGGTTTTTTCGGAACCTTTCTCTCGTTTTTCGAGGTCGTTCTTTGAAAGTTATTTTGTGTGATCTACTTTGATGGGTCACCGGTCAATTTTTTTTGAATAATATCGAGTTAGTGATAACTCGAGCCTGTGCAGTCTTTCTGCACAACTCTCTCTTGGAGAGTTTGATCCTGGCTCA
>DLRY01000098.1:0-28491 GCA_002500665.1 Opitutia bacterium UBA7876
CTCGCTTTCAGAAGATTCTTCGACTACCTCTTCGGATTCTCGGCTGGATTCCCCCGACGGCTCGCTCGCTTCGCTATCATCCCCCCGAGAATCATCTTTTTTCTCCACTGCGACTTTCTTTGCAGTCCGTTTCTTTTTCTTTTTGGCCTTTTTCTTGGGGGCATCATCAACGAATTCTATGATCGCCATGTCCGCGGCGTCACCGAGACGAGGCAAAGCGAGTTTATAGATCCTCGTGTAGCCCCCATTGCGATCGACGAATTGTTCCACCAGCTCATCAAAAAGCTTTTTTACCGCTTTTTTGTTCCGAATCCTTGCTATCGCCAAGCGACGAAGGTGAACCTTGCGGGCAGCGTCGTCACTAGCGTGCGCTTTCTTGGCCAAGGTGATCGCCTTTTCAATGGTAGGACGAAGGGCCTTCGCCTTAGCGAGGGTAGTCTTGATTCTGCCATTTTCAATCAACGCGCAAGACAAGTTCGCCAACAAAGAAGCCCTATGGGCTGTCTTTACGCCTAAAAGATGGTTGTGCTTACGGTGTCTCATCGGGGGGGAGAAAAAAGGTTGCGGTTATTAATTGGAAGCTGAATCAAGCAAGCGATTTTCAAACTTCATTCCCAAGGACAAGCCAAGTTGCTCCAGCTTGGCCTTGATCTCATTGAGCGATTTCTTGCCAAAGTTTCGATACTTGAGCATCTCGGGCTCGGATTTGGTAGCAAGCTCCCCAACGGTAGTTATGTTGGCGTTGTTGAGGCAATTTGCGGCCCGTACCGAGAGTTCGATTTCATTCACGCTCATGCTAAGCAGGTTTCTCAGTCGGTTTTGTTCCTCGCTCACTTCCTTGGAATGGCTTTCGAACTCGATCTGCTCTTCGCTTATCTGATCAAAAACATCCAAGTGATGCCTGAGAATAGCGGCGGATTGCTTGAGGGCATCGTCTGGGGAAATCCTTCCGTCCGTGTTTACCTCCAAGATAAGCTTGTCGTAGTCGGTCATTTGTCCGACACGTGTATTCTCAACATTATATTTAACCAGCTTGACGGGGCTGTAGAGAGCATCGACATTGATAATGCCAATCGCTTGATCATCGGTTTTGCTGTCCTCCCCAAGGCAGAAGCCTCTGCCAACGGAAACCGTCATTTCCGCAACGATCTTCTGCTTGCGGTCGGTGGTCATGATGAGTTGTTCCGGGTTGATGATCTCAATCCCTTCGGCGGGCGAGATATCGGCGGCGGTTATCTCCCCCTCCTTCTCGACTTCGAGCGTCAAGACGACGGGCTCGGCCTTGTGGCTGACGATAAGAATCTTCTTGAGGTTGAGAACTACGTCGGTCACATCTTCGACCACTCCGTCCACGCTCTGGAATTCATGTTGTACCCCATCTATTTTAAGTGAAGAAATCGCCGCTCCCTCTATGGAGCTAAGCAGAACGCGTCGAAAAGCATTGCCGATGGTATGCCCATAACCCGATTCAAAAGGATCGGCGATAAACTTAGCATATTTCTCATTTGCGGTTTCCTCCTCCTTGATGAGGCGATTAGGTAGTTCGAACTTTCCAAGTCTTGTGGCCATAATGTTTATTTAATTGGGTGAACTTTTAGAGGAAGTGGGGAAACTATCGGCTGTAGAACTCTACAACCAGTTGGACGTTTATGCTTTGCTCCAGTTCGTCGGGTTGCGGAAAGCGCGTGACGGTCCCCTGAAGGGAATCAGCGTTTACTTCGACCCAAGGCGGAGCGGGATGGTACTGGGATCCCTCGAGATTGCGAGTTGCGAGTTGCCTGGAGGAGGTCTTCTCACGCACCCCGATCTCGTCTCCAACCGACACTTGATAACTCGCTATGTCGACCTTGGTTCCATTGACGAGAATATGGCCGTGGTTGACGAACTGACGAGCGGCTTGCCTAGTCTTGGCGAAACCCAATCGATAAACGACGTTATCCAAACGAGTTTCCAGCAGGGTCAGGAAAACCTCCCCAGTAACGCCTTTCCTGCGCTTGGCTTTTTCAAAAAGGTTCCGGAACTGCTTTTCCGTCAAGCCATACATGATCCGGAGCTTCTGCTTTTCAACCAAGCCTTCCCCGTAGTCACTGATCTTTCGGCGAAAGTTAGGACCGTGCTGGCCCGGTGGATAGGTTCTTCTTTCAAAGGCCTTGTTGGCCGGGAAGATCGCCATCCCGAAGCGCCTGTTGATTCTCGTCGTTGGGCCAGTATATCGTGACATGACTAAATTTTCTCCAATGTTAGATTGATCGGCAGACTAGACGCGCCTTCTCTTGGGCGGGCGACAACCGTTGTGGGGCACGGGCGTTACGTCTATGATGGAAGTTACGCTGAAGCCCAGGCTCTGCAGGGCCCTGATTGCGGAATCCCTTCCCATTCCGGGACCCTTGACCTTTACCAGAACCTCCTTCATCCCATGTGACATCGCCACCCGGCCGGCATCTTGTGTAACCACTTGGGCGGCATAGGCGGTTGACTTCCTTGATCCGCGAAAGTTGCATTTTCCGGAACTCGACCACGAGATGACGTTCCCCTTCATATCTGAGAACGACACCTTGGTGTTGTTGAAAGTAGCAACGATGAAGCAGATCCCCGAGGAGATATTCTTGCTTCCCTTGGCCTTGCGAACCTTGACCTGCTCGATATTTGCTCCAAGAAGATCGGCCGCGGTTTCCTCCTTTTTCTCGGACTTATCGCCGTCTTCATCTTTCTCTCCTTCGCCTTTGGAGGACTCTTTTGATTTCGATTGCCCTTCCGTCGACTTCTCGTCCTCGGCCGAATTTTCACCGGATTTGCCCTCCTCGGAATGCGGTTCGGTTTCGGACTTTTCTTTCTTCTCGGTCGATTCTTTCTCAGGTTCGTCTTCCTTGGCTTCTTCAGCAGGAGATTCTGTGGCTTTAGGTTCTTCTTCGGCGGGCTCTTCTTCCTCTTGTTCAACCGATTCTTGCTCTGAAGCAACCTCTCCCTCTACGCCCTCGGAACTTTCCTCGGCCTGAGGTTCGGGCTCGGCACGCTTCGCTTCTTCCGACGCCTTTTCCTCGGTGCTCTCTTCTTCCTTGTTTTCTTCTTCGCTCATAAAATCTTAGGTGGCTTTGCGGACAACGCCGACGGTCTTCCTTCCTCCCTTTCGGGTCCTTGCGTTGGTAATGGTTCTCTGGCCTCGAACCGGCAAACCACGCTGGTGACGAAGGCCACGGTAGCAACGAATGCTTTGCAGGCGCTTTAGGTTGTTGGTAACGGTCCTTCTCAAATCACCTTCTACCATGATCTTCTGATCAATGATATAGTTGCTGATGAGACTAAGTTCCTGCTCATTAAGGTCCTGGGCTCGCCTGCTAGGGTCAATTCCGGTCTCCTCGAGTATTTTTTTGGCTCTGGTAGGGCCAATTCCATAAATGTAACGCAAGGAATACTCTATTTTCTTGCGGTTCGGTATATCAACTCCAAGCAATCTGGCCATAATGTTTATTCCGTTAAGTTAAGTTTCTTGCGGTGGCGCATAGCGTCAGCTTTTTAAAAAGTAACCCGCCAACCCCAAACCGAAAAGGGTTATGGAAATATATATAAGGGGCCTCCATTGGGCCTCGAAGTCCTTCAGTTCTAGAGACTCTATGCCCTGGGAGGCATTTCCCGATCGTCCTTTGATACGACCTTTTCTGAGAAACCCGTCGTAATGCCTCTGGAGCAGAAAGGTCTCGATTTGTCTCATGGTATCGAGAACCACGCCCACTATGATGAGCATGCCGGTGCCTCCGAAGAAAGTCGCAACATTATAGGATACCTTGGCCGTACTGAAAATGAAATCGGGAAAAACGGCAATGACGGTCAGGAAAATAGCGCCGGCCAAGGTAAGCCTTGTCATGACGAAGTCCAGAAAGTGGGCCGTTGGCTCACCTGGCCTTACACCCGGTACGTAACCTCCGTTTTTCTTGAGGTCATCCGCAATTTGCACGGGTTTAAACATGATGGAGACCCAAAAGTAACTGAATATAAGGATCAACCCGCCGAAAACCAAGTAATAGGGCAATCCTCTGTTGGCAAAGACATTGCCCAGCTCTATGGCCCAGTCCAGCTCGAAGGCGGCACCAAAAGTTCGCAGGAGCTGTGATGGAAACATCATTATGGCACTGGCGAAAATCACGGGCATAACGCCTGCATAGTTGACTTTAAGGGGCAGGAAGGAGCTCTGGCCGCCAAAGACTTTTCTGCCAACCATACGCTTGGCGTACTGTACGGGTATTTTTCTCTGAGCTTGCGTAACGGCGATGATGCCCGATACGACCAAAAGAAAAAGACCCACCATAAGCAGGGCCTTAACGATGACCATGTTATCCCCCGCCTCGGCAAGGAAAACCATAGCATAGGCATCGTGCAGGGCCTTGGGGAGGTCGGCCAAGATGCCTACCGTAATGAGAAGTGATATTCCATTCCCGATTCCGCGCTGGGTAATTTGCTCCCCAAGCCACATGAGGATGAGGGAACCTGTGGTAAGAAAGACCACCGTGATGAGCAGAAAGAGGGAAGGGTGCCCGGAAAAAACCACTATTTCGCCCAAGGGCTTGCCATCCAAGCCCGCCTCTGCAGGGTTGAAGCCCTGGATCAAACTACCAGGACTGTCCCTCAGAGCAACGGCCAGCAAGCCTCCCTGCACCATACAGATCAATATGGTGAGATATCTCGTATATTGAGAAATCTTTTGTCTGCCTGGCTCTCCTTCCTGCTGCAGACGGGCCAACTGGGGGAAGACCGCACCCATTAACTGCATGATGATGGACGCACTGATGTAGGGCATGATGCCCAAGGCAAAAAGGGCACCGTTGAGGAGGGCTCCTCCAGTGAACATATTGTAAAAGCCCAAGATATCGTTACCTTCGGTGTCACTGCGGGTAGCTTCCCGCATCTCGAAGAACTCTTTGATAGGCGTGGGGTCCACGCCCGGGAGAGGAATATTGGCGCCCACTCGAGCAATGAAAAGCAGAGCCAAGGTGAAGAAAATCTTCTGCCTTAGCTCGGGTATCTTGAGTGAGTTGGTAAACGCCGAAAGCATTTCAGAGTAATTAAGTGAGTGTACTTACGATAGGTCAGTCGGAGGCAACGGCAAGGCTCCCGCCAGCAGCTTCAATCTTTTCCTTGGCCGATTTGGATGCGGCGGTAACGTCGACTTGATAAGCCTTGTCCACTTCACCCGTGCCCAGCAATTTGACCATTTTCGAATTTGGGCGGATCAGCCCGGCTTCCTTAAGGCTTTCCAAGTCAACCTTTTCTCCGGATACGCGGGGGAGATCGGACAAATTCACGATTGCACAGGAAGTCTGGAAGCGGGTCCTGTTGAACCCGCGTCGGGGCAGTTTACGGAAAAGAGGCATTTGTCCTCCCTCGAAACCAGGGCGGAGGGAATACCCGGAACGGGCGCCTGCGCCCTTGTGACCGCGGCAACAAGTCTTGCCATGCCCATTGCCTTCGCCTCTTCCCAGACGCTTCTTGCCCCTGTTGGCACCTGCTGGAATTTCATTTTCTTTCATGGTACGAATCTTTAAGAGGCGACTTCTTCCGCCTCGGAAGCAACGGGTTGGGGCTCGGAGGACAATCGGGTGAATGCAGGACCGGAAACTTCCTCCCCGCGGATGTTGGAAATCTGATCAGCCGTCCGCAGTTGCGAAAGACCATTGAGGGTGGCCGTGACGACGGAAAGTTGGTTGTTTGAGCCCAATGATTTGGAAAGAACGTTCTTGATCCCGGCCGCCTCCAGCACGGCGCGGACTCCGCCACCGGCAATAATGCCGGTACCAGGGCGGGCGGGTCTAAGAAGAACCTTTCCGCCATCGTAGGTGCCGAGAATCGGATGGGGGATGGTGTCGCCGGAAATGGAAACTCGACTCATTGCCTTCTTTGCCTGGTCGGTTCCCTTTCGGATGGCATCGGGAACCATTTGGGCCTTGCCGTAACCAAATCCGACGTTTCCCTGCTGATCCCCCACTACAACAAGAGCGGCGAAGCTGAACCTGCGACCACCCTTTACGACCTTGGCACAGCGGTTGATATGGACAACCTTTTCAAAAAGTTCGGGTTCATCATCAGAGACTGCCTCCGGGGCGCCCTTTTTTGTCTTTCTTGGTTCACTCATAACTTAAAATTGCAACCCTTCCTTGCGCAGCGCCTCGGCAAAAGCCTTCACGCAACCGTGATATTTCCGGCCGGAACGGTCGAAGACAATCGAGGTGATTCCCGTTTCCTTAACCTTAGCTCCGAAAGCCGTACCTAGCTTGTCGGCACCTGCCATGTTAGGCAGGGCTTCCTTGAACTCCTTCCCCGTAGTGGCAAGTCCCAGCAGAGTATGGGAATTCTCGTCATCCACGCATTGGGCATGGATGTTTTTATTCGTAAAACGGACGCACACCCTCGGACGAGCGGCAGTGCCATTTATCTTTTTGCGAATCCTCCAGCGTCTCTTTTGAGCAAGTTCTTTTTTCTTCGAAAGTTTCATACTTTTCTCCCTTAAGCGGATTTCTTACCTTCCTTGCGGCGGACGTACTGACCTACGATTCTGACACCCTTGCCTTTGTAGGGCTCAACGGGATAGTAGTCTTTGATCTCGGCCGCAACTTGACCCACTTTTTGCTTATCGGCTCCCTCGACGTGAATCTTTACGTTGTCGGCAACCGTAACGGTAACTCCTTCAGGAATAGGGTGTACGACGGGGTGGGAATACCCGAGTTCCAGGTCAATGGTGCTACCTTTGATGGCGGCCCGAAAGCCAACACCCTCAATAAGCAAATCCTTGCTGAATGGCTCGGTTACTCCCTGAACCATGTTGGCTATGATTGATCGGGTGGTCCCGTACTGGGCACGGGCTGCACGACTTTCTCCTACGGGAGAAACCACCACCTGGTCGTCCGAGATCTTGATTTCCGCCAAAGGAGAAAAATCTTTCGACAAATCGCCCTTGGGCCCCTTGACCCGGAGGGTCCTCCCTTCCATCGAAACTTCTACTCCCGAAGGTATGGCCACAGGCACTTTTCCTATTCTGCTCATCTTATAAGATTCCTTCCTGGGGTTTACCAGACGCTGCACAGAACCTCGCCACCAAGCTTGTTCTTGCGAGCAGTCTTATCGTCGATGATTCCTTTCGGGGTACTGAGAATTGAAATGCCGAGCCCCCCAAGCACCTGAGGAATCTCGCGATATCCACAATAGGACCTACGACCGGGACTGCTGACTCGGGAAATTCCCTTGATGGCGGATTCACCGTTAACGTATTTGAGGTGTACCTCCAGCCGTTTATGGCCTTCCTCGGATTTGGTTTCCGCACAATCGGAAACAAAGCCGCGCTCCTTCAGGATGGAGGCGAGACCAGCTCTTAAATTAGAATGCGGGTAGCTGCACGTGGGCTTGCCGGCTTGACCGGCATTCCTGATAACGGTGATGAAATCTCCTATGGTATCGTGTACGGACATAGTAAAAAAGGTTCGCGTTGACTACCAGGAGGCCTTGATTACGCCAGGCACCTTGCCTTGCAGGGCTAGTTCTCGAAAGGATATGCGAGACAAGCCGAATTTCCTGATTGTTGCTCTTGGCCTTCCCGTAAGCGTACAACGATTGACAAGCCTTACCGCCGAGGAATTACGCGGCAACTTGGCCAATTTGGCCTGGGCGGCATAGAAGTCCTCCTCGCTGACGTCGGGGTCGGCAAGGATCTTCTTGAGGGCGGCTCGCTTTGCGGAATAGCGGGCAACCATCCTCTCTCTTTTCTTGTTTCGGTGAATAACGGACTTTTTGGCCATGGTGGGAACAGTTTGAAGTTAAGCGGCTTCCTGTGAGGTCTCCTGATCGCTGGAATGCTTGCGAAAAGGCATACCGAGCAATTTCAGCAGAGCCGCACCCTCCTGATCGGTCTCGGCGGAGGTTACGATTGATATGTCGAGCCCGGTATTGACACGCTGACGCTCAACCTTGATTTCGGGGAAAATGCTGTGATCGGTAATCCCCAGAGTGTAATTACCCTTGCCGTCGAGCTTGGCCGGAACACCACGGAAATCGCGGATGTTGGGTAAGGCGATTGCAATCAGGCGAAGCAGGAACTCCCACATTTTATTTCCCCTAAGGGTTACCTTGATTCCGACCGGCATACCTTGACGGAGCTTGAAGTTCGAGACGCTTACCTTGGCCTTGACCACAACTGGCGACTGACCCGCTAAGGAGGATATGTCTTTTCTCAGTTCCTCTATGCCGTTCTTGTCGAGCTCGACGCCGAAGGAACTGTTGAGAACGACTTTTTCAACCTTCGGAACTTGGTGCACGTTCGCATAACCCTGGCTCTTCATAAGCGCCGGAATGGCTTCCTCGGTGTAAAGTTTCTTAAGTTCGGGAATTCTCATTGATATATCCTCTGGTAAGCGAAGTCGGCAAAAGCGATTCAGCCTTCCTTCTCGGCCAGTTTCACGTTCGAGTAGTGGATAGGAGACTCTCTCTCGACAATCGAACCTTGGGGATTGTCTTGGGATTTGCGTTCATGTTTCTTGCGGAGGTTCACGCCTTCCACAAGTACGCGGTTCTTTTCACGGAGGACTTGAAGTACCTTGCCTTTGCTGTCCTTGTGATCTCCAGCGATGACGATGACTTCGTCTCCTTTCCTAATATTCCTGGCCATGGCTTAGAGTACCTCCGGGGCTAGAGAAATGATTTTCATATATTTTTGCCTGAGTTCACGGGCAACGGGTCCAAAAATCCGCGTGCCCCTTGGGGTGCCGTCGTCGTTTACGATTACCACGGCATTTTCGTCGAAGCGAAGGTAGCTGCCGTCGCGTCTCCTCATCGGAGCACGAGTTCGGACAACAACCGCCCTCACCACGGAACCCTTCTTTACGGCTGCCTCCGTGGAGCTCTCCTTAACGTGACATACGATGATATCGCCAACGGATGCCGTCTTTTTGTTTTGACCTATGCGACGTATCATGCGGACTTTCTTTGCCCCCGTATTATCCGCCACTTCAAGCCTGCTGAGTAACTGTATCATTGCCTTAAACTAGAGGACTGGTGCCTTTTCGATAATTTCCACGACCCGCCATCTCTTTAACTTACTGATGGGGCGAGTGGCCATGATGCGAACCTTGTCCCCCACCTTTGACTGATTGCTTTCGTCGTGGACGTGAACGGTGGTCTTTCGACGAATCTCTTTTTTGTAGAGAGGGTGGGGAGTCTTGTATTCGTATACCACCTTAAGGGATTTGTCGCCCGTCTTGGACCTAACCACCCCTTGAAGCTCCTTGCGGTTATTTCTTGTCTTTTCTTCGCTCATTGAAATCGGGGCTAGCTTGCCTTGGATTGGTTAAGGACGGTGAGGATGCGCGCCCTGTCCCGCCTAATGCTCTTGAGGAGGTGAGGTTTCTCCAGTTGACCGGTCTGTTTGCGTACCTGAAGTTGCAACAGTTCTTCGCCAAGTTCACGGAACTTATTTTGTAATTCCGCTTCCGACATTTCCTTGATTTCGGTAATTTTCATGCCTGTCAAAAACTTTGGGTTCGAGTTATCAAGCGACAGCGAAAGGGGAGTTTCGAGTCGGCAAGACCAAGTGCCTCGCGGGCCAATGTCAGGGAGCAGCCTGCAATCTCGAAAAGGACGTGCCCGGGCTTGATCACTGCGACCCAGTGGTCGACCGGACCCTTGCCCTTACCTTGTCTCGTTTCGGCCGGCTTTTTGGTTACGGGTTTGTGGGGGAACACCCGAATCCAAACTTTTCCCTTCCGCTTAAGGTGCCTGTTGATCGCAACGCGGGCAGCCTCGATCTGGTTGGACGTCATCCTCCCGCGCGAAAGGGATTGTATCCCATACTCACCAAAGGACACGGTATTGCCACGAGAAGCGGTACCGCGCACTCGACCCTTGTGGACCTTACGGTATTTCGTACGTGATGGAAGTAGCTTTGGCATGATTAGTTCTAGGTAGGTGGCTCAGAAAATCTTGTCTTCGTCCTTGAGGCAAATCCAGCACTTGATCCCAATTATTCCGTAGACCGTGTTTGCCTCGACCAAGCCGTAGTCGATATTCTCGCGAAGGGTATGCAGGGGCACCCGGCCCTCTCTTTGTTGTTCGGTCCGAGCTATATCCGCACCCGCCAACCGTCCGGCACATTGAATTCTTATCCCTTCGGCTCCCATGGACATGGTCGTCTGGACTGCCTTCTTCATGGCCCGGCGAAAAGCAATTCTACGCTCCAGTTGCAGGGCAACGTTTTCGGCGACAAGGGAGGCCACCAGATCGGGCTTCTTGATCTCCTGAATTTCCAAGCGGATATCCTTGCCTGCAACCCGGTTGAGGGAATCCCTGAGGGAATCCAACTCTTGTCCCTTTCGCCCGATGACGATTCCCGGGCGAGCCGTCCAGATGGTAACTCTCGTGCGCGACGACGTCCGTTCGATGACGATCCTGGGCACGGAAGCAAAGCGCAACTTCTTGTCGAGGAAGCCTCGGATGAGGTTGTCCTCCTCCATAAACTTGGAATAGTCATGCTTGTTGGCATACCAACGAGCACTCCAGTTCCTGCGAACGCCAAGCCTAAAGCCGATTGGATTAACTTTTTGTCCCATGATAAATTAAGCTTCGTCGGTTAAGGTGATGCGGAGGTGGCTCATTCTCTTCTTATAGGGGTGAGCCGAACCCCGGGCACAGGGCCTAAACCTTTTAAGAGCTGGTCCGTCCTCCACGATGGCTTCGCGAATGACGAGATCGTCCGCGTTCAAATTGGAGTTGTTCTCGGCGTTGGCCATGGCGGACTGGAGAGTCTTCGACAGCATACGGGCGGCCTTGCGGGGAATAAACTTTAAAATGGAAACTCCCTCGGTAGCCTTCTTTCCGGGAAGAATTCGCGCAACTTCCCTCGCTTTCCTGGGCGAGATTCTCATGTACTTCGAATAAGACTTGATTTCCATAGCCTACTTTTGCGTGTGGGGATTGTGAGACTTGAAGGAGCGAGTGGCTGAGAATTCTCCCAGTTTATGACCAACCATGTTCTCGGTAACGTATACCGGGAGAAAGTTCTTCCCGTTATGAACGGTAAAGTTGAGGCCAACGAACTCGGGGGTTATGGTTGAACGCCTAGACCAAGTCTTGATGGGTTTTCTATCCCCATCATGCTGAGCCTTCACGACCTTTTGCATGAGGCTCGGGTCAACGAAAAATCCTTTTTTTCTGGAACGTGTCATGATCTAAACCTTATTTGACCCTTCTGCCGTTACGACGAACGAGGATTTGAGAGTTGGAGGGTTTTGATTTCTTTCTCGTGGGAAAGCCCTTGGACAATTGCCCCCACGGGGAAGATGGATGACCACCTCCCGAGGTTCGACCTTCACCCCCACCCATAGGATGATCAACGGGGTTCATCGCAACACCACGAACTCGGGGTCTGCGGCCCTTCCAGCGGTTACGACCGGCCTTTCCGATGGTCGATTTCTGGTGGCTGGCATTGCCGACCGCACCTATGGTCGCACGACAGTTCTCCTTGACCAGTCGGATTTCACCGCTTGGCATTTTTAGGGAAGCCTGGCCATTGTCTATGGAAATCAGTCGTACGCCAGATCCGGCGGATCGGGCTATGACGGCACCCGCTCCGGGCAACATCTCAACGCAGTGTACCTTTGTTCCCACGGGAAGTTGATTGAGAGGCAGGCAGTTTCCTACCTTGAATTCGATTTTTTCATGGGAGCTCAGGATACTGTCCCCTACCTTGAGGTCTTCCGGGGCAAGAATGTAGGATTTCTCGCCATCGGAATACTCCAGTAGGGCCAAGTGGGCCGTCCTGTTGGGGTCATACTCCAAGGCAATCACCTTCGCAGGTTCGTCCAGTCTCAAACGCCTAAAATCAATGGTCCTAAACAATCGCTTATGGCCTCCGCCCCGGCGACGCGAGGTTATACGACCATAGGCATTGCGACCCTTTTTGCGATGAACGCCCTTGGTAAGCGCCTTTTCGGGGCGCTTATTGCTCAGTTCCACCTTGTTTTTGTAGTAAAAGCGGCCGGACGGGGTAACTGGTTTTTGTTGTATGACTGGCATGATGATCCTCCTCTTGCTTGTTAGGCCAAGTCTATGCTGTCGCCAGCTTCGAGGGTAACGATGGCCTTCTTGTAGCCACTGGTAAAACCTTCCTTGTTTCGACGAGTACGATCCCTCTTGGATTTGGGTTTTGCGTTCAATGTGTTTACGCTCAAAACACTGACGCCAAAAGTCTTCTCCACCGCATCCTTGACGTTGGTACGACTGGCGGACGAAGAAACGACAAATGAATACTTGTTCAAGTTGGCCGAAAGCATAGTCGCCTTCTCGGTCAAAAGCGCTTGGTTCAAGATGGTAACCGCCTCCTTCATGACTGGCTCTCCTCTTTATTGGTTTCTTCGTTTTCGCCTTCCGCCTCGGCAGATTCTTCATTATCCGTTTCAGGGGACACGTCATCCGAGGCAGGGACCGCTTCCTTGACAGGCTCCTGAGCAACCTTCGGGTCATCAGATGCGGAATCGCCATTGCCATATTTGGCCAATATTACGTCCAGACCCTTTAAGCTAATAATAATCCGGTCAGCCTGAACGATATCCATTGCATTAAGGTCTTGGGCCCTTCCAAGCCTTGCGTGGGCCAGGTTGCGTGCCGCCAACCCGACGCGTTCCGTAAAGGCATCCGAGACGAGCAATATCTTCTTGGACTCGGGAGCGATGATACCAATAAGTGAGTTGAAGAGCTTGGTCTTCGGGGAAGCAACCTCAATGTCCTCAATAAGGGAAATATTCTCCGAATTCGCTTGATCCACAAGTGCCCTTTCCATGGCCAGACGCTTGATCTTACGGTTGACCTTTTGGTTGTAGGAACGGGGCCTCGGGCCAAAGATTACGCCGCCGCCCCTACGCTGGATGGCTCGCTTGTCGCCCGCCCGACCAATGCCAAGACCTTTTTGTCGGTGGATTTTCTTTCCCGAGCCGGAAACTTCTGAACGAAGCTTGGTCGATGCGTTACCTTGACGGAGGTTGGCGCGAACGGCGATGATGACCTGTCTCAATGCATCCACTCCTCTCCCCTCCTCCAGCGAAGGAAAGTGGGGCACGTCCCTTTCGCCCGAAGAAGAACCATCCGCTTTAAACAATTTAAATTTCATGATGATTGTCTAGGAGGTGGTTTTGGACTTTTTCGCGACCCGGAGTGTGATGATGGCGCCCTTGTGGCCCGGCACGCTTCCCTTGACGAGAATTATATTTTTCTCGGAAAGAACCTTGACCACCGCGAGATTCTGGGTCGTCCGGCTTGCATTTCCCATATGTCCGGGCATTTTCTTGTTCTTGAAAACGCGTCCGGGCCATTGGCAAAGCCCGTAGGAGCCACCACGCCGGTGGAACATCGATCCGTGGGACGCAGGCCCACCCTTAAAGTTCCATCTCTTGACGACGCCCTGGAATCCCTTCCCCTTGGTCTTGGAAACGACGTCGACCATCTTGACTTCCTTGAAATGTTCGACGGTGAGAACGCTTCCACGCTCAAATTCGTGATCGTCCGAAAAGCGAATCTCCTGAGCGACCTGCTGAGCCTCAACGCCTGCCTTGGCGGCATGCCCCTTGGTGCACTTGTTGGACTTGTTGGGAGACTTTCCCTGAGGGTTGAACCCTATTTGGATTGCAGAATAGCCATCCTTGTCGGGTGTCTTTACCTGCAGGACGGGGCAGGGGCCCGCCTCGATTATGGTAACGGGGACAAGGTTGTTGTCACCATCGTACACTTGGGTCATCCCAAGCTTTTTTCCTATTAGTTCGAGCTTCATGCTTTAAGCGGCAGGCGGCAATCGGCCCTTGAGCAAACCTGCTTTAAAGGTTTATTTTGAAAATTTTATACGTTGATGTTGATTTCTACGCCGGCTGGCAAATTTAGCTTCTTTAGCTCATCGACGGTCTGGACGGTCGGTTCCATGATGTCGATCAAGCGCTTGTGTGTTCTCAATTCAAATTGATCCATCGACTTCTTGTCGACGTGAGGGGAGCGGTTGACGGTGTAACGCTCTATTCTCGTTGGCATGGGAATAGGTCCCGCTACACGGGCCCCAGTCCTCTTGGCAGTATCTACGATGTCCGAAGCAGACTGGTCAATGACGCGGTAGTCAAAACCCCTGAGTTTAATTCGTATGCGTTGTCCGTTCATTCTTGGTTGTAGGGCAGGCTAGGTTCGGGCGGGTTCCCTCGAGGAAGTTTCCACGATACCCTCAACAAGGCTTTGGGGAACCTGCTCGAAGTGGGAGGGGGTCATGGAATAATCAGCTCGTCCGGATGACAGGGAGCGCATGTCGGTAGAATATCCAAACATATTCTCAAGAGGCACGAAGGCATCGATGACGCATACGTTACCCCTCGCTTCCATCCCTTGAATCTGGCCCCTTCTTCTGTTAAGGTCACCCATAAGTTCACCTTGGTACTCATCAGGAGTCGAAACCTCCACTTTCATGATTGGTTCGAGCAGAATGGGCGAAGCTTTCTGCATGGCATCCTTGAAGGCGAATATACCGGCCATCTTGAAAGCCATCTCGGAAGAGTCAACATCGTGAAAAGAACCATCGACGAGGGTGACCTTGAAATCAATTACTGGATAACCGGCAACTACTCCACCGAGAGCGGCTTCCTTGATGCCGTCGAAGGTGGGTTTGATGAATTCCTTGGGAATCGCTCCACCGACGATTTTGTTCTCCAATTCGACCCCTTTGCCCTTTTCCTGGGGCTCCAGCTTGATGACGGCATGCCCATACTGACCACGGCCTCCTGATTGCCTGATGAACTTGCCTTCGCCATCGGAACTACTGAGCATGGTTTCGCGATAAGCGATCTGCGGCTTCCCCGCCGAGGCCTCAACCTTGAACTCCCTGAAAAGTCGATCGCGAATGATGTCGAGGTGCAACTCGCCCATACCGGCAATAATAGTTTGTCCGGTCTCTTCGTTGGTCGTCAGGGTAAAAGTGGGATCCTCTTCGGCAAGACGCTGCAATCCCGTCGACATCTTCTCTTGGTCCGCTTTGGTGGCGGGCTCGATGGACATGGATATTACGGGTTCCGGGAAAGAGGGCGGCTCGAGGCGAATATCAAGATCGCGATCGGCCAGAGTGTCTCCCGTAACCACGTCCTTGACGCCGATCAAGGCGCATATGTCTCCAGAGTAAGCTACCTCTATATCTTCCCTGGCATCAGCCTTCATAATCATGAGCCTAGATACCCTTTCCGTTTTGCGGGTTCGGGGATTATAAAGAGCCGTACCTTTTTTGAGGGTGCCTTGATAGAGACGATAAAAGACGAGTTTTCCCACATAGGGATCGGTCATAAGCTTGAAGGCTAGACCCGCTACCTTGGCGGAATCGTCGGGGTTGACGAGTTTTTCAACACCGTCGACATCCTCACCCTTCATGGGGGGAAGGTCCAGAGGATTAGGCAAATAGTCGACAACCGCATCCATGAGCATCTGTACCCCCTTGTTCTTAAATGCGCTACCTGGGATAACGCCTACGAATTTGAGGGAAAGGGTAGCCTTGCGAATGCCCAACTTGAGTTCATCTTCTGAAATATCCTCGCCGCCTAGATATTTCTCGGCGATATCGTCATCAAAATCGGAAACCGCCTCAATCAAAGCTTCACGATACTCGGCGGCTTGATCGGTTTGGTCGGCAGGAATATCGGCATAGTCGAACTTGACCCCCGATTCATCGCTCTCATCGTAGATACAGGCCTTCATTTTGACCAAGTCGATGAGCCCGTTGAACTGGTCTTCCGCTCCAATGGCGAGGTAAAGAGGGTGAGCGTTGGCTCCAAGCTTGTCCCGCATAGTTTGGACCGCGTTAAGAAAATCCGAGCCCATCCGGTCCATCTTGTTGATGAAGCCAAGGCGAGGCACGTTGTATTTGTCCATCTGCCTCCACACGGTCTCAGATTGCGGTTGCACGCCTTCAACGGAGGTAAAGACCCCCACCGCACCGTCAAGGACCCTGAGGGAGCGCTCTACTTCGGCCGTGAAGTCAACGTGACCTGGCGTATCGATGATGTTGATGCGATGATCGATTCCCGAGAAAGGACCGTCTTTGGTGGTCCAGCCACAGGAAATGGCCGCTGAGGTGATGGTGATTCCGCGCTCCCTTTCTTGCTCCATCCAGTCCATGACGGCGGCACCTTCGTGAACTTCGCCGATCTTGTGAACTACACCGGAATAGAAAAGAACACGCTCGGTACAGGTGGTTTTTCCCGCATCAATGTGGGCGGCTATCCCGATGTTCCTAGTATGCTCGAGAACAGTGGGGCGATCAGCTGAATTCGCAGATGAAAATTGTCCGTCCTCGCTCATAAATAAAAACTTCGGGCTGGATCTACCAACGAAGATGTGCGAATGCTCGGTTTGCTTGAGCCATCTTATGCGTTTCCTCGCGCTTCTTGACTACCGAACCAGTGTTGTTGTAGGCATCGATCAATTCGTTTGCCAAAGCTTCCGACATGGTAGATCCTTTGCGGGAAGAAGCTGCTTTGACAACCCAACGGAAAGCCAAGCTTTGCTGCCTCTCAAAGGGCACCTCAATAGGTACTTGATAGGTTGCTCCACCCACTCTCCTGCTCTTGACCTCAATCTTGGGGCGAATGTTCTCAAGGGCACCTAAAACCAATTCGACCGGATTTCCCTTTTCCAACTTTTCGGCCATTTTTTCAATTGCACCGTAAACAATTCTCTGGGCCACGGATTTCTTTCCGTCCTTCATAACCGAGTTAACCAAGGTACTGACGAGAGGACTTCCGTGGAGAGGATCGGGCGCCACCGGACGCTTGTTTGCTTTGCGACGACGCGACATGCTTAGGCCCTTGGTTTTTTGACGCCGTACTTGGACCGGCTTCTCCTACGCTTTTCCACCCCCTGACAATCCAGAGTTCCACGCACGATGTGATAACGAACCCCATTGAGATCCTTGACTCGTCCTCCGCGAAGCAAGACGATGCTGTGCTCTTGAAGCGTGTGGCCTTCGTCGGGGATGTAGGCAATTACCTCGTGGCCCGTGGTAAGCCTGACCTTAGCCACTTTGCGTATAGCTGAATTGGGCTTCTTGGGGGTCCTGGTGGTTACCTGCACGCAAACACCTCTGCGAAAAGGGCATCCCTTGAGGGCAGGTGACTTGGTCTTGGCTTTTTGCAAGCGCCGACCCTTTCGAACCAACTGGTTTATAGTAGGCATGGAGTAGAATTTTGAAGAAAAGGGATCAGTAGTAACGTGTTTTCAGATTAGCTCAAGACTTTTTTGTCCATGAATGGCTGGGCTTGAGACGCCTCAACCGGCCTCCTCCTGCACCTCTTCGCCCTTACCCATTCCCAGGCTGTCGATCTTCAAGCGACGCCATTTGGGAAGGCCGGTGCCTGCAGGGATGAGGTGACCCATAATCACGTTTTCCTTGAAGCCCTTCAGTTCATCCACTTTTCCAAGCGTAGCGGCGTTAGTAAGAACACGCGTGGTTTCTTGGAAGGAAGCAGCGGAAATGAAACTGTCCGTTTCGAGCGAAGCCTTCGTGATACCGAGCAGGATGGGTTCGCCTTCCGCGGGTTTGCCACCCTTTTCGGCAATCATGTCGTTGGCATCCATGAAGGCAAACCTGTCGACTTGATCGCCCCAGAAGAAATCAGTATCTCCAGTGTCCGTAATGCGAACCTTGAAAAGCATGCGGGAAATGATTACCTCCAAGTGCTTGTCGTTGATCGTTACACCTTGCAAGCGATAGACTTTCTGGATTTCCTCAATCAAGTATTCCTGGACGGCGGAAGGACCAAGAATCTCAAGGATTTCGTGCGGATCCTTTGCTCCTTCGGTGATAAGCTGTCCCTTTTGCACAAAATCTCCGGGTTGAACCAACACGTGTTTGCCATGCGGGATGAGGTGTTCCTCAACTTGCCCAGATTCCTCGTTGGTAACGAGAAGTCTTTTCTTCGAACGCAATGTTCCGGCCTCCGAGACAATGCCATCTATCTTGGCCATTTGACCGACGTTCCCTTCCTTGGGACGACGAGCCTCGAACAGCTCGGCGACGCGTGGCAAGCCTCCGGTGATGTCCTGAGTCTTGGACGCCTGACGAGGAGTCTTGGCGATAATGGAACCGGCGTCGATCCGGGTGCCTTCGTCTACCGCAACCTGAGCCCCCGTCGGGACCGAATAAGTCGCCAAGGCTTTTCCCTTTGAATCTTTGACAATCACTTGGGGATGAAGGTCCTCCTTGTGTTCAATGACTACCATCGAGCGGCCACCCGAAGCATCTCTTTCGACCTTGGTCGTTACGCCGGGCAACATATCCTCGAAAGCGATGACGCCTTTCTTTTCTGAAAGAATGGGTATGTTGTAAGGATCCCAGCGGGCAAGAAGGGCCTCTTCGTCTACCTGATCGCCATCCTTGAAATGGAGCAGCGCTCCCGCGGGGATCGGGTAATCGTCCACAATACGATCGTCGTCGTCCAAGACCTGGATGGATCCGGTCTTGTTAAGCGTAACCTGTTGGTCGTTTGCAAGAGTTACGAGACGCAACCCCTTGAAACATAGTTTGCCGGCCTTCCGTATGTTAATGACAGGGTCTTCTCGCCCGGCACTGGCGATCCCTCCGATATGGAATGTTCGCATCGTCAGTTGGGTTCCTGGTTCCCCAATCGACTGAGCGGCTATGATTCCAACCGACGAACCTTCCTTGACCAAATCATTAGTCGAGGGATCGGTGCCGTATTCAAGAGCGGTAAGTCCGTTCTTGATACGACTGGAAAGCGGCGACATCACTCTAACCCGGGTTATTCCCAGGGCATCGATGTTGGCGGCGGCTTCCTCTGTTATCAAGCTTCCGGACTTGAGAATCTTCTCCGTCGGGTTGGAGGGATCGTAGATGTCGTCGGTGGAATACCTGCCTATGATCCTGTCGCGTAAGGGAACCACTTCATTATCGCCTTCCATGATTGCCTTCTTTACGACCCCGTCCCGCCTGCCGTCGTCGTCGCAGACGATGATGCAATCCATCGCCACGTCGCAAAGCTTTCTGGTAAGATATCCTGCATCCGCAGTCTTTAGGGCCGTGTCGGCCAAGCCCTTGCGGGCTCCATGCGTAGACATGAAATACTCGAGAACAGACAGTCCCTCGCGAAAGGAGGCAAGAATCGGTTGCTCGATGATTTCCCCAGACGGTTTAGCCATGAGGCCCCGCATGCCGCACAATTGCCTTACCTGCTGTCGGTTGCCCCGGGCACCCGAGTCCATCATAAGGAAGACCGGGTTGATCGTATCCTTGCCCAAATTATCGTCGAGAGACTTGAAGACCTCCTTGGCGATGTCGTCCGTTGCGGTGGTCCATACGTCGATGATCTTATTATGGCGCTCACCGCGGGTAATGATGCCCTTGCGGAACTGGTCTTCAATTTTGTCGATTTCCTTACGTGCAACGGTGATTCTCTTTTTCTTTTCGGGCGGAATGATCATGTCGAAAATCCCGATCGATATGCCGGCTTTTGTAGCCATGTCGAAACCGAGTTCCTTGAGGCGGTCCAATGACTCGATGGTCTCTTCCTTCCCCTTGAGCCTGAAAGTCTCAAGGATAAGGTCACCGAGATCGCCCTTGAGAGCTGGTGCATTGAAGAAGCCAAGTTCGTCGGGCCAAATGGTGTTGAACATGACCCGGCCGACGGTGGTGCGTATAACCGTTCTTTTGGATATCCCGTACTGGGTCTCCTTCCCTTTGTCGGGATTCTTCAGGTCGATCCAGTCATGGAGATGAAGCACTCCTTCCTGCAAAGCACTGAGAGCCTCTTCAAGAGACCCGATCAGTGGACAGCGCTCCTTGGGATCAGGTTCTCCTGATTTTGGGTCCATTGTGAGGAAGTAGGAACCTAGTACAATGTCTTGAGAGGGGGTAAGGATTGGCTTTCCGCTCGAAGGTGAAAAAATATTGTGAGTCGCCATCATCAGGAGCTTGGCCTCCATGATCGCCTCGACCGAGAGCGGCACGTGGACGGCCATCTGGTCCCCATCGAAATCAGCATTGTAAGGTGTGCAGACCAAGGGGTGAACGCGGATGGCGTTACCCTCGATCAGGACCGGTTCGAAGGCTTGAATGGAGAGCCTGTGCAGGGTAGGAGCCCGATTCAGGAGAACTGGGTGCCCCTTCGTGACTTCCTCCAGAATATCCCAGACTTCGGGGGAGCGACTTTCGATCATCTTGCGGGCCCCGCGCACGGTGTGGACAAAGCCAAGTTCCTTGAGGCGTCGAATGATGAAGGGCTCGAAGAGAATGAGGGCCATTTTCTTCGGGATACCGCATTGGTGGAGTTTCAGTTCGGGTCCGATCACGATTACGGACCTCCCTGAATAGTCCACCCTCTTACCCAAGAGGTTCTGGCGGAAACGGCCCTGTTTTCCCTTCAGCATATCGCTGAGTGACTTAAGCGCTCTGTTGCCGGAACCAGTAATGGCCCGGCCATGGCGACCGTTGTCGAAGAGAGCGTCAACGGCCTCTTGAAGCATCCGCTTTTCATTGTGGATGATGACGTCGGGCGTCTTAAGCTGGAGGAGATTCTTGAGGCGGTTGTTACGGTTAATGACCCGACGGTAGAGATCGTTGAGATCACTGGTCGCGAACCGGCCGCCCTCAAGGGGAACCAAGGGCCGTAGGTCGGGCGGGATCACGGGAATGGAATCAAGTACCATCCACTCGGGCGAGGCGCCTGAATTGATGAATCCCTGAATTACCTTCAGTCTGCTCGATAGCTTTTTCTTGATCTGCTTCGACTTGGTATCGTGCATCTGATCGTAGAGGTCCTCCAGTTCGTCCTCGAGGTTTATCCGACCCAGAACGTCCCGAATAGCTTCCGCGCCCATCTTGGCCTCGAATTCGTCCCCGAATTCATCTTGGGCTTCCCGAAATTCCTTGTCCGATAGAAGTTGTTTTTCCTCGAGCGGCGTGCTGCCAGGGTCCGTCACCATGTACTGCTCGTAATAAAGGACCCTCTCGAGGCTCTTTGCCGTCATATTGAGCAAGAGACCCAACCGGCTGGGCATGCTCTTGAGAAACCAGATGTGGGAAACGGGAACCGCAAGCTCGATATGCCCCATGCGATCCCTGCGGACGCGCGAGACCGTAACCTCGACGCCACACCTGTCACATACGACCCCCTTGTACTTGATCCGTTTGTACTTGCCGCAGGCGCACTCGTAGTCGCGCACGGGACCGAAGATCTTCTGACAAAAGAGTCCTCCCGGTTCAGGCTTGAAGGTTCTGTAATTGATCGTCTCAGGATTCTTGACCTCTCCCTTGGACCAGGAACGGATGACGTCTGGTGATGCAACGGTGATGGACACCCTGTCCATCGGGCCAACCTCGACTCCCAGTGCTTCGTTTACTGCTTCTACGCTCATGTTTTGCCTTGTCGTTATGTTTTAAAGTTTCACCCGGGTTCTCACAGGGTATCTTCGGCAAGTACCCTAATGTCCAGGCACAGGCTTTGCATTTCCTTCATCAGTACGTTGAATGATTGTGGCGTGCCGGCCTGAAGAGAATTATCCCCCTTGACCAGAGATTCGTATATTTTGGTCCTTCCGGCGACGTCGTCCGACTTAACGGTAAGGATTTCCTGAAGAGTGTAGGCGGCGCCATAGGCCTCTAGCGCCCAAACTTCCATCTCCCCGAAACGCTGACCGCCATACTGGGCCTTGCCCCCAAGCGGTTGTTGGGTAATGAGGCTGTAGGGGCCGACTGCGCGTGCGTGAATCTTGCTCGAAACCAAGTGATTCAATTTGAGCATATACATGTAGCCCACCACTATTTTTTGGTAGAAAGGCTCGCCCGTACATCCGTCATGGAGAATGGTCTTTCCGGTATCCGGCAATTCCGCTTCCTTAAGGTACTCCTGAATCCTGTTTTCGGAAATTCCGTCGAAAATAGGGGTCGCTACCTTGAGCCCCAATTTATTACAGGCCCAGCCCAGGTGAGTTTCCAGAACCTGACCCACGTTCATCCGACTAGGAACGCCAAGAGGATTCAAGCAGATTTGGATGGGCGTTCCATCGGGAAGGAAGGGCATGTCTTCTTCTGCGACGATTTTGGCGACAACTCCCTTGTTTCCATGGCGACCGGCCATCTTGTCGCCAACGCGCATCTTTTGCTTCTTGGCGACGAAGACGCGCACGTTCTTGATTGCACCCTGGTCAATGGAGTCTCCTTGCTCGATGGCCTCTATCTTGCGATCGCGATCATCTTCCAAGTCATTGAACTTGGATTCATAGCTTTCGATAATTTCGAAGACCTTAATGCGGACGGGGGAGGGCGGTATTTCGATATACCTGTGCACGGAGGCGAGGCGGCGGAGTAGTGTCTTGGTAATCTTGCGATTTGAGGGAATGATCACATCCCCGGTCTCCGAATTGGTTACGTTGAGAGGGATCTTTTCCCCAAGCAGAATGTTAGAGAGAGATTCAGTCAACTGAGCCCGCAATTCCTCGGTCTGGTTGCGAAAATCCTCTTTGATCTGCTTCATCTGCCTGCGAAAGTCGGATGGGGACAGCTTTTCCTGTTCCGCATCGGTTCGGCTGGACACCTTGATGTCCATGACGATCCCCTGGGTACCGGATGGCACCTTGAGAGAGCTATCCTTAACGTCGGCGGCCTTTTCACCGAAAATCGCCCGGAGCAATTTTTCCTCTGGTGCAAGATCGGTTTCGCTCTTGGGCGTAATCTTGCCGACAAGAATATCGCCCGGCTTTACTTCGGCGCCGATGCGCACGACACCCAGATGGTCTAAATTGCGGAGCGCTTCCTCTCCGGCGTTGGGAATGTCTCGAGTGATTTCCTCGGGTCCAAGCTTGGTATCGCGAGCCGTTACTTCGAATTCCTCGATATGAATGGAAGTATAGACGTCGTCCTTTATCATTTTCTCAGAGATCAGGATGGCGTCCTCGAAATTATAGCCCTTCCAAGGCATGAAAGCCACCAGGACGTTTCGACCCAAGGCAAGCTCGCCCTGATCGGTGCAGGCGCCGTCGGCCAAGGCTTGACCGACCTTAACTTTGTCGCCCTTGCGAACGATAGGCTTCTGGTTGAAGCAGGTGCCCGCATTGGAGCGAAGGAACTTGCGCAGATCGTAGCAATAGATGCCACGCTTATGGTCACTTCTAGGTTCCTTGAGGAACCTAGGGGGGAGCGTTCCGTCATCGGAAACAACGATGCGCTTGCCATCGGCCAAGGCAACCACCCCTTCGGAATCCGAAACGGTTACCGTTCTCGAATCTTCGGCAACCTTCTTCTCAATCCCGGTTCCAACCATCGGTGCCTCGGATTGAAGGAGGGGGACGGCTTGACGTTGCATGTTGGCACCCATGAGCGCCCGATTTGCATCGTCATGCTCGAGAAACGGGATTAGCCCGGCGGCCACCGAAACGACCTGTTTGGGCGAGACGTCCATATATTCCACTTCCTTGGGATCGTACTCACTGACCTGATCTCTGTAGCGACAAGTAACGCGTCCGGTTAGCTTGCCTGATTTGGAATCAATTTCGGAGTTGGCTTGGGCAATCAGGAAGCGCTCTTCCTCAAAGGCATTGAGGTACTGAACGTTCTTGGGGTTCTTGTCCACTACGCCATCTTTTACTGGATGATAGGGAGACTGCAGAAACCCAAACTCATCGATCTTGGCGTAGGTCGAAAGTGTGTTGATCAACCCGATATTGGGTCCTTCGGGGGTCTCGATGGGACAGATACGCCCGTAATGGGTTGGATGTACGTCCCTGACTTCAAAGCCAGCCCTTTCCCGGTTAAGGCCGCCCGGCCCGAGGGCGGAAAGACGACGCTTGTGGGTCATTTCGGCGAGAGGATTGATCTGGTCCTTAAACTGACTGAGTTGACTTCGGGCAAAGAAATCCCGAACCACCGTGGTTAAGGCTTTGGGGTTGATCAGCTTACCAGGGGTAAGGGATTCCACGCCTTGATCATAAAGGGTCATGCGCTCGCGAACCACTCGCTCGGTCCGGGCAAGGCCACTGCGACAGACATTCGCCAAAAGTTCCCCGACGGTCCTGACGCGACGGTTCCCCAAGTGATCGATGTCGTCAATACCCATATCGAAAATCGAACCCGCATCCTCGCGGGCCTTTTGTTCGTTGGTCTTGCCGCGTTTCAAGTCGGTCAATTTACGCGTGGCAGCAACCAGATCTTCGACCGTAGTGATGCGCATGTCCAAAGGTGTTTCTAGGTTCAGCTTAAGGTTGAGCATGTGGCGACCCACCTTGGCCAAATCATATCTCTTGGTGTCCAAGAAAAGCCTTTTGATGAGTGCCTCGGCATTTGCCTTGTCGGGTGGCTCGCCAGGTCGAAGTTTCTTGTATATCTCCTTGAGGGCCTCTTCCTTGTTTTTGCTGGTATCCTTCTTGAGGCAGCGAATTATCGCCCCCTCGTCGACGGAGGTATCGATGGCTCGGAGTTTTGATTCCCCCGCTTTTTGGAAAGCCCGGAGGTAGGTCTTGGTAAGGGGCTCGAAGGCTTTTGCAAGAACCGCTCCCTTAGCCCGATCGAACATGGGTTCGACGAGGACGTAGTTCGAAACGTTGTCCTTTTTTAGCAAATCCTCGATGGAGAGGGTTTCGATGTCGTAGAAAAGCTCGATTATCTTCTGGTCGGAATCCTTATCCTTATCGGGATCCCAGTCCATAAGAGCCCTCAGGAAGGTCGTTATGAGAAACTTCCGACGGCGGCGACGCCTGTCCAGATAAACGTAAAGCAAGTCATGCTGGTCAAATTGAGCTTCTATCCAAGTCCCCCTGTCCGGAATAATGCGAAAGCCGTGAAGGATTTTTCCACTCGTATGGGTGGATTCCTCAAAGCTTACCCCGGGGGAGCGGTGAAGTTGGCTCACCACGACACGCTCGGCCCCATTGATGATGAAGGATCCCCTCTCCGTAACTATGGGCAATTCACCCATGAAGATTTCCTCTTCACTGTAAAAGGGCTTGCTTTGACCCTCCACCTCAAGCCTCAGGCGGAGCTTTACCTGAAGCGGAGCTGCATAGGTACAGTTCTGATCGATGCAATCCATCTCCGTAAGCTTGGACTCGCCAACCGAATAGCTGACGTACTCCAACCGCGATTTTTCATCATAACTGAAAATCGGAAAAACTTCCTTGAAAACAGCTTCCAAGCCAGCCTGCTTGCGGTGTGTCGCAGGTATGTCCCGTTGTAGGAAATCATGAAAGGAATCTACTTGATTTTGAATCAAGTTTGGCGGGTCAATGACTTCGGAAAGTTTTCCAAAATTTTGTCTTTTTGATGAATCCATAATGATTTTCGCTGGTTTGGAGAAGGTTGAAATAGACTGAAAAAGCCGCAGGTTGACATACAACCGTACGGCTTAGTTGAAAATTAGGACAATGGGTTAAGGAGCATTATTTGATTTCCGCCTTTGCCCCTGCAGCCTCGAGCTTCTTGGAGATTTCCTCCGCCTCTTCCTTGGACGCACCTTCCTTGATCGGTTTTGGAGCGCCCTCAACGAGCTCCTTGGCCTCCTTGAGCCCAAGACCGGTAATTCCCCGAACTTCCTTGATTACTGCGATCTTATTGCCGCCGAATTCCGTGAGGATTACGTCGAATTCGGATTTCTCTTCTCCGGCGTCTCCTCCGGCGTCTCCTCCCCCGGCTGGGGCGGCTACGGCTACGGCGGCGGGTGCAGCGGCGCTGACGTCCCATTTTTCCTCGAGTTCCTTCACGAGATCCGCAATCTCCATTACGGACTGGCCGCTAAGCCATTCCACTACTTGGTCTTTTGTTAATTCTGGCATGATATAAGTACCTCCTTGTCTGAATATTATTAGTTCCTATCGGAGTTTAAGGGTGGATCCCCTAATTTCTTCTAGATTGGTGGTTATGGTTTGTTTTTTCCGGGCTTATTGTCCCAAAAGTTTAAGTTGAATGATTTATCCCTTTTCCGATTTTGCCTTGAGGACGGTAACGATCCCCCGGGCAGGAGCGCCAAGCACCCCGACGAACTTGCTGGCGGGGGTATTGAGCAGCGAAAGCAACTGAGCCCTCAACACCTCCAGACCAGGCAATTTTGCGAGTGTCTTGATTTCGTCTGCTGTAAGAAGCCTGTCTCCGAGGGCACCTCCTTTAACGGTGACTTTGTTGTTATCCTTGTAATAAAGACCCAGGGCCTTGGCCACGCCAGAGGCATCTTCCCCGCCGACCACAATGGCGGTATGCCCGGAAAGATGTTCCGAGATGTCCGGCAGGTCCTGTTCCTTTGACGCCAGCCGGAGGGATGAATTTTTCACGACGTGGAATTCAGCTCCTCGCTCCGCGAGCTTTTTTCTCAGTTCAGTGGTTTCTTCCGCATTGATTCCCTGATAGTCGGTAAGGAATACGTACTCCGAGCGGGTCAAATAGTCTGAAGCTTCTTTTACCAAGTATGCTTTTTCGGGTCTCATGATAAGGCTAGCGGTTGAGGGAGGAAGGGTTGATGCGAACGCTGGGGCTCATCGTGCTGCTGACGTGAACGGACCTGATGAACTTTCCCTTGAAGTCATCGGGTCGAGCGGCGATGACGGCTTCCATGGCCGCCATGGCATTTTCCTCGAGTTGTTCTTGAGGAAAGGATCTTCTCCCAATGATCACGGCAAGTGCTCCAGTCTTGTCCATCTTGAACTCGACACGGCCGGCCTTGACGGCCTTGACGGCCTCTTCGACTTCATCTGTTACGGTTCCGGCTTTGGGCGTGGGCATTAGGCCGCGGGGCCCGAGCACCCTGGCCACGCTTCTCACGGATTTCATTGCCTCGGTGGTGGAAAGAGCTACGTCGAACTCCATCCAGCCGTCTTTGATCTTGGTGATCAGCTCGTCCAAACCGGCTATATCGGCTCCAGCGGAAAGGGCCTCTTCGGGCTTTTCGGTAAAAACCAAAACGCTTATTTCCTTGCCACTTCCATGGGGCAAGTTGATCGTGCCCCGAACTCCCTGAGAACTCTGCTTGGGGTCAACACCCAAGGAAACAGAAAGCTCAACCGTCTCGTCGAATTTTGCCTTTTCAAAACCCGCGAGCCTGCCGAACGCTTCCGTCATGCCCAAAACATCCTCAAGGGAAATATCTTTTATGGAATTTCGGTATCTTTTGCTGCGAGCGATCATTAGTTCTGAAAATTTTTCTTTGGTTACTGAGCGACCTCGATTCCCATGCTCCTGGCAGTCCCTTCTATAATTCGACAGGCCGCTTCCTCGCTTTCGGCATTAAGATCGTTTTGCTTGGTTTTTACGATTTCCTTAATTTGATCCTTGGTCACGGTTCCCACCTTCTCTCTGTTCGGAACTCCGGAGCCTTTGGCCAAGCCCGCCGCTTTCTTCAATAGAACGGCCGCCGGGGGGGACTTCAGTATGAAACTGAAGGACCGGTCGGAATAAACGGTAATGACGACCGGCAAGATCAGGCCGGCCTGATCCTTGGTCTTGGCGTTAAATTCCTTACAGAAGCCCATGATGTTGACTCCTTGAGCACCGAGCGCCGGGCCTACCGGCGGAGCGGGGTTAGCCGAGCCAGCCGGCAACTGAAGTTTAATTTGTCCTACTGCTTTCTTTGACATGACTGAATTATTCCTCGTCCGCTTTTTCGACCTGCCAGAACTCAAGCTCTACCGGGGTAAATCTTCCGAATATCGAAACCGATACCTTGAGGGTTCCCTTTACGCCATCGATTTCCTCAATTTCGCCAGTAAGGTTGAGGAATGGCCCATCCAGAATCTTGACGACTTCTCCCTTGGCAAACTTGACCTTGGGCACTTCCTTGCCCTTGGCTTCATCGACTTGCCTGAGAATCCTGCCTATTTCCTCTTCTCCCAGTGGGGTCGGATTTTCCCGACCTATGAAATTGATTACTCCATCGGTGTCCTTAACCTTGTACCATGGTTCCTTCATCAGGTTGCCCTGCAAATCGAATAGCGTCATCTCTACGAAAACGTATCCGGGGTAGAACTTTCGGTCTCTCTGTCTCTTTTTTCCGTTCTTTACTTCGGAAACAGTTTCTATGGGAACCAAAACCTCATTAAGACATTTGGAAAACTCCTCGCTCTCCTCCTTGTATTTACTCAGGTATCGCCTGACCTTGTCCTCATGATTGGAAAGGCACTGCACGGCGTACCATTTGTGTCCGTTGGTTCTGGTGGCGCTCATGTCCCGGAACTCAACCTTCCCTCAAAAGTTGAGTGAAGTACTCAACCCAGTTAGACAGCGAGAAATCACTTACCGCAATGAAGCAACCGAGAATTGCCACACCGATTATGACGACAACCGTAGAGCCTCTCAATTCCGCAAAATCCGGCCAGCTTGCCTTGGACAATTCCAGCATTGTCTCTTTGTAAAAGGTTCTGATTTTTGGGAATGGATTCACGGATGATGATTAAGTGATGGCGGGAGAAGAGGGACTCGAACCCCCAGCCTACGGTTTTGGAGACCGGTGCTCTACC
>DLRY01000098.1:28793-30124 GCA_002500665.1 Opitutia bacterium UBA7876
CCCCCGGTTTTGGAGACCGGTGCTCTACCAGTTGAGCTATTCTCCCAGCTACAAAATCGAAATGGAAAAGATTCGAAGAGAATCTAGAGGATCTCCGTGATGTTACCGGCTCCTATCGTCTTGCCGCCCTCTCGGATGGCAAAACGTTGTCCAGATTCCATTGCGATCGCCTTTTGAAGGTCAATCGTAACTGCAAGGTTGTCGCCCGGCATGACCATTTCCGTTCCTTCGGGCAACTCCACGTTACCAGTGACGTCAGCCGTTCCGAAAAAGAATTGAGGGCGGTACCCCTTGAAGAATGGTGTGTGTCGTCCGCCTTCTTCCTTATTCAGCACGTAAATCTGGGCCTGAGCCTTGGTATGGGGCTTAATACTGCCCGGAGCAGCGAGCACGTGTCCTCTCTGGATGTCGGATTTTTCCACTCCGCGAAGCAGAATACCCACATTGTCGCCTGCCTGACCTTGGTCCAAATCCTTTCGGAACATCTCAACACCTGTACAAGTGGTGGTTCTTGATTCGCCGAGGCCGACGATTTCGACTTCTTCGCCAACCTTTACGACGCCACGCTCGATCCGTCCGGTTGCGACGGTACCTCGACCGGTAATGGTAAATACATCCTCGACCGACATGAGAAACGGCTTGTCTACGTCACGCACGGGCTCGGCAATTTCCGAGTCAATCGCATCCATGAGCTTCTGAATGGATGGAAGCCCCAGTTCTCCCTCGTCGTCCTCGAGGGCCTTGGTTGCTGAACCCCGAATGATTTGCGCATTGTCGCCGTCGAACTCATACTTTGTGAGCAGGTCGCGAATTTCCATATCCACAAGCTCGAGGAGCTCTTCGTCATCACCAGACATAAGGTCGCACTTGTTGAGGAAAACGACCAAGTTGGGAACATCAACTTGGCGGGCCAGAAGGATATGCTCACGGGTTTGTGGCATGGGTCCAGTGGTTGCATCGACAACCAGGATCGCTCCGTCCATTTGGGCGGCGCCGGTGATCATGTTCTTGACGAAGTCCGCGTGTCCGGGGCAATCTACGTGAGCATAGTGGCGATTGGCGCTTTCGTACTCTACGTGAGAAACTGCGATGGTAACGATCTTGGACGCGTCCCGTACGGTTCCCCCCTTGGCGATGTCGGCATAGCTTTTAACCTCGGCAAGACCTTGCCTGGCTTGTGCGTGAAGGATTGCGGTGGTAAGAGTGGTTTTACCATGATCCACGTGACCGATGGTACCTACGTTTACATGAGGCTTGGTGCGCTCGAACTTTTCTGTGGCCATTGATTTGACTGGTTTGGTTATTATGTGGAGCCCACGAGCGGATTTGAA
>DLRY01000087.1 GCA_002500665.1 Opitutia bacterium UBA7876
CGGCGAAGGCCTCGTCCTCTCGCCACCCCATCTCGAAGCCTATGCCAGTGTCGCTCGCGATATCGCTGACCAAATCTTTCCACCTCCCAAGCTGGTGCCTCAAAAGAAAACCTGGAGCGCGGGTCCCGAGGACATGGTGCTGAGTTTTTCCGCCGCCGGCGTTCACGGAAACGCCCTCCGCCTCGCGTCGCGCAGCGTGGACGTCATGCGAAGCTGCAGTTGGCCGAGCCGGATCGAAATCAGCGACTCCGGGACCTACTCAATTACGGTCGAGGCTTCCAAATTCCTTTCAGACGAGGGGAGTACCTTCGCAAAGGACATGATTCTCGAAGTCTATGCGCGCGCCGTCACCGCGACGGATCGCTCCAAGGTTTCGGACTTTCGCCTCCTCAAGGAAATTGTGGTGACTAGCGAGGAACCCAAGACCACGGCCTTTCAAGCCGATCTCTACGAAGGCGAGACCGTGCTCTTTCGTTGGAAAAATGCGGTAATGACTCACGATCCGCCGGCTACTGCGGAGGCCTTTGAAATTCTCTCAGAGGAGAACCCCAGGTTTCTCGCCGGCTGGCTGAAAACGGTCTTCCCCAGTGGAGACCCGACGCGGCCTATCAGAATCTCCAATCTTCGGGGACGCAATGGGTGGGACACCGTTTCCAAATACATGCAGGATCCGAATCTGGATCTAAGCCACGCCACACCCGACTCCGCGTTAGCTAAGGCGTTCTTCGAACTTGCCGCCAGTAAGGGCAAGGCCTCCATCGCGGATTGTCTCTGCTATTTCTATCACACCAAGGGGCCAGCCATGGAGATCCACAACCTTACGATCGAAGGCCCCTCGAAGCTGGTCGAGAGTCCCTCCGACTTCAAACGACGGGAACGACGTATCGAGATTACCGGAACTCCCCACGACGGGCAGTCCCGGGAGGACTTCGTCCGCGGCATGTTGGAGAGATTTCTTCCGCGTGCCTTTCGCAAAGCGGTCACCGACGAGACCATTGAGAGCTACCTTTCCATCGCCACCAACCACTGGGGGGAGGGCCATAGCTACGGGGAAGGCATGCACCTGCTCTTTCGCAACATTCTCATTTCGCCCCGCTTCCTGTATCGCTGCCTCGATCCCGAAGGAATGGATGATTTCGACCTCGCCACCCGGCTGTCCTACTTCCTGACGCAAGCTCCACCCGACAAAACGCTCATTGACCTGGCGAAACGCGGTCGTCTCTCCGCCACCCGACCGTCCAAAGCGGATCCTTTGAAAACGGAATACTGGGTTCTGCGACGGGAAACCGAACGCCTCCTGCCGGTAGAGCATACCGATCCGATGATTCAGAGTTTCGTAGGGCAATGGCTCGATACTGATTCTCTGCATGGCATCATGCCGGACCCAAAGTTCAACTTCGACGAAACGAGTATCGATATCGCCAAGTATGAGACCGAAGCCTTCTTCACCGAAATGCTGACACAGAACCTTCCCATGACGGACTTCATCGACCCCGACTTCACGTTTTCTTCGATCGGTTTTGTGATGCGCAATTACGGTTTCACTCCGCAGAAGGCCAAAGGAAAGAATCTCAGTTCCGCGGCCAAGCGCAAGCTCCAGCGTCTCGAAATCGAACGCGGGGGTCGCCACGGCGGCCTCCTCGGCCAATCTGCCATCCTCACCGCCACGGCCAACGGGGTGGATACGCAACCGGTCGTCCGCGGAGTCTGGGTGCTCGAGAACATCCTCGGCACACCACCACCTGAGCCGCCGAAGAACGTGCCGGCGCTCACTCCGGACACCCAGGGAACCACGACGCCCCGCGAAATGCTCACGGCTCACACCAACGCCGCCGCTTGCGCAGGCTGCCATCAACGCATCGACCCAGTGGGTTTCGTCCTCGAAAACTACGATCCGGTCGGACGTTGGCGAACCGAATGGCCCGGAGCGGCGGCCACGATCGACGCCTCGGGAACCCTTCCCGATGGAACTGAGATTAAGAACGCGATCCAATTCAAGGCCTGGCTGGTCGATAACATCGACCTGTTCTCGGAATGCCTTGCCGAGAAGCTTGTGACCTATGCCACCGGCCGTGTTCTCAACTACACGGAGAAGGGCGAGATCGAAGAGATCGTGAAGGAGAACCGGAAAAACGGCAATGGCTTCCGGGATCTCGTGCTGGCACTGATCGAAAGCGAAACCTTCCGTACCCAATGATCTTTACGCATCCTTCCCGTTGGCTTTTAAATCCCATGAAAAATCTAGTCGATCACTCAAAAACCGTGACTCGGGAGCGGCAGGGAAAAAAAGGAAATTACTATCAGTTTAGGACAAAAAATGGACGGTACTAAAATGAAACCAAGGATAGTAATAACCTTTGCGATTGCCGCTGTCCTTTGCAGCACCGACCTCCGGGCGCAAACAGACAAGACGGCAGCCAATGACTTTGGCGGGGGGCACGGGCTGGATGAAAAGATTCTATCCCGGATTCCCCAAAACCTTCAGGCAATCGTCGACCGCGGGCAAAGCACCGGCATGGTCGCCTTGGTGGCTCGTAATGGAAAGATCGCGTCCATCGATGCGGTTGGTTGGCGAATCGTGGGCAAGGAACCGTTGGAGACCACCGACGTTTTTTGGGCCGCCTCGATCACCAAGTCGTTCGTCGCAGTCGCCATCATGATGATGGTCGATGAAGGGCATCTGCAGCTCGATGACTTGGTTGAGAAACACATCCCGGAATTCAAGGGGCAAAAAGTGAAGACCGGAAAGAAGAGTTCGGACACGGCCAAGCATCCATTGACCGTTCGCAACTTGCTCAATCATCTTGATGGTCTCCCGAAGAACCCCACCAGGAACCGGGCCACGAAAACCATCAAGGAGCGTGTGCTTAAAATCGCAAAGGATACGCTGATGTGGGAGCCCGGGACGAAATGGAATTACGGGGGAGAGGGCCTTTACGTTGCAGCTTATCTCGTGGAAAAGTATTCCGCCATGCCATACGCCGAGTTTCTGAAGACCCGCATGCTCGATCCTCTCGACATGAAGAACACCTACTTTACCATCAAGAACGTGCCCGAGGACCGGGCGGTCCGCAAACACAGCAAGCACAAGAAAGGCAGATGGGAATCGGAGAAAATGCCTGACTTCTCCTGGAGCACGGGCGGCAGCTATTTCGCAGTGGATGGCGGCTTCTTCTGCACCGCCGAGGACTTGTTCCCTTGGTGCCAGATGCTTCTCAATGGGGGTGAATACGGCGGTGTCCGCTACCTCTCGGAGAAATCCGTCCGTGAACTGACGCGCAAACAAACCGGTGACGTCAAACCTGCCGGCCACGGTGCCGGAAACTTTCATGCCCTTGCTTTTCAGGAGGCCGTTGAACCGCAGGGCCCGACCGCCGCCTTGACAAAGGGAAGCTTCGGAAAGGGCGGTGCGGGGGGATCGCTTACCTGGGTCGATCCCAGCACCAAGACCATTTATATCATGCTCCAGAACGTATGGGGTGGAGATAAGAATCTCACCCACTCCACCTTTCTCAATACGGCATCCAAGGCGATACCCCCGAAGTGAAGATTTCCTCGCCTGGAAAAGCCCCTAGGTAAAAATATACACCCAAGATGAAAATAAGAACCCCCTTTGCCCTCGGCTTGTTTGGCGCCCTGTTGTCCTTGGTCGCTGCCGCCGAATCGACAAAAGGTGACAACCCAAAGCCAGATGCCACCTTCTTCAACGGCAAGGACCTCACCGGTTGGTCGGCTTCCGAGATGAAGTACTGGTCGGTCATGGATGGTGCCATCATGGGGCATTCCGCGGTCAAGGTGCCGGGAAACAAGTTCATTTGGGCGGATGGTGAAGTGGAGGACTTTTATCTGGTGGTCGAGGTCAAGCTGATCCCGGACAACCGCAACGCGGGCATTCAGTTTCGCTCCAAGAAAGCCAATGTCTCCGGTCAGGCCGTCGGCTACCAGGCCGACGTCGGGCGCGGGGTGTGGGGCAAGCTCTACCACGAGCACGGGCGTGGCAAACTGGATTGGAACAACAACGCCGCGGGAGCGGTCAAACCCGGCGAGTGGAACCGTTATGAAATCCTTGCAATCGGGCACAAGATATGGACCGCAATCAACGGCAAATTGTGCGTGGCCTTGGAAGACCAAAAGGGCGAACTGTCCGGCCAAATATCATTCCAAGTTCATGGCGGCCCCGCCCAGACCGTGCTCTATCGCAAACCGACGCTGATACACAATCCGAAGATCGTGCTCGAGAAGCAAACCGAGAAGCAATTGCTCGCCGCTCTGCCGAAAAAGAAAGCGGAGTCTCCGAAGCCTGCTCCCCCAAAATCAATCTCCAAACCATTGCCGCGCTGGACGAAACTGATCATGGCAGCGGATCCGGGTTCCCAAGGCGAAGTATGGGCCAAGCCCGCATTTGATCATGGCAAGTGGAAGACCATGAAGGTGCCGGGGCATTTTGAAAAGGCGGGGTTGCCCGGTCATGACGGCGTGGTCTGGTTTCGCAAGACCATCGAACTGTCCGCCGAACAGGCCAAGGCCAAGGCCGTCCTTTTCCTCGGTCAAATCGACGACATGGACGTCACTTGGGTCAATGGCGTCAGGGTAGGGGGCTACGAGAATCCCGGTCACCATTACACGGTGCGTAAATATCCTGTTCCCGCTGCTCTCCTGAAAGCGGGCAAGAACACGATTGCCGTACGCGTCATGGACCACGGCGCCCCCGGAGGCATCGCCGGGAAACCCGAGCAACTCGTCTTGCAGTTGGGCAAGGAAAGACTTTCCCTTGCCAACCTCTGGCGCTTTGCCCCCGGGGCGAACCTGGAGGCGCTCAACAAGCACGCTGGAATTGTAGGACCCAAGTCAGCCCCAACCGTTTCCCCCGCACCAACCGAGCCTGCCTTTTTGCGTCCACTTGCCAAGCCTTCTGATGCCGTGTCCGCCTTTGCCAAGGGCTTTGACTTGAAGGAGGACGCCACCATCGTGATCCTCGGTAGTTCCAATGCCGCCGAAACCCAGCGCTTCGGGTACCTCGAAACCTTGCTCGCCGCGGCCCACCCCGCCCGCCGCTTGACCGTACGCAACATGGCATGGCCGGCCGATACCGTATTCAACCAACAGCGCCCCCGTAATTTCTTTGCCGCTACCAAGCCGGGCTACGGCGAAAAGGACAGGCGGATCAAGACCGCCGTCGACGTCGCCGTGCTCTGGCTCGGCCAAGCCGAGGCCTTGGGCCAACCCGGCCAAGTCGAGGAATTTGCTTCCGCCTATGAAGAGACGCTCGATCAGATGTCGCCCTACACCAGTCGTATCGTGGTGGTTACCCCGGTTCCTTTCGAGGATCCGCTGAACCTTGGCCTCGATCTAAAGGCCCGCAACGCAACCTTGGGCAAGCACATTGCCGCCATACTCCGGCTCGCCAAGAAGCATGACCTGCCGGTGGTCGACTTGTTTCGCGCCTTGAACGGCAAGAAGGTAACCTCAGACGGGCAACGTCTTTCCCGCCACGGTCATTGGTTGGCGGCCCAAGCCTTCGCCGAGCAACTGGGCTACGCCGAACCAGTCTCCAAGATCAGTGATACCCCGAAAGGCGGCCTCAAGCCGGCGACTGCCGAGCGATTGCGTCAGGCGGTCCGGGCCAAGGACGTCATGTGGCGCCAGTTCTGGGTGCCCCCCAACTGGGCCTTCCTTTATGGCAACCGCCAGACCCAGCCGAGTAGTCGGGACCATACCGATCGCGGCTACCGCTGGTTTCCCGAGGAGATACAGACCATCCCTTCCAAGCTCGTCGATCTGGATCGGGCCATTTACGATCGGGCTCGCAAACAATGAATGGTTTGCCTTTGGTCATCTGAAACAATGAAATTCATTCCCTTGTTTGCTTCCTTCCTTTGCGGGCTCCTGCTCACCTTGTCAATCGTTCAGGGCGCCGAGGAGCGTGAATGGACAAATAGTGAAGGGAAGACCATTCGTGCGAAATTCGTCTCTGCGAATGCCCAAACGGTGACCCTTTCCATGGGGGGTAAGGTTTACGTCCTCAAACTCAGCTCCCTAAGTTCGGAATCCCAGGCTTTGGCAAGCGATTTGGCCAAGGCCCAACCCGCTTCCCGTTACGTCAAGGCCCGGCCTCTTTCCAAAACCCAGCAAAAAGCGGTCGAGCAGGCTTTAGCCCCCAGTTTTTCCGAAGTGCGGAAAGAGGATTACGATTTTGCCGAATTGTCCGAATTCGATGCGTTGTTGCCGGGCAACGAGGAGGTCTTTCGCTCTCTTGTCTGGAACGCTTACCGCAAGGGTGCGGCTCTTGATGAAATGCAGCTCGATCACAAGGCCGGCAAAGTGGTTTCCGGAGAATACGTCAGCCCGTACGTCGTTCGTAAGGTTGGCAAGATGCCGGAAAGTGGTTGGCCGTTGGTCATCGCCATGCATGGCGGGGGCAAGGCCCCCAAGGCGCTTAACGACAGCCAGTGGAGGGTCATGCAGCGTTACTACAGGGATCATCCCGGTGACGGGGGCTATCTTTACCTCGCCTTGAGGGCCCCGACCGATGCCTGGAACGGGTTTTATACCGGCTACGTCTATCCGCTTGTTGCCCGGTTGGTCAGGCAGATGTTGGTTTGCGAGGGAGTCGATTCGGACAAAGTCTTCCTTATCGGTTATTCGCACGGTGGATACGGGGCCTTTGCCATTGGCCCCAAAATGGCGGATCGCTTTGCCGCCATCCATAGCTCGGCGGCGGCCCCCACGGATGGCGAATCCTCCGCTAAGAATCTCCTCAATACGCCCTTTACCTTCATGATCGGCGAAAGCGACTTGGCCTATGGCCGTCTCAAGCGATGTCTCGCTTTCGACGAGGCGGTAAAGGGTTTGAGGGGTGAGCGCAAGGACGCATACCCTGTCCGTATGTTTTTGAAAAAGGGTTTTGGGCACGGTGGCTTGCCCGACCGCGACCACCTTTCGACCATGCTTCCCGCCGTTCGCAATACGATTCCCGACTCGCTCGTTTGGCAACCGACGGATTCCGTGGTCGGTCGCTTTTCCTGGCTTGAGATTCCCGCTCCCGCCAAGAAGCAATTGGTTGAGGCAACCAGGACGGGCAACCGTTTCGAGATTAAGCTGGAGGGAACTGAGTCCCTCAACCTCTATCTCGACGAACGGATGGTCGACTACCGCAAACCGGTGGTGGTCGAAGTCAATGGGAAGACCGTCGTCGACCGCTTC
>DLRY01000029.1 GCA_002500665.1 Opitutia bacterium UBA7876
TCCCTTTATCGGCGGAATCTTCGGGTTGGTAAACGTGCTCTTCATCTTCGGGGCGGAGAGGCGGTGCCTGCACGACCGGTTGGCGGGCACCCGGGTGGTCGACGTCTACTGACCTCCCCAAGGCAACGCTTCCGAAGGTCAGACCTCCTGCGGGCAAAGCTCCGCTCCCTTGATGAGGCGGCAAAACTCCTTCTTCGATACTTTGCGGACGGGTTCCTCCGGGGCGTGGAGGGTAAAGGACAACTTGTAGGCGATGGTCAGGCGGGACCATTGCGTGATGCGATAGTACTTGTCTTCCTTTTTCCAGACCTGGCCCTGCTTGAGCTTCATGACTCACGAGCATAGCACCCGCAAGCGAACAAGCGAACGAAATCCCACCTATTCAGGGATTCGGATTCAGCCCAAAGCGCTCTCTCATCCAGGCAAAGGCAAGCGAGTGGAATTCCTTTTCAACGTAATGCTTTGCATGGGGGTAAACGATGAATTCCTTTTTTCCTTTCAGACGATTGTAGACCGCAAAGTTGGTAACCGGGGGACAGATTGCATCCTGCAAGCCCACTCCCATGAAGACCGGACACTCGATCCAAGGGGCCATGTTCATGGTGTCGAAGTAACTGAGGGTCCTGAGGGTACTCTCCCAGGTCCGTGAATCCTTCTCGTCGATCCAGCGGTCCATCTCGGGCCAGCGGGACGTCTTGAAGTAGAGCTCCCAGTTGGTCAGGAACGGAATGTGGGGAATGCAAAGGGCGATCCGCTTGTCCAAGGCGGCGGTGGAAAAGCTCAAGCCTCCACCCTGGCTTCCTCCCTTCACCGCAATCCGCTTGGGATCGACCTCCTTGCGCCAATGCAAAAAGTCCACCGCGCGCACGCAGTCCAGGTAGGCGCCCCGGTAATAGTACCCCGCCTTGTCGTCCAGCCCGCGGATCCAGTAATTGCCGGGCTTTCCCTTGACGTCCTCCTGGCTGTTCCCGTGGCCACGGGGGTTGAAGGAAAGGACGGCCAAATCCTTGAAACGGTTGAGTGGCTTCATATTGGCCCCGTAACCAGGGACGCGGATAAGAACAGGGTAAGGCCCCTTGCCCTTGGGGACTTCGTACCACCCACCCACCCGAACGTTTCCATGGCTGCGCATGCGTATCTCGTAGACGTTTCTTTCGTCCCGGCTAAGCCCGGGCTGAAGAATGAGCCTGAACTGCGGATCGACTTGGGCGAGCTCCGCAAGGGACCCGTTCCAGAATTCCCGAAAATCCACCTGCCCGGTCAAGGGAGGCAAGATCTTCTCCGGGGCATACCCCACCTGGACGGTCCGGCTGACCCGGCCGCCCTCCCACGAGCAACTGAGCTTACCCTTGTAGAAACCCGGGCCGGGGATTTTCACGGAATACCCCGAAGTCTTTTTCCCACCTCCGGGAATCTTCAGCCGGGAAGGCTTGGAACGGGCAACCGGTTCTCCCTGATCGGTCGTTATCTCCCATTCCAGCTCGACCCCGACCGGGTCCTTCAGGCGGCTGTCGAGGGAAAAGCCAAAATGAACCTCCCGGTCCTTGTGGAAGATACCATTGGCCGATTTTTCGAAGACCGGCTCGAGCAGGACTTTCTGGGCCCCGTTTGCCGAAAAGGCAAGGATCGGGAGGAGCCAGGTAAGGAGCCTCACCGTTTCAGCGCTCCCCGTAGACCGGGGGCTTCCACCCTTTCGGAAGCTTGCCCCTGGGAGGAGCCCCGAGCGCGTCTGCAGGAATGGGGCGATCCTTCAGCTTGAGAATAGGCAGGTCGTCGGGCAGGTGCTTGATCAGCATGTCCTTGAACTCGATCGTCATGGGCGGACCCTTGTGCAGTTGTAGGGCAAGCACACCGTCGAGGGCCCTCCCCTTCTCGTCGAGGTCAAGGAGGTCGCCGGTGGGATGCCCGTTGATCCAGTGGCGAAGGCGGTTGCCCTCGACCAGGATACGGTACTCGTGCCATTCGCCCGGAGCGAAATCCTTGACCTCCAATTTGCCCACCACCCATTGGTCGCCCTTTGGATCGATGGTTACCTTGTCATGAGCCCGGGCAAGAATGCCACGGCCCTTTTCCTCGTAGACCATGCCGTTGAATTGGGATTTGCCGGCCACCACGTCGCACTGGTAACCGGTGATCACGTCGAGCCCCAGCTCGGGAGCATGAACGCTGCGGTATTGGATGCCGCTGTTGCCACCGGCGGAGATACGCGCCTTCACCCGCAGATCGAAGTTGCGCACGGTAGCCACCTTCCATGTAATGAAATGATTCATTTTGAGCGAACCATCCGATTTCCCCATGAGGACGCCATTCTTATGGGACCAAAGTTTTGGGTCGCCCGACCAAGCCCGCATGCCGCCCGCGAGAAGATTGGAGAAGCCGTTGGCTCCGGGGCGGTTGGCCACGGTGGCGGCGGCTTTCGGATAGGCGGGGGTGGACACGCCCAAGGCGCCTTTCTTGGGGGAAAGCGGACCGCCCAGCTCCTTGACCCGACGGTCGGTCGCCTTGCGCATTTTGAGGAGAGTCTTCTCGTGCTTTGGATCCTTGGCCAGGTTGACCAGCTCGTCGGGATCCTTCCTCAGGTCGTGAAGAAACTCGTAGTTGCCCTCGTCGACGTAACGGACGTATTTGAAACGGTCGTTGCGCAGGCCCTCGAAGGGAGGGATGCGGTGGCGAACCGCGAAGTGCTCGTGAAAGGTATGGGTGCGCCAGTCCTCGGCCTTGCCGGTGGAGACAAGGGGCTTGAAGCTCCGCCCCTGGTAGCTCTCGGGAATGGGAAGGCCCGCCCAGTCGATGAAGGTGGAAGGCAAGTCGAGGTTGAGGACGGACTGCTCGAGCACTTGCCCGCGGACCGACTTCGGAGCCCGGGGATCGTAGACCACCATGGGGACGCGCAGGGACTCCTCGTAGTGGGACCATTTGCCCGCAAAGCCACGGTTGCCCAGGTGGTAACCGTTGTCGGCTGAGTAGACGATGATGGTATCGTCGGCCAAGCCCTGTTCCTCGAGGATCTTGAGGAAGCGTCCGATGGCGTTGTCGATGCCGGTAACCATGCGCAGGTAGGCCCGCATGTTGATACGATACTTGCGGTCGGAATTCCAGCGCCAGAAAAAGCGCTCGCGGTTAATGGTGGTCTTGAGAAAATCGGGCTGGCTTTCGAAGATCTTCGGATCGTTCAAGCGGGGGGGAGCCATCTCGTCTTCCGCGTATAGTCCGTTGGCCGAGAAGGGCCAGGGGAAATGCCCGATCCCGGGCCTGCGGTCGCCGTCCTCGGCGTGACAGGCGTTGAACCACATATTGAGGGCGAAGGGCTTGTCCTTGGGCTGGCTCTTGATGAACTCGATTCCCTTGTCCACGATCAGGTCGGTCTCGTGACGAAGGGAGCCGTCGGGTTGTTTCTTGTAGAACGGGTTGCGCCCGATCGGGTTGTAGACCTCGAAGTAGTCGCTTGCCTTGAAGCCCCTCGGCATCTTGGCGTGCCACTTGCCGGCGAACCCTGTCCGGTAGCCCGCCTTGCGCAGGATTCCCGGGTAGAGATGCTTGATCGACTCGGGGGTGGCAAGATCGTGTTGCCCGGGAGTACCAAAGCTTCGGCCGGTGAGCCCCGTCAGGATGGTGGTCCGACTGACCCAGCAGATGGACTGGCTCACGAAGGAATTGGCGAAGCGCGTTCCCTCGGCGGCCAAGCGGTCTATGACGGGGGTCTTGGCAAGCGGATGCCCATAACAAGCGAGGGCGCCCGAGGTCTGGTCGTCGGTAAAGAAAAAGACGATATTGGGACGCTTGGCGTCCAGCGCGGTAAGAAAGCCGAGGAGGCCGGCGAAGAAGAGGAGCTTGGGTTTCATGTAGGAAAGGGAAGATGAATTACTTGGCGGAAGAGGCAAGGTCGTCCTGGTATTTTTTGGCCAACTCCTGGAGGCGCTTGAGCTCGGCGGGGTGATCCTTGGCCCAGTTGAGCTTCTCTCCGGGATCCTTGGAAAGGTTGACGAGAAAGTGTTTCTTATCCTCCTTGGTCATTTCGGGAATACCTTTCGGACGGACGTTCTCCCGGGCCTTGGCGTACAGTTTCCACTCGCCCTCCCGCACGACCCATTGGTTGTTCCGGTTGCCCAGTTGCCAATAGTACTTTTGGTGAGGGGTGGAGGCCTTTGGATCCTTGACCACCTTGGCGATCGATTGGCCATCCAGGTGATGCCCTTTTGGGATCTTTGCCCCCGTCCACTCGGCCAAGGTCGGGAACCAGTCTGTGCCCGTAACGAACTGGTCGCGCACCTCGCCCTTCGGGATGCCCTTGGGCCAGGAAACTACGCTCGGCACCTTGATTCCGCCCTCGAAAAGGTTGCCCTTGTGCCCGCGGTAGGGCCCGGCGCTCCCTCCCCCGCCAAAGGTGCGCTCCTCCACGGAATGTCCGTGGTCGGACTGGAAAATGAAAATGGTGTCCTCGCGAAGGCCTTCCTTATCCAGGTGCTTGATCACCCGCCCGACCAGTTCGTCCGTGGTCGACATGAAAGCCGCGTACTTGTCGCGGGGGTGCGGGAGGTTCTTGTATTTGATTCGCCACTTGTCGGTCGCCTGGAGCGGATAGTGAGGCCAATTGATGGCCCAGTAGACGAAGAAAGGCTTGGTCTTGTTCCTCGAGATGAAGCCCTTGCACTCGTCCACCATCATGTCCCCGAAGTACTCCCCGTCCCGCCAGATCTCCTTGCCCTGCTTCCAGAGGTCGTGCCGGTTGGGTCCGACCCAGTAGAAAAAATGGGAATAGTTGTCGATGCATCCGCCCATATGGCCGAAGGAATAGTCGAACCCCTGACCGTTGGGCATGGTCTCGGGGGTATAGCCCAAGTGCCACTTCCCTATGTGCCCAGTGGCATAGCCGTTGGACTTCATGAGCTCGGCGATGGTCGTTTCCGAGGCCGGCATGCCGGGCGCTCCCTTGGAGGAGGAGACGTTCCCCGGAACCCCCGCCCGGGCGGGGATGCGACCGGTCAGCAAACCGGCCCGGGAGGCCGAGCAAATGGCGGAGGGCGAATACATGTTCGTAAAGCGGATGCCCGTCTCGGCCAGGTGGTCGATCGACGGGGTGTGCAGATCCTTGGAACCGTAGCAGCGGGCGTCGACGCTGCCCTGGTCGTCGGTGTAGACCAGAATGACGTTGGGCTTGGCCGCGAGCAGGACGAGGGGCAGACAGAACGGGATGAGGAACTTAGGGTAAGTCATGGGCGAAAGTTAAAGGTGGCCGGTTCGGTCGGGCAACGGAAAAGGGGAACGGCAGGGAGGATTTCAGGCGGGGTTTTCGAAGATCCTCTCGAGGGCGCGGTGGAGGACCGGGTGGGCTTCCTTGATCTCTTCGGGTTTCTCAAGGAAATACTCCGCAGCCACCGCGAGAAACTCCTCATTCCCCATTGCGGCATAGGGGTTGAGGTCGGATTGCCCGTCCTTGATTTCCCCGATCTTGCGCTTGATCAGCTTGAGCCAGGGAAGAACGTACTGGCGGCGCATGAGCAACTTGGGGATACCGTCCACCCGGCCATCCATCTTGTCGATCAAATGAACGAACTCGTGGATGGCGGTGTTGTCCCCATCCCCCTCCTGCTCGAACCCGCGGTGAAGGGCATCCCGGCAAAGAAACATCTTTCCCTCGGCTTCCCCTTCCCCGAGCAAGCCGACGATGCGGCCTTCCTGGTCGTGACCGGCAAGAAGGCGGTCGAAGGAGGGGCCGAAGACCACGATCTCGTCCAGTCCGCGGTAACGCCAGTGGTCGAGACGGAAGACGGGAATGATGGCGCTGGCTCCCACGAGCGCGACGTCGACCTCGTTGATCCGGGTGCCGGAGGCGGAAATTCTGGGACCCTGCAGAAAGCGCAAAACGCGGGAGACGAACCGGCGTTTCTGGTTTGCCGGCAGAGCCTGATAGAAAGGAACCTTGCGGGAGAAGATCTTCCGCAACCGGGAGGAAAAGGAAACCGATACCGGGGGCCACCGGCGAAGGCGGCGGCGGCGGGCGAGAATCGACCAGACCGGAAAGGCCAGGACGAAAAGGGAGATCAGGACAACTTCCAGGATCATTGCGACGGGACTTCCATGGATGGGAAAGCTAGGGAAAGATGGGATTCTTTCAAAACAAAAGTCGGCAATCACCTGTTGACGATCCTTTTGCCATCCTGCAGTTTATTTTCTGGTTTTACCTTCCTCTCAAATTCTCAAAACAGAAAAAAATCATGACTACCATCATCATACTTTGCGTGTTCGGCGGGATCGCCCTCATCTTCTTCTTTTTCATGATCGGGATATACAACCGTCTCGTTACCCTCAAGAACCGCTTCCAGAACGCCTTCTCCCAGATCGAGGTCCAGTTGCAACGCAGGTACGACCTCATCCCCAACCTGATCGAGACGGTCAAGGGCTACATGAAGCACGAGAAGGAAACCCTCGACGCAGTCATCCAGGCCCGTAACTCCGCCATGGGAAGCCTCCAGAGTTGCTCCGCGAACCCCGGGGACGCCGGCGCCATCGCCGGCCTCGCCAGCGCCGAGGGGATGCTGGGCGGCGCCTTGGGCAGGCTCTTCGCCCTCTCCGAGGCCTACCCCGACCTAAAGGCAAACGAGAATATGTCCAACCTGCAGGAGGAGCTGTCCAGCACTGAGAACAAGGTGTCTTTCTCGAGGCAGGCCTTCAATGATGCGGTCACCGCCTACAACACCTACAAGCAGACTTTCCCCCCCGTCTTCTTCGCGGGTATGTTCGGCCATGGCCAGGACGCCACCCTGCTCGAGTTCGAGAGCCAAAAGATCAAGGAAGCCCCCAAGGTACAGTTCTAGGCCGCAAACCGAGCGGGCCTCATCCCGATGGACTTCTTCGAGCACCAGGACCGGGCCAAGAGCAACACCGGCAAGCTCATCGTATTCTTCTGCCTCGGCGTACTCTGCATCATTGCGTCCGTCTATTTTCTTCTTTCCTTCGTCTTGGGCAACGCGGAGGGAGGCAGCGAACTTGCATGGACGACGGAACTCGCCGTCTTTTCCTCGATCGCCACGATCATCGTGGTAGGACTGGCCAGCCTGTGCAAGACGTCCCAGCTTTCCTCCGGAGGGGCGGCGGTGGCCGATGCCCTCGGCGGCCGACTGATTTCGGCAAGGACCAAGATCCCTCAGGAAAGAAGAGTCCTCAACGTGGTCGAGGAAATGGCCCTCGCATCGGGTACGCCCGTGCCTCCCGTCTACCTCATGGACGAGCCGAGCATCAATGCCTTTGCGGCGGGCTTCTCCCCACAGGACGCGGTCATCGGGGTGACCAAGGGGTGCATCTCAAAACTATCCCGAGACCAACTCCAGGGAGTGATGGCCCATGAGTTCAGCCACATCCTGAACGGGGACATGCGGATCAACATCCGTCTCACCGGCATTATCTTCGGAATCGTTTTCCTTTCCACCGTAGGCGAGATCCTCATGCGCAGCGCAGGGGGCTCGAGGCGCCGCCGGAGCAAGGACGACGGAGGAGGCGCCCTCCTCGTCATCGGACTGGGGCTTTTCCTTATCGGCTTGATCGGAGGCTTCTTTGGCTCTCTCATCCGGGCCGCGGTCAGCCGGCAACGGGAGTTCCTGGCCGATGCCGCGGCGGTCCAGTTCACCCGTAACCCGGACGGAATCTCCGGAGCCTTGAAACGTATCGGAGGGTATACCGAAGGCTCGGAAATCGGGGCCTCCGGGGCAAAGGATTTTTGCCATATGTTCTTCGGTTCCGCCATGAACAGCCTCTTCGCCACCCACCCGCCCCTTCCCAAGCGCATCAGGCGGATCGAGCCGAACTGGAACAACACCTATCCGGCGACCGACAAAATCAAGGAAACCTTCAACGATATGGAAGGCTCGCAGGCGGTAGCCGGCTTTGCCGGTGGAAGCGCCGCGAGCGAACCGGCCCCTGCCGCCGAACCCGTCCAAGATAGCCCCGACGCCCAGACTTTTCTTCAAAATGCAACCCAACCCGGGGAAGAGCAAATCGAGGTGGCCCGCAGGATGAAGACGGAGATCGCGGAGGAATTGCTCGAACAGGCGAGGGAGCCCTTCGGGGCGCGCTGCCTGCTCTTCGCCATGCTCATCGATCCGGACCGGAAAGAGGTCTCCCGGAAGCAATTGGAACTGATCCGCTCCCAGGCGGAACCGGGGACCGTCGAGTTGACCGAGTGGGCCCTCCCCGCCATCGCCCCCTTGAGCTCGGGACTTAAGTTCGTCCTCATTGAGGAGGCCTCCCCCGCCCTTTGGCAGCTCTCATCCGGGCAGTTCGAGACTTTTCAGGCCATCACCGAGCAACTGATCGGGGCGGACGAAAAGATCGACCTGCTGGAGTGGAGCCTGCGCAAGGTGATCGAACGCGACCTCGGCGGACGACACGCGCCCTCTCGCCGACTGCACGGGAGCGTCTCCGTCGGCCGTCTCCTCAACGAGTGCTCCGTCATCCTCGGGGCCCTGGCCCACTACGGGCAGGAAGGGGCCGACCCGACCCCCGCCTTCGAGACGGGGATGAAGGCCCTCACCCGAACCAATCAACCCGCTTTGCCGTCGGTAGAGAAATGTGGGTTATTGGCCCTGGACGAAGCCATTGCCCGGCTCGAAAAGCTCGCCCCGATGGCCAAGAAATCCCTCCTCGACGCCTGCTGCCGGACCATCGACCACGACGGCAGGACGAGCGAGATCGAAATCCAGATTCTGCGCGGACTGGCCGCTTCCATTTCCTGCCCTCTTTCCCCATCGGTCCTGCCCAAATCCTCTTCCGTGAGGCCCGGTGGCGCATAGGGCTTGCCCTCTTTCCTAGTTGGCGCAAGGTCTCATCCCATGCTACCGGGAATCAAGCAGTTCGACCTGAGCGGAAGGTCCATCCTCGTGACGGGTGGATCGAAGGGCCTCGGCAAGGCCATGGCCGAAGGATTCGCCTCCGCAGGGGCGAACCTGTTCCTCGTTAGCCGCAACCTCTCGGAGGCCAAGGAAGCGGCGGATGAAATCTCCGCAGCCTACGGAGTCGAGGCCCATGGCCATGAGGCCGACGTCACAGAACAGGCCTCGGTCGAGGCCATGGTATCGGAAGCGATGGAGGCCCGCGGGCGAATCGACGTCCTGGTCAACAACGCGGGCATCAACCGTCGCGGACCGATCGAGGAACTGTCCCTCGAGGATTTCAAGGAGGTACAGGAGATCAACGTAACGGGGGTTTGGCTTTGCTCACGGGCGGTCCTGCCCCACATGAAGGAACGGGGGAACGGCCGCATCGTCAATTTGTCCAGCGCCCTCGGCCTGGTCGGGACCCCCAACCGCACCCCCTACGCAACCAGCAAGGGAGCGGTCACCCAGATGACCCGGGCCCTCAGCCTGGAAGTCGCGGGCAGCGGGGTGACGGTCAATGCAATCTGCCCGGGTCCCTTTCTTACCCTCATGAACGAATCCATAGCCGACACCGAGGAGGGAATGAAGTTCATCGTCGGAGCTACCGCCCTGAAACGGTGGGGGGAATTACGGGAGATCCAGGGGGCGGCCATCTTCCTCGCCTCGGATGCATCCAGTTACGTCACCGGGGCGATGCTCTCGGTAGACGGTGGCTGGACCGCTTCCTGAATCAGCCGAGAGAAATCTCGGCACCGCCCAGCTCGGCCGACTCGAGGCAGGCCATGAGCGCGCTTTGCGTCAGGCGGGTGATCTCCGGCCAATGAGAATCGGGAGTCCCTCCAAGGACCAGTCCGGAGAAGGTGCGGAAAAGCTTGGACTCCTGAGCCGAGGGGTGACTGCTGGAGTATTCCTCGACCTGCACCGCGGTCTCGCGGCGCTCCATGCGGAAGTCGCAGACGTCGCAGTCGAAGATCGAATTGGAGACGGTGTGGCCGATGCGGTTCCCGTAGAAGGGAAGCACGAAGTCGTCGAGGCGGAGGTTGCCCTTGGTCCCGCTGAGGTGGGCGAACTGTTGGTGCTCGGTCAGGAAGGAACAGTAGTAGGAAGCCGAGACGTCCCCATCGAAAAGGATTTCCCCTGAGAACTCGGTCGGGACCGGGTTGGGGCTGTCGTCCCGGCCGGAGGCATTGAGAAGACGGCCCGTGACGGCACGCGGAACCTGGTAGTTCATGACCCAAAGGATAAAGCGTAGGTTATACCAGCCGAGATCACCCATGCATCCCTGAGGCTCGAGGTCCGAATGCATGCGGATGTTTCCGGTCAGGAATTCATCCGGGGCGCAAAAACTGAACTGGGTGGCGATGCGGCGCAGTTTGCCGATGCTTTCGCCGTCGTCGAGGGCTTCCCTGACCTTTGGCAGACGGTCGCTATGCATGAACATGACCCCGTCCATGAACTGGACGCCCGCCTCCCCGCAGGCGGCAAGAATCCCATCGAGTTCGTCCAAGGAGGTCCCGCAGGGCTTCTCGCAAAGCAGGTGCTTGCCCGCCTCAGCCACTTTCACGGCCCACTCCGCGCGAAGGCCGGTAGGCAGGGGAAGATAGACCGCGTCGACGTCCTCGCTGGCAAGCAGTTCCTCATAGCTCCCGACCGCCCGGGGGGCAACGGGATGGGGAACGCGGGCGGAACAGCGATCGATGAAGTCCTGCGCCTTGGCAGCGTCACGGCTGGACACGGCCACCAGTTCGGCATTGCCGGCATTGCGGATCGACTGCCAGTTCTTCTGGGCGATTCCTGCGGTTCCAAGGATGCCCCAACGACATTTTTTCTCACTCATGCCTACATTCAATAGCCCCTAAACGGATCCAAGGTCGAGCCTGAAGAAAGGCCTCTCTCCGACCCCGAAAACACGATGGACGTCCCCAAAACCTTGACGCGGATTAAACGGACGGACAACCTGCTCGCCATGATTACCCGAATCCGAACCATCTTTTTGGCCCTCTGTTTCTGGGCAACCGCAATTACCGGAGCTGAGAAAAACGTCATCTTTTTCATCACCGACGACGAGAGCCCGACCTTGGGTTGCTACGGCGACCCGGTAGCCAATACTCCGGCCATCGACGCCCTCGCCAAGGACGGAACCCTCTTCCTCAACGCATATGCCACAACAGCCAGTTGCTCGGCCAGTCGATCGGTGGTGATGAGCGGGCTCCATAACCATGCCAACGGTCAGTACGGCCACCAACACAACTTCCACAAGTTCGCCAGCTACTACAACGTCATCGGTTTATCCCTTCCGCGGGCCATGGCGAACGCGGGCTACCGCACGGGACACATCGGGAAGTATCACGTCGCTCCCGAGGAGGTCTTTCACTACCAGACATACCTCAAGGGAAGCACCCGCAACGCCGTTCAGATGGCGGAACAGTCCAGGGCTTTCATTACCGAAAAGAGCGATCAGCCTTTCTTTCTCTACTTCGCCACCTCCGACCCGCACCGCGGAGGAGGCAGGGACAAGACCTCTAAGCGTGAGCTCAAGCCCGACCTGTTCGGGAACAAGCCCAACCGAAAGGCCCATGCCGGGGTCGAGGAAGTCTTCTACGACCCGAAAAAGGTTCCCATCCCCTCCTTCCTTCCCGATACCCCGGAAACGAGGGAGGAGCTAGCCCAATACTACCAGAGCGTTTCCCGCATCGACCAGGGGGTGGCCCGCCTCGTGGAGATCCTCAAGGAAGCCGGCATCTACGAAAAGACCATGATTGTCTTTACCTCCGACCACGGGATGGCCTTCGCGGGCGGAAAGACCACGGTCTACGAGGGTGGACTTCGGGTTCCGTTCGTGGTCCGCAACCCCTATGAGAAAAAGCGCGGCGTGCGGCACGAGGCCCTCATCAGCCACATCGACATTGCGCCCAGCCTGCTCGACTTCGGGGGCGGCCTCGACCCCAAGGCCAACCGCCCAAAGGCCTGGGTCGACCCCAACGCCTACTGGAAGGAAAAGCGCTACGCGGCCAAGGAAAACCGTGGCCAGACCAGCAAGCTCTCCGCCTACCACGGGAAGTCATGGGTCCCCATCCTGGGCAAGCCGGCGGAGTCCCACTGGGAATCCGTCTTCGCCTCCCATACCTTCCACGAGATCCAGATGTACTACCCCATGCGGGTAGTCCGCGACGGGGAGTACAAGCTGATCTGGAACATTGCCCATCCCCTGCCCTATCCTTTCGCCTCCGACCTTTGGGCAGCCAGCAGTTTCCAAGCCCAGTACCGTAAGTCACTGAGCGCGCCCTATGGTCAAAAAACCGTCCGCGAGTACATCCATCGGAAGGAATTCGAGCTTTTCAGGATCGACGAGGATCCTCACGAAACCAAGAACCTGGCCTACGACGCCAAGCATGCGGATACCCTCAAGCGCTACAAGGAGAAGCTCAAGGCGGCCCAGCGCAAATTCCACGACCCGTGGATCATGAAGTGGTCCTACGAGTAGGCTAGAGGGTCGCGAGCTTTTTGATCAGAGCCTTGTCGCTCTCCGAGAAATCGACCCCTGCCCGGACGTAGTCCCCTACCATGGCCAGGATCATACGGCCGTAGCTCTTGTTGGAACTTTCGCCGCTCTTGATCGTGGCGTGGGCAGAGCTTAGCTCTCTCTTCAAGTCGAGGAGAGTCTTTTCCCAGGTCTCGGCGTCCCCGCCTTTGGAATGGGTCTTCTTCTCGGAATTCTTGACTAACCCGAGGGAGATGGAGGCCCCCTGGAAATCCTTGGCCTTGGCCTCGAACTGTTCCTCCAGTTTGAGCAGTTTGCCCTTGGTCCGAGCCAGGTCGCCCTTCGCCGGTTTGAGCAGGATGCGGGTGATGGAACGCGCGATCAAGTCGCGACCGTCGAGCATCTTCTGGTAGCGCCCTCCGAGTTCCTTGGCTTCCCCGGCGCATTTGCGAACCTCCGACTTGGCCTCCTCCACCCGGTCGAGCAGGCGCTTCTTGCGGGCGGCCTCGATGGCCTGCTTCCTTTTCATCTCCTCCTGTGCCCGGCGCTTGCGTTCGGCCTCGGCCCGTTCGCGGGCCTTTTTTCTTTGTTCTTCCTCCTTTTTCTTCTGGGCAGGCGTTTTCTTCTTATTGTTGGAATTGCCCCCCTGCTTGGGGGCCCCGTCGAGGGTCGCTGGCCCGGGCAGGGGCAGAAGTATGCAAAAGGAGAGAAGGGTGAGGAGCAGTCTCTTCATAAGTCTTGTTCTAGAGGGTTGCGATCTTCAGTGTGCAGGGCTTGGACGAAAGGGGCGAGAGAAAATCATCCTTCCGTCAAGCCGAGGGCTTCCTCGGCGCTGCGGCTCCATTTCCGGTATTGCTCAATCTCCCCGGGATCGGCCATTGAGACGAGATCGATACCATGAGTGGGGATCATGGCCTCGAGCTTTTCGCGGGCTATCTTCCCGCCAAGAAGTTCCGGAAAACATTTCTCCGCCACCTCGAGGACGATGTCGACGCAAACCGAAGCTCCCGGCGAGGCCCCTAGAAGAGCCGATACGCTTTTGTCGGATGAGGTCACCACCTCGGTCCCGAAATGAACGATACCAGCGTCGCCATCCTCCTTCTTGATGGCCTGGACGCGTATTCCCGCATCGATCAGCTTCCAGTCTCCGGCCTTGGCATCCGGGTAGAAGTTGCGCAACTCCTCGAGGCGGGTGTTCATGCTTTGCAGGCCCTGCTGGACGAGGTATCCGACAAGCGGCAGGTTGCCGATTCCCACCTTCAGCAGGGTAAGCCAATTGTGGGGTTTGATCGAGGATGGCAGGTCCCAGAAACTGCCGCCCCGGTGAAGAAACTTGGTCGTCCAGGCGGCATAAGGGCCGAAAAGGAGGGCCTTCCTGCCCTCCAGGAAACGGCTGTCTAGGTGGGGGACGGCCATGGTGGGAGCGGCCCCGGGGGACAACCCGTAGACCTTGGCCTCGTGTCGCGCCACGATCTCGGGTTTCTCGCAGACCAGCCATTGGCCCCCGATGGGAAACCCCCCGTAGCCCCGGATCTCGGGCACCCCGGCCTTCTGGAGAAGGGGGAGGGATCCCCCGCCGGCGCCGATGAATACGAAGGAAGCCTTTCTCTTCAGGGTACGCCCGCCCTCGAGGTCGCGCACCGTCAATTCCCAGCCATCGGGACAACGGTTGAGGTCGGTCACCCGATGGCCGAGGTGGAAGGCGCAACCGTCCTGCCGACCGAGCCAGTGGATGAGCTTGCGGGAAAGTTCCCCAAAATCCACGTCCGTTCCGGCCTTCATCCTGGTGGCGGCCACCGGCATATCCTCCCGCCCGTCGATAAGCAGGGGAGCCCATTGACGGATGACCTCCCGGTCCTCGGTGTATTCCATGTCGGCAAAGAAGGGGTGTGCCGTCATGCCCTCGTGCCTCGACTTGAGAAAATCGACCTGCTCCCGGCCGTAAACGAAGCTTACGTGCGGGACCGGATTGATGAAGTCGCCCGGTTGGTCGATCATTCCCTCGCGCACGGCGTGAGCCCAGAACTGCTTGGTCTTCTCGAACTGCTCGAAAATCTCGATCGCCTTGGCAACCTTGACCCGCCCGTCCTCACCCCGGTCGGGGGTATAGCTAAGCTCGCAGATCCCGGCGTGCCCGGTTCCTGCATTGTTCCAACCGTTGGAACTCTCCCGGGCCAACTCGCCAGTGACCTCGAAAAGCTCGATCCGGAGGCCCGGGTCGAGGCTCTTCAGCAAGGTCCCGAGGTTAGCGGACATGACCCCGCTCCCGATGAGAGCGACGTCCACGTCTTGGTTGCCGGGATCGCTTTGCATGAAAACAAGGGACTATTGGGTACCGAACATACGGTCCCCGGCATCACCAAGACCCGGGACGATATACCCGTTCTCGTTCAGTTTCTCGTCGAGGGCGGCCGTAAATACGGGAACGTCCGGATGGGTCTCCTTCATGCGTGCCACGCCCTCCGGGGCGGCCAAAAGACACAGCATACGGAGGTCGGTGGCGCCCGCCTCCTTGAGCAGGTCGATGGCCGCAACGGAGGAATTGCCCGTCGCCAGCATCGGGTCGACCGCGATGACGAGGCGCTGGTCTAGCTCGGGCGGAACCTTGCGGTAGTACTCGACCGGCTCGAGGGTTTCCTCGTCACGGTAGAGACCGACGAAGCCGACCCGGGCCGAAGGGATGACTTCGAGGATGCCGTCGAGCAGACCGTTGCCCGCCCGAAGGATGGAGATGAGGGCCAGCTTCTTGCCGTCGAGAATGGGGGCCCGCATGCCGCAGAGGGGAGTATCGACGTCGAGGGTGGTCAGCGTAAGATCACGCGTGACCTCGTAGGTCAGGAGCAGGGCGATTTCCCGCAGAAGCTGACGGAAGGTTGCGCTGGGGGTCTCCTTGCGGCGCATGAGGGTCAGCTTGTGCTGGACGAGAGGGTGATCGATGACGGTAAGGTGTTCTTTCATGGTGGATGATTAGCTGGTTGAATCGATTCTCGAGCCGACGAGCAAGGATGGAGGAGGAGCTTCGGCGGAAAGGACGAAGGCAGTCCTCAGGTCCTCCGCCACCCGGTCGGCGGATTCCCGGCCGGAGGCATGAATGCGCAGAAGAGGGGTATCGGGCTCGACGGCCAGGCCTACCCGGGCAATGCGGTCGAGACCTACGGAAAGATCGAGTTCATCGTCCTGTCGGAGTCGGCCTCCTCCCAGAGCTACCACCGCGTGCCCGAGGGCCCGCACGTCGATGGAGGAAACGAAACCAGCCGAACCAGCGGGCAGGTCGCAGACGAAGGAGGCTTCGGACAAGTGGTTCCCCGGCCTATCCAGAAGATCGCCCGGACCACCGAGTTCGCGAACCATGCGGCCAAACCGCTCCGCGGCGCTTCCGTCCTCAAGAGCCCGGGCAAGCTTTTCCTCACCCTCCCGGGCGCTCCCGGCCAGTCCGCCGAGCTCAAGCAGGACGCCGCCGAGGGCGAGGGTCACCCCGCGAAGCCTTTGGTCGTCCGCGGTCCCGGCAAGAAGCTCGATCGCATTCCTTGTCTCAAGAGAATTGCCGGCTGCCGAGGCGAGGGGTTCGTTCATGTCGGTGAGGAGGGCGGAAGTCCTGCAACCCGCCCCGTTTGCGCCGTCCACCAAGCTACGGGCAAGGGCTTCGGCTTGTTGCGGGTCGGCGAGGAAAGCCCCGTTGCCCAGTTTGACGTCGAGCACCAACCCCTCGAGGCCTGCGGCCAGTTTCTTGGAAAGGATGGAGGCGGTGATCAGATCGATGCTCTCCACGGTACCGGTGACGTCGCGGATGGCGTAAAGCCTCTTGTCGGCCGGGGCGATTCCCTCGCCCGCCCCGATGATGGCGCAACCGGCCGAGCTCACGACCTGGGCAAACTCCTCCCCGGACAAGGCCGTCCGGTAGCCGGGTATGGCTTCCAGTTTGTCAAGGGTTCCCCCCGTATGTCCGAGGCCCCGCCCGGAAACCATGGGGACGAAAGCCCCGCAGGCCGCGAGGGCGGGAGCGAGAGCGAGAGAGACGTTGTCCCCCACCCCACCGGTGGAATGCTTGTCCAGGACCGGACCGGGCAGATCCCACTGCAGAACCTTGCCGGTATCTCGCATGGCGAGGGTCAGGTCGATCCGCTCACGCTCGGTCAATCCGTTCAACCGGACGGCCATGGCGAAGGCTGCGACCTGGGCATCGGAAACCTGCCCGTCGGCCAGGCCTCGTGCGAAAAAAACGATTTCCTCCCCCTCGAGAGGCAGACCGTCCCGAACCTTTGCCAAGATGGCGGGAGCGTCCATTACTGATCCAGGTGGGAGGAGGTAAAAGTGTCGGGAAGCAACTCGCCCACTGTCCTGCGAACCGTTTCCCCATCCGGTTTGGAGAGGAGCACGGGTGCCTCGGGCGGGGCGAACTCGGCGATCTTCTGCCGGCATCCTCCACA
>DLRY01000044.1 GCA_002500665.1 Opitutia bacterium UBA7876
CGCCAGGGTAGCTCAGCTGGTTAGAGCGCCGCACTCATAACGCGGAGGTCGGCGGTTCAAGTCCGCCCCCTGGTACCATTCCCGGCAAAAATCGGGAAAGAGTAGCTATTGCCTTTGGTTAAGACGGTTTAAAAGGCTGGAGTTTTGTTCCGGAAGGATGGGGCGCGCCGGAAGGGTATTTCCAGGGTTTGCTAACTGAGTTTTGGGCAAGGCGTTGACGCCCGGTTGGGATAAGGACGGTGCCTGTGGAGGCTGGGGAAATCCGTTATTTGCAGGCAAAACGCCCGGGGTGGCTTGCGTTGCATTAGCGGATGGCAGGGTCTGGAAGGTGCTGGGGTCGGGCGGTCGCGGACTGACGGGGATGGGGGAGGGTGGTGGAGCGTTGGCAGGGGCGGACTGGTTTTTCTTGAGGTCCTCGAGTTCCTTGAGCTTGCGAATCATTTGGGTTTGCTCGATATGCTCTTTGGTTTTTCCTACGTAGGTCCGAAAGACCAAGTCGTGTTCGGAGTTGAGCCAGTTTCTTCCAGCCTTGTAGGGGTTTCCTTCTCCGAAGGCAAACTCTCCGAACCATGACTTCTCAGGGATCCTATCGCAGACGAAGAAATAGGTTTGCCCGGCTTCCTGAGGCACCTCGCCTCGAATACGGATGGTTATCCATCCACTGTCCCGTTCAGTCAGGCTTTGAGCTGCCAGTTGGTTGAGAATGTCGTCCCGACTCAGTTTCCAGGCACCGAATTTTGCGCCGGTTAGAGGATTGCCCTCCCGGATGAATCCACTCATGGAGAGTCCGTAATATTCGTTGGGGACGACGTTGGCCTTGCCGTAGAGAAGGATTTTCGTGAGTACGCCGTCCTTGCCCGCTGTGAAACTAAACCAGTTCTTGGAGGGAACGTGACTGAAGCTGGTGGTATGTTGATCCTTGTAGAATTCCTGGTATTGGTCGAGTTCCTCTACATAGACGAGGGGAAAGGTCGGGTTTGCCTTTTCGGGAGCAGGGTTTTGCCCGGATGGGGCGGTGGTTTGCCCCTCAGACTCAGGAGTTTTTTGAGTTGCGTCATCGGAGCAACCAATCAGCCCACACAATACGATGAAAGATAAGGCAAGGTAGGAAATATTTTTGAAGTAGGGCAAGGTAAGTAACCGTTGATCCAGTTAAGGGCTTAGCTGGCATTAAGCAGGCGATTCACGACAAATACAATATTTTTCGCTATTGAGGCTCGAATAATCAATGAAAAAAACGCACTCGTCATGTCTCGGTTCGTGAGCAGAATGGCAGCTCGATATGGATACCTTGGCTTTTTGGCTTCCGCTTGTGCTGTTGTTTGTTTCCGCTCTCATGGGGACGGCTCTAAAGCGCAGAGCCCGTGATCATTGCCTCAAGAAATTCCAAGGCTCGAAGGTAATCCTTCCCGATGGAGAGGGGGCATGGGAGCAGGGGACCTTGAGGGTTTTCGCCCAGGGGGTTGAGCTTGCCTACGAATCGCAAAGAGAGGAGCCCTTCGGCTCCGTCGAAACGCTGGTTCTCCATCCGTCAGAGGTTGAGAAAGTCAGCTATTTCGTTCGTCCGGCTCCTGCTCCCAACACTCGCGCGGGTGCAGACTGGTCGAAGGAACTTGCCAGTATTCGGGCACCCTCCTTCTACGAACGGGTGAAACGATCGGCCTTGAACTTCTATAATATGCTTAGGGATGCATTCGGTCAGGCTTCCCAGGCAATCCTCGGGGCCATCAGCAAGGATTCATCGATGGGCAAGGTCAAGAATGCGGATAAGCGGGTTAATGAAATCGGAACCGGCTTAACTGACTTGGTTCCCAATGCCTGGGAGCCTATCCTCGAAAAATATCGGGGGCATCGAGTTGTCGTTGAACGCAAGACGAAGACGGGTTTGGTCAAGGAATCGGGCGTACTGGAGGATTATTCCTCCAAGTACCTGCTGGTGCGGGAGGTCATTGCCCGAGATGAAGAACTGCTTGGCTTTCTTGAAAAGAATGGAGCCATAAGGGATGCCCAGAACGATTTTCTTTATGCAAGGGCTCATTCCGTGGTCCGCCATACCGTTGCAGGGTAAGGCTTAAGTCCCACTTGACCCAACGGATTCAAGGCTCTATGTTCCAATCAGACTTCTGCATCGTTCGAGAAGTTGCTTTGGTTCTTTTCCTTACTCCAACTATACGGGGAATCCATCGACAGGCGTCTGCAGTCAAGCCGTAAATCGGAAGACTAAGGGCGTCGCGAGGGTACCCACCTGGACCTGCAAAGGTCATAGAACCGAAGAGTCCGATGCACGGCGAAGGCAGAAGTCTACTTTTTACATGATCATACAAGGAATTGAGGCGCACTTGCTCTCTTGTCCCCTCCCCAATCCCGCCTCCTATGAATTTCACGGTGGCCGCAGGGAAATCTTCAAGCGCGATGCCTTGGTCCTGTGCGTTCGTGGTACCGGAGGCCTGACTGGTTATGCTCCGGCTTCAGCCTCCGAACGGACGGCCCGTCTGGTGACGGAGCTTTTGGCACCCATGCTTGTCGGGTCAAAATTGTCCAATCCCCGTGAGTTTTCCGAAACGGCTCGGCAAATCCATGGCGATAAGGTCAACGCCGCGGCCGGATCACTCGAAGTCGCGCTTCTGGATCTTCAGGGAAAAGCCGAAGGTTGTTCGGTAACGGAGTTCTTCGGCGGACGCAGGCAGGAAACCATTTCCTGCTATGGCAGCGCCGGGATGTACGGTTCTCCTGAGCAATATGCGGAGGAAGCCTCTGCTGTTTGCGAGCTTGGTTTCGAAGCCTACAAGTACCGCCCGGCTCTTGGACCTGAGGAAGATTTCAGGACGGTCGAGCTTATGCGGCAGGCGGTTGGCTCGGAAGTCGGACTTTGTCTTGATGCGCACGCCTGGTGGAGGATGGGCGACAAATCCTATTCTCCCTCAACGGTCGAGGGTCTTGCCCGGGATGTTGCGCCATTTGGCATCACTTGGATCGAGGAGCCTTTTCCCGTCGAAGATCGCATTGTCTATGCGGAACTTCGGGCCAAGAAAATCGTTCCTGTTGCGGCGGGTGAGCATGAACGTGATATCGTTGGGTTTGAGAAATTGATTCAAGGTGGCTCGGTAGACGTAGCCCAGGCCGACGTCTCCCACCATGGTGGATTCAGCGGTATCCATGAGATTATAAACCTTTGCCGAACGGAGGGAGTAACCTTTGCCTTTCACAACTGGGGAACGGCCCTGGAAACGGTGGTGGACGCCTTGATAGGTTCCTGCTTTCCGAGGGAGACTGCCCGCTGGCTGGAGTATCCTCAGTACGCTCACAGGGATTCCCGGGTCATGTATCCCTTCCCACTCTCGGACGAGCTTGTCCCCGAGGCTCCCGTACCCGAAAAGGGCGAATTATCCCTGCCCGACGGCCCGGGCCTTGGCGTTAATGTGGATGAGTCGGTTTTCGATAAATTTCCCTACCTGCCGGGCCCTTGGAGTACCTTTGAGCTGGAATCCCCCCCGACCAAGCTGAATTTGAGCGGGGACCATGCCCTCCCTTGGGCAGGTGACGGGCACCCTTGAGGGAGGGAGGGGTTGGCAACTTAGGCGAATCCTACCAGCCCAATCCCCAATTTTCCAGCCTCCGCCATTACCTTCGGTTTATCGAGCACAAGTACCGACCCAGCCTCCAAGGCGGCCGTGGACAGATTAGCTTCCTTCATCGCGCGTAAAGTCTGCAAGCCAAAGGTCGGTACGTCGAACCTAGTGTCTTGGCTGGGTTTCCCCAGCTTGACGAAGATGCATTTTTTGGCCTCGAAGCCTCCCGCCCTTTCGATCATGGCGTTGGTTCCCTCGAAAGCCTCAACGGCGAGCACCGTTCCCCGACTTACCACGACCCCTTGTCCAACGTCAAGGCGGGCGATTTCGCGGGCCACCTCAACCCCATGCGCCAAATGCTCATCCTCGAACTTATCCTTCCCTCCGATCATAATACCTGCGTCAGCGAGGTCCTCATCCATGAAAACCCTTGCATCCAACAGGTGAACGCCCGCTTTTTCGATCTCGTCCCCAATAGCACCGAAAATGGTTTCAGCGTTCCTGCGAGTTAGCCCCGCCAGCATTCTGATAGCCTTTAGATCTGGGTTGAGGCCACGAAAGAGTTTTCCAGGCGTCACCCGGCCCGCCATGACCGCGTACCCGGCCTTCATCTTAATCAACTCCTTGAGTAGCTTCCCGACTTGACCCACCTTCAACCTAGCTCGTTGGTCCTCGGGAAACTCGTTCACGAGTTCATCGGAGGTCTCGCCTCCTAGTTCGATCAACCGCAAGGGGATTCCCGCTGATCGGGCCCGGCGCTCGAGAAGGATTGGGTATTCTCCCTGTCCGGCGACCAAGGCAAGAGGTTTGCTCGGGTCAAAGTTCTCGGGAAGGAAGCGAGACATAAATGAGACGGCTAGCTTTTGACCGCCAAGTTGACCAGCTTGCCGGGCACGTAGATTTCCTTCACGATTTCCTTGCCCTCAAGAAAGCCTTGCACCTTGGCGTCGGATTTAGCTGCGCCGATAATGTCGGCTTTGTCCGCATCCTTGGGGAATTGGGATTGGCCACGAAGCTTTCCGTTGACTTGAAAGACGATGGTCATCTCCTCCGCCACCAGCAACTCTTTGCGTGCTACGGGCCATGGGTGATCGGCAATGGATGGGTTTTCTCCAAGTTCGGCCCACAATTCCTCGGCTAAGTGAGGGGCAAAGGGGGCGAGCAACTGGAGTAGGCTCTTGGCTGTTTCAATGGAATAGAAGGCTGACTTCTGCAGGTGGTTGACGAGGATCATCATCTGGGAAATCGCCACGTTGAAACGGAGGTCGTCGATGGCCTCCGTTACCTTGAGGATGGACTTGTGGAGCAGGCGGAGTGTCTCCTTGTCGGTTTCCTCTGCGGGTCGGTGCTTGTCCTTTGCAAAGCATTCGCGATAAACCTTTCGAAGAAATCGGTGTACGCCCTCAATTCCCTTTTCGCTCCATGGCTTGACTGCCTCGAGCGGTCCCAGGAACATCTCGAAGAGCCTGAGCGAATCGGCTCCATAGGCCTCGATCACAACGTCGGGGCTTACCACGTTGCCCACGCTCTTGGACATCTTGTTTCCATCTTCCCCTAAAATGAGCCCCTGGTGAAAAAGCTTGCGGTATGGCTCGGGGTTAGCGAGGACTCCCTCGTCGTGAAGGAAACGGTGCCAGAAACGGGCGTAAAGCAGGTGCAGGACGGCATGCTCGGCACCCCCGATGTAGAAATCGGGACTTTGCCAATAGGCTTCCTTTTCGGAGTCGACCAGGCGGTCGGAGTTGTCGGGGTCGAGGTAGCGCAGATGGTACCAGCAGGAGCCCGCCCACTGGGGCATGGTGTTGGTCTCGCGGGTGGCGGGGACCCAGTTCTCTCCCTGCGGCTTTGGGCCGGACCTGGCTTCAGTCCGTCCCGACTCGACGTCAAACCAGACTTCCAGCCACTCGGGGATCGTTGCCAGGGGACTCTCACCCGTCCCGGATGGCTGGTAGTTCTCGACCTCGGGCAAACGAAGAGGTAGCTCGCAGGCGGGCAGGGGGAGCGCGTAAAGCGTTTCTCCATCCCTCATCGTAGTGACGGATTCTTCGGGCATGAGTTCGGTAACGGGCCCATCTTTCCGTCCCGCCTTGCCGTAGTCCTCGAGTGAAACCCAAACCAGCGGTATCGGCTCTCCCCAGTAGCGCTGGCGGGAGAATATCCAGTCCCGTAGCTTGTAGTTGACGGCTCCTTTTCCGCACCCCTTTGCTTCCAGGTCGGCAATGATCTTAGCCTTGCAGGCGTCCGTATCCATGCCGTCGTATTCATCCGAATTGACCATGATGCCCGGTCCCGAGTAGGGGAGCTTGGCCTTCTCCTCGTCGCCATCCTGCCGGGCGATGACTCGGGTGATCGGAACGTCGAATTTTTCCGCAAACTCGAAATCCCTTTCGTCATGGCCGGGTACCGCCATGATAGCCCCCGTGCCGTAACTGATAAGGACGTAGTCGGCAACCCATACGGGGATCTTTTTACCGTTTACGGGGTTTAAGCAGAAGCTGCCGGTGAAAACGCCCGACTTGTCCTTAGCCAAGTCGGTACGGTCCAAGTCGCTTTTCTTGGCTGCTGCCTCGACGTAGGATTTGACCTCCTCCGCCTTTTCGGGGGAAACGAGTTTTTCGAGAAGAGGATGCTCGGGGGCAACTACCATATAGGTCGCTCCGAAGAGCGTGTCGGGACGGGTTGTATAAACAACCAGTTCCTCCTCAATCTCATCCACCTCAAACCTGACCTCGGCTCCTTCCGAACGCCCAATCCAGGCTTTCTGCTGACGCTTGGTCGAGTCGGGCCAATCCAAATCCTCCAGTCCGGCCAGCAGTTTTTCGGCATAAGCGGTGATTCGGAGGACGACCTGCCTGAGGTTTCGCCTCTCGACGGGATGTCCGCCGACTTCGGATTTGCCGTCGACGACTTCCTCGTTGGCCAGGACCGCCCGCAAGTTCGGGCACCACCAGACGGGTTTTTCGTCCACATAGGCAAGGCCACGCTGAAAGAGCTTTAGGAAAATCCACTGGGTCCACTTGTAGTAACCGGGCTCGGTGGTATTGATTTCCCGGTCCCAGTCGATGGCGAAGCCGATGCTCTTGATCTGCCGCCTGAAATTCCTCACGTTGGCCTCCGTAGTGACGGAGGGATGGGTGCCCGTCTTGATGGCGTATTGCTCGGCCGGAAGCCCGAAGGCATCCCATCCCATCGGGTGGAGGACGTTGAAACCAAGGGCCTTCCGATAACGGGCGAGTATGTCGGAAGCTACGTAGCCTTCGGGATGCCCGATATGCAAGCCCGCACCCGAAGGGTAGGGGAACATGTCGAGGGCGTAGTACTTGGGCTTTTCCGATCCGTCTTCCGCCCGAAAGGTCTTTTCACGCTCCCAGTAGTCCTGCCATTTTTTCTCGATGGAGGAAAAATCGTATTCTTGTTCGTCTTCGGCCATGATCTAAAGAAGGAAAAGCATGTACCCTTCCCGTCCTTTTGGCAAAAGGAAACAGGCGGGTCGGCAGGCTTCCCCCTACTTAGAATTGAGACTCGAGACTTTTCAGCTGCAGCTGCAGGGAATTCATTCGAAGGCCATTGGATTCTTGTTGCGAAGGAGCAAAAGCATCATCGATTTGAAAACTTTGCGATCTTGAAGAGTTTATCTTGCCCTTCATGAACGAGCCTCCTCGCGTGTAGTCGCTGGGGTACTGCACGATGTATTCGACGGTGAGGATTCTCTTTTCCTGCGGGGACAGTGCCAAGTCCCAGCTGAAAAGTCCTTTCTCATCAGGGCTGGCCTTGGGGGAGACCTTTACCGATCGAACCTTTACCTCGTCGGTCTGAGAAAGGGGTATGCGGTCGGCCAAACGGATGTTCTTGCCTGTCTCGGAAAGGTTTTCCACCTCAATGATCCAAGATGCCTGGAGTTCCGTCTTGGAGGAGAAACTCGATTTTCGCTTCTCGCTTTTCGATCTATCGAGGACCCTGGAGACCTTTACTTGGTCCTCCACTCCAGCATAGAGGGAGAAAGCCTCACCCGGTCCGACGAAGTCTAGGCTGGTGGAACCCAGGAAGTCAGTACCGAGGTAGAGCGTAACTTTGCCCGGTAAAAGAGCCTGCCCACTCTGGTTGATCAACTCGAAGACCCGTGCAGCGTTCAGGGAAACTTCGGGAGCGGCCACGATTCGCTCGACTTTCCGGAGGCTTAGCCTGCCAATCGGGACTCGCACGGGCTGGCCATCCGAGGATACGGATTTTTCAGCCATGGATTCGTAATGGGTGGTGGTCGCGCGCTTGCTGATTTTGGCAAAGGCTCGGACCGCCGCATGCTGCTGCTGTTCTATTTTGCCCATGTTCCTTAAGGCCAAGTCGTTGTTTTGGACCGGGTTGTTGGAGTACCAGAGACGGTTTTGATCCCTGTAGTTTCCGAAGGCTTGGGCATAGGTATCCTCTTTTTGCTGAAGAATTTGAACCGGAGCCTTGCTTCCCCGCCCGACCAGCAGAGTGTCCAACTCGGGGATGCGGGCGGGACGGCTCAAGTCCTGAGTGGAAAAACTTAACTTTGCGGCCCCCCAGTCTTCTCCCGTAGTTTGACGGACGACGGCATGCGAGAGGATGTTCACCTTTCCGCCTTCCTTGTCGGCCCTCAGTTCGTGAGACGGTTCCCAGGAGGCTCCCGCCAGGAGATAGGTCAGGATTACGGTCGCCTTCCCTTGCCCTCGCAGGGTTATTTCCACGGTGCGCTCCTCAAGTTGAGCCCTCGAGTTGAGTTCGCTAAGCCTTTTCTGGCGGACGTTCTGTTCGGGTTGGATTTCCCTCCGCTCCTTTTCCAGAAGCCTCCGGTCCTCATTCAGCTTCTTAAGGGAGCCTTCCAGAAAGGTAAGGAAGGCCGAGTACTCCTCAACCTTGACTTCCCGGCTCGCGGCGTCCTTAGGGAGTTTTTCCAAGGAAAACACCCGGATGCTCTCGAGGTGCTTGCGTCGTTGATCGATGATCTTTTGCCGGTCGGAAAGCTCGGTCATTTTGTCGGCTATCTCCTGTAGGGCTTCCTGAGCCTTACGGACCTCTTCGTCCGAGGCGGCCGTGAGGTAGGTCCTGCGCACCTGTACGTCGAGAACCTCGCCTTTCGCCGCGCCTTCGAGCCTCAGGCTAACACGTACCGATCCCTCGTCGATCCAGCTGGGCAGTTTTGAAAAGGAGACGCGCTTCAGTTTCGGCGGCAAGTCGACCACGGATTCTCGGGTTACGCGGGCCCGGTCGGCGTATACGGTCACCTCAGTGACTTTTGATGATAGCGATTGGGTGAGCTCCTTTTCGGGGGCATCCTGAGAGGCGAGGTGATCGGCGGTAAAGACGATGATCAAGGTGTGGGCGATAGCATTTTTCAGATTCATAAAGGAAGGAATTTGGTTTGATTATGAGCCTCGGTCATAGAGGTTTGCAAACTGAGGGTTGTTCGGGAAAGGTAAAGGTTTCGTCAAAAAAAACGACATGGGAATCGTCCGATTCTATTTTTCTTCAAGCATTTTCTTAATCACCTTCATTTCGGAAGACAATTCCTCGAGGCGCTGGTGGAGGTCCTGAACCCCATCCCTGACGGGGTCGGGGCTTTCCCTGCGCCTAGAGATTTCGCGCTGTATAGACATTTCGGCGTTCGATTCATCCATGCTGTTCATGATTACCCCGATCACTAGGTTGAGGACTATCATGGTGCCTATAAGGACGAAACTGACGAAGAAAATGGCTGCTCCGAGCGGGGAGGCTTGGGAGCTCGGTTCCCACCGTGCCAAGTCCTGTTCCGAGTAGCCGTAGTTGTCGGACCCGTACATATTGATATACATTACGTCGGTCCAGTCCTCCAGGGTAACGACCCTAAAGAGAGACAAAATCGAGGTTTGCAGGTTGCGGAAGTGAATGGGGTCGTTTTCGCCGTAGAGGAATACGGACATGGTGCCGTAAACATAGAAAAGCAAGCCCAGCAAAACGCTAACGTAGAACATCGAAGGCAGGCTTTTGAGAAGGCAAGTCACCAAGACCTGGAGTTTGGGGATGGTGGTGACTAACCTGAGGACTCTAAGAATCCTGGCCAGACGCAGAACGGGAAGGAAGGCTCCGTCAATGGGCAAGACTGGTTCAAGCAGGCATGCTGCCACTATGATGAAGTCGAAGACGTTCCAAGGGTTACTGAAGTATCTTAGAGGCTTTTTCCCTTCGGCAGCCACCTTGATAATTACCTCAATCGAGAAAACGACCAGGATAACGCCGTCCATGAACTCGAGTATTTCTTTGTGGCGCTCAGCGAATTTTGCGTAGGTTTGCACGCCCACGACTACACCCGCCAAGACAATGGTTAGGATGATGAATCGCTGAAAGGTTTTACTATTGCTGATACGGAGGCAGGCTTCGCTCATGGGTCGGGTTAGTTTTGTGCCTTAATGAAATTCTCGATGGTCGGTTCCCCTTTCAGCCAGCCGAGTTTGGAAAGAAAGAGGTCCGTTTCGAGCATGGACTTGCGGAAAGGTTCGTTTGCGAATCTTCCCCAGTTGAAGAACCCATGGGGTTTCTCCGGGAAGGATACGAGTCGGCAGTCGGCGTCCAGTTCCCGGGCTCTTTTCTCGAACAGTCGGACCGTTAGGAAGGGAACTGCATCGTCTCTGGTTCCATGAAAGATAATGGTTGGTGGAAGACCGGTGCTTAGGTGGTGGTAAGGCGATAATTTCTTCGGTTCAGTCCCAACGCGAGCCTGCATGGCGACCTTCTTCTCTTCGGGGATGACGAACCTCCTGCCGATGTCGGAGAGGGCGACTGCTGGGTTGAAGAGTACGAGGGCATCGGGTTTGGAGGAAATACCAAGGTCCTCCTCCTCAGCCTCGAACCCCTTGACGGTACCGATTGCCGCCGCGACGTGACCACCCGCTGATCCGCCTCCCACGGCTATTTTTTTTGGGTCTATCCCAAGCTTGGATGAGTTTTGCCTCATCCATCGTACCGCCGACTTAGCATCCTCTACGCAAGCAGTAGCCTGTGTTTTTTGCCGGGAAGATACACGGTAGTCGGCCGTTACGGCTACCATTCCGCGGGATGCGAGGTATTCGCACTGTTTCTCAAATTGAGCGGGAGTTCCCGACCTCCATCCGCCCCCGAAGAACAATACAATGGCAGGTTTGCCCTTACGCTTAGCCTGACCTTGCGGCTGAAAGACCCAAAGCTTGAGGTCGGACCCGCTGGCTTTCTTGTACACGTATTCCCGAGCATCTGGCAACTGCGGTGGGTAGCTGGGTGTTGCCCCGAACGCAACCAAGGGAAGCCACAAAAATAAATGATGGAGGGTTTTTACAAAAAGAAGACGCACAACGGCTCATTCATTGAGTCATTATGTCTTTTTAGGCAAAGAAATTGTGTGCAAATGCTATACGCCAGAAGGTGGGACATGGGCTTACCCCAAGTCGATTTGCCGGCAAAAGTGTTGGAATGCCTGAGAACCCCTATAGTTTAAAGCCCGGTTGCGCTAAGTTATCCAAGGAGGGTAGCCAAGGATGATAGCAACTTGGAACAACCAAATTCAAGGCAAGAGACAATCTCTTGGTAGCATTCCTCCGGACTTACGTCGTCTCCTCTTTCAAAGGGGTCAGAAACATAGGGCTTGCTACCCGGCGCCATAAAAATTCCAAAGGGGCGGGTGTCAAAGCGAAAGGATTGTCGATGAAGACTCACGAACTCCTCACTTTCGTGATCCAGCGTAATGATCAGACTGGCATTGGCTAGAAGGGCGTGGTCGGCAAAGCGGGAGTAGGTCTGCAGTTGGTATTTAAATTGTTTGCAGAAATCCTTCATTCTCCCATCGGTATGACATTGGTCGTATGCCTTGGAAACACCTCCTGCCAAAATCATTACTTTTCCATAGTGGTCGGATTTTTCGATCAGAGACCTCATGATTTCACGGGCGACGGGAGAGCGGCTCATGCCGCGTTTGCTGAGAAAAAGGATCTTTCTCGGTTCTCCATCCATGTTCTTGGGCCCGTTCGGGTTCCAAGGGTTAATGAATCCAGTATGGTTATTACCCTGACCGGGGCGTTTCCCGAAATGAGAACCTCCTCTAGGAAGCCTGCCGTATATGTTGGGAGTATGCTTGAAGTTTGTGTTTGTCATGGTTGTCTTACCGCCAGTTTGATGTCCGTGAGGACAAACGATTGTCAAATGTTAATAACTTTGGTGCCGTTAATTAGGACAAAGACTTGTCACTTTTTGTGAAATTTCATGTTTTGCATCCGCTTTGGCATTTCACTCGACATATAACGCATCTTCCGCGCCAACGGATCAAGATGGAGTTATTTGGCCTCAAAAGGCTCAGGTTCACGACTGTCGCTGCCCAGAGAGGGAGAGGTCATTGGCTTAATGGGGGCGGTTGCGACTTGCCTTTCCTCGTTCAGTTCTAGATTCTCCGCTCATGATAAATTCCAAGGCCCTTTATCTTCTACTCCTTTCGGTCTTCTCTTTTTGCCTCGGTGCCAAAGACAAGCCAAACCTCATCCTCATTTTTACCGACGATCAGGGGTATGGAGACTTGAGTTGTTTTGGTTCCAAGAAGATCAACACACCCCACATCGACAGGATAGCCAAGGAGGGGCGTAAGTTTACAAGCTTCATGGTCGCATCTCCCGTCTGCACTCCGTCGCGGGCAGCTTTGCTCACGGGATGTTACCCGAAGAGGGTTGGGATGCACCAGCACGTGCTTTTCCCAAGCTCGACCAAGGGGCTCAACCCAAAGGAATATACCCTGGCCGACCATTTCAAGTCGATCGGATACGCCACCGCTTGTTTTGGGAAGTGGCACTTGGGGCATCATAAGGAGGTTTTGCCGACCTCAAACGGCTTTGATACCTACTATGGGATCCCTTACTCCAACGATATGAATCACCCGGACAACAAAGGGAAGCCAAAGGGCGGCCATGCCGGCATGGATATTCTCTGGAACGATCCGGAGTCGACCCTCACCAAATGGAAGACGCCTCTCATTGAGAACGAGAAGATCGTGGAGCTTCCCGTAGACCAGCGGACTATAACCCGCCGCTGCACCCAGAAGGCGATTGATTTCGTGAAGGAAAATAAGGATAAGCCCTTTTTCGTATATCTTCCCCATTCGATGCCCCATATTCCTCTTTACGTTCCCGATGAGGTGCGCGACCCGAACCCCAAGAACGCCTACTTCAATACCATCGAGCATATCGACTCGGAGGTGGGGCGCCTGCTTGACTCCCTTGATGAGCTTAAGCTGGCTGACACTACCTACGTCATCTATACCACGGACAACGGGCCTTGGCTCCCGTTCCTTCACCATGGAGGCTCTGCAGGGCCTTTGCGGGAAGGCAAGGGCACGACTTTCGAGGGTGGACAACGAGTACCCTGCGTAATGCGTGGCCCTGGCATACCTGCCGGCACGGTTTGCCGCGACCTTATGGGGACCATCGACCTCTTGCCTACTTTCGCGTCCATCACCGGTAAACCCCTTCCCAAGGGCAGGAAGATCGACGGTGTGGATGCCAGCGGTTTGCTGACGGGCGAGGGCAAATCTCCTCGTGAGGAGTTCGTTCATTACACCTCGAGGGGAGTGGTGGAGGGCATCCGGCAGGGGAAATGGAAGCTTCTCGAGAAAAAAAGCAGGCAAAGGAACAAACCACCCCAAGTATTTCTCTTCGATCTGGATGAGGATGTCGGAGAGAAGGAAAACTTGGCTGAAAAATTCCCCGCCCGCGTCGAGAGGATGAAAACACGAATGCTTGAACTGGATGGCGAAATCGAGCGCAATGCCCGCCCGCCTTGGTTCAAGAAGTAGATTCTTGCTAGCGAAGCACCGATACAGCCTTGCGTACTGCCGATACCAGTCGTTCGGCCTCCTCCAAGGTATTGTAGAGGGCGAAGGAAGCCCGCGCCGTAGCCTCAACGCCTAGCTTTTGCATCAATGGTTGGCAGCAATGATGACCCGTGCGGATTGCGATACCCTCACTATCCAGTAGCGTGGACAGGTCGTGGGGGTGAATACCGTCTATGGAAAAGGAGAGAAGAGCCGCTTTTCCCGATGTCGTCCCGTGTTCGATGAATCCTTCGATTCCCTGAAAGCCTTCGCGGGACAACGCCAGCAATTGTTTTTCGTGACGAGATGCCAATTTTAAGTCGATTTCGGACAAGTAGCGGAATGCCTCGGCCAGCCCTATGGCACCGGCGACGTTCGGAGTTCCAGCTTCGAACCTTTGGGGCGGGGAGGCAAAAGTGGTGCCCTCGAAGCTGACCTGATCGATCATATCGCCACCTCCGAGAAAAGGAGGCATTTCCTGCAAGAGCTCTTTTTGACCGAAAAGAACGCCGATTCCCATGGGGCCGAATACCTTATGCCCGGAAAAGGCGAAAAAATCACAACCGAGCTCGCGAAGGTTGATTCGTTGGTGGGGGGCGCTTTGAGCACCGTCTACCACGATGCGGACGTCGTTTAGTTTGGCTTCCTGGATAATTTCCGAAAGAGGGTTTTGAGTGCCGAGGGTATTAGATACTTGGCAAAGGGAAAGAATCCGGCTACCGGGTTCCTTCAGGAGCGAGGATAGTACTTGCCGGTCTAAAGAACCGTCCGGAAGAACTGGAACGACGGTGATTTGGGCTCCAACGGTTTTGCACACCAATTGCCAGGGAACAATGTTGGCATGGTGTTCCATTTCCGAGACGATAACCCGGTCGCCTTCACCGAGCTGGGTCTTCCCGAAACTGTTGGCCACAAGGTTCAAGGATTCGGTTGTGCCACGGGTAAAGATGAGTTCATCCGCCGAGACGGAGAACCAATCGGCGATATACTCACGAGCCATGCGATAGTGGTTTTCGGCCTCCTCGGCGAGCTGGTAGACTCCCCGATGTACGTTCGAGTTCGTACTCTCGTAATATTTGGATATGGAATCAATGACACGTTGCGGCTTTTGGGAGGATGCGGCGTTGTCCAAGTAGGCGAGTGGCTTGCCCCTGTTCGTCTGACCGAGGATCGGAAAGTCGGAACGTATTTTTTCTATGGGGTATTGGTCGCTCATGAGCTTAGGCTGGTGAAGTGCAAGAGGTGTTCGTCTGCTCGGTGGAGATGTTTATTAATTTCCGCCCAATTTGAGGGGGAGGGAGTTAGAAGATAATCTTAACTTCAGGCAGCGTATTTCTCAAATTTTCCACCCCCTTCTCGGAGACCTTGGAATTCCACAGGTACACCTCCTCCAAGCTTTTGATTAACGAGAGGGATTCGAGACCTTTGTCGGTAACCTTTGTGCCCACAAGGTTGATGTAGGTAAGCTCCTCCATCTTAGCCAAGGATTCGAGGCCTCTGTCTCCGATCTGGGTGTTCCGAAGGCTGAGCCATACGAGGTTGCGATATCCTTGAACGGTGCCGAGGGCCTGGTCGGAAATCTTCGTCTTGGACAAATCCAAGTGTGAGATGTTGTTCTTCAGGTTGGAGAAAAGGGACAGGTCGGAATCGGTAGTTTGGTATGCTGCGGAAGAAAATTCGACTCGGACGAGCGAGTGCTTTTCCGAGAGTGGACTCACGAGGGCTCCGGACTTCATGGCGGCCTCCAGTTGGGGGCGAGATGCAGGCCTGACTTTCTTGCCAATTACATCAAGCCTGGAGACCGAAGAGTCGGGCTCCGTCTTAGATTCTACAGGCTTGGATTTGGTTGCAAGCGAGGGCGCGTCTGGCCTGGGCTTGGCGCCCTCGAGGATCCATCTCTCAAGAACGCTGATTTGCTCATCATCCCAAGGTTCGCCCTTTGGCGGCATGATTTCCGGGTCGTCCGGATCAAGGGTGATTACTTGGTAGAGGGTGCTTTCATCCAGGCTTCCCGGGCTTACGATTGCACCGTCTAGGTTCCCCTTTATGATCCACTCATGAGAGTCCAGTCTGAGGCCGGCCTTGGGAGGAATGGTGCGTCCATTCTTTACGTAAGGCGCTCCGTGACAGTCGAGGCAGCTTTCTTCAATCATGGGCATGAGGTGCTTTTCGAAGTCTATGGGCTCATCGGGACCGGGCATCCCGCCGGCATCTGCGGATGTTTCCCCGACTTCCTGCGGGGTTGAGTCGGTAGAAGAATGAGCTAACGCCTCGGCAGGATCTTGACCAAGTGGTACGGGGATGTAGGAAAAAAAGGAACCGGGCCGGAATTGTGGCTTTGGGGGAGGAGGGGGCTTGAGTTTTTCCGCATTGTCGGATCCGGTTTGCGAAGAAGTATCGTCCTTCTTTCCGTTTTGGACGGGAGGCTTGGCCGTCTGCGGTTTGCCTTTGGGTAATTTCTTTTCTTGGACAAGCTTGATTAGGTAACTCTTGTCGGGGGTCGAAAGCCTGTCGTAGGGTACAGGGTATAGTTTCCCGTCCTTTCCCTGAAAATAGAAGGTTCTACCCTCGTAACTGAGGACTCGTCCGGTGAAGGCTTGGCCTGTGGTGGTGGTGAACTTGCGAAAGGTCTCCTGCGCCCAGGCAACAAGACAAAAACCCGCAAGGACAAAAAGGATTCCAGCTCGGAACCAAACCATTATGAACTTGGCAACTTATGCCAAAACCTCGAACAGGGGCTCACCCTTGTGGGCGACGGTAAACGGTCTGCCGGATGGGGAATACTGAACGTCGTTGAGAGGCAACCCGAGGGCGTAGGCAATGGTTGCATTGAGGTCTGCCGGGGAGACGGACTTGCCTTGGGCGACGTTTCTGCCTGTGTTGTCGGACTCACCGAAAACGGTACCTCCCTTGACGGCTCCCCCGGCCATGAAGGCCGTGAAGCAGAAGGGCCAGTGATCACGACCGTCGCGGGGGTTGATGTTCGGGGTGCGTCCAAACTCGGAAGTAAGTACGACGAGGGTTTCCTTGAGCAAGCCTCTGATTTCAAGGTCCATGAGCAAGGCGGACAAGGCCTGGTCCATGTCTGCGCAATTTTCAGAGACCCGGTTGAAGTTATCGTCGTGGGTATCCCATCCGCCTCTCGTGACCTCGACGTAGCGTACCTGGTTCTCGATGAGTCGACGAGCCAGCAGGCATCCTTGGCCAAAGTTCGAATCCCCGTAGAGGGCGTGCATTTGCTCGGGTTCCTTGGTGATGTCAAAGGCTTGCAAGTCTTTGCTCTTCATCAGTTTGACCGCGTCCTTATAGAGGTCGGTGTAAGCCCTGACCTTCTTCTGGGGAAAACGTCCGGTGAAGGTTGAATTCATATTCTGGGCCATGGCGATCCGGTTGCCGAACTGCTGGTCGTCAAGATACTCGGCCTTCTTACTGTTCGCCAAGCCGGCCTTGGGGTTGCCAATCGGAAGCGGACCGTATTTGGATTCAAGAAAGCCTGCCCCGAGGTTACCCCCTCCTCCGATCCTCACGTTCATAGGGATGGTGCGATTGATCTGCCCGGAAAGCTTGGCCACCCAACTCCCAAAGGTCGGGTGGGAAATGGTTCCCCTCTTCAGGTAGCTCGTATGCATCAGGTAGCTGGCTTGCTCGTGGGCTCCCTGGCTGGACACGCAGGTCCTGATGACGGCGGAGTTGTGCATGTGCTGGGCGGTGCGGGGGAGGTTCTCGGAAAGAATAACTCCATCCGCACTCGTCTTGATAGCCTTGGTCGGACCTTGGATGTCCGGACAATCCGGCTTGGGCCCGAACGTGTCGAGGTGGGACATCGCGCCAGCCATGTTCAAGTAAATGACGTAGCGGGCCTTCGCCGGACGGGCTCCGGGAATGAGGGCGTTTACGCTGTTATGGATGTAGGAACCGGCCATGGGCATGAGGCCAACGCCAAGACAGGTCTTGGCTGCGTTGGCTATGAATTCGCGTCTCCCTATTTCATCGATTTTGGACATGCTGGATTTCATGATATTTGATTCCTATTTGGGTCTTTTTTAAGCGCTAATATTGATAAATGATTATTGCACGAACATGAATTCGTGAGAATTGACGAGGACCCAAACCAAGTCCTTGTATCCCGTATCTCCCGTTTTCTTGATTGCGTCTTTAAAGTCACGGATCTCCGCGGTGTTGGGCTTGCGGTTTAGGATGGTGCGGAAGGCAAGCTCGATCTTTTCCTCCATGGTTACTCCTCCGTTCACGTTTTTCATGACTACGGATTCCTTGTTCTTGAAGATCTTCGTCTCGACGTAACCGTTTAGCAAGTTAAGTACCTGAGTAACCGCGGCCTGCTTGTGGCTGTTTTCAATTTGTTCCCTATCGGCACCGCCGAATTCGCGAATGAAGTGGCCGACCGGTGCTGGCGAGCCGATTTCGGATGCCCTGACTTCCCGGTTTTTTACCATGACGTATCCGTCCATGGAGGGGGTATCGGATGGCTTCTTGTTCCTGGCTTGGGCCATCGATGCCTCAAACTTGCGGAGACAACCCTTGCAGCAGAATCCAATGGTTTCTCCATCCTCGTTCAAGGCTAGCAGGCTGGGGTCAATGGCCCGTCCCGGTTTCAATGGACAATCGGTATTAATGGGGTTGCCGAGCTTCGCGACCTTTTTCTTCGTGGCAGGCTTTTCGTTCGACATGCTTGAAACGAACTTGTTCTTGCACCCATTGCAGCAAAACCCGATGGTCTCGCCTTTTTCATTCAGGGCCTTGATCGAGGGATCGACGGCACGTCCGGGCTTGATGGGACAGTTAGTATTAATGGGGTTGCCCAACTTGGCTCGGGGCTTGGCAACACCAGCCATTGCTCCGTCTTCCATTCCTACGCCTCCACCGCCGACGCCGGCAAGCTTGATGATCTCGGCAAATAGTTCTTCCCCGCTCATGGCGTCATAACGGGCGAATTTTTCGTGGTTGTCGATTCTCTGAACGGCCTTGCGCTTTTCGATTTCCGGGTAATTCAAGGTGAGAAGAGAATCCCACAGCTGTTCAGCGGTCATTCTCTCGAGAACGGGACCTTGGTAGAAGAAAGGGACGCTCAGGCGCTTGGGGTTGGAGGGATGAGGCCCGGCAACTACCCACTTGACCTCTGGGGGCATGGTTTCGTCCTTGGCGTCGCGAGCCATAACGTCACGGGCTACGGCCTTCCTCTGAAAGGCCTTGGTGTTGTAGAGAATACGGAGGAATTCCTTGAGGTCGTAGTTAAGGGCGACCATCAGTTTCTCAAGATGGAGCATGAGCTCCGGGTTGGTCGGCATGGTGTCGTCGAACATGTTGTCGACGGGCTCAATGAGCCCTATCCCGAAAGTCTTTTTCCAGAGCCGGTTGGCAATGACGTTCGAAAAACGAGGGTTGGCGGGGGAGGCCAGCCAAGTGGCGTAGGAGACCCTCGATCCTTGCTTCTCAAGGTTCTCGTCGAGGGTGATGGCGAGCCCGAAGATAGTCTGAGCCTTCAGTTCCTGCCCCGGGACGGCGTTGTCGTACTGGTAGTCGTCGGGCAGCTTGATTGAGCCCTTGCCAAGATCGTCCAATCCGACTTTCAACAGGTCACTGATTCCCCGATGGGCGTCACGGAGCTTTCTGGCGTTTTCGGGGTTGTCGGTCTTTTCCCATTTGCGCTGTTCGTCACGGACCAACTTGTTCATCTCCTTTATGTGAGGAGCATCCTTCCTCTCGACCCGCCCCATGCCATTTGTGTAGGCGGCCATTTCGTAAAACTGCTTTTGAGTCCAGCGGTCGAAAGGGTGGTCATGGCACTGGGCGCATTCCAAGCTTGTTCCGAGGAAGATGCGAACGGTGTTGGACATGTTGTCCAAGGGCATTCCCGCGTCACGTGCGTAGTAACCTACCGCGCCGTTACCCTCTTGCCAGAGGGGGCCGGTGGAAGACAGCATTTCCTTCACCCATTTGTCGTATGGTTTATTGGAGGCGATCGATTCCTTGATGTAATCAATGAAAGCGCCTCCACCGGCTCGGTTGTTGTTGATCCTCTCCTTGGCCCTGAGGATATCGGCCCAGAAGTGAAACCAGTTGCTGTTGAAACCCTCCGAGGCAAGGAGTTTGTCGACCAGTTTGCGCCGCTTGGTGGAGCGATCGCGGTCCTCGAGGAATTCACGCCCTTCCTCCAGGGTGGGGATTCGACCGATGATCTTGAGGTAGGTCCGTCGCAGGAAGGTTTCGTCCGAAGCCATGTCGTTGGGCCTCTGGTTGTACTTGCGCAGGTGGGTCAGGACCAAGTTGTCGATGTACTGTGAGTTTATCGTGAGGTCACGGTCCGAAAGGGGTCGGTTAAACTCGGGGAGGGAATCGTGGTTAGGGGGGAAATTGTTCTTAACGAAGGCTTGGTCGTCCTGAGTGAAGATCGAGAGGTCGATGCGGAACAATTGATTGTCTTTCGATCTCTTAAGAAGGATGGTGCCATCCTCGAAGTACTTGATCACGTCGCCGTTGATGGCTTTTCCCGTGTTTGTGTGAAAATCCCTGTTCGCGGAGAAGGCGGGAAGGGCGGTTGTAAAAGCCAATAACAGCAGTATTGAATGACGGATTATCATGCATAATATTATTGGTCATTAATGACTTTGGAGCAAGTGAAAATCACAGGATCACAACTTAACCTCATTTGCATTGGATTATTTCCACTACCAAATAGACGACAAAAACGAATAAAAGATTAAGTGAAAATAGATTCCTGATGGAAAGCACCCTTGTCTAACCTACCCTTAAGGCCGGGCAAAGCCTTGAGTCTAATGACGGAGAAAAAACCCTAGCTCTTGACGACCAGGCCTTGTTTGTCGGTAAACTTTCCAAGCAAAATCATGACGAAATCAATTAGGGGCCAGATTCCAAAGCCTCCACCTAGGGTGAGTATTATGGCTACGCCCGTACCGATTTTCCCAACATAAAAGCGATGAACGCCTAATCCTCCGAGGAAAAAGCACAGGAGAAGGGTAGGAAGAAAGCCTTTTTCGCTTTTTTGGATTTCGGCGGCGCCTTCTGTCCCAAGGGAAGGCTGAGCAGCGGCCGTTTCTTGAGGCTCAGCGTCCGTCTGAGGAGCGGGGTCGGGGCTGGCGACGGGTTCCGGTGAGGGCTGCTTGGCCTCCGCACCCACCCCAAGGGCTGAAAAAGTGGCGCTGCTCAGAGGCTCCCAGCCTTCCATTCCTTCCATCCAAGCCGATGTTTCGATGGTGGCTTCGCCGCTAGCCAGCATTTGGTTTACCTGATCGACCCCGAAAGGTCCCTTTTGCTCGTTGTTGAGGTTTAAGAATAGGTTGCTCATGGTATTGTTTCCTTGTCTTCGGTTCTATGTTGGGAGGCATGCATGCCATTGAATGGTACTTAGTATTCCTTTTGCATGAGCCCCACGTCAAGGTTCTAAAGAATCTGCTCCTTGTCGCAACCGCCCTATGTAGAGGCGTTGTCGTACCATAGGTCTCGGCGTGGGACGCACTCTACCCTTTGAGGTCAAGGCAAACGAGGTCGCCCCGGGCGTTGCGGAGGTAGAGCAGTCCGTTGGCTAGTACGGGGGGTGTCCAGCAGCGGCCGCCGATGACCTGTTCGCGGGCGAGAGGGGTGAATTTTTTCGGATCGACTGGAGCAACGACGAGCTCGCCTCTTTGACCGAGGGCAATAATCCGGTTACCCGCAACAATGAGAGAGCCGACCATCAAGCCGGCGTCTTTGGACCTCCACTGGGTTTCACCAGTGGAAAAACGGATGCAGACGAAATCCTTGGGTCCCGCCATATGCACGTTACCATCGAATCCGTAGAGGAAGTCACCTACTGGGATTGCGTTGTTCATGTGGGTGGATAGGTTCCGGTTTTCGTAGAGCTTTGCGAGTTTTCCGTTTTTGAACTGAAAGAGGGCGCATCCCCGCTTGTAGCCGGTTGAAATGAAGATCTTGTCATCCTGCGCGATGGGGGTAGTCGAGTTGGTGCGGTAACTGGTCTCCCATTTTTCGAAGGCGAGGGACTCGCCGTTGGCGGCATTTAGGATGACCAGTCCATCGGTCTTGAGGATGGCGACGAGGTCGGATTTTCCCGACTTGAAGGAGGTCGGGGACCCATAGGCGGCTCGGTAGGGCTTGCTTTTCCATTTGGTCTTCCCCGTTTTCTTGTCGAGGGCGAAGGTGGCGCCCGCCTCGATAAGGAGAAGATCACCGACCGGGAATGGTGAGGCGGTAAAGCCCCATTCGGGAGGTCTCCTCATTCCAGCCTCCTCCATCATGTCCTTTTTCCAGAGAATTTCGCCGTCCGAGGATTGGTAGGCATGGAGAATCCCGTGCTTGCTCAAGGCGTAGACGATAGTGCCGTCAACCGTAGGGGTTGAGCAGGGACCGCCCTCGTGAAGGTAGTCGATAAGGGGAGCGGGGTAGGAATGGGTCCAGATCGACTTGCCCGTCTTTGCATCGAGGCAGTATACCGTCTCCTTTCCACCTGACTTTCTTCCGTCATGGCCCATGGTGTAGAGTCGGCCTTTGGCGACCGATACGGTGGAGAACCCCACTCCCACCTTGGTCTTCCAAATCTGTTCCTCCAAGTTGTTTTTCCAACCGGACTCATCGGATACCCCCGTGCCGTAGGGGCCGAGCCAGTTAGGCCAGTCTTCGGCCCGAAGCAGGCAACATGAATACAGGAAGCAAAGGATCAATGAATTTTTCATTTTAGGATGGAAGCCTCAATGAAGAGGGGGAATTCCTGTTTCGGAAAGAATTATGGAGGGTACTATTCGCCTATGGTGACGATTCCTCCTGCAGAGTAATCAAAGAGAATGGCTTGTCCGTCGATGTTCTTGAAAAAGAAGAACCAATTTGCCTTGGTATTACCGTATAAGTGAGGATAGACGCCTTCGCTCGTCCAGATCCAGCCCAACTTGTCGCTCCACAGCCAGAGGTCGCCATCCTTGCCGGCGTGGGCGAAAAGCCAATGAAGTTCAGTGTGATAGATCCAACCGCTACGGTGGGGGAGAAAGATTCCCAGCCAAGATTGCCTCCAGTTACCTTGGATCTGGCCGTGTCCTTGCCACCAGTAGGTGTAGACCGAAGGGGTGTCGAAGATGGTAACGGGTCCGAGAAGACGCTTCGCCCGATGCGTGGACAACACTCTGGTATGATAAACGCGGCCAGGCTTGAGATCGTAGAGAGTAGCATGGATACGGCCATTTTGGAAGGCGGCGGGCAGCGTACGGATCGTGCGGTTGAAGTCCTCGTCCTCGGCGATGAGAAAGGTGAATTCAGGCAAGGATCGGTTTCTTCCGGGACTGAACCCGGAGGTAAGGAAAATTCGACCGTTGGATCTTACCGTTACCTCAACAGTTCCCAATGCCGGCATTTCAAAGAGGGCGTCGTCGGGATCGTAGGCGTTCTCGATGCCATCTGAGTCGTAGTCCTCCACTTTATTCAGTAGTCGGATGACGAAGCTCTTTTCGGCAGATGCACCGTGCTGGTCTTCGACGCGGGCCCGAATTCTAAAGTAGGTCGGTTCCACTTCAGGGCCGAGAGCCTGGCCGGAACGACGGCTTCCATTGTCCTCAGAATCGACAAACGATTCATTCGCATCGAAGATCTGGGCTGACTCGTTTCCGTCAAGAGCACTGGAGGTCACGCTATCCTGTGGGATTGGCAGCGATAAGTTTTCGTCGATACTTTCAGCCGTGCCATTCTCATCCTCGTTGCTTGCAGCGAAAGTCGAATTCAAGTCGTCGTTTTCAGCCGGATCCTGTGCCGGGACCGCATCTTCAGGAACGGTGGTTTTGTTATGATCAAAAGGAATTACCTTTTCACGGACAAAAGCGAACTCAGCCTCGTAGTCGAAGCTCTGACGCGTATTGAGGTTGTTGTTTGCGTCAATGAAGAAAAGGTGGTTGTGAGTCGAGCCATTGCCTTCGACCAGCGAGAAGGTAAGGTTGGAGTCCTGATCGTGATCAATAGCCTCGAAATAACCAACGACTGAGCGGGGCGGCATATTCTCAGGGATGGTTAAGCCGATGAGCTCGAGTGCTTCGGGGACGTCGTTGACGGAGATAATGGAAAGAACTATGGATGCGAGTGTGGAGGCATTCGAATCATCGGTAACGATGACCTCGAAGGAATCGTTGCCAAAGTAGTTCGCGCTGGGCGTATAGATCCAGTTCCCTGATTGCGGATTGACGGTTGCCGCTCCGTGAGAGGGGTTGGTGAGAACGGTGAAGTAGGTGCCGTCGG
>DLRY01000099.1 GCA_002500665.1 Opitutia bacterium UBA7876
CTTATTCATCGTTTGTTCCCTTCATTTGCAAAAAGTAGATGTATCTCGCTAGCGGCTAGAAGGAAGATACCGGTACCAAATTTCGAGGTGTCTGCTTTCGCAACTTTTCCGGGACCACCACCAGCGGGTTGACTCCATCCGACCTGACCGTCTTTGTTTACAACCGAAGCAAGTGCCGCCCATGCCTTCCTTGCAACCGGAAGAAAGCGCTCTTTGTTCAAGATCCCATTATTGATTCCCCAGGCGATGCCGTAGCAGAAGAACCCGGTCCCACTGCTTTCCTTCATGGTAAATTGCTCAGGATCATCAAGGTTGCTTCGCCAGAACCCATCGGCTTGTTGCCGATTGGCCAGTGACTCGGCCATTTGAACGTACAATGCCTTATAGCGGGCATAGCTTGCATGACGTTCGGGGAGGTGTTTCAGGATTCGGGTCAACCCGCCGAACGCCCACCCGTTGCCCCGTGACCACAACACTTTTTTCCCGTTCTTCGTCTTCCGGGGTTTGGAACGAGCGTCCCGATAGAACAGGCCCGCATCGGGGTCAAAGATTTCTTTGTGCACGTCCCAAAAGCAGGCATCCATCCAATCCACGTATTTTTCATCCTCCGTCATTTGATACAGCATCGCGAGCAGCGGAGGTGCGGTAAACAACCCATCGACAAAGCGATGTCCCGTGTTTTCCAAATACCATTTCCCCGGGGCGGACACGGGATTCTCAACCTTTGGGTCTTCCAGAAACGCAAGGGTGGGCTGCATGATCAGCTGATCCTTGTTCGCCCGATAACAACCATACCAAATCTGTCCGCAAGCAAGCGGATAGGCGCCGCTTTCATAAGGCCCGCCCCCCTGCTCCTTGATCCGCCAGGAAACCTGCTTCCCCCATTTCATGCAATCATCCAGGTAGGCACGATCCGACGTGCTTTCATACATGGCCATCAGCCCCGCATAATACGCGCCTCGAACCCAGTGCTGATTAGGGAATCTGAGCGGCTGACTATTCACGTTCCCGCGGACGCGATCCGCCAATGCTTTGGTTTTTTGGGTCTCTTCTTCTGCCATCGCAGTTTGCTGGCAGAGTATTTGTATTGCGAACAGGGCTATTGCCTTTCCTGCAAGGATTCTTCTGATAGATATTCTCATTGTTTCTCATCCAGGGCGTCGGCAGCCCTGGCTCTGGAAAGCAGCGTCATTGGATAGTAAAGGCCGTACCTACTGAAAGGGTGAGAGAGATTCCAATCGTTTAAAGAACGCTCAACGCTTTGGATTCTCGAACCAGACCACGTTTTGGCTGCGCTGACCAGCTACGAGGATATCTTTGTCCCCATCCCCATCCAAATCGGTGATCATCGTGTCGTAAGCCATTTGGTCACGACTGAGAACGTGGCGGGTGAAGTTGCCCTTGCCATCGTTCTCGTACCAGACGGCAAGCTTGGATTCGTACCCAACCGTACTCATGTCGACGTCTCCATCTCCATCAATATCACCGAAATCGGTCGAGTGAGTGGAATGGATCGAATCGTCAATCATATGCTGCTTCCAAGTGGGGGCCTCGAACCAAAGGACCCCCACCCCATGGCCTCGGGTGGCCAGGATATCGACCTTGCCATCCCCGTTCACGTCGGCGGGCGCAGCGTGGGTGGCTCCGAGGTGCTCGCCGGCGCCCGGAAGCATTTCCCGGCGCCAGGGCCTGGTTATATCCTTCCCTGAATAGTAGACCGCAAAGTAATTGCCGTTTTCAAAAGGTTTGCCCTTGGCTCCCATGGCGAAGTCGATGCGACCATCCCCGTTGAGGTCGCCGAAGTCAAAGTAGTGGCTGCCTCCCTGGGCGGTACCCTTGGCTAGTGGAATGATGGTCCACTCGATCGGTTTCTTTTTCGAAAACTTGGGCTTAAGCCAGCAAACGGACCGTGAATACGGTCCTTTTTCGTCGGTAAAATCATTGGCAGTGAGATCGTTCTTGCCATCCTGATCGATATCGAAGGAACGGATGCAGTGAACCCCAAAGATCTCATCGGTAATCTCATGCATCTTCCACTCGCTCGAGGTGGGGTTCTTGTCCGGGCACTCGAGCCAAAAAAGCCCGCGTACGAAAGAACCCACGAAGTCGAGATCTCCATCTTGATCCACGTCGTGCAGGACGCTGTGGATGCATCGGCCCTTCAGTTTCGCATATTTGGGACCGGCGTGGGCAAGGATTTGCTTCTTTTCATAATCGGGGCCGAGGTAAAGGAAGACCTTGCTATCCGCTGAGAAGAGAATTTCCTGAACGCCATCCTTGTCGTAATCGTGAGCGGTCGCGGAGTTTACGTGGGAACCGGAAAAAATTTCGTGGCGCGGCCAATTCGCATCCTTTGCAACCAGCGTGAAAAAGAGAAGCGCTTGTGATGAAAGAACAAATAAAAGTTTAAACGTCATGGCTAATCTCGTTTGTTTTTAATGAACAAGCTCGATCCGGCTCCAATAGGCGGCTTCATGGGACCAACCGGTGGCTTGGTTTCGAAGCTCGACGTCGACCGGCTTGCCGGCGTGCTTGCTTAGGTCGATCTGGAACTTGCGCCATTTCGTTTCCGTTACGTCCTCGCTGAGGGCTTCCTTGCCGTTGACCACGACCACCAGCTTCCAGTTTCCCTTCGGGTGATTGGTGACCTCAAGCTCGAGAGTGGATTTCTTTCCCGCCGGCACCTTGATCTTCCGGGACAGAACGCAGGGAACGGTTTTGCTGAGCGGATGGGTGAGAAGTACTTTGTTGCGTCCATCCCATTGCGCTCGCAACCCGGGCTTCATGGCGGGACCGCCCCAGTCGCGGACCTTCCAACCAGGAGCGAAGGATGCGACGTCGGCAGGTAAATTCGATCCTGACCTAGGGACGTTGTTGGGCTTGGTGTTACTAACCCTTGCTCCCTTCGCCGGTTTCGAGGTTGCGGTTTTCGGATATGGCATTTTGGCATCCACTTCACGACGCCAGTCATGCAGCATCTTAAGAAGCTTCGCAGTGACGTCCGGTTTGGATCCCGAAAGATCGTTCTGCTCGCCAAGGTCCTTTTCCAAATCGAAAAGCTGCACGCTCCCGTTTTCGTAGTATTCGAGCAACTTGTACTTCCCCAATCGGATCGCCCCGCCGGGGCTTTGGTAACCGTGGTTGCTGTAATGGGGAAAGTGCCAGTAGATGGCGCCCCGGTCATGAGCCTTGCCCCGGAGCGCGGGCAGGAAACTGACTCCATCAACGTGTTGCTTGGGCAAGGCGGGTAAACCCGTCATCTCGAGCAACGTCGGGTAGTAGTCGGTTCCCGTTACCAAGGCATGGGATTTGGAATTCGGCTTGGTGCGCCCCGGCCAATGAACGATCAAAGGGACTCGTACCCCACCCTCGTAATTCCAGCCTTTCGCCCCACGCAAGGGAAGATTGGAGGAAGCAAAGCGGCTGTCCAAGGACTTCCTCGGATGATTGACCCCGCGGTATTGGTTCGATGCGGACATGCCTCCGTTGTCCGCCGTGAAGATGACGATGGTGTTCTCGCTCAGCCCCAACTCGGCAAGCTTGGCGCGGATCCGCCCAAGGCTTTCGTCAGTGGCCTCGAGCATACCGGCAAACTCCACGTTATCCTGCTTTTGCTTCACCCACCAGACACGGGCGTCCTGGTGCGCCTGTAGCTGGTCATTCTCCGCCAGCGCCTTCAGTTCTTCCTCCGTCAACGCCGGACCGTCCGGATTGGATTCAAGAATGAAGTCAGGCCCGTCCCGTTTTGGCATCGCCGCAAGCTTTTTGCGATATTTCTCCACCAAATCCGGGCGCCCCTGAATCGGGTCGTGCACCGCAAAATGCTCGAGGTGTACGAAGAAAGGCCGGTCCTTGTTGCGCTCAATGAAATCCAACGCCGCATCGGTCAGCTTGTCGGTGTAGTAGTCGCCTTTTTTGGCAGGAAGCTTCGCATTGTATGCTCCTCCAAAAGGGTAGTGATAGGACCGCACCCAGCCCGTGATCTCCTCATCGAAGCCATAGGCCTTTGGGTCTACCCTCAGGTGCGCCTTGCCGTAGTTCGCGGTGGCGTAGCCATGGCTCTTGAGGGTTTCGGCCAGGGTCACCTCCTCGTCCGGCAAGGCGGTCAGCTTTTCCCCGTGGTGCAGTGGCTCGTAGTCGCGCTCCGGACGCCCTCCCAGCCATTCCGTAAGGTTGGTACGGGCCGGGTACTTGCCCGTCAGGATACTGGCCCGACTCGGCGAACAGACGTGGCAGGTCGAGTATGCATTGTCGAATAGCATACCTTCTTTTGCCAACTGGTCGATCGCAGGAGTTTCATGAAACTGACTGCCGTAGCAACTTACGTCCGACCAACCCAGATCGTCGACCAGAAAAAAGACGACGTTGGGCATTCGTTTCTTCTCCGCACAAAGGGAAAAACTTCCAACCAGTAAACCAGTCAAAAGGGATAAGACCCAAAAAAATGATTTTTTCATATTTTATTAGTTTGAGTTAGTTTTCATGTTTTTTACTGATTACCAACCCACAAATTCGGACTTTGCCTGAAAAAACCCCGGGGATGGCTTTGCCCGTTTCGATTTCCCTTACGCGGGATTTTTCATGACTGTCACTTTCGCTCGTTACCTAAAATGATTCAAACGCCTTCTTACCCGTTGCCTGCGTCCATCTTGTAGATTAAAAGTGAAAGAGATGAGAAATGGTAATTCAAAAATTGATTTCGATCCGAGATTCACTCTCCACACTACTTTTCATTTTGTTTTATTTTCGATACTGGCGTGCGCTTGGGCCATCCCCTTTCAGCTTGTTTTTGCGGCCGAATCGGCCACTCACCCCTCCATAACCGGACAAGTACGACTGGCTTCTTGGTGGATGGCCCGCCATGCCCAGAAAATCGCTGAGATCGAAGCTGCAAACGACCCCAAAAGGAACGAGAAGATCGAGCTCCTGATGGTTGGCGACTCCATCACCAACAATTTTGATAAAGGAGGCCCGGGAGAGCAGGTTTGGGAAAAGCACTTTGCCCCCTTGCATGCCTTGAATTTGGGATTTGGTGGCGACCGGACGAACCACGTCCTGTGGAGACTTGAACACCTGCCCACTCTAAAGACTGCTCCAAAAGCGGCCTCTTTGATGATCGGAACAAACAATATCTGCTGGGGGAGCGACAAACCCAAACAGGCGGCGGATGGCGTGCAGGCTATCGCGAGGAAACTCAACTCCATGTACCCTAAAATGCAAATCCTCGTACTGGGCGTTTTCCCCCGCCGGCGCAACCTCGATCATCCACACCGCAAGCAAATCATCGAGCTTAATTCCTATCTTCCCGAACTGCTAAAGGAAGTGCCCAACGTAACCTTCATGGACATCGGAGAAAAATTTCTCGATGAGAAAGGATTCCTACCTCAGGAAATCATGCCTGACACCACTCACCCGAGCAAAAAAGGACACGAGATATGGGCCGCAGCCATTACCCCTAAGCTCAAGGAACTGATGGCCAAATAACTTGACGTTCAGGATGGCAAACCCTTTCCATCACGTAAGATTCCTTTTTGGTTTCTCCACAGCCCTCGGTTCAGGATTGATAGCTGCCGCGGCTGAGAGGGATTCACCTCTATCCGGAAGCAATTTGCCTCAAGCGAGACTGGCTGAATTCCGAAAGAGCGTAGAACCGGTTTTGAAACGGGTATGCGTAAACTGCCATGGACCGCAAAAGCAAAAGGGCAGATTCCGCGTCGATACGCTGAACCCCGATTTGCTCAAGGGCAAGGACGTCAGTTGGTGGTTGGAGGTGTTCGACGTGATAGGCAACGGCGAGATGCCGCCGGAGGACGCCAAGGCACAGTTAACGAACGATGAAAAAGCGCTTGTGGTCGATTGGCTTTCAAGTGAAATTCAGACCGCCTCGCAGGTAAGGCGAAGTGAGAAAGGTCATACTTCGTTCCGTAGGATGACACGCTACGAATACAAGTACGCAATGCAGGACCTGCTTGGTTTGCCCCACGACTTTTCCCGCGACCTCCCACCGGAGACTGCATCCGAGGACGGCTTCAAGAACAGCTCGGAAATGCTACAGATGACCGCTGTGCAGTTAGGTGAATACCGTGCCCAGGCCCGCCGGGCGTTGGAATTAGCAACCGTGCGGGGAGACCAACCTAACCCAATATACTACGGTATAACTATGAAGGCGGCATCGGCCAGAGTAGATTCTAACTATGCGGCTTATGTGGAAAAGAAAAAGAAGCAGATTAAAAATGGGGTTGTCGCACTGGATGATGCCGCTAAGAAGCAAGAAGCCAAATTCGGGCTAAAGCCAGGCAACACGCAATTCAGGAACACGATTACCGGCAACGGGGTCAGATCGCAATGGAGTTACCACGGAGCCAAGTATGCATGGAAGCCGACGAGCAAGCGGCCTGAGATACCGTCGGTCTCATCGGATGTCGTGGTGATTCCGGCCAATCAGAAATTCATCATCGACTTAGGGGACGGACTGCCCGACACCGGCAACATGAGAGTGCGTATCCGGGCCACCCGCCTCGAGAAGGAAGGTAATCACTTGCCGACCGTACGTTTGTATTTCGGACACCAACCGAGTAACGACTCACGCATATCGGAAAACGTCGGAGGTCCTGACTTGCGTATCGATGCCCCGCCAGGCAAAGCCCGTTTTTACGAATGGGACGTAGCTCTCGACGATGCTCCGCGCAATTCCTTTCGCAAAACCCACAAATTAGGCCAAATGCCCAACCCCGCAGAATTTCTCTCCCTGCGAAACACCTCCGGGGCACAGGTGTCGATGGTCATCGACTATGTTGAAATCATTGCCCCCGACTTTGACCAGTGGCCACCGGAATCACACAAGCGGATTTTCGCTGATCATCGAAAGGATGAGAATGAAAAGGCATATGCCCGCAAAGTGATCTCCCGCTTCATGGCCCGGGCCTGGCGCCGTCCGGTTAGCGAAGCGGAGGTGGATAAAAAGCTGAAACTCTTCCACGACCTTCGTCCGCAATGCGAAGATTCGCAGGAGGCTATTTTGGAGGTTCTTGCCTCCGTGATTTCCTCGCCGAAGTTTTTATACCTCGTTCGGTCTGACGGGAAGGAGAACCGAAACCAGCAGGCATCAGACTTTGAATTAGCCAGCCGGTTGTCTTTCTTTCTTTGGAGTAGTCAACCAGATGAAGAACTGATGGGCTTGGCGGAAGAAGGAAAGCTTTCCGATGCCAAAATTCTGGAGCGACAAACCAGACGACTTCTGAACGATCCCAAGTCTCAACGATTCGCCCGGCATTTCACCCGCCAGTGGTTGGGCATGGATCAACTGGATTTTTTAAAGTTCGATGCCAAGGCCTATGGAAAAGTCGATCCGCTGCTGGTGGAAGCCATGAAGAAGGAACCAGTGGCTCTCTTTGCCGAAATACTCAAGAACAACGAAGCGGTAATGGATTTCATCCACTCGGACTACGTCTTGGCGAACCACCGGCTGGCCCAACATTACGGCTTGCCTGAAGTTTCAGGCATTCAAATGCGGAGGGTTGGCCTCTCCCCCGAAAGCAAACGCGGTGGTCTGCTCGGGCAAGCGGGGCTCTTGGCGATGAACTCAAACGGCAAGGATTCGAACCCACTCAAGCGGGGAGTTTGGCTTTTGGAGAACCTCCTCAACGACCCTCCTCCTCCTCCTCCTCCGGCAGTGCCTGAGATTGACTTGGCCGACCCCGAAATCCTCAAGCTCTCGCTCAAGGAGCGCATGGAGGATCACCGCAGTGACCCGGCTTGTTTTTCATGCCACGCAAAGATCGACCCCTGGGGTATTGCATTCGAGAACTTCGACGCCCTCGGCCGATGGCGTGACAAGATCGACGGCCAACCGGTCGATGCCAGTAGCCTCCTCTACAACAAGGACGAACTTCATGGCCTGAAAGGAGTGAAGGAATACCTCCTGGCAAACCGGCAGGATCAATTTGCCCGGGCCATGGCTCACAAACTGTCCGCCTATGCTCTGGGCCGACCCTTGACCTTTGGCGACCGAGCTGAGGTCGACCGAATTGCCGCAGACCTGCGCAAGAAGGGGGACGGGTTGGCTGATCTTGTAATTCTAGTTGTGAAAAGTGATTTATTTCGGTTGAATTGAAAGTGAAAAGTCAACGAGCATGAACATCTCCACATTGGATCGACGGAAATTCCTACGAGGTTCGGGTATTGCCTTGGCCCTTCCTTGGCTTGAGTCCTTTTCTTCCGCGGCTCAAGCCGCCAAGCAAAGTGCCAATCGGAAGCGTCTTGCCTGCTTTTACCTCCCTGACGGCGTTCCCATGCCCCTTGAGGAAGATCCCTCCTTCAAGGACTGGAGCTGGTTTCCCCATGGCAAGGGCAAGGATTTTACTTTCACCAAGTGTATGGAGACGCTAGGGCCCTTGAGGAAAGATCTGACGGTGTTTTCCGGCTTGTCGCACCCCGCGGTGCGAAAAGTTCATGGCCACCGCAATGCCGACCAGTTTCTCACCGGCGCCGACACCGGGGCCATGGATGATCCCTATCAAAACAGTATTTCGCTCGATCAGGTCTTTGCCGCTCACGCGGGTAAGCACACCCGGCATGATTCTTTGGTCATGTCGACCGACGGAGGTACCGGTTCCCCACGCGGAGCCCACACGATGTCCTACAACGCCCAAGGCAGGCCCATTCCCGCCGAGCACAAACCCAAGCGCATCTTCGACATGCTCTTCGTCAAGAGCGGTCCGGACGCCGAGCGCCGCCTTGCCTTGAGCAAAAGCGCTCTCGACGACCTCTTGGAGGATGCGATTTCCTTGAACCATTCCCTCTCCAAGAATGATCAGGAAACCCTTGCCGACTACCTTCAGTCGGTGCGCGATACGGAACGCAAGGTGGAGAAAGCCAAGAGGTGGTTGAACATTCCCATGCCGAGCGTGGAATCGGATATGCTCAACCTCGATGTCACCCCCGAGGACCCGCGCAATTTCCTGCGTACCATGTACGAGCTTATTTATCTGGCCTTCAAAACCGACACCACCCGCACCGCAACCTACCAACTGGGAAGGGAAAACGGCGTGGGAGTAAGCGACTACCTTTCCCGGGCCGTCGGATACAGGGCCGCCCACACTCTTTCTCACGACACCAAGCAACCCGACGGGTACAAGAATTTCGGCATCTACTGCCGCTTCATCAACGAAGAACTGGGCCGCTTTGCCGAACGGCTCAAGGACACGCCCGAGCCCGGGGGTACTGGGAACATGCTCGACAACACGGCTATTCTGTTCGGGTCGGCTTCTAGTGCCTTTCACCTTTCACGCAACTACCCGATGATGCTCATGGGCGCTAAAAACATGGGTTTCAAACACGGTCAATACCTCAAGTACGGCCAGGGCAACGACAAGCACCAAGCCACCTCGGGCATCAGTTCCGACTCCGGTTGGCGCGGTGAAATGGACTACACCGAGCTTCCACTCTCCAACCTTTACCTGACCATGCTGCACAAGCTAGGCGTGGAAGCTGAAAGTTTCGGCGGAAGCACCGAAACCTTGAGCGAGGTCTAGGAAAGGATAGAACGATCCAATCAACGGGCGTCACCCTTGCGGGTCACGTAGGCGTAGTAGGCGCTGAGAGTCAGGTCGTTCCTCCCCTTGAACCAAGTGTGCAGAGCCGTGGGACCTTTCTTCAGGTTCATCGTGAAGGTGACACCCTTGTCCTTCGGAGTGACCCGCTTGGTCAGTCCCTCGAACTGGTAGGATTTTTTTTGCGAGATGCTGAGGTGATTATGCCCGCTCACAAAGAGCATGGCCTGATTGATGGGCAAGGCCGTGCCACTGCCGTCGGGCAAGGTCCCGCTGACCGTTCCATCGGCTTCCTTGGGCCAGCGCCTAAGCTCGATCTCGTACTCCCCTGCCCTCGCCACGTCGATCAACCAATATCCGTTCTTCAATACGCCACGACGGATTTGCCCCTGCTGGTCGACGAAGACGTCGAGCCACTCCGTGGCGGATAGTTTGGTCGGGTTCTCGTGCTTGGTCCCGATTATGATGCGCTGTTCCTCGTTCGCCAAGTGCTTGACCCCGTCCCACCACGAATAAAGGCGCTTGCGCATTTTGGCCACCACTAGGGGATGCTCGCCAATGACGTTTTTCTTTTGCAGGGGATCGGAAGCCAGATCGTACAGTTCGCGGTCCTCGAGGAGGCGCCAGCGTTTCCAAAGCACCGCTGCCTGATCGGCCCGCATCTGGGTTTGGGAGTGCGGAGATGGATAATTCGAGAACCCGGGCATCCGGCTGTAATTAATGACGAGGATGCGGTCGTCCGATACCTTCCTCTTGCCCCGGAGAACGGGGGCCAAACTCATGCCGTCGAGCTTGGGCCCTTTCCTGGGCTTGATTTGGCAAAGATCCAGCAAGGTGGGCAGGACGTCCTGAACCTGGGTCAGGCCACCTACGTCGCGAGGCTTCCCAAGCCCGCCTTTGGGCCAACGGATAAAGCAGGGCACGCGGTGTCCGCCCTCCCAGATCTCGGTTTTCTTTCCTCTCATCCCGGCATTGAAATACTGAGGGCCAAGCAGGCTGCCGTTGTCCGTTTTGAAAATCAAAATGGTGTCTTCGGCCAAGCCCTCGTCATCGAGGAACTTCATCAGCTTGCCCATATTCCAGTCGATGTTTCGGATCATCCCCAGGTAAAGGCTGAGCCGATTCTTCAGGCCACCGTTCAAATGATCGAACTTGGGCTGGGCCAGTGCCTGAGCGATTACCTTGCGGTCTTCTTCCTTTGGCCAGAAGGGCCCGTGTGGAGTGTTGGTCGCAACATAGCAAAGAAAGGGTTTTTTCTTTTGGACCGATTCCGAAATGAAACGCTTGGCCTCGTTGAAGAAGACGTCGGCGCAATAGCCCTTGAATTGTTTTTCCTTTCCGTTGTGGACGTACACGTCGTCGAAATAGTCGTTGCCCCAATAGGCGGGAACCGAAGGGATGGAGGAGGAGGGATACCAGACGCTTTCCTGAAAACCCCGGTCCTGTGGCCTAAAGGGATAGTTTGCCCCTAAATGCCACTTCCCGAAGACACCGGTGGCGTATCCAGCATCGGCAAAATAATTGGCCATGGTCGGGTTCTCGGGCCGAAGCAGGGCCCGTCCGCTGCTCACGTTGACCGCACCGTTGCGGGCCGCATCCAAACCGGTAAGCAACTGCCCGCGGGTAGGCGTGCACATGGGCGATACGTGATAATCGGAAAGACGTACGCTCTGTCCATGCAGACGATCCAGGCTGGGGGTTTGCAAGACCGGATTGCCATGGGCCGAGATTTCGGGATAGCCTTGATCATCGGTCATTACGACGATCACGTTCGGGCGCTGACTTGCCAAGATGGTAAGGGTGGAGAGTAGGAGACAGGCTCCGGCTAGGATTTGATTTCGGGCTTTCATTCGGAATTTGTTTGCGAGCGGTATTTTTCCATAAGGGCGTGGGTTTCTTTTTCGTCGAGGAACTGGCCGACCCATTCCGCAAAACAACCATCGTCCGTGAATCGGGGCTGAACGGGATGACTCAGGGCCTCTTCTCTCAACCGGGCGGAAGACTTCATTCGTTGGCTCCATGACCAGCGAACCCATTTGCGCATGTGGTAGACCATCGAGCCTCCTATCAGACTTGAACATCCGGCCATGCCGAAGAAAAATTCAGAATTTTCGGGGCTAAAACTGGGACCCAAAAGCATAAGCGCAGTGAAAATCAAGAACCCGTACATCCAAGATTGTATCTCTTTAGGCATGAACACTCTGAATTCGCAAGCTCTGCATTTGTATGCCCCCCGGTCGTAAGGGCTGTGGCATTGACAAACCGAACACCAATATGCCTTGGAATTGGGCTTGCAGTGGTTAATTTCGGGGACGTGTTTCACGGCTTGGGATCGACTGCCCAATCTTTGTTCCTCATCGCACCGTAGTAAGGATAGTAGTCCCAAGGAGCATCAAGACCAAGAGCCCGCGGGTCCTTGGTTTGCCTTAAGCGGTTCTTGAGCTGCGCGCCGAGCTTCCTTTGGATCGCGGCGTACTCGGGCTTGCCGGCCACGTTTTCGATCTGTCCGGGATCCTTTTTCAAGTCGTAGAGTTCCTCGGCGGGACGCTTGGCGAAAGCAAGATCGTAAAAGCGTTTGAATCCGGGCTTTCCCTTGTTGTCCATCAGCAAGCTCTTGGTGGGTGAGGAATCGACTTCGCCGAAGGGGATGTAACGGGCGCAGAATTCACGATCCGGGTTTCCCGCAGGCCAGCGGTCTGGCTTGTGATTGAGGATATACATATAGTCCTTCGTCCGGATTGCCCGGCAGGGATAGCCCTTGCCCCCCTTGCGGCACCCGTCGTGGCGTTCCATGGCGATGAAGGCGGCAAGACGAGCCGACCTAGGCTCATTCCCGATGACGTCCAACAGGCCATTTGCGGTCATCATGCCGGGAACTTTCAATCCGGCAGCTTCCAAAAAGGTGGGGGCAAGCGCGCTCAGGTTAACGGGACCGGCAAAAACGCGCCCGGGAGCCTTGATTCCCTTGGGCCAGCGGATGGCCAAGGGGACTCGGGAGCCTTGGTCGTGAAGGCTTGCCTTGGCCCGGGGGAAAGGCATGCCATGGTCGCTCGTCACGACCACGATGGTGTTGTCCAGTTGCCCGGCTTTTTCCAGAGACTTCAAAGCCCGGGCGATCATTTTGTCGAAATGCTCGATCTCGACGTAGTAGTCAAGAATATCGCTCCTCACCACGGGGTGATCAGGAAAGATCTTCGGAACGATTACCTTGGCAGGATCCTTTCCCGTTCGTTTGCCCGCCCCAAGTTCGAATGCCCGGTGCGGTTCGCTCGTACCCAGCCAAAAGCAAAACGGCTGGCCCTTCTTTACTTCGCCTAGAAAATCATCGAAGTTGGCCGCGTAATCGGTGTTTCTCATGGCCCGGAAAGGAGGTTTCAAGCGACGTTTTTGGAATTCCTTGCCCGCAGGGTTGGAATCGCGCCCTCCGGCCGCCAAGCGTCCGGGACTCCATCCTTTACCCGTAAAACCGATCGAATATCCGGCGTTGGCCAGAACTTCTGTGTAGGTAACGAATTTCTTGGGCAAGGTGCTGTGGATGTTACCCGCCTCCTCCAGACGCCAAATGTGTTGACCAGTAAGAATGGCGCTACGGGACGGTCCGCAAGTCGGGGCATCGCAAAAGGCATGGGTGAAACGGATTCCCTCCCTCGCCACCCGGTCGAAAGCGGGGGTCTTGATGACCGGATCCCCATTGGCCCCAGTGTGGGCATAGGACTGGTCGTCCGATATGCAAAACAGGATGTTCGGGCGCTCGCCCCAAGCCACAGGGTTACACAATACCAGAAAGAAAGCCTGAAGGAGAAATCTGTTCATGAGGTAGGGATAAGTTATAAGGTTTAGTCGAGGTTGGACTCGATCTCGACCTTGTCGGGAGCGGGCGAGTCCACTCCATTCTTGGGCACCTCGAGACCTGCGGTCCAAAGGATGGCGTTCAGCATGATCTTGCGGTATCCGTCGTCCTGCCAACTGACGTGGTTGTGCCCCCCGGTGAAGCCGAACCCACGGCCTCCGTATTTCCTTTCGTAGGCCCAGGCAACGTGCTGCGTTTCCCCATTGGCCACCGCCTTGCGGACCGCAGGGTTGCCACTGCGTATACCATCCTTTCTTCGCAGGGTCTCCGGAGGAGGGATGTCGGTCAGGATGGGGGTGAATCCGGTCCGGTCCTCCACGAAGCGCATGTGATAATACCACTCGTCATCCACGCTGAAGGGCTTGACCCCATTCCAGATCGGGTGTTTCTGCGGCTTGAAATTGGGCTTCCAATGCGGATTGACCGACCAGTTCAGATCGCAGAATCCGCCCATCCACTCGAGAAACCGATCACCGGGCGGGCCCTTCACCGCCTCCGTCGCCCAGTGAATCATGATCACTCCCGTTCCCTTTTTCATAAGGGCATCGAATTCCTTGAGTTTTGGGTTGAGAACGTGCCCGCCGTGACCTGTGCAGAAGAGCACGATGGTGGCTGCGTCCTCTAGAACGGAATCGTCCTTTGGGTAACCGACGTCTTCCAAAACGACCGCCTTCACCGGCAAGCCGGACTCATTCAACCGATTGGCCAAAATCATGTTGCCGGCCCGGTGCTCGTGCTTCATCCGCCCATGACTGGGCTTGCCGGAAATAAAGACTATCTTGGCCTTGTCCTTACCGCTTGTCTTTTTTTTTACGGAGAGAGGAAGGATGCTTACCTTGACCTCATGCCAGTAGGCCCATTCGTTCATCCAACCAGTCGGGTTGTTTTCAAGCTCCAGCTTGATCTCTTTTCCTTCATAGGGAGAAAGGTCCACCTCATGGGTAAGCCACTCATCGGTGGTGGTCTTGGAGGAAACTTCCTTCTTTGAAATGATCTTGCCATCCACTTTGACCCGCAATTCCCAATCTCCATGGGGGTGATGACTGACGGTGGCATGCAGGATCGTCTTCTTCCCCTTGTGAACCTTAAGCTTGCGGCTGAGTACGGAAGGCTCGCCACGTTTGATCGGATGGGTTCGCGTAGCCGTCTTGTTTCGGAAGGTACCGAAACGTACTACCCCTCCCTCTCCCGATCCTTCGACCGTAAAATTGGGTGCGGCCTTTCGGATAAGTTTCTGCCAGTCAGCCTTGGAAACCTTCCGCTTCTGAGGAGGACCGACCGGGGTCTTTCCGGCGAGCATTCTTCTCGGAACGAATTCCTGTAACCGGGGAAGTTTCGCCTTGGCGGCCAAGGTAAGAGCTTTGGCCGAGTTATCTGGCACCATCGGTTCTAGAGCCAACCAGACCATGCGAGGAAGATTATTGTCGTCCTTGTCTTCTTCATGGGAAGCCAAGCCCTCAAGAATGGACCAGCGGTCGTCATGAGGGAAACGCTGGAGGGCGGAGGCAAGATAAAGTCGAACGACCGGAGAGGGATCCGATTTCGCCATCTTGGAAAACTTTGCAAGCATGGTATCGGAGGGTTTCTTGTCCTCGCTGAGAAATTGAATGGCCCAGGACCGGACGTACTGTTCGGAATCATCAAGCAATGCCATCAGCTTGGCATCCTTGCCCTTGAATCCACCCGTAACCTGAAGAGCCCACAAGGCCCGCAGTCGCTTGCCCACGCTTTTGGCATCCTTGAGCATCGTTTCCAGTTTGCCATGTACCTTGGCAGAATTCAATTTCCCAGCGGCGAAACGGTGTTGAAGAATCGTTCGGGACTGACGCACGTACCAATCGTTGGAATGATTCTGCATCTCGACCAATTCCGTATCCGACAACTTCTCCAAGTCAAAAGGTTCAGGTCCCTTGACGCCTTTCGGCATGATCCGGTATACCCGGGCGGAATTGGCGAACTTGACCACGTTTCCGCAGATATTCTGGTCGTGCCAGTCCAGAACGTAGACGCCACCGTCCGGCCCCGTCTCCACGCTGAATCCGACCCAGGCCAAGTCATTGGTAAGAATGAAGTCATCACCATGCTTGCCAATGAAGCTCGACCCTTTGGGCACCATGTAATCGATCAGCACCGCATGCTCGTGAATGTTGCACATGAAGAGCTGGTCGCGGAATTTCTGTGGGAAAACGTCGGCTAGGTAGAAGCGGGCCCCGCCATGAGCGGATTTGTGAGTATGATCCCTGATCGTCTTGATGTTGTCATAAACGTACGGGTTCACGTTCTGTCTGCTCTGCTTATGGTAAATCCCCCCCTGAACAATATGAAAAAGGTGGGGAATAACACAACAGGTGGCAAAGCCCTGCCCCATGTCGTTAAAGTCGAATCCCCAGGGATTGGACAAGCCTTCGGCAAAGATTTCGAATTCCCTGGACTGTGGATGGAACCGCCAGATTCCACCGTCGATGAACTTGCGGTCTTCCTTGTCCGCACCCGGCTTGCCGACTTCGGAGCGGGTAAACACCCCGTGGCAACCGTAAAGCCAGCCGTCCGGCCCCCAGATGAAGCTATTGAGGGTCTCGTGCCGGTCATGGATTCCCCAACCGTCGAGCAGAACCTCATGCGGACCATCGGGCACATCATCCCCATCGGCATCGGGAATGAAGATCAATTCGGGTGGCATCCCAACGTAAACTCCGCCCATGCCTACTGCGATACCAGAACTGAAAGTAAGGTTTTCAGTAAAAGTCTTTTTCTTATCGAACACGCCGTCCCCATCGACGTCCTCGAAAATTTGTATGCGGTTCCTTTTGTCCGTGGAATGAGCCCGTCTGGTTTGGTAGTTGTAATTTTCCAAGGTCCAGAGCCGCCCGCGGAAATCAAAACAAAAGGCAATGGCCTCTCCGATATCCGGCTCGGCCACGAAGGCCTTGACTTCGAACCCATCGGGAATGGTCATCTTGGCAATGGCCTCGTCCGGTTTGAGAAAAGGCGCGTTGCTAGTCGGCGTGGCCCCATTCAGGACCGAAGCGAGGAGGGTAAGGATAGTAAATCTAATTTTCATGGTTAGGGAAGCGGGACTTGTTTTTCGGTTCTTAAATATTGGATCAGGTCAAGAATTTCGGGATCCTTGAGGGTTAGCAAGAGGCCTTCCGGCATCATGGAAATTTTTGAGGTGACGCGGGTCTTCACATCCGACTTGGCAATCACACTTTTCTGACCCACCATGTTGAGGACGACCTTGTTGGCATCCTCCTCCACGACGTTCCCGACCGAGACCTGGCCGTCCTTGCTGGTTATGGTAACCATGCGGTAGCCCTCCGGGACGTCGTAACTGGGAGCCAGGACGTTGAGAAGAAAGTAATTGAGATCGGAACGGTTCGAGCCCGTCAACTCGGGCCCGATCTTGCCTCCCTCGCCATACATGACGTGACAGGCCCCGCAGACCCGCTGATAGACGGCCCTACCCTTGGAGGCGTCGGTTTTTGAGAAATCGGCCTTGAGGATCATGGACCTGTACTTGGCGATCTCTTTGTCCTTGTCCGCCGAGACCGCCTCCACCTTTCCATATACCTTCTCGAAGACATCTCCGAGCATGGCATGAAGATTGCGGGCGACGTAAGCGGGAATCTCCTCCTTCGCGACATTGCCTTCGCTCATCGCCTTGACCAAGGCCCGGGCATATGGCTTTCGGGAGGCCAGGGTCTCGACAACGGCCATTCTTTCCTTGGAATCGAATTGGGAATACCTCGCAAGCAGGGTGGGTGCGGCGGGCTTGTAATCGAAGGCGGAATAGGCCCGCACGGCCTCCATGCGGAGCCCTTGGTCGAGCAATCCGGCGAGCTTGGGCGGAAGTTTGGGATTCTTTTGCGCCACCAGACCGGACAAGGCCAGTTTGCGCTCGGACAGAGGCTCCTTCCGGTCCAAGAGTTTGGCCAAGGCCGAATCGCCCGCCGATTCGTCCCCGAACACCTGCCCGATCCGGCCGACAAGGGCCAACACTTCCTCGTTGCCCTGCTTTTCCAGTTTCACTTTGAGCTCGTTCCAACCCGTGGGCGGGTCGACGTCGCGCCGTCCCTCCAGTCCCCCCAGCATGCCCTTAAGGAAGCTGGCTTGGATGCCGGGATCATCGATTCCCTTGAGTGCGCCCACGATGGCATCGAGTTGCGAATCCGCCCGGGCGGGGGATATGCACAGGAAACCGAGGATTACCGCAAGGCAGGGAAGACGCTTCATTATTTGTGAATAATCATACTAAGCCATTGGCCTGCGCGTTCAAACCAAACCTTTGCCGCTGCTTGAAATGGAAAAGCGGGAGTCCGTCTACGCAGAGAAGCTCCAATCGGGCAATCGAATCAGCTCACCGCCCTTGAGTGCCGACTCATGGGCGAGGATACCCGCCAGGGTAATGTTGGCGGACTGTACGGCGTTGGGATAACCCTCTCCATTCCCACGCAAAAGCTCTACGAACTGGTGGACCAAGTGAGGATGCGAGCCTCCATGGCCGGCTCCCTGGGTGAAGCTGAGGTGTTCCTCGCCATCCTCGTTGGAATAAACCCCACCCGTCGTGAAGGGCGCGATTTCATCAGGAAGCAGCTTGGCGAAGTCAGGACACTCAACGGGCTCGGGAATCTCAGGCTCAGGCTTCTTCGCAGTATGAACGATGAGGGGTTCGCCCTCGATCAGGGGCCACTCCACAGCCTTCTTGGAACCATAGACCTCGAAGCTCTCGCGATACTGGCGGGCAACGTCGAAGAGCGAACGGTAGACCTGGGCGCTCAAGTCGCTGTCTCGAAACTTGAGGTGGGTGGTTTCGACCGCAAAAGGTGAATCATAGCAGTCGTGCATCTCCTCCCGGATGGTTCCGCTTGGGAAGCAGCTGACGTACTCGGCGTCATGCCGGCCCAACCCCAGGACCGGGCCTACGCAATGGGTGGCATAGTGCATGGGCGGAAGTCCCGGCCAATAACCGGGCCATCCGTCCATATCCTGCTGGTGGCTGGCCTTGAGGAACTGGAGTTTGCCCAGGTCTCCACTGTCGTAGAGTTCCTTCATGTAGAGGAATTCTCGGGCGTAAACCACGGTTTCCATCATCATATACTTCATGCCGCTTTCCGCGGACAGGTTGACGATGGCCTCGCAATCCTCCACCGAGGTAGCCATCGGAACGGTGCAAGCCACGTGCTTGCCCGCGCCCATGGCCTGCAGGGTCGCCTCGGCATGATGGGGGATCGGGGTGTTGATGTGGACGGCATCGATATCGGTATCTTCAAGCAACTCCGCGTAATCGGTGAATCTCTTGGCGATACCGTACTCGTCGGCGACCTTGTTCAGGTTCTCCTCGTTGCGCTGGCACAGGGCCACGATCTCGGCGTTGGGATGGCGTTGATAGATGGGGATGAACTCGGCTCCAAAGCCGAGGCCAATGATGGCTACTCTAGGTTTTTCGATACTCATGGTTGAATGCTTGGGGGTTTAATTGTGGAAGGGATTCATTATATTTTCCTCCAATTGAGTCAGAGGCTAGAGGCTAGGGCTCGATGACCAACTCTCCCTTCATAAGGCGCCAATGGCCAGGAAAGGTACAGAGGAAAGGATAGCGTCCCGGCTTGGTCGGAGACTTGAATACAAGATCGAAGCTGGCACGGGGAAGAATCATCGGAGTCTGGGCAATAACCTTGGCCTCTTCCGGAACGAAGTTCCTGACCGCCGCTCCGGGCTGGGTAATCATCAAATCGGTCGCCTTGCCGACGGATTCATAGGTTCCTGGGGCTATGATTACAAGGTTATGGGGCATGTTGTCGGCATTGGTGAAATTGATCCCGGTCCATTGGCCCGCCTTTGCCACAAGCTTGGTCTCACTAAACAAGAGTCCGGTTATGGCATCGATCCTGAGCCTCTGATCCACCTTCCTCGCTTCCACCGGCTTCTCCTTTCTGTACACCGGCTTCATCTCGTTGAGCGAGAGTTCGTCATACCAGGCCTTTCCCCTGGATCGACCCCACCCTCCGAAAAGACAGTTCACCGTTACCCGACGGCTGGAGGGATTGAGGAAGACGGTTTCCACCTTCCGCCAGTCATTGGTCCCGCGTACGCCCTTGGTCATGGCTTTCTGTTGCAACTCGTGAACGTTGAGCATGGCTCCCATTCCGCCACCTTCAATTCCTTCCGTCTTGATCCAGGCGGAGAGGGAATAGCGGACCCCGGACTTCAGCTCCACGGTCGCATAGGCGCTCGTGTCATGACCGCCGTCCGATGATATGCCCAGCGATGCCTTGCCCGATCTGACGAATCCCTTGGCGGTGTCAATGAAGTGCTCAGCCTTTCCGCTCCCACTGTAGGTACGGACCTTCCACCCCTTGGGCAGTTTGCCGTCGTTATCTTCAAAGGAAGGATTGGGCA
>DLRY01000066.1:0-3493 GCA_002500665.1 Opitutia bacterium UBA7876
GAAATTAACTCTTCCCGAAGGGAACCGGAAAAATTAAGTTGCCAACACCCCTCTTGTCCAGTGAGATTCAATGACCCTTACTTCATGACAAGAAAGCTTTTGCCCCCGGCTCTTTTCAAGTGCTCCCTTATTTTGTGCCTTTTTTCGGTGCAAGAGCATGCGCGAGCCGAGGACGGAAAACTGACTTTCGACAAGTCCATCATCGAGTCCGCAATTCTCGTAAATCTTAATTCCATTAAGGTGGAAAACGGCTCATCGGTAAACTCCTCCGCAAATAGAAGACTATCCTCTCAGTACAGTCCCATCGACGCCAACTCCTCCAATCTCATTCAGAACGAGATTCTCTCTTCAGTGGGTCCCACGGCAGTGAGCCCAACCTTCGTCGGTTCGCTTACCTCCATCTTGGATTCCATGCCCCCCGGCACCCTGGCGGACGGACTGGATCATACAATAGACTACTTGTCGGCAAACAAGATCAGTTTCGGCTTGAACGACGATTCCCTTTTCAAGGCCATCAAATCCGCCTATGCCGCCTACCTGCAAAGCGTGATTAATTCAGGGCAGGATATTACCACTGCCATAAAAGAAGCCCCCGCCAGAAGCTTGTCCAATCTCATTCCCGAGAGGATTCTCCTATGGGACCAAACGGCTCCCAAATGGGCCAAACTCTTGTCCCGAGCACTGGTCGAGGCAATCAACGAATCAGCATATGGCGGAGACAAGGATGCACTAATCGGAGTCGCCAGTCATTCAACGATATCAAACGTCCTTAAGCTCATTAGTGAATCCACCACTCCTGCCAGCGGGTTTTATCCGGGCATCGAACCGATCGATTCGGACAGAGCAACCTCGAACCTCACCATGAAGTTCGACGGCAGCCTTCAGAAATTCAAGAGTTTTGATCCTGCGAAGTCCAGAATTCTTGAGTTTGCCGCCAAGGGTTTGGCCGACGGAATTTTTCTCAGCACGCCTCTCACAAAAGCCAACGTTCCAAACTACTCCAAGCAACTCGGTGAGAATTCCATCGCCGCGGCCATAGAGTTCCTGAGTGCCCTCAACGGAGATAACAGTCAGTTCGCCTTCGAGGTTTCGAAGTCCATTTCCTCGGGTCTTTCCCTCGGTTCCGTATACGCAACGACAACCCAACCCGGCTACATCGTCGACAATCTCCCGGCCATTGCCGCCGAGGAGATGGCAAAGGCCGTTTCCAGCGAGGCAATCAGGCAATCCTTGGTACTTGGAAACGGCTATTCCCTCTCTCGTCTGGCCGAATCAACCGCTTTCGGTTCATCCATGGGCGCTCAATTGGCATCGGTAAACGACAAGGCTTGGGATTATGAGGAAAATTGGGAGTCTTTCAGTCGGCAACGCCTTGCACAAGCAAGCTCCACCGGAAGTTCCCAAGGATCGCTTGATGCGTCCATCGGCTATACCGCAACTCAGGCAGACGTTGATGCGGGACGCGCCACCGCCGTGGATGAATTCGTCATGTTCATTGAAAACGATCCAGACGTTGCCGACACCATATTCAAGACGAACCGTCAAGAAGTTCTTGGCGTAGCCAACGGCAGCGCATCGGGCTCCCTGCTTGGCAACACCGCTTTTGCCATCTACTACCCCACCCTTCTTCAGCCCATTATCAACTATTCGTCTCAGGGTACCAACAAGGGAGGCATCCTGGCCAAGAATTTGTCCAAGGTAGACAAACCCAAGGGAGTTACCGAACAATTTGAGATTGAGATTGCGCGTGCCCTTGCCCATGGCGCTTCCATGGGTGCGGTGTTCCAAGTAGTCGGTCTGCTTAAGGATTCCACGCCTGACAAGCGGACCTACGACTTCGACACTATTGCGGCGGTTGAATCCGTAACCTATGGCTCCACCTTCGGAGCAATTACCGGCGGCATCCAGGCTGGGGAAGATTCCGTCATCATCAAGCAAGCTATCAAGCAAGGGGCAAACGAAGGATCTTTGGCCGGCGCAGCCCTTGGAGTCGGTGTTTCTGAAACCGTGGCGGACACCTTGGCCCTAAAATCCCAAGCCTCCATCATTTCAGCCGTAAGAAATGCCAATGAAAAGGCGGCTAGGGACGCCAACAGCAACATGGCGGTCAAGGCGGTGCAGGCTTCCTCCAATGATATTCTCCAGCTCATGAAGCTCTACAACATCACCCCGAGGTTCACGAATCCCTCTGGAATTTTCAGCGACCCCAACCGTCAGACCCAGGACAACAAGCTTTTTAAGGACCGCTTTCCCGTTGCCTCGCCAATTTAAATGTTAGGTCTTTAGGATTCGTTCCACCCTTCGATTCTTGGTACCCAAGTATTCCTAAGGATTTTTCTCGCAGGCCAATTCAAACTTGCCTACTTAAGTTAACCCTATGAATTCCCCCAACTCCGAAATCGGTCTCATCGGTTTAGCCGTCATGGGCCAGAACCTGGCCTTGAATATCTCCGATCATGGTTTCAAAATCTCCGTCTTCAATCGGACTTACTCCAAAACCTTGGATTTTATTCAGGAAAACGATGGCCTGCAAAATCTTTTCGGTTTCGAAACCATCAACGAATTCGTTGATTCACTGGCAAGACCCCGAAAAATCATTATCATGGTACAAGCTGGCCAGGCAACGGACGCAGTCATTGATTCACTCCTCCCTCTTCTCGACGAATCGGACGTCGTGATCGATGGGGGGAACGCCAAATGGACGGACACCATTCTCCGAGAGCGACGCCTGAAGGAGCAAAACCTTCATTTCGTAGGTTCCGGAGTAAGTGGCGGTGAAGAAGGAGCCCGTTTCGGTCCTTCCCTCATGCCTGGTTGCTCCCAGGATGCCTGGGAACAAATCAGGGACGTCTGGATGTCTATTTCCGCAAAGGTGGATTCTGATACCGGCAAACCGATCGAAGGCGCCAGTCCCGGGAGCCCCGTCACCGGAGGCGTGCCATGCACAGCCTATATCGGAACGGATGGATCCGGCCATTACGTCAAGATGGTGCACAATGGAATCGAATACGGCGACATGCAGATGATCTGCGAGTCTTTTCACTTGATGTCCGTCATTACCAAGCTTCCTCCCCTTGAAATCGGTCGGATTTTTGACCGCTGGAACGAGGGCGAACTAGACTCCTTTCTCGTTGAGATAACAGGGGATATCCTCAAGCAAAACGATCCCCGCACGGGCAAACCCTTCGTAGACGTCGTAATGGATGCGGCCGGCCAGAAGGGGACCGGGAAATGGACCTCCGTCAACGCCCTCGACATGGGTGTTCCCGCACCAACGGTCGCCGAGGCGGTCTTCGCTAGGTGCCTGAGTGCGGTGAAGGAGGAAAGAGTCGCCGCTTCCGAGATTCTTGAAGGTCCCCCTGCCCCTCCGAAAAGTCCGGGTGACGCAGAGGAGGTCATCACCGCAATCCGAGACGCCCTCTATTGCTCGAAGATCTGCTCCTATGCCCAAGGCTTTCAGTTGATGAGAGAGGCCCAAAACGAATATGGCTGG
>DLRY01000066.1:3880-11626 GCA_002500665.1 Opitutia bacterium UBA7876
GCCGCCTTTCTGCAGAAAATCACCGAGGCCTATCAAAGAGACCCCGATCTGTCCAACCTTCTTCTCGACGACTACTTCAAGGGATGCATCGACAAATATCAGGCGAACTGGAGAAAGGTGGTTTCACTTGCGGTTGCCTACGGTGTACCGGCACCCACATTCTCCTCGGCTCTGTCTTATTATGATGGCTATAGAAACGACAGGCTTCCCCAAAATCTGCTTCAGGCACAGAGGGATTATTTCGGGGCCCATACCTATGAGAGGACAGATGAACCCCGGGGCAGTTACTTCCATCTCGACTGGCTTGACCCCCAGCGCCCGGAGGAGGCAATCTAGCTAGGCCTATTTCTCGGACTGGTTAAATTCCGAGCACTGTAGGTAGTACTCCTTAAGCCTACGGTAGTCTTCCTCCCGCTCGCCCGATTCGAGGACAAGGTCGAATTGATCCTTTTTCTCGATTTCGGCCACGGCTGTGGCCATTCGCCTTTCGATTTCATCTTCGTCGTCCGTACCCCTTCCCTCCAATCTGGCCCTCAATTGATCTAGGGAGTGCGGTAAAATGAAAACGCTGAAAACACCCCCCCGCAATGCCTCATGCTCTTCTGAAAACTTCTTTAGCGAGAAGGCCCCGTTCACATCGATATTAAGCAGGTAATCGTTTCCCGCTCGTCCACCGGCACGGGAAAGAATCGATTGCTTCAGCGTACCATAGAGGTTCCCGTGAACGCGTTCATGTTCAATGAAGGCTCCTTCGTCAAACTTTCTCAAGAATTCCTCCTCACTCATGAAATAGTAGTCGTCCCCCGGAGTCTCCCCTACCCTAGGTTTCCTTGTAGTGGCGGTCACGACCCTGCTGACCGTCCCATCGAACTCTGACAGGAGGCGATCGCACAAAGTTGTCTTGCCGACTCCGGCCGGTCCCGATATGACGAAAACGATTCCCTTCATCACTTCTGCTTAATCTCAGTAACTGAAGGAAAGGGTGAGCAGGATTAACCCGCACCCGAAAACAAGGCCACCGAAGCCGAATGCTCTGGTTGGCTTGTCGAAAAGCCAACCGAAAAAATCGCGCAACCTGAAGGGCCACGCTCCAAGATACAGGGAGAGGAGAATCACCACATAGATCAGCGAAACGAGGAAAAGCCTTGTTGAGGGTTCCTGAAGAAAGGCCGCATCCAATACCTCTCTGGAATAAAAAAGCACAAGGATACAGAGTGCCCTCACGGCGAGAAAATCCTTCACAAAAAGGTAGGACAACACGGCCACTGCCGATGCCAAACCTCCAATCAATACTTTGTATTCACCGAAATCCGCATCGCTGAGGTTTTGAACGTGGCGATGGAGGAACCAACCCAGACCCAGTGCGAGCAGGATGATCGAAAGCTTTTGCGACCGCGGAAACTTCTGAACCATTTCGTTCAAGACAGGTTGTCTCAGCAGAAATACGGCACCAAGGGAGAGTAGAATTGCGGAGGACAGGAGCGAATATTCAAAAAGATTCATATTTATTTATTTTCTGCACTAAGCGTGGAAGCACTTGCATCCACAACCCGGACGTCGAGCAGGGAACCAATCAAGTCGGTCGTGCCCTCGAAGACGACGTTCCTGAAGCACTTGGTGCGACCCATGAGTTTTCCTTCTCCCTTTCTTGCCGTTCCTTCTACCAAAACCTCCATGGACGTCCCAACCAGTCGCTTGTTGGAGGCAAGGGACTGAGCTCCGAGCAGGGAAAGAAGCTCCTGATTTCTACTCTCCTTGACTCGCTGTGGCACCTTGTCCGCGAACTCGGCCGCCGGGGTTCCCGTCCTTTCGCTGTACTTGAAGATAAAGCCCATCTCGAAACCGCTGGCAGCGAAAGCCTCCTTGGTGAGCTGAAAGTCTTCCTCGGTCTCACCGGGAAACCCTACGATCACGTCGGTGCTAAGCCTCATGCTTGGGATTGCCTCCCTCAATTTGCAGACAACATCCAGGAAACGCTCGATGGAATAGGGTCGCTTCATTGCCTTGAGAATACGGTTGGATCCGCTCTGCATGGGCAAATGGGCATAGGAACCAAGCTTTGGAAGGCGACCGAATGCATCGATAAGATCATTCCCGAATGAAGTCGGATGCGGAGAAGTAAACCGTATGCGCTCGATGCCCTCTATCTCATGAATGGTTTCGAGCAGCTGCACGAAAGGGGATTTACCCTCCTTACTGGGAAGCATTCCTCTCCCGTATGCATTGACGATCTGGCCCAGCAAAGTGACTTCCCGAACCCCTCCGGCCGCCAGAGACCGGACCTCCATCGCAATCTCCTGAATGGACCTGTATCTTTCTTTGCCACGAGTCTTAGGGACGATACAGAAGGCGCATTTCATATTGCATCCCTGCATGATCGACACGAAAGCGGTTACTTTATCCCCATCTTCATGCAGATGCTCTGAAATCTCGTTTTGCGAACCGGTCTCTTCGTCGATCTCAATTATGGCTCGGGACGAGGAACGGTCGGTCGTCGTCGAGACGGTCAGGTCGTCGAGATAATCCGGTAGGCGATGGAATTTCTGGGTGCCGACGATCAGGTCGAGATCGGGAAGGCGGTCGATAAGGCTTTCGCCCCTGTTCTGAGCCATACAGCCCATAATACCGAGGATGAATCTCGGGTTTTTTCTTTTCCGGGCCGCAACATTGCCAGCTTTGCCAATGGCCTTTTGTTCAGCCTGATCGCGAACGCTGCAGGTATTGAGCAAAACGATGTCGGCCTTGTCTTCATGATCCACGATGGCATAGCCTCTCTCCTGAAGCTTGAAGGCAACGGCTTCGGAATCCCTCTGGTTCATTTGACAGCCGTATGTCTTGATGAATACCCGATTCATAGGCAGACAAGGCTATACGAACGCTTTTTGTGGTCAATCGAGAACCCGTGCCGGGACCTGAAGCAAGTCATCGATCAATGGATGCCCTGATCGAGCCAGAACGGCTTCAGAGTTATGACCGCGTGTATACAGGAGGCAATTGGCCTTCAACCCGTTGGCAATTTCCCCGTCGTGATTGGTATCTCCGACCAGCAAAATCTCGCTCGGGGAAAGATTGATTTCCTTGAAATGCGATCGAGAAATTTCTGTCTTTCCGCTCGCCTGTATGTGAGAAACACCCTGCACTTGATTGAAATAACAGGGTAACCCGAATTCACTCACGAAATGCCTAAGGTCCGAGGTCTTCGATGCCGAGAGGATGGATTGGCCGATTCCCGCGCCCTTAAGGGATTCAAGAGCTTTCAAAGAGTTCGGCTGCAAATCGCATGAACGCCAGGATTCACGGTAGCGCCTAATAAATTCCGCTGAAATCCGTTCATGAATGCGGTTATCCTTCGGAAAACCGATTTTTTCGTAGTAAGATCGAACGGGGAATTGAAAATTCTCCCGATAGAACTCTAAGGAGACGGAGGGTATCGAAAGTTCGAGCAATAACTCGTTGACGATGGAAACGCACAACTCCCCATCGTTGATTAAGGTACCGTTCCAGTCCCAGATTACGTGTTTGATCCCACTCGACATCACGCCTCCTGCTGTTTTTCGTGCTCCAGAAGCCTTTGTTTTCTGTCTGCAGACCAGCGGTATCCACCAAGAGATCCGTTAGAGCGGATAACACGATGACAAGGTATGAGCAAGGCAATGGGATTACGTGCAATGGTAGAGGCTACGGCACGGTACGCCTGCGGTCTTCCGAGCATGCATGCGATATCCCCATAACTCGCCGTTTGTCCGCTTTTTATGGTACTGACGGCTTGCCAAGTTCGAAGCTGAAAATCAGTCCCGGAGGGCTTCAGTGGATGATCGGAGAGGGAATCGGTTATATCATCGAGCGAAGAAACTTGAGCTTCTATTGGGATTTCGAACTCATTTGCGTCTCCGAAGCGGGCTGAAATGACGTTTTCATTCCTGAAAATAACCAACAAGGCTCCAAAAGCCGTCAGGAAGATCTTTTGCATGATGCTGTAAACGATATTTTTAGATAAAAAGTCAAATTTTAACGGATTAAGGAGGAAACGGCTTGATTATGATTAGAGAGCAAGCAGAGTAGAGCCTCCAATTAGTTTGATCATGTCCAAAAATACAGCAACCGATAAAAAGAAACCTCCCACGAACCCGGACTTGGATTTAGCGGTCCAGGGCATCAACAAGAAATTTGGCGAAGGCGCCCTGATGAGGCTTGGAGACGCTACCAAGATGAATGTTTCCGTCATTTCCACCGGATCCATCGCTATCGATCTCGCCCTTGGGGCTGGCGGTTTGCCAAGAGGCCGAATCGTCGAGATATACGGGCCGGAGGCATCCGGAAAGACTACATTCTGTCTTAGTGTTATTGCAGAGGCCCAGAGGAACGGCGGAAATGCCGTTTTCGTAGACGTCGAGCATGCCCTCGATCCCAGGTATGCGAAAATAGTAGGCGTAGACCTGGACAACCTAATGGTATCCCAGCCTGAAAGCGGTGAAGACGCCCTGAACATAACCGAAACCCTCATCCGCTCGGGAGCCATCGACGTCATTGTGGTCGATTCAGTGGCCGCTTTGGTCTCAAGGCAAGAACTGGATGGCCAGATGGGAGATACGACCGTAGGTCTTCAAGCCAGAATGATGAGTCAGGCCATGAGACGGCTGACCGCTGCCATATCCAAGACGAACTGCGTCTGCATCTTCACCAACCAGATCAGGGAAAAGATCGGTGTAATGTTCGGGAGTCCCGAGACCACTCCTGGTGGAAGGGCCCTCAAATTTTTCTGCTCGATTAGGATGGACATAAGAAGAATTGGTCAAATCAAGGAATCGACTGGAACCGTAACTGGCTCAAGGACAAGGCTTAAGGTTGTTAAGAACAAAGTTGCTCCACCCTTTACGGCCTGTGAATTCGATATCATGTACGACGAAGGTATTTCCCGGACGGGTTCCGTTCTCGATCTTGGAATCGAACACAAGATTCTGGCCAAGAAAGGAGCATGGATATCCTATGACGGAGATCTTATTGGGCAAGGTCGAGAAGCCGCCAAGCAAGCCTTGGCACAAGATCCCAAACTTATGGCCGAGATTACGGACGCAATACTCGAGAAAGTTCAGGTTACCGTTGGAGACGTCCTTGCTCAGGGTCAGGATGAAGAGACCGACTGACTCTTTCAGTCTCCCTTGTGAGCAATGACGGACACCATCATTGCTCAATCCACCCCTTCCGGGCAGTCTGCGCTCGCTCTTCTGAGGATATCGGGAACGCTTTGCCCTAAAATTGCGGCTGAGGCTCTTGCACTACCCTACCCTACCCCGCGCACAAGCTATCTCAGGGACTATCTGGATGGAGAATCGCATGAAATGCTCGATCAGGTACTGGTTGTTTTTTTTGCGGAAGGAAATTCCTTCACCGGAGAACCAACTCTTGAGATTTCCTGTCATGGCAACGATCTGATTGTTTCAAAAATAATTCAGGACTTGATTCGCCGCGGTTGCAGGATTGCCTTTCCGGGTGAATTCTCAAAGCGAGCTTTTCTCTCCGGCCGCATCGACCTAACCCAAGCCGAATCCATCGCCGAACTAATTTCGGCCAAAAGCGAAGCCGAACTAAAAATCGCCCGATTTAACCTCAAGGGAATGCTTAGCCGCAGATTCGCTGACTTGCAGGATGCAATCCTTGACCTACAGGCCAAACTCGAGGCCTCCATAGACTTTCCCGAAGATGATATCGACGAAGAGAAAAAAGATAGCCTCCATTTATTACTTAATTCTATTCTCACGGAAATCAACCGTATGATTTCATCTTCCACAAAGAAAACAACGCTCTCAAATGCTCTCAAAGTAGTACTGATAGGATCACCAAATGCGGGAAAAAGCACACTTTTCAACGGCATGCTAGGGCAACATCGAGCAATCGTAAGTGACTCCCCCGGAACGACAAGAGATTATATTTCAAAGGAATTGACGATCGGTGAATTTAGAGTAGAGCTCATCGACTGTGCCGGTATCAGAAAAGCTGAAACAGATACCGAAAGACTAGGCGTGGACATGGCACTCGAATTACTGGATGAAGCATCCATCATCCTGTTCGTTATCGATCGCTCGGTCCCCTACCCTAAGGAATTAAACGAAATGGTCATCGATCGATTAAGGGACAAGAACGTTATCCTCATTGAAAATAAAGCTGACCTTCCTCCAGATCCTTCCTCCCGCGATAATCCCGATATAGAGGATAACATCACTCTATGTGCTCATGATCAAAGTGATTTATCCAGGTTATTCGATCAAGTGCTGAACCTGCTTTCAAAAATCTATCCAGATGACCCATCTAAGGACCTAATTGTAAATGAAAGACATTCCGCCCTTCTTAAATATGCTGCTGACCACATTGTTGAAGCACTTCAAAGGTTATCATCGTCGGACGGTAACGAATTCGTTCTACAGGAATTGAACCTTTCACGGGAATACCTTGACGAGATCATAGGAATCAAAACCAATGAGGACGTTCTAGATAAATTGTTCGGTCAATTCTGTATAGGAAAATGAAACCGTCCCTACGTACCGATCCATGCAAACCATATGACGTCATCGTATGTGGTGCCGGCCATGCTGGCTGCGAAGCGGCCCTTGCCGCTGCTAGATTAGGAGCTGACGTTCTTCTGCTTACCGGTAACCTCGATACGATAGCTCAAATGAGCTGTAACCCTGCCATAGGTGGACAGGCAAAAGGACAGATCGTAAGGGAAATCGATGCTCTTGGAGGAGAAATGGCGCTTAATACTGATTTTACTGCCATTCAATTCAAACTCCTCAACACCTCAAAGGGTCCATCCGTACAAGCCCCCAGGGCCCAGTGTGACAAAAAGGCATATCAAGCTCGCATGAAACACGTTCTCGAACAAAATCGGAACCTCTGTATTTTTCAATCGCTGGTGGACGGACTTATTTTAGACGGAAGCAAATGTATTGGTGTAAAAACAGCCCTTGACCTTTCCTTCTATGGCAAAAGTGTTGTTGTAACAACGGGTACCTTCCTCAGGGCACTCATGCACGTAGGACAAAACCAGTCCGAAGGCGGACGACTCGGAGATCATGTTGCCAAAGGACTTTCAGGTGACTTTCAAAAAGCTGGTATTAGGCTAGATCGCTTCAAAACAGGAACGCCACCTCGCCTTCTCGGCCATACTATTAACTTTTCCAAGACAGAAGATCAGTTCGGCGACAAAGATCCCACAAAGTTCGCTTTCTACGATACTCGTTCCAAGGATGAAACGTTCCACGTGGAACAAAACAGCAGATGGTTCCACGTGGAACCTTCCTCCAAATCAATAAAGACTGCTCAAGTTAGCTGTAAAATTACCCGTACCACTGAAGCGACGGCCGAAATCATAAGACAGAATCTCCATTTATCTCCCCTTTATAAAGGCCATATTTCCGGGACTGGTCCTAGATATTGTCCAAGTATCGAAGATAAGATAGTACGATTCGAGGACAAGGACTCCCACCGAATTTACTTAGAGCCTGAGGGCTTACACACTGATGAATGGTATGTAAACGGATTGTCCACAAGCTTACCTTTTCAAGTGCAAAAGGATGTCCTTGCGTCCATACCTGGTTTGGAAAATGCGGTTATTCTACGACCAGCCTATGCCGTTGAATATGATTATGCGGATCCTACTCAACTTTCTCGCTCCCTTGAATCCCAGTTGTTGGAAAACCTGTTTTTTGCCGGTCAGATTAATGGAACCTCCGGTTACGAGGAAGCGGC
>DLRY01000066.1:11954-27176 GCA_002500665.1 Opitutia bacterium UBA7876
GCTCAAGGACTCATAGCAGGCTCCAATGCCGCTCTCAAGTCTAAAGAACAAGATCCATTGCTTATCGGTAGGGAATGCGGGTACATAGGAGTCTTGATTGATGATCTTGTCACTAAAGGTACGAATGAACCTTACCGAATGTTCACCAGTAGGGCCGAGCACAGGCTGCTTTTTAATCACGGCAGTTCAGAAATCCGTTACCTGGAAAAACTTCGGCAGATACCTCTTGTATCGGCAAGCAGGCTTAAAGCCATTGAGAATAAGTCCGACCAGATCGAATCTGGCATCAAATTGCTTAACGAGGGTAGGGGGCCTGGCGGAGATACGTTCTCCGATCTTATTCGAAAAGGTGAGAAATCTTCCATCCTGCCCGAACGCTTTCATCAACTAGGTGAATCCGCAAGGCACGAAATTCTCTACCGCGTAAAATATGAAGGTTATTTGCTTCGTGAAGTTCGTAACGTACACAAGCTCAATGAGTCCGAAAAAGTCAGAATCCCCAAAGACTTTTGTTACGATGACATTCCCGGTCTTAAACGGGAATGTGCCGAAAAGCTTGCCTCGGTACGCCCCGAGACTCTCGCCCAGGCATCCAGAATATCGGGAGTAGACCCCTCTGCGATCAACGTTCTGATGATCCTCATTGAAAAACAAAGGTCACTCGGGGAGGCATCCCTTGACTGATCCTTTTCTCCATAATTTCCCGACTAACGAGGAACGCAAGAGAAGGGTAGGGCGCTTCTTTGAAGATAGGCTCACCCCAGCCTTGACCGAACGTCAATTGGATTATTTTGATCTTGAAATCGGTTGCGGACATGGCCATTGGCTCACTGAATTCTCCTTTGCTCATGATGAATCTATCTTTGTGGGCATTGACCTGATCACCAAGAGAATAGAAAAGGCCAATGCCAAGATGGATAAACGCGGCCTCAATAACCTTTTATTCTACAAGGCCGAGGCCCGTGAATTCATAACGCACATACCCGAATCAACCAGGGTCAACAATACCTTCCTTATGTTTCCCGACCCCTGGCCCAAGCACAAACACCACAAAAGACGCTTGATCCAGCCATCTTTTCTCGAGCTTTTAGCCAAGAAAACACGATCCACCGGTCACCTTTTCTTCAGGACCGATCATACCCCTTACTTTGAATGGACCTTGGAATTACTCGAGCAATCTTCATTTTGGCATCTCGTTGATCAAACCATTCCCTTTGAGCACTCCAGTTATTTTCAGGATCTCCTTCCTGAATTCAATACCTGCTCGGCTTGCGTATCCCATTAGCCCGACTTATTGATTCTAGCTTTTTTTAATGCCCCCGCTATTCATAAGAAGAGGGTTCCCGCCTAATCATTCGCCCCTAGCCGAGCATTTTCATGCATTTTTTCATAAAAACCGTGTTGACCTCGACTTAATCAAAACTTATTGAGATTCTTTGAATTGAAAAAACTCCTTCTTTTACTTTTTTACCTAATCTCCGCATTCTCCTTGAACGCCTCCGAAGGTGTCCATCAGTCAGCTGAAAAGATCGGAGACATACTTGGTTTTCCCATAACCAACTCAATGGTCACTAGTTGGGTAGTATCACTAGTCCTAATTCTCATTATTCGCCTTACGGTAGGAAAGGCAAAGCTCATACCAGGCAAAGGGCAGTTAGTCATCGAATCCGTCATAGACTCCATCCGCTCCATCATCGAGCCTATTGTCGGCAAGCGGGTCTTCTTCGCATCCTTTTGGCTGCTTAGCGGGCTTTTCTTCTTCATCCTCATCAACAATTTGAGTGGGCTTCTTCCCGGCGTCGGTACAATAGGTACCGGCTACTACGACGATGACGGACATTTCCACCTAAACCACTACTTCATCCGTCCTGGTAACGCTGACCTCAACATGACACTCGCTCTGGCCCTTGTGGCTAATGCGGTCTGGGCCTACATCGTTCTAAGGCACGAAAAGTTAGGCCACATCGCCCATCATGTATTCGGTCCAAAAGCCACCAAGAAGGATGTCGGGCCTTTTTTCATTCCCTTAGCCATACTTTTCCTTGCAGTTGGATTAATCGAGGTCGTTTCCATCATGTTCCGACCGGTTTCCCTCACCTTTAGGCTTTTCGGCAACGTATTTGGTGGGGAAAGCCTTCTTCACAGCATGTTCGAACTCGGCAACATACTTGGCTTGCACGAAACCGTCACCAAGGTCATGGCCTGTTTTGTGCCAGTTCCCTTTTATTTCATGGAGGTTCTGATCGGTTTTGTCCAAGCCCTCGTCTTCATGCTTCTTGTTGCCGTATACATAGGTCTTTTCACTAACCATGAGGAGGGCAAGGATCACTAGATATTTCGGTCTACTCGTTCACGTACGTGTGACCAAAACCAAATGTTAACAAAATTAAAAATAAAATGATTGAAATACTTGCACAATCACCCGATCTCTACAAACCCATTCAAGCCGGTCTCGGATGCATCGGAGCCGCTATTGGCGTTGGCCTCGTGGGAATGAAGGGAGCCGAAGCAGTTGGTCGCAACCCTGATGCGTCTACTCAGATATTGGTTCAGTCCATCATCGGTATGGCCCTTGCAGAGGCTGTTGCATTCTACGCGCTTTTTCTGTAGCCCGCCCACCTCGGTCCGAGTGACCAAAACAATTGCATTGAGATGATGATTCACCTTGCCAGTATAGCACAGGACCTGCAGGACAAAGGTCAGCAGATCGCAGAGCAGTTTGGCGTCAACACTCCCATGCTCGTTGCGCAGATCATAAACTTCACCCTTGTAGCCGTTATTCTTTACAAATTCGGCTTCAAGGGCATTCTCTCGCGTATCGAGGAAAGGGAGAAGCAGATCTCCGACTCTCTTAAGCAGGCAGAGAAGATCAAGCTCGAGCTGGAGGAAACCGAGCGCAAGCAGCAGGAAACACTCAAGGAAGCTGGTCTCGAGGCGAAAAAGACCGTATCCGTTGCTCAAGAGCAGGCAAAGTCCCTCGTCGAGGCGAGGACTGAGGAGGCCCGCAAGCAGGCTGAGGAGATTATCGAGAAGGCGAAGGCCACCTCGGAAATTGAAAGGCAACGCGTCCTCACCGAGGCCCGTGACGAGATCGCCTCGCTCGTCGTCCTTGCCACCAGTAAGGTTCTTCAGCGCGAGCTCAGCGACGATGAAAAATCTCGTTTTTCCACATCTGCCGCCCGCGAGATCGACCTCTCCAACTGATTACGGCTCATCCCCATGCCCAGCTCAGATAAAACGAGAAAGGCAGCCAAGGGGCTGCTTGGCCTATCTCTCGACCAGGAGGGGAGGGTGGACGAACAGAAGGTTCGTTCCATCCTCGATTCTCTTCGCGAGGAACCTCCTCCGCATCATCGCTCCATCCTCGAGCACTACCACGAGGAGGTCCAGCGACGGATTCTTTCCTACGAGGGAGAACTTCAGATTGTCGAGGGCAGTGCGGACGAGGCCCCTCAACTGCTGGAGCAAAAAATCAAGGACACGGATGGCCCCGGGTCAGCCCTCCATACTACCGCAAACCCCAAACTCATCGCCGGAATAAGGCTCCGTATCGGCGACGACGTCTACGAGAACTCCATCGATCAAATGCTCGAGAATCTTCGTAAGACGATTTCATAAATTCAAAAAAAACCAATGAGTTCCATAACCGAATTAATTCGCAAGGAGATCGAAAACCTCTCCACGGAGGCAACTAAGACCAACGTCGGCACCATCACAGCCCTCGCGGACGGGGTAGCCAAGGTAGAGGGGCTTTCGAAAGTCATGTTCAACGAGATGGTCGAGTTTCCCAACGATGTCCTGGGGATCGCCCTCAACCTCGAGGAGGATGGCGTAGGATGCGTCATCCTGGGTGATACCAGTTCCCTCAAGGAAGGGGACGAGGCCAAGACTACCGGGAAACTTCTCTCCGTAGACGTCGGGATGGAACTTCTCGGTCGCGTAGTAGACGCCGTAGGCCGCCCAATCGACGGGAAAGGTCCGCTCAATGCAAGTGAGACCTATCCGGTCGAACGGATAGCCCCCGGAATCATCCCCCGAAAATCCGTCGACCAGCCACTCCAGACCGGCATCATGGCGGTAGACTCCATGATTCCCATTGGCCGGGGCCAGCGGGAGCTCATTATCGGTGACCGTTCCACGGGCAAGACCACCATCGCTATCGATACCATCATCAACCAAGCCAAGATCAACAAGCAAGGCGAGGAATCGGGCGATCCCGACTTCCGACCGGTTTACTGCATTTACGTAGCCGTGGGCCAGAAGAACTCGAACATCGCCCGGACAATCAAGGTGCTCGAGGAAACCGGAGCCATCGACTACGTCACAATTGTCTCCGCCCCAGCCGCGGACAACCCCGCCAACCAATATCTGGCCCCCTACGCAGGCTGCGCCATCGGAGAATGGTTCATGCAAAACGGCAAGGACGCCCTCATCGTGTACGATGATCTCTCCAAGCACGCCGTGGCCTATCGTCAAATTTCCCTCATCCTCAAGCGGCCCTCCGGGCGCGAGGCTTACCCCGGAGACGTCTTTTACCTGCACTCCCGCCTTCTTGAAAGATCGGCCCGCCTCAACGAGGAAAACGGAAACGGTTCCTTGACCGCCCTGCCCATCATCGAAACCCAGATGGGAGACGTTTCCGGATACATCCCGACCAACGTCATTTCCATCACCGACGGGCAGATATTCCTTGAGACCGACCTGTTCAACAAGGGCATCAGGCCGGCCGTCTCGGTTGGTTTGTCGGTTTCGCGAGTTGGCTCGGCCGCCCAAATCAAGGCTTATAAAAAGGTTGCGGGCAAGGTTAAGCTCGAGCTCGCCCAATTCCGGGAACTGGCCGCCTTCTCCCAGTTCGAGTCCGACCTTGACGCTTCCACCAAGGCCCGCCTCGACCGAGGCGCCCGAATCGTTGAAATGTTCAAGCAGGGTGCCTACAACCCCGTACCAGTCGAGGAGCAGACCGCCGTCATGTGGGCCATGCAGAATGACTTTTTCGACAGTATCCCCGTCAATCGGATTTCCGAGGCGGTGGAGAGTCTCAAGGAGTTCCTCGCCACCCAAGGCAAGGAGGCCTGCGACGAGATCTACAAGAGCGGCAAACTGGAGGAGGAGACCGAGCAGAAACTCAAGTCCTCCATCGAGAGCTGGAAGGGCACCTTTGCTTGATCGCTAGGATTTTCCCTTAAGGAAAATGGCCAACACCAGAGATATCCGGATCAGGATCAAGGGCGTCAAGAATACGCGCCAGATCACCCGCGCCATGCAGATGGTCGCCACCTCGAAAATGAAGAAGGCCCAGGAGAGCGCCAAGGCCGGCAGGCCCTATGCCCTTCTGCTGGCCGACGTAATCGTTTCCATTGCCGATGAGTTCGAGGAGGTCACGCAGTCCTATTTCGCTCAGCGTCCGGTCAAGCACCGCGGAATTCTCGTCATCGGAACGGACAAGGGGCTTTGCGGAGCTCTCAATTCCAACCTTTTCAGGGAACTGGGCGACGTCGATTCCTCCGCCAAGTTCGTATCCGTGGGCAAGCGGGCCACCCAGTACCTTTCCCGAGCCCGGAAGGATCTACTGGCCGACTTCTCACTCCCCGACAAGCCCACCTTCTCCGACATCCGCAACATCGTGGAGTTTCTTCTGAACAGCTACGAGGAGGGCAGAATCGACACCATTGAGGTGCTCTACACCAGTTTCATCAATACCCTGCGCCAAGAACCCGAGCTGATCAGGCTTTTCCCCCTCAATGACCTGGACGCCATGACCGAGAAGCTTCACGAAAGGTTCGGAGTGACCGATCACGTCGCTCCCAAGGATACCCGTGAAATCCTTTTCGAAGACAGGGATGCCGTTTTGTCCGAGTTGGCCAGCCTCTACCTCAAGCAGGAAATCTTCCAGCTCGTTCTCGAGTCACTCGCCTCCGAGCACAGCGCCCGCATGGTAGCCATGAAAACAGCCACCGACAACGCGGGTAACCTCATCGACGACCTCACTCTCCAATATAACCGGGCCAGACAAGCGGCCATCACCCAGGAAATTCTTGAAATCTCGGCAGCGGCCTTCTCCGAATAGATTCCCTCAAACCTTTCACCATGGAAAACGAAAATTCTAAAGTCGGTAAAATCATACAAGTCATCGGCGCCGTCGTGGACGCCGAATTCCCCCCGGGTTCGACCCCGGAGATCTACGACGCTCTTGAGGTAAGCTACAAGAGCTCGGATGCGGAGGAAGAGAAGAAGCTCGTCCTGGAAACGCAGCAGCACTTGGGAGACAACCGCGTAAGGACCGTGGCAATGTCATCCTCCGAGGGACTGGTGCGTGGGACCGAAGTCGTCAATACGGGCGCTCCCATTTCCGTACCCGTAGGGGAGAAGGTCCTCGGTCGGATCTTCAACGTAACGGGCGATACGGTCGACAACCTCGGTCCTTGCGGAAACGAGGAAACCCGCCCCATCCACCGGCAGGCCCCGACACTCCTCGAACAGGATACCGAGGCCAACATTCTCGAGACGGGCATCAAGGTCATCGATCTCATCTGCCCCTTCATCAAGGGAGGAAAGGTTGGTGCCTTCGGTGGCGCCGGCGTGGGCAAGACGGTCGTCATCATGGAGCTCATAAACAACATCGCCAAGGCGCACGGCGGATACTCCGTATTCGCCGGGGTAGGGGAGCGCTCCCGTGAAGGGAACGACCTCTATGCGGAAATGTCCGAAGCCGGCGTCATCAACCAGGAAGACATCTCGCAATCCAAGGTCGCTCTTGTCTACGGTCAGATGAACGAGCCCCCGGGAGCCCGTATGCGGGTCGCCCTCTCCGGGCTCTCCATGGCCGAGTACTTTCGCGACGAGATGGGGCAGGACGTGCTCCTCTTCGTGGACAACATTTTCCGCTTTTCCCAGGCCGGCTCGGAGGTATCCGCCCTTCTTGGCCGTTCTCCCTCCGCCGTCGGCTACCAGCCCACACTCTCGGAGGAGATGGGGATTCTTCAGGAGCGCATCACCTCCACGAAGAAAGGGTCCATCACTTCCTTCCAGGCCGTCTACGTCCCCGCCGACGACCTCACCGACCCCGCCCCCGCCAACACCTTCGCCCACCTCGACTCCACCATCGTGCTGGAGCGATCCATTGCGGAGCTCGGCATTTACCCCGCGGTCGATCCCCTTGCCTCCGTATCCAACGCCCTTTCCCCCGACATCGTGGGCGAGGAACACTTTCAGGTCGCCCGCGGCGTCCAGGAGGTCCTCCAGTCCTACAAGGACCTGCAGGACATCATCGCAATTCTCGGGCTCGACGAGCTTTCGCCCGAGCAGAAGCAGGTGGTCTTCCGGGCCCGCAAGATTCAGAAGTTCCTTTCCCAGCCTTTCCACGTCGCCGAGGTGTTTACCGGCGTTGCCGGCCAATACGTCTCCGTGAAGGACACCATCAAGGGCTTCAAGATGATCCTCGACGGAGAACTCGACGAGGTCGAGGAGAACGACTTCTACATGAAGGGTGGGATCGACGGCGTGATCGGAGAGGACAAATCCTGAACCCAAGATGCCCGACTCAAAAGTAAGGCTTGAGATCGTCACCCCGGATAGCACCGTCTATTCGGAAATCGTCGAGCACGTCGTGGTGCCGACGGCGAACGGCAAGATCGATCTTTGGCAGCGTCATGCCCCCCTCATCGACCGTTTGGAACCTGCCGACGTAAAGATCGTGAAGGACGGAAAGACCGAGTACCTTGCGGTAAGCTCCGGGTTCGTGGAAGTATACGCCGAAAAGGTTTCCATCATTACCGACCAAGCGATCATGATCGATGAAGATGACCAGGAAAAGATCGACGAAGCCGTCAAGCGAGCCGAAGAAGCCCTCGACGAGGGGAGAAAAAGCAACATCGACGAGGCCCAGATGCAACTGCTAGAGGCAGCCGCGAAATACGAGAGAGCCCGCAAACTTGCCAAGGGCAAGTCTACTTAGCAAATACCCTTACTTCCATTTACGGTCCCTTGGACATGCCTGAAAAACCGAAGGTCCTGGGCTGGTTCAAGGTCTTCTGCGGGTTCATGGGGCTGTTCCATCTGCTCCTCGTTCCCCTTCCTCTTGTTCTTTTTAATCAGCCCGGGCTCGACTTCTCCCCCGATGAGCGGTTCGAAGTGCTCTGTCTGAGCGCAATCTCGCTCCCCCTGTCTTTGCTCTTCTGGTTTGGCATCGTCTGGGACTACAAGCCTTGGCACTGGATATACGGCATCGTCCTGATTGGCCTGACCCTTACCAGTTGCTGCTGTTTCCCCGTTTCCATCCCTCTGCTCATTTGCTGACTCAAGCCCGAGGTAAAGGCGCACTTCAACCGCTAACCGCTGTTCACGTTTCCCGGCAAGATGCCTCGAAGGGAAGCGAACAGGCCTGCCTTTTGATTTTCAGGTGTGGCTACTGGTTTCGCATGAACTCCTTCACGCAAGACGTTACGGAACATCCCGGAAGGGATTCGGCCAAGGCCTTGATTTGCCTGTCCGTAAAGGCACTTCTCAGAAGAACCAAGTTCTTTAGATTCCTGAGTTTCGCGAGGGGAGCAGGATCGGTTAATCGGCAATGGGGGAGAAAAAGCGCCTCCAGGTTCCCAAGGCCAAACAGGGGCGAGTAGTCGCTCAAACCGTAACCACTCAATCGCAGGCTCCGGAGGTTTTCCAGCGCCGACAAGGGTGAGAGCTCAGCGACCTTGTGCAGGCTTGCCATATCGAGGGCTTTCAGGTTCCTCAACCCGGCAAGCGGAGTCAGGTCCTCGATTTCCATCTCGCTTCCTTCCACCCGTTCCGGAGGGCGGAAAAGAACGTAGCGAGCGGGCTCGCCATATTTATTTAAATTTTCCTTTTCACTTGGTGACAGCAGAGATGGGCCAAGGGCAAGCTCGACGAACCCGGGCAATTCACGAAGCGGTGAAAAGTCCCGAATCCGACTGCTGTTGACGTAAAGGCTCCGCAGGTTGGTCAACCCGGCCAACGGGCTGAGATTGGAAATCCCGTACCCGTTAAGGGCAAGGTTTCCGTCGTCTGCCTGCAGGGCCTCGTTAAGGCGATCAAGGTCCCCGTCGGCAATTGGCCGCTCCTTCAGTTCAGGGCCGAACCTGGAAATAAGTTCCTGCCTTATTCTTGCCTCCAAGTGAGGGCATTCGAACGCAACCCGATTATCCTTGGCCATATTCTTGTTCGGGTCTTTCTGCATGGGAATGCGGAGGGTAGGGCAGGTCCGGTCAAAACGCAAACCGGGTTGCGTCATAAACCACCCTCGTCTTGGGCTTTGACATGCAGAATAGCCCATGGTTTGGTTCTACCAAGTGCTTGTAACGAAGGTGATAGGCTTAACATGAACCGATGGATCTACCTGACCCTTTTGTGCCTCGGCAACATGTTGCAGGCGGCTGAGCGACCGAACGTGCTGCTCATCTTCACGGATGACCAGGGAATGAACGACGTGGGCTGCTACGGCAGCGAGATCGCCACCCCGAACATAGATTCCCTGGCCCGCGATGGGATGAAATTCTCGCAATGGTACGTGGCGTCCTCGATTTGCACGCCCTCGCGCTATGGCTTGCTCACGGGCAGGTTTCCCACGCGGTCGCGCGACGGGTTGCTGAGCGCCTTGATGTTCCTCAACGACAAGGAGCGCGGCATCCGCAAGGACGAAGTGACCTTCCCGGCCCTTTTGCGCAAGGGCGGATACCACACTGCGCTGATCGGCAAATGGCACCTCGGACATGGCTCCAAGGAGTTTTTGCCGTTGCGGCATGGCTTTGCCGAGTTCATAGGCCACACCGGCGGATGCATTGACTTCTACACCATGCGCTACGGGATCGAACGCGACTGGTACCATGGCGAGGAACACGTGGACGAGTACGGATACGCCACGGACCTGATCACCGATGAGGCGGTGAGCTTCCTCAAGAGACAAAAGCCTGACCGCCCGTTTTTCCTGCACCTTGCCTACAACGCCCCTCATTTCGGCAAAAGCTGGGATCCGACCAAGGAATTGGCGGTCAACGTCATGCAGCCTCCCCCCAGGGACCTCGCGCGGGCGGGGCACGTCAAAGACCCCATGCGCCGGGCATTTGCGGCCAAAGTGATGAACATGGACGACGGGATCGGCCGGGTTCTAGCCACCCTGAAGGCGAAGGGGCTCGAACGCGACACCCTCGTGATCTTCATGACCGACCACGGTGGCGACTATGAATTCGGCGGCGACAACAAGCCCTTCCGGGGGGAGAAGGCTACCCTTTTCGAGGGCGGTATCCGCGTGCCCTGTCTCATGCGCTGGCCCGGCAGGATCCCGGCGGGCAGCTCCAGTGACGCAGTGATGGGGGCTCTCGATTTGTTCCCCACGATTTGCTCCATGGCCAAGGTCAAGGTGAACGAGGAGTTACTCGACGGCAGAAACGTTACGGGCATCCTCACCGGCACCGACAAGTCGAAGCCCTCCCGCGAACTCCTCTGGCACACGGGCTCGCATGCGGAATTGAAGCGGGGCGTCTGGACGGCCCTGAGGCAGGGGGACTGGAAGTTCCTCGAGACCTCCAAGGGCGAGCAATTTCTCTTCAATTTGGCTCAGGATCCGTACGAGAGGACGAACCTCAAGACCCAACGCCCCAAGCTCTTCAACGAGCTCCGAAAACGACGAGATGCCTTGGTTAAGGAGTGCCTGCCGAAATAACGGCAGTGGGGTCATCCGTGAAAAAAACACTCATGCTCCTCTTACCAAGCTCGTAATGAATAATTTAATTATTTTTCTTGCAGGCATTCTTTTCGCGTCAAGTTTGCCCGCCGGAGAGAATGCCGGCTTCAGACTGATGACCTTCAATATTCTTCAAGGCGGAGGGAACGCAAAAAACGTCGGTTTTGGCAACGAGTTGTTCGATGGCTCCAGGATCGACGAAATTGCATCCGCCATTCATCTGGCGAAGGCCGACGTCGTTGGCGTGCAGGAGGATTGCCCGCCCAAATCGAATGCAATCCTCAAGGAACTTGGCGAAGGGTGGCACCGCTCGGGTTCAGTTTATTCAAAATACCCGTTACGGCCCGTCGGCAATGACCTTTATTTAAACATTGTGGACGTCGAGCTACCCAAGTCTCGCGTCATAAGGGTCATCAATTGTCATTGGTGGCCGAACAAGTACGGGCCTTCCCTTGCCCAGGACAAACTCAGGGCAAATCCCAAAACAGACTTGGAGGACTTGGGCAGGATCGTTGAGACAAGAGGAGCCCGACCAGGTGGAGTTCGCGGGTACAAGGCGACCTTTGGCCCGCTTCTTGATGCAATCAAGGACGAAAAGAATTTGTTTCTGGTCGGAGATTTCAACGAGCCTTCACACCTCGACTGGACGAAGGATTTTGCCCAGGAGGGCTTTGATCGATGGGTGAACAATCCAACCGGAACACCCTTGCGACTGGTTGTTCGATGGCCTGGTTCCGTTGGATTGGAAAAGCTCGGCATGGTCGACTCCTACAGAAGCGTGCATTCCGACGAAGTAAAAAAACCAGGAAACACCTGGACGCCCCAATACCCTGAAAACACCCCGGGCAGAAGACCTTTCGGCGATCAGGTTTTGGATCGTATTGATCGTGTTTATCACTACGGGAAGGACGTCCGAGCAATAACGGCTGAGGTGGTTGGCGAGAAGGGTTTCGCAGACGTCGTATTGGGCGCAAGATGGCCTTCCGACCACCGTGCAGTGGTTGTGGAATACAAATGGCGCAATTAGACGCAACCCCTCTAATTTAATCAGCGATTTGAATGACTGAAGAAGATAGGGTTACGCAAATCCTATCGTTATCCCGAGTCATCCCGAAACATCCCATTTTTTCGCACAGTTTTATTCATTTGGTTCCAACGGGCTTTGCAGAAAAATTCTGCCGGCGTTCGTCTGGCAGCCTATGAGTTACTGGTTTTGTTTCCCTTTCCCAAATGATCGCCAGTTGCGGTCGATGATCAACCTGGCGCCACGGGCAAATGAAAAGTAGCTGTAGGCCCACTGAACGAGAACCACAATCCTGTTCTTGAATCCACTCAGATAGAATATGTGAATGAACAACCAAGCCACCCACGCGATGAAACCACCGAAGCGAAAACCCCGCACCTCGACGATTGCCCTCTTTCGTCCGATGGTGGCCATTTGCCCCTTGTCCAAATAGGAAAAGGGCTTTCTCGGCTTGGAGTTGAGTTCATCAAGTATGTTCCTTGCAATATGTTTTCCCTGTTGCATGGCTACGGGCGCGATCGAAGGAAGAGACTCCCCATTTTTGTCGATGAAACAGGCCTGGTCTCCGGCCACAAAAACTTCCTTGTATCCCGGCAAGCTAAGATCCTTCTTTACTTTTATTCTTCCCTGCTGATCAAGATCAACCTTCATCGAATCCCCTATGCTCGAGGCCTTGACCCCCGCTGCCCAAAGAACTGTCGCCGAGGAAATTTTCTCGCTTCCCACCGTGACCGCATCCGACGAGATCTTGCTCACGGGGCTTTCCGTCCACACCTGCACTCCAAGGCTTTCCAAGTCGCGGGTGGCCATGCTGGAAAGGACTTCATGAAATCCACTAAGTATCCTCGGGCCTGCCTCAACGAGAATTATTCTCGTTAGCTTCGGATCGATACTGCGGAAATCCCGGGCAAGCGTAAACCTCGTCATCTCACCTATTGCCCCCGCGAGTTCCACCCCGGTCGGGCCTCCGCCCACGACAACGAAGGTAAGCAGTTTTTTCCTCTCCTCAGCATCCTCTTCAATTTCAGCCTTTTCGAAAACAGTCATGATCCTGCGTCGGATTTCAGTAGCCTGGGACAGGGTCTTGAGCCCCGGAGCATTGATCTCCCAATCCTCATTTCCAAAATAGTTGTGGGTAGCGCCAGCCGCGAGGATCAGGTAGTCGTAGGAGTATTTCCCATTTTTTCCCAGTACGACTCTTTCGGCGGGATTTACGTTCTTAATCTCGTCCTGAACAACCCTCACGTTTGATTTGTCGCTGAGCAGACTGCGAATGGGGACGGCAATCTCAGCCGGGCTGAGTCCTGCGGCGGCAACTTGATACAAAAGCGGCTGAAAAAGGTGATGATTACAGCGATCTACGACCGTAATTTTCAAATTCTTCTTCCTGCTAAGAATTTTTACGGCATTCATCCCGACAAAACCGCCACCAACCACCAATACACATTTAGAATTCACGGTATGCATGATAAAGTATTTTCATGCAGTTGTTAAGCTTATAAGGAATCCGGGTTTGGGATTTACGACTCGGGAGAACCAGTTTAGCTATTCTCCTCCTCCCAATGCGGGCGGAGTTCATCGGTCGCAGCAACTCGAGGATTCGGGGCCTTTCAAAAGACTGCGGTTTGGGCAAGAGCGATTTCCCGCATCTGTTTGCATGCCGTCGACAAATCCATGATTGAGACTAGGGATAGATTTTATTGGATCACTGATGGTTTAATCGTATAAAACGGGTCGCGGATAATTTTCCTGATCCGCAACGACTCTTTGGCTCGTCAACCGAAAAAATGAAGACCCCCTTATCACAAAAATCGACCATTGATGATATTCGAGTTCGATTCGATCAAGACGTCGAACGTTTCTCGAATTTAGAGACCGGTCAGACGGCAACTATTGATGCGCCAATGGCTATGGAACTTATCACTCAAGCTGCAATTTCAGCTACACCTGAGATTGTCAGGTGTTTGGACATTGGGTGCGGAGCAGGTAACAATACAATCAAATTATTAAGAGAATATTCGGGTGACTTCGACTGCGACCTTTGCGACTTAAGCGAGCCTATGCTGAAAAGGGCGGAAGAACGGCTCTCCTTGGAGACATCAGGTACTATCCGTAAATTCCATGGTGACGTAAGGGAACTTCCTCTGGAAGAAGAGGGTTATGATCTCATCCTTGCCGCAGCGGTATTACACCATTTGAGAGATGAGCGGGATTGGGAGACTACCTTCACCAAGATCTATTCGTTATTAAGACCGGGCGGTTCAATTTGGATTACCGATATGGTATCGCATGAGAACGAGAAGATTCATGCAATCATGTGGAAGCGCTATGCCGATTATCTTACCGACTTGGGAGGTAAGGAGTATCAAGAGAAGGTGTTCGCATATATCGATAAGGAGGATTCTCCGCGTCCTTTGACTTTTCAGTTGGATTTAATGAAAAAAGTAGGATTTGAGAACACTGAGATCTTACATAAGAATTCATGCTTTGCCGCATTTGGAGCCTACAAGGGCGTAAAATGATTTAAAGGCACCGCCTGAAGCAGCCCCTCGAATTCGACTACGCCAAGGTTATTGAATCGTTCCAACGAATCCGATGCCCATGAGCAACAAGATCAGGCATCAATGGGAATAAAATCCATGGCATTTCCGCCTGCAAGCTTCGGAACAACCTTGCGGACCAGTTTTTGGTGCTCGGGATGTTTGTCATAGGCCAATAGATCCTCTTTCTTTTCAAAGATGGAAATCTGTCCGTATTGAAAGCCCCTGTGCCAATGCGCCTCGTTTTTCCCCACGACCAATTCCTTAAGAACCGGAATCTTTTCCTTAAGGCCAGCGAGTTCATGCATCAACTCGGCAATTTCTTCCTCAGAAACCCCAGGCTTGAATTTAAAATTGAAGGCGTGAACGAAGTGGCCTTTGAAATTCGCTGAGCCGAGTTTCGTCTTCGACGCCCCAATCGGGAAAAAATCCATTCCGTTGCCAATCTCCAGCCTCGGGAGAATTTTTCTGACCAGTTTCTGGTGCTCGGGATGTTTCTCATAGCGCATCAGATCCCCTTTCATATCAAAGACCGCAATCTCACCATACTGATATCCATGTGTTCTTCGGGCTATATTCTTCCCTATGAAGAACTCCTTGAGGACGGGTATTTTTCCCTTCAAGGCAGCCAATTGCTTCATCAAGGAGGCTATTTCCCTATCAGGGACACCTCTTTTGAATTTGAAATTGAATCCATGGATAAATGGTTTTTCAACTGGTCCGGCAGCGTTGGATTTTCGGTTGATTCCCAGAGCCGCCAAACCGCTAACCTTGATGAAGTGTCTTCTGGATTTCATAAGTTCTGACAGTATTGATAAGATTTGGGATTATCAAGTCTTGGACTCCTTGATCTTCTTTACCCGGACGATGATCGTCTCGAACTTTTTGGATTCACAACACGGGCTTCCTGGGTTAGTTTCTGTCTTCCTCCCAAAGGGCCCGTAGCTCAGCGGTTAGAG
>DLRY01000078.1:0-46712 GCA_002500665.1 Opitutia bacterium UBA7876
GGACCTTGTTTGCGATGGCGGCCTTTATGAAAAGTTGCTTCCGTTCCCTCAAAACTGGTTCGACTTAAGCCTCTTCCTGCTTCATTCTTTCTATTGTGCTCATGGCCCTGAAAGATTACTTGGGAAGCCTCCTCTTTCCTTGCCTCCTTTTCTTCCCTCTTGACCGGGAGACTTTTGCCGACCGTACCGAAAAGGAAGCCTGGTGGTCCCGGACGCCCCTGCATTCGCCCCCGGTACCCCCCGCCCATCCCATGGCGAGAAACGAGATAGACCGATTTATTCTCGAGGAACTCCGGGCAAGGGACCTTCAGCCTTCCGGGCAGGCTTCCCCCTTGGCCTTGGTTCGTCGCTTGACCTTCGACTTGACCGGCCTTCCGCCTGCCCCTCATGAGATCGACGCGTTTTTATCTCAATATGCAAAAGATCCCGACCGAGCCTACGAGGAACTGGTCGATCGTTTGCTTGCCTCCCCCCGCTATGGGGAACGTTTTGCCCGCCATTGGCTCGACGTGGCCAAGTACGCCGATACCTGCGGGTACGACAAGGACAAGCTCCGTCCCAATGCCTGGCCCTATCGCGACTACGTCATACGTTCCTTCAACGAGGACAAGCCCTATGAGCAGTTCGTAAAGGAACAAGTTGCGGGCGACGCTCTCTTTCCCGGTCAACCCGATGGTATCCTCGGACTCGGCTTTCTCGCCGCGGGGCCGTGGGATTTCATTGGGCATGCTGAGGTGCCCGAATCGAAAATCGACGGGAAGGTAGCCCGCAACCTCGACCGGGACGACATGGTATCGAACGTTTTCAATACCTTTTGCGCGGTGACCATCCAGTGCGCCCGTTGCCACGAGCACAAGGGCGATCCCATCGGGCAAAAACATTATTACAGCCTGCAGTCGATCTTTGCCGCAGTGGACAAAGCGGACCGGGAGTTCGTGGTGTCCCCGGAGACGGTGCGCCAAAAAACCGATCTTGAGGCGCGCATCAAGACCTTGGGAGACAAGATTTCCAAAGCCGAGGCTACCCTCAGGGCCAAGGGTGGGGAGCGCTTGTCCAAATTGGACAAGCAAATCTCGCAGTTACAGAAGGAGGACGGTCGGGTGGTCAAGGGTCCTGAACACGGATACCACAGTGCCATCGTGAAGGCTCCCGGGGAAAGGAAGTGGGTGCAGGTCGACTTGGGCGCCAAGCTGGAACTTCGTAAGGTCGTCCTCCATGCCTCGCACGACAACCACAACGGCATAGGCGCCGGCTTCGGATTCCCCGTCCGCTTTAAGGTCATCGCCTCGAACCGGGAGGATTTTTCACGCTCGCAGGTTCTGGTCGATCGTTCCATGGAGGACTTCGTCAACCCCGGCCTGCTTCCCGTCGAGTTGTCCGTTCGTTCATCCGCCCGGTTTTTGCGTATCGAGGCAACCCGGCTCGCCAAGCGCTCCAACGATTACATCTTCGCCCTCGATGAGCTGCGGGTTCTGGACGAAGAGGGGCTGAACTTGGCCGAAAAAAAGAAGGTCGGCGCGCTGGACAGCATCGAGGCTCCGAACCGTTGGACCAAGGCGAACCTGACCGACGGCAAGTGGGCGAAGGGCGAGACCCCCGCCAGTCAAGCAAAGCTCGCCGAACTGAAAGCCGAGCGCAAGGCTTTCCTCGGCTCGCTCGGCTCCCCGCAGCAAAGGGAATCGATCGAAAGGGACAAGGAGCAATTGAGCCAGGCGCGAAAGAAGCTGGCTGGCTTTCCCAAGGGTGACATGGTCTACGCCGCCGCCACCCATTTCAAGCCAAGGGGGAATTTCAAGCCGACCAACGGCAAGCCTAGGATGATCCGCGTCCTTCACCGGGGTGAGGTAACCCAACTCGGGGATGAGGTGAAGCCCGGCGCCTTTCCTCTTTTCGGCGACGAACCGTGGGAGTTCGAATTGCCCGAGGAGCATGATGAGTCCGAGCGCAGGGCCGCCCTCGCCGAGTGGATTGTCCGCAAGGATCATCCGCTCACTTGGCGGGCCATCGTCAACCGGGTCTGGCAATGGCATTTCGGAGAGCCCATCGTAGGATCGCCCAATGATTTCGGCCCGCTCGGGCAAACCCCCACCCACCCGGAACTGCTCGACTGGCTGGCCGTCCGCTTTCGTGACTCCGGCGGGTCCTTCAAAAAGCTTCACAAGCTCATGGTGATGAGCGCAACCTACCGGCAATCCTCTCTTGGGGACTTGGCCAAGGCCAAGGTGGACTCGGGCAATCAATTTCTCTGGCGGATGAACCGCAGGAAGCTATCGGCGGAGGAGATCCGGGACTCCGTGCTCGCGGTCAGTGGAAAACTGAACCTGGAGATGGGCGGCCCCGGGTATTATCTCTTTGCCCTCGAGAAAACCGCTCATTCGCCTCATTACGAATATCATAAGTTCGATCCTGAGGACGTAAGGAGCCACCGCCGTTCCGTCTATCGCTTCATCGTCCGTTCCCAGCCCAATCCCTTCATGACCACCCTGGACTGCGCAGATTCCTCCCAGAGTACGCCGAAGCGCAACGAGACCCTCACGGCCCTGCAGGCTCTCAGCCTGCTCAACAACAAGTTCAGCCTAACGATGGCCCGTCACTTCGCCTCCCGTCTGGAGAAGGAAGCAAAAGATTTGCCTTCCCGCGTCCGTTTGGGCCACAAGCTCGTGACGGGGCGCTATCCGAATGGGGACGAACGGAAATTACTGGTTTCCTATGGGGGCAAGCATGGCCTGCAAAACCTTTGCCGGGCCCTTTACAACCTTTCGGAGTTTTCCTACCTCGACTAAAATGAACCCGATGGCAAGCAGAAGGGATTTTCTCAAGCAGGGCAGCATTGGGGGCCTGGCACTCGCATCGATGTTGGCCCGCGAGCCTCTCTTGGGCTCGGGCGCTCCCTCCTCCGATCTTCATCATCCACCCCGGGCCAAGCGGGTCATTCAGTTGTTCATGGCGGGGGCGGCCAGCCACTTGGACATGTTCGACTTCAAGCCTGAACTGGTCAAGCGCCACGGGGAGAAGTCGGACTTTGGTGAGCACGTCGAGGCCTTTCAAAACGGCCTCGGCCCGTGGATGAAGTCGCCCTTCGATTTCAAACGGCACGGTGCCTGCGGAAAACTGATGAGCGAGATCGTGGAGCCGCTGGGCGAAGTGGTGGACGATATCTCCTTCATTCACAACGTAGTGGGCAAGTCGGGCGTCCATAGCCAGGCCACCTACCTTCAGGCCACCGGCTTTCAGTTCCCGGGGTTCCCGGGGGCCGGATCCTGGGTCAGTTATGGCTTGGGTTCGGAGAACGAGGACCTGCCTTCCTTCGTGGTTCTTCCGGACCATCGCGGGTTCGCTTCCAACGGGCCCAAGAACTGGGGCTCGGCCTTTTTGCCCACCCACACCCAGGGCACGACCATCTTTCCCCAGCGGGCAAACCCCATCGAGGACCTGCATCCCCAGGCCGATTACGTTACGGACGAGAGCCATGGGGAGGGAATCGATCTGGTCAATCGTCTCAACCGCATGCACCAGCGCTCCAGGCCCATGGATCCCCGCCTCGATTCGCGTATCCGCAGCTACGAGCTGGCCGCCAAGCTCCAGCTTTCCGCCACCCGGGCCCTTGATCTTTCGGATGAGCCCGCCTACGTCCATAAGATGTACGGTTTGGAAAACGCGGGCAAGAAATACCCCAAGAACATCAACCCCGAGGAGGAGACCGAATACTTCGGCAGGAAGTGCCTGATTGCCCGCAGGCTTATCGAGCGTGGCGTGCGCTTCGTTCAGATCTGGAGCGGAAACGACAACAGTTTCCCGAGGCGCAACTGGGACAGCCATGAGGACATGACCCGGGATCATCCCTCCCTCTCCCTCGGCATGGCCCGTGGCACGGCCGCCTTGATCAAGGACTTGAAGCAGCGCGGCTTGCTCGAGGATACCATCATCCACTGGACCACTGAGTTCGGGAGGATGCCCAGCAGCCAGAAGGGCAAGGGACGCGATCACAATCCTTTCGTCTTCACCAACTGGTTTGCCGGCGGTGGGTTCAAGGGCGGAAGGACCCATGGGGAGAGCGACCAGTGGGGCTACAAGCCCCTTGACCGCAAGAACCCCACCCTGGTCTACGATACCTACGCCACCATGCTCCACCAATTGGGCCTGGACCACGAGCGCCTCACCGTCCGCCACAATTCCATCGACCGGCGCCTCACCGACGTGCACGGTCACGTGATCAAGGAAATCATCAGCTGAATTTGGGGTATCCCTGATTTTCCTTTTGCTGAAAGTTCGGGCCTTGGTTACAAATGAATATATGTTTTTGCGTCTTCTGATCCTCTCTCTGGGCCTTTTTTCTTATGGGCTGCTGAGGGCTGGGGACTTGTCTTTCACTCAAGATATAAGGCCCTTGTTGTCGGATGCATGTTTTCATTGCCACGGGCCCGATTCCAAAGCCCGCGAGGGAAAGCTCCGTCTGGACGACAGGGCTTCCGCCATCAAGTCGGGCATCCTGAGCAATGGCGAAATGATCGTGCGCTTGCTTAGCAAGGACCCCGAGGAAAGGATGCCGCCACCAAATTCCAAGCGCGTCCTCAGATCGCAGGACCGGGCCAAGCTTGTTCAATGGTTGAAGGCAGGGGCGGAGTGGCCGGAGGACGACAGGCACTGGGCCTTCGTTCCGCCCGTGAAGCCGGCTGCGCCCAAAGTGGAGGACAAAAAATGGGCGAGGGGAGCGATCGACCGTTTCATTCTCGCCCGTCTCGAGGAGGAAGGTCTCAAACCTTCCCCGGAAGCCGACAAGCACACCTTGCTGAGGCGCGTCACTTTTGATCTTACCGGGATCCCCCCATCACCCGAGGAGATCGATGACTTTCTAGCCGACCAATCGGAGGATGCCTACGAAAAGGTGGTGGATCGTCTTCTTTCCTCTCCTCACTACGGGGAACAGGTGGCTTCTTATTGGCTGGATGCGGCCCGTTATGCCGATACCGACGGGTACCAGAACGACCGGATCCGCTACATGTGGGTTTGGCGGGACTGGGTGATCCGGGCCCTCAACGACAACATGCCCTTCGACCGCTTCATCCTAGAGCAGATGGCGGGCGACCTTCTTGCCGACCGGAACTTCATGACCCAGGTAGCCTCCGGCTATAACCGAAACCACCGGATCAATTCGGAAGGCGGATCGATCCCCGACGAATGGATCGTGGAATACGTGGCCGACCGGGTCGAGACCCTCGGAACGACTTTTCTCGGCCTGACCATGAATTGCGCGAGATGCCACGACCACAAGTACGACGCGGTTTCCCAGGAGGACTTTTATTCCCTCTTTGCTTTCTTCAACGGGATCGACGAGGCGGGTCTGGGCCCGAACAACGGGAATAGCCCGCCCTTCATTCCCGTTCCCAAGAGCTGGCCCGAGCTCAAGCCTGCCGAGAACAAGTTCGTGGTGCCTGCAAAGATGCAGATCAAGGTGGTGCAGACTTCCGTCCCCCGCCCCCAGTCCGGCGGGGCAAACACGGTCATGGTGATGCACGAACTCCCCAAACCACGGCCCACCTACGTTCTTGATCGCGGGCTCTACGACCGACCGGACAAGGCCCGCAAGCTTCAGCCAGCCGTTCCCGAAGTGATCGGGGGCTGGAAAAAGGAATGGCCGGTCAACCGGATCGGGTTGGCCAAGTGGTTGACCGATCCCGCTCACCCTCTCACCGCCCGGGTCACCGTCAACCGGATTTGGCAAAGGTTGTTCGGCCTGGGCTTGGTCAAGACCTCGGAAAATTTCGGCGTGCAGGGCGAGCACCCGAGCCATCCGAAATTACTCGATTGGCTGGCCACCGAATTCATCCGCGGCGGATGGGATCTAAAGGCAACCTACAAGATGCTCGTGACCTCGGCGACCTACCGCCAATCCTCGGTGGGTCATTCGGATTCGGATCCCGATAATCGGCTCTTGTCCAGGGGGCCGAGGCGCCGCCTTCCGGCCTATGCCATCCGTGACTCCGCCTTGGTCTCGTCCGGTTTGCTGGTACCCGAGATCGGAGGTCCTTCCGTCCGCCCCTACATGCCGCCCCGCATCTGGAGATCGATTTCCAACAACAGCTATAAGCAGGACAAGGGAGACAAGCTTTACCGCAGAAGCCTTTACACCTATTGGCGCCGCACCATTCCGCCCCCCACCATGCTCACCTTCAACGCTGCCGAGCGCGAAGTATGCATAGTCCGCAAGGACCAGACCATTACCCCTCTTCAGGCCCTTACCCTGATGAACAACGTAACGTTTGTGGAGTCCGCCCGCCACTTGGCCGAGCGGGTCATGACTCAGGAAGACCTGACAAGTGAGGATGAACGCATCACCTATGCCTTCAAGGCGATCCTGAGCCGCCCGCCATCGAGCAGGGAACTCGCTCTCCTGAAGGAAGACTTTCTCCATCATGAGGAAATCTTCTCCAAAAACCCCCAAGCCGTCGGGCAATTGCTCAAGGTAGGCGAGAAACCCAATGACTCAAAGCTTCCTTCGGCTGTCTTGGCGGCCTATGCCCTGGTTGCCTCCACCATCCTTAACCTGGACGAGGCCATTTCCCTGAATTGAAACCATGAATTTCACACAAGCTTTATCCTTGGCTCACACCCGGCGCGCTTTCTTGGAAAAAACGACTCTCGGTCTGGGCTCCATCGCCTTGGCCGGGTTGTTGAGGGCGGAAGATGACAGGTTGCGTCCACGCAATGCGGTGGGGGGCTTTGCCGATATGCCCCATCATCAACCCAAGGTGAAGCGGGTGATTTATCTTTTCCAGTCAGGCGGTCCGTCCCAGCATGACCTTTTCGACTACAAGCCCAGGTTGCATGAGGAGTTCGGCAAGGAGGTGCCCAAGTCGGTCTATCCCGACGAGCGCAAGACCACCATGACGTCCGGTCAGTCGAGCTTTCCGGTTGCTCCCACCGCGTTGAAATTCAAAAGGCATGGGGCAAGCGGGATCGAGCTGGGAGAGACCATGCCCCATCTTGCCAAGGTGGTGGATGACGTTTGCGTGATCAAGTCCATGCACGGGGAAGCGATCAACCATGATCCGGCCGCGACCTGTTTCCAGACGGGTTCGGTCATTCCGGGGCGTCCAAGCATCGGATCCTGGGTCAGTTACGGGCTTGGTTCCCATAATTCCGATCTTCCCGCCTACGTTGCCTTGACCTCCAACGGAACGGGCAAAAACGGCCAGCCCCTTTACGACAGGCTGTGGGGCTCCGGTTTCCTTCCCGGCCGTTTTCAGGGGGTCAAGTTCCGCGGGCAGGGCGATCCGATACTCGATCTCTACGACCCTGCCGGGGTTACCCGTTCCCAGCGCCGCCGGATGCTCGATACTTTGGGTAAACTCAACCAGGCCCAAGCCGAGCACTATGCCGACCCGGATATTCGTACCCGGATCGCCCAGTACGAACTGGCTTACCGCATGCAGAGCAGCGTGCCCGAATTAATCGATTTTTCGAGTGAATCCAAAACGGTGGTTGATTCCTATGGTCCGGAAGTTCGCAAAGTGGGCAAGTACGCTTACAATTGCCTGCTCGCCCGACGCTTGGCGGAACGGGGCGTGCGCTTCATCCAGCTTTTCCATCGCGGCTGGGATGCCCATGGGGGAGCCCCCGGGAACGTCCGCCGACAATGCAAGGATACCGATCAGCCCACGGCTGCTCTTCTCGCCGACCTTAAGCAGCGGGGCATGCTTGAGGACACCCTTGTCGTGTGGGGTGGCGAATTCGGGCGTACGGTCTATTGCCAGGGCAAGTTGACGAGGACCAATTACGGGCGCGATCATCACCCGAACTGTTTCACCTACTGGCTGGCTGGTGGAGGGGTAAAGGCCGGGTTCAGTTACGGACAAACCGACGACTATAGCGTGAACGTTGTCGAAAACCCCGTACACGTACACGATTTGCAAGCCACCATTCTTCATTTGCTCGGGATCGACCATGAGCAATTGACTTACCGTTATCAGGGACGCTACTTTCGATTGACCGACGTGCACGGCAAAGTCGTTCGCGACGTTCTCAGTTAGTCCGCTTTTTCCAACTCCAAATCCCCAAACCCGACAGCATACAGATGAAAAATTACCGAAAACCATTCCTTGCCGCCCTGCTTGTTCTTTGTCCGTTTTTCCTTTTCGCGGCGAAACCCGTTTCCCTCTTCAACGGGAAGGACCTGACCGGATGGAAGGATGGCAACTACGTAGTGGAGGACGGAGCAATCGTGTGCAAGGGAGGCAACCTCGTCACGGAAAAGCAATACGCCAACTACGTCTTCGAGTTCGAATTCCTTCTTCCGGCAGGCGGCAACAACGGGCTCGGCATTCACTACCCGGGCAAGGGCGGACCCTCCGGCACCGGCATGGAACTGCAAATTTTGGACAACAAGCACCCGAAATACGCCAAACTCGTCGATTCCCAGTATCATGGATCGCTTTACAAGCTCAAGGCGGCCAAGCGCGGACACCTCAAGCCTGCGGGCGAGTGGAACCGCCAGAAGGTCACGGTCAACGGGCCGAGCGTCAAGGTCGTCTTGAACGGGGTGGAAATTCTCGATGCCAACTTGGACGAGATCAACAAGGAAAAGCCCAAGCACAACGGAGCCAAACGGCGCAGCGGGCACCTTTGCTTTTGCGGGCATGGATCGCCGGTCAAGTTCAAGAACATCACCATCCTCGAGCTGCCCGAGAGCAAATAGTCCGGAGCATTCTCGCTCAGCCTGCAGTTTTTTAACGCCAAAACACTTCCGAACCCCATCACAATCAGATGAAAAATTACCCAAAGTCACTCTTCGCTGTTTTGCTCGCAATCTTTCCCCTCATACTCTCGGCGGGCAAACCGGTTTCCCTCTTCAACGGGAAAGACCTGACCGGCTGGAAGAAGGGCAACTACGTCGTGGAGGATGGAGTGCTCGTCTGCAAAGGTGGAAACCTGGTCACGGAAAAGGAATATTCAAATTACGTCTTCGAGTTTGAATTTCTTCTCCCGCCTGGCGGAAACAATGGGTTGGGCGTTCACTATACGGGCAAGGGTGATGCCGCTTATACTGGAATGGAGCTACAGATCCTGGACAACTCACATGAGCGCTACGCCAAGCTCAAGGACTATCAATACCATGGCTCGTTATACACTTTGAAGGCGGCCAAACGCGGACATCTCAAGCCAGTTGGCGAGTGGAATCGTCAAAAGGTCACGGTCAACGGACCGAGCGTCAAGGTCGTCTTGAACGGGGTGGAAATTCTTGATGCCAACCTGGACGAGATCAATAAGGAGAAGCCCAATCACAAGGGGGCCAAGCGCCGGAGCGGTCATATCTGCTTTTGCGGGCACGGAGCGCCGGTCAAGTTCAGGAACATTACCATCCTCGAGCTTCCCCAGAGCAAATAGCTCTTTTCACCTTCCTTTTGCCGGGAGGCGTTCCTTTTCTACCCGGACTTTTTGGCTACGTAGACGCTCCCTTTGGACGTATCCTCGGTGATGGGGTTGTCGAACTCAATGGTATGGCTTTCGGCCCATCCGAAGATTTTTTCCAGATGCGCGGTAAAGGATGATTCCGGTTCTCCGTCCGCCCACAGAGCGAACACCCCACCTGGTTTTAAGTGCCGGGCGAGCTCTTTCAATCCTTCCTCCGTGTAGAACCGGGTGTTGGTCTGGTGCAGGACGTTGGTCGGCGTATGGTCGATGTCCAAAAGAATGGCATCGTGTTTTTTTTCCGGGTGTCCCGAATCGAAACTATTCTCAACGTCCTGTGAGAGAGCGAAAAAGTCGGCCTCGATCAACCGGCAGCGCTGGTCGCGGGTCAAGGTTCCGCCTAGGGGAACCAGTCCTTTACGGTGCCATTCGATGACGGGGGCGAGATACTCGATTACCACGAGCGAACCCAGGCGCGAATCCTCAAGGGCTGCTGCTGCCGTATAGCCCAAGCCGAGGCCGCCCACCACGACGTCCAGGCTCTCGCCCTCAAGGGCTCCCAGGCCGAGCTTGGATAGTTGACGCTCAGCTTCATGAAACAAGCTGGACATCAGGAAGTCATCCCCCAGTTTGACCTCATAGACGTCGAGTTCCCCCAATTTGGGGATTTTGCGCCGGCGCAGGGCGAGCTCCCCGATGGGGGTGACCTGAAAATCAAGTTCCTCGAAGATCAAGACGATACCCTCGGCACGATTGAAGGAGGGGAAGCCTCTACTTCTTCTTGCCCCACCTTTTTTCCCAGATGGCAGCCATCTCGGTTACCCGGTCGGGTTCCTGCTTGGCGAGGTTCTTGGTCTCGGTGCGGTCCTTGGCCAAGTGGTAAAGGGCCCAGGGACGCCTGCCTTCGCGAACGATCTTGTACTCGCCCTTTACGATGGCGTGGGTCCCGCCGTGGTTAAAAACGTAGGCATGGTCGCGGTCGACGCTTTTCCCCTTGAGGATCGGGACGAGGGAAAGGCTTTCGTGAGGCTTGGTTTCCTGTCCGTTGAATTTCTTCGGGTACTTGGCCCCCGCAAGTTCCAGGCAGGTTGCCATCAGATCAACGACGTGGCCGCGTTGGTTGGATATGCTGCCGGGTTTCGTCTTGAGTCCGGCGGGCCAATGAACGATGGCGGGCGTGCAGGCTCCGCCATTGTGTACGTTGGACTTGTAGCGGCGCATCGGGGTGTTTTGGGCGTTTGCCCAGTTATGCCCCACGCTCCCGTAGGTCATGGGACCTCCCATCGGGACGTCGTATTTGTCGCCTACCGCGATGGTCTTGCCCGCTTTCTTGGCCTTGGCCAGTATGTTGTTGGCCGTATTCCATCCGTTGCCGCCGAGGTGTTCGGGACATGCCCCGTTGTCATGGAAATAGATGATGAAGGTGTTCTCCAGTTGCTTGGTCTTCTCGAGGGCATCGACGATCGCTCCCACTGCCTGGTCCATGTGATCGACCATCGCCGCGTAGATCGCCATGTTTCGGATACGCCAGGGCTTGTGGTCTATGGTGTCCCATGGCTTGACCCGGTCTTCCCGCGGGGGCAGGGGCCAGCGCTCCTTGTCGATGATTCCCATCTCGAGCATGCGGGCATATCGTTCCCTGCGCAGTTTCTCCCATCCGCCCTCGTAGGTCTTGAGGTATTTGCGGATGGATTTCTCAGGGGCATGGATGGGCCAATGGGCGGCGGTGAAGGCAACGTATTGAAAGAACGGTTTGTCGGTTTTCGCAAATTCCCCGATTTGCCGACTGGCCTCGACCCCGATGCGATCCGTGTAATAGTAATCCTCCTCGTCGACCTCGGTGAACTCGGTATTGCGGGCCAAGGTATAAGGATCATAAAAGGAACCAGCCCCCGTCATGGTCCCGTAGAAATCATCGAAACCGCGTTGGATGGGTCCGTCCTTCCTGGGGTTTCTTCCGAGGTGCCATTTTCCTACCATTCCGGTCTGGTAACCGGATGGCTTGAGAAGTTCCGGAATGGTTACCTGACCGGTGCCCAGACCATTGCTGTAGATCCCGCTCATCAGGGTGGCCCGTGTGGGCCAACACCGGGCTGTGTTGTAGAATTCGGTGAACCGCAGGCCGTTCTTGGCGAGCTTGTCCAGGTTGGGGGTATCGATTTCCCCTCCGAAGCATCCGAGGTCCGAGAATCCCATGTCGTCCGTGAGGATGACGATGACGTTGGGACGATCCGCTTGTTCGGCCGACAGGGGTAAGCCGAGCAGAGTGATGAAGGGTATGAGGAATTTCATGAAAAGCCTTGGCGCGCTTATCCTTAGCGCGGGAGTTTGCGATCGTAGAATTGTTCGTTCTTAGGCCGGCGGATGGGGATGGAGAGACCGCCCGACGAATCGAGTTCGTCGAAGAGCTTTTCCCTGAGCTCGAGGATGCGCTCGCGGTAGGCAGGGACACGGATCAGGTTGTGGCGCTCATGGGGATCGGATTTCAGGTCATAGAAGCCGTTCCTGTCCCATACCCCGTGGTAGAAGACGTACTTTTCGCTGTCCGTGCGGATGGCGAAAGTCGTGGGGGTGGCCGGAAAGTTCCATTCCCAATGATATTCGTAAACGAAGTGTTCCCTCCATTTTTTCTTATTCTTTTGCCCCTTGAGCAAAGGAAGGAAAGAATGTCCGTCCATCTTGGGCTTCTTGGGAAGGTCCACTCCGGCATATTCCAGAATGGTGGGCGCAAGGTCGACGTTGAGGGCCATCTGATCCACCCGGGTTCCTGCCTTGATCAGTTTCGGATGACGGGCCAGCATGGGTATGCGGATCGATTCCTCGAATGCATCCCTCTTGTCGTAGAAACCGTGTTCGCCGAGGGCGAAGCCATTGTCTCCAAGATAAATTACGAGGGTATCGTCCGCGATTCCGAGCTTGTCGAGTTGGTCGAGGACGCGCCCGACGTTTTCGTCGAGGGCATGAACGGTCTCGCAGAAATTGTGGTAGAGCTCGTCGAAGGAGGGGACTGGGTCCTTGTCCAGAGCACCGGTCTCCATATGGTCGATCCCGTGGATTCCGTATCTCCTCTCTTTGATCCAGAGGGACTGGGAGAGATAATTCTCCTCCGTGTTTGCCATGGTCTCCGGGTAATCGATCTTCTTGCCTTCGTACCGCTTGGCATGGCGGGGTGGGGGTTGGAAGGGATAGTGGACCGCCTTGTAGCCGACCTGCAGGAAGAAAGGCTTGCCTTTTTGGGATGCCGGCCCGACTTCCTTGAGCCAATCAATGGCTTGGTCGGTCAGGAGATCGGCGTTGTAGCCCTTGAAGGATTTTCTCTTGCCGTTGATATTGAAGGTCGGGTCGAAGTAGGTTCCCTGGCCGGCGAAACTGACCCAGTGGTCGAAGCCTTTGCGGGGGGTGTCGTCCTCGTGGCCCATATGCCACTTCCCGACGTAACCGGTGCGGTACCCTGCCTCCCTTAGGTATTCGGGAAAGAAGCGGGTGCCGGGAGGCACGGGTCTCTGGTTGTCCACCACTCGGTGGTTGCGCATATACTGACCTGTAAGGATGGAGGCTCTGCTGGGCGAGCAAAGGGAGGTGGTCACGAAAGCGTTGGCAAGGTGGGCCCCCTCGCGGGCGATCCTGTCGAGGTTTGGGGTCTCGAGAAACTCAGGGGCTTCCTCCATGAAGCTCATGAAGTCGTAGCGGTGGTCGTCGCTCAGAATGAGCAGGACGTTGCCCGGTTTCGGGAATAAGGAGGCAGCCGCCAGGAGAAAGCCAACCGGAATCAAAAACCTTGGAGTAGTCATGCCAAAAGTAATGCATGACCCGAAAGACAAGTCACTCTTGAAAATTCGATCTCGGAAAAGCTCGGCTTTTGGAGAAACCGCGAAGAACCCTTTACCTTAGGGTGATCAGGTATGCGATCAGGTCGCGCAACTCGGTCTTGCTGAGAATGGCTCCCGCCGGGGGCATGGGGGAAGTCAGCGCCTCTTCTTCGATGAGAGATCTTTCCAGGGTCGACTTCTTCCCTTGCACCGACTGGATGGAATAGCTTGCCGGACTTGCCTCGATGATTGATCCGGAAACGGTTGATCCGTCCTTTAGAGTCGCTACGAGCAAACCGTATCCCGGGCTCAGTTCGGCCTGAGGGTTGACCAGGGACTCGAGAATCTTTTCAGGGGAAAGCCGGCTGCCCACTTGGGATAAGTCCGGGCCGAGCACCCCTCCGGTCGAGCCGATCTTATGGCAGCGGATGCACTGGGCGGCGGGATGTCCCATCGCCAGTTCCTTGCCTTTTCGATCATCTCCGCCTCTCAAGGTCGGGTGGTAGGGGCCCAGAGGTCCGCGCTCAGCCAGGTTGCTTTCCAGTGCGTTGGCCTTGGCTTTGGCCTGTGTTCCCTTGGCGTTTCTGGATGCCTCCAGAAGGTCGAGCTCCAGCTCAGGATCAACCTGGGCAAACTGTTTGGAGAGGAGGGCGTCGGCTTGCTTGTCCGATGATTGTCCAAGGTTGTCCAAGGCGGCTCTTTTCTCGGTCAAGGTTCCCGATTCAAGGGCCTTGGCAAAGACCTCAATTCCCGACAGACCGGCCGCCCATAACCGTTTTTGAGCGGCTGCCCGAAGCCGGGCGTCCTTGGACTCGAGAGCGGATTCGACGAAGGTTCCGAGCTTTGGGTCGCTCAGCTCAGCCATCGTACCCAGTAATTGAGCCTGCAGGTAGGGGGTTGCTTTCTCCGACTCGTAGGCTGCATGAACGACGGGAAGAAGCTCGGATACCTTGAGCCTCTCAATGGCCCGTGAGAGAACCGTCAGAACCTTGGGCGAGGCGCCTTCGACCAAGTCGTCCGCGACCTTGGCCAAGGCTTTGGCGGCAGGCTTGGGGCTACGGGAAGGGTATTCGCGGTAGCGTCCCTCGACTGCATCGAGGACCGGGGGTTGGGGCCAGAGCGCAAGGCAGGCCAGGGCGGTGGTTCTCATGTTCTCGGGGGCGGCCGGGCTGGAGGCATAGCGGGCGAGACGTTCGGCGTCGGCGGGACGTCCGACCCGGAAGTTCGCGTTGATTGCACGTCTGAGGAGGGGTTCGCCCTCAATGTCGGGCCGGTCGAGAATCTCGGCCAGCGCAGGCAGGGCATCCGGAATGGAGAAATCGTCGTGAATGGCTCGGGCGGTTTCCGTGACGAGGTAGAGATCCTTGTCCTTGAGGAAGGAGGAGATTCCCGGGTAGGCGTGGCGACGCAGGGCCAGAATGGCGGCCAAGCGCACTGAGGAATGAGCGGAGTCCGTGGTCTTGAGGAGCGCTTCCGGGTCGGATTTGGTTGAACCGACTAAGCCCATGACTGCGCCGTGGCGCAGAAACGCGTCTTCGTCGTCATTTTCTCGGATCAGTTCAAGAAGGGGTTGAACGGCTTGTTTCGACTTTAGCTTTCCGAGCGCTACAGCGGCATGAAAGCGTACCCGCAGGGATGGGTCCTCGAGCAAGCCAACGAGGGGCTCAAGGGCCTGAGAGTGGGCGGATTCACCAAGCACCTTGGCCGCCTGGGCCCGTACCTCCGGATCCCCGTCGGCAAGGAACTCGAGCAGGGGGGCGACCGCCCCGGCGTCCTTGTTCCTGCCGTCGGGCCAGCCTCTGGCAATTTGGCCTATCCCCCAGATTGCGTGGAGGCGGGGCAGTTGGTTTTGCTTTTCTCGAGCTGCGGCAAGCAGAGCCAACGTTTTTTTCCGTCTGACCAGTTCGAATTGAGCGGCCTTGCGGACCCTAAGATCGGGCTCCGCCAGGTAGGCGGACAGATAGGTTTCATCTTTTCCCTTCATGCCTTCCGAGAGGAGTTTGCTCGTCCGTTTGCGGGCAGGGTTTTCTTGCCCTTCGGTCGAATCGATCTTCCAAATTCTTCCCCGTTCGCTGGGCCCGTTCATCCAGTCCGTAACGTAGAGAGCGCCGTCGGGCCCGAAGGCAACCCCCGTGCTGCTTCCTCCTGCGGGGATGGTCCGTTCGTCGTACATCTCGAAGGCGGCTCCCTTGGGGCGAACCCTGAAGGCGGTCATCTTCCTGCCTTGTGCGAGGAAAAAGGAATTACGGAAGTCCTTGCCGAGCGCCGTGCCAGGGTCGTAGGCGAGGCCGCAGGGGCCGTTCGAATAATTGGCCAGCGGAGGAACGATGAAGGCCGCCTGACCGGGAAACCTCGTGCGGAACAACCCCTCCTGCATCCAGACGTTGTACGGCTTCTCGCCCGACACCCTGGCGAAGTCCTGGTGGCCGAACCATTGCCAGTGCAGGCGCCAAGCGGTCATGCCGCCTTCGACGATATGGATGAAGCGCTCTCGCTCACCCGGGTAGTCGCCGTCGTTGTCGACGCTGAAAAGGTTACCGAACTCGTCGAAAACAGGTTCTTGCCCATTGCGCACCCCGAGGGCGAAGATCTCCAGGTTCGACCCGTCCGGTTCGCATCGCATGATGCCTCCGCGGTCCGGGTAGAAGATTCGTTCCCCGTTGCGGCCGGTGGCGTTGATCCCCTTGTCGGCCACCGACCAATAGATCCTCCCGTCCGGCCCCATGGTCAGCCCGGACACGTTGTGTCCACCTTGGCCAATGTGGATGGAGTAACCCCGGCTCAGGAGGGTCCGCTTGGCGGGCTTTCCGTCCTTACCGAAATCCTCGTACTTCCAGACGTCCGGCTCGACGGTGGCGTAGGCCGCTCCCTCGGCCCATAGCACCCCTGCGGCGATGCCCGTCAAGGGGGTGGCAAGGTCGTCGTCGATGAGGATGCTCGCGTCGGCCACGCCGTCCCCGTCGGTGTCCTCGACGCGAAGGATTTCTTCCTTTTGCACGGCTAGATCCTTCCAGTCCCTTTTGCCGTCCTCGTTGCGGTCGGGCGGGGAATAGGGGCGGACGTCCGGAAAGCGCTCCTCTCCCATGGCCTTTTTGTAGAAGGCCAGCCTGTCGTCCAGGCTGCGGATGGACAGGTCGTGCTTCACCCAGGCCCGGTGATTACGGAGGTCGAGGCTGGAAATCTTCCGCCGGCGAACCCGTGTGACGTAAGCCCTGCCTTGTTCGTCAAAGTTGATTGCCACCGGACTTGCGACGAGCGGATTTTCAGCCCATACCGAGACCTCAAGGCCACCCTCTACGGCGGATGAGCCCGCCTGATTCGCCAATTTCCCCGAGACCTTGAGGCCCTTGATTCGGAAACTGTGGAGGTTGACCCATCTGTTTTCGTTATTCCCCCTGGAAACGAAGCGCAGGAAGCGTCCGGAGGAATTTGGGGCGGGGAATTCCCTGATTGCTTCTCCTTGCCCATGGCTCTCGCCCTCGAATACGGAAGTCCATTTCTTGCCGTCCGGAGAGGTCTCCAGGATGAACGCGTAGCGCCGGTTGCCGCGGGAGAAACCTGCCTCGAACTCGGAAAAGGAAAAGGGCTTGTCCAGTTCCATCAGAAGCCACTGGCCTTTGCCCTCCGCCGACCAGCGAGTTCCCTGATTAGCGTCTAGAGCGTGGGCGGGCCCGTTGCCGGTTTGGGCCGCGGAGGCCTTGAGTTTGACCACCTCGGCACCCGAAAGCCCGAGGCGAAGGCCACATAAAAAAACAACGGCAAACAGGCGCCTACTCATTTTTTCTCGGCCGTCTTGGGAGGTCTGGGCATGGGGGCGCCGGTTTCCTTAAGCCATCGGGACAGGCCGGCGTCAAGCCGGGCGGCCGTTTCGGGATGAGCTTGGGCTAGGTTTTTTTTCTCTCCCAAGTCCTTTCCCAGGTCGTAAAGCTCAAGGGATCCGTCGTCGTAGTTGCGGATTAGTTTCCATCTTCCTTGCCGCACCGCCCCGGCGAGGCGGTTACCCATGTGCCAAGCGTAGTTAGGGAAATGAAAGTAAAGAGCCTTGCGCCTGAGTTCGCCCGTCTGCCTGATGAGTGGCAGGAGGCTCTCCCCATCGATCGGTTTGCCGGCTGGCTTCAAGCCGGCGAGCTGAAGAAAGGTGGGGTAGAAGTCCATGCTGATGACGGGTTCCCGGCAAAGCGTCCCGGCAGGTACCTCTCCGGGCCAGCGCACGATCAAGGGAACCCGGATGCCCCCCTCGTAGAGGTGCCCCTTCGATTCACGCAGGGGACGACAGTCGGAAACCCCTGCAAAACCTCCATTGTCGCTGGTGAAAATTACGAGGGTGTCCTTATCGTTTCTCTTTTTCTCCAGCACCGAAAGAAGGCGCCCGATAGCGAGGTCCATGGCCTCGATCATGGCCCCGTATCGGGTGTCGTTGAGCCCGGGCCCCTTTCTGTCGGCGTATTTCCTGAGCAGGGGCTCGGGTGCCTGCATCGGCCAATGCACGGTGTAGAACCACAGGTGGGCCATCCAGGGCTTGCCCTTGTTGGCGTCGATAAAGTCGATCGTCTCCTCAACTAGCCGGTCGGGCAGGTATTCCCCCTTGGGCCCGTCTTCCAGCTCGGCGTTCCGGTAGGGGGAAAAGAAGCTGGGCGGTCCGCCGTAGGAGGTTCCTCCGACGTTGATATCGAAACCCTGTCCGCTCGGGGAAACCGCATGGTCCACCTTTCCGCCTTTGCCGGAGCTCGGGGCGACGTGCCATTTGCCTAGAAAGGCGGAGGCATAGCCCGCCTCCTTCATGCGCTCCGCAATGGTTACGTGTTCGCCGTTCAACTGGGGCACCAATTCGGCGGGCTGGGGACGCCCGTCCTTGGGGAAGAATCGACCGGGCAAGTGAGTGGTCAGCCCAATCCGGGCGGGGGCCTGGCCGGTGAGCACGGCGCATCGGGTGGGCGAGCAGACGGGGGCGGCGGCGTAGGCATCGGTGAAGCGCATGCCTTGCTTGGCCAAACGATCCAGGTTCGGGGTCTCTACCAGAGGGTTGCCTTGGCAGGCCAGGTCCATCCAACCCAGGTCATCCGCCATGATGAACAGCAGGTTCGGCTTTTTCCCTCCCAGGAGAGGGGATGAGGCGGGCAACAGGGTGATGAGGAGGGCTAGGACGAATGAAGTCTTCATATCGCGCATGATGGCTTTACGCCCGGTTTTCCTTCCCGGGAAGGGCTTTCAGGAAAGACCATCGAGCGGACCCGTGCTGTCCCCGAACTCGTCCGCCTTGACTCCCATCCGCTGGAGGAGGGAAAGGTGAAGGTTGCACATGGGGGTTTCCTTGGGGGCCCGCAGACGGCGTCCGGGGCGGAGGGCACCCTGTCCCTTGCCGGCGAGAACGAGGGGGAGATCCCGCTCGGTATGGCGGTTTCCGTCCTTGATGGAGGAGCCGAAGAGGACCATGCTGTTGTCGAGGAGGGAGCTCCCTCCCTCGTCCAGGGACTTCATCCTGCCGAGCAGGTAGGCGGCCTGTTCCACGTGCCAAAGGCAGATGCGGCGGTAGGGGTCCTTTTTGTCGGCTTTCTCGCGATGGTGGGAATAGCCGTGGAAACTGGAACCGCTCACCCCGTCCAGGAAATCGAAGGTGGCTCCCGACTGGGCGTCCCCCAGCATCATGGTGGAAATGCGGGTACTGTCCGTCCAGAAGGCGAGAACGAGGACGTCGAGCATGAGCTCGACCTGCCGGGCATGCTGGTCGGGCATCTCGTCCTCCGGGCGTTGCATCTCGTGCCCACCCTTGTTGATCCAGCGCCTTGGCGGCTTGAGGGTTGCCTCGATCCTGCGTTCCACCGCCCGGACGGACTCGAGGTACTCGTCGAGCTTGAGCCGGTCGTGGCCGCTGATGCGCTTCTGGAGCGATTTCGCGTCGTCCAGCACTAGGTCGAGCACGCTGGCGTCGTCCGCCTGGAGGGAATTGCGGGCGGCGGGTGAACCTGGATCGATTCCCTGCCCGAGTGGGACGGCCCGCGTGCGGAAGAGACGATCGAAGGCACGCTGGGGATGAATTTCCTTGGTCACGGGCGTGTGCGGGTCACGCCAGGAAACGTAGGAACCGAGGATGCGGGGGAAACCGCCCCCGACGTTATCGATGCCGGTGCGGGGCTGGTCGATGCCGAGCTCGAAGGAGGGAAGCGCCGTCTGGTGGCCGATGTGGCGGGCCATGACCTGATCCACGCTCGTTCCACCGGTATCGAGCTCGCTTCCGACGCCCCTCTCTACGTAGCCTCCGGAGAGCCAGGCCGGCACCTTGGGCCAATGACCGTTGCGGCCCCGGGTTCTCTTGTTCCAGAGGTTTTCCAGAACGATCAGGTCCTCCTTGAGGCCAAGCTTTTCGAAGGGCTTGAGCATGGGGGGAGTCTCGTACCTTTCACCGTCCCCCTGGGGATTCCATTCGGCGGGAATGGTGCCGTTGGGGGCGAAGAGGAAAGCGCAACGCAAGGGCGGACGGTTCAGGCTTGCCGGCTTGGCGATGGCACGGTTCATGGACTCGAACCAGGGCAGGGCCAGAGCGGCCCCCAAGCCTCGAAGCATGGAGCGCCTGGGCAAGGGTTTGGAAAGCGCCAGGTTCATCTTGCTATCTTTCTACAGGCTAGATGTTTGGGAAGACAACCATGGAGTTAGCGGGAAGCCGGCTTTTGCTTGTGCCGGAAGGGGGTGCTTTGGATGATCTCGTGGATCAGGTCACGGGCTCCGTATCCGTTTTGCTCAAGTTTCCGGGCGATCCGCTCGATGGCTCCCTCGTCCCCGTCGACGAGGGCTCTCCCGAGGGCATAGCCGTAGGTCTTGCGGATCAGTTGCCGGAGAAAGGCGTCCTTGCGCAGGAGGAGGATGCGGCGGAGTTGCTCGGGCCCGTCGAAGGCTTCCCCGGTGGGAAGGCTTCCCTTGGTATGGATGGGCTGGCCGTTCGCTTTTTCGCGCCAGCGACCGAGAAAGTCGAAATTCTCGAGGGCGAAACCGACCGGGTCGATCAGGTTGTGGCAAGCGGAACAGGAGGCATGGTCACGGTGCTTCTCCAGGCTTTCCTTGATGCCGAGCTTTTTCCCATTGGCGTTCTTGACGAGGGGAGGGACGTCGGGTGGGGGTGGAGGCACGGGCGTCCCGAAGAGGACGTCCAGCACCCAGGCGCCCCTCAGGACGGGACTGGTCTGCTTATAGTGGGAAGTGGCCGCGAGAACGGCCCCCATCCCGATCAGTCCGCCCCGCCTTTGGTTATCGAAGGAAACCCTCCGGAATTCCTCCAAGGGCAGGCTCTTCCAGTCTTCCCGCTGGTAGAACTTGGCCAACCGTCCGCTCATGAAAGTATAGTTGGAGTCGAGGAGGTTGAGGACGGGCCGGTTTTCCGAGACCAGGTCATGGAAGAAGAGCTCGCATTCCGTCCGCATGGCCTTGGCGACCTCTGGCGTGTAGTAATGCTGGATGTCGTTCTGGGTCGGAGCGAGCCTTCCTCCGACGTCCTTGGTGCCAAGCCACTGTCCGATGAAGGTCCTTGAAAAGACGGATGACTTCGGGTCGTCGAGCATCCGCTCGACTTCACGGCGGAGGACTTCCTCGTCCTGCAGGCTTCCGTGGTCGGCCAGTTGCAGAAGGGTCGAGTCGGGCATCGAGCTCCAGAGGAAATAGGAGAGGCGGGATGCCAATTCGTGTCCGCTGAGGAGTTCAATCTCGTTGCCCGTGGGAGGAGTCTCGATGCGAAAGAGGAAATCCGGGGAAACAAGGATGCCCTTGAGCATCAGCTTGACGCGCTCCTCGTAGGGGTCGCCCCGCTTGTCGGCCCTGTCGTAGAGGACGAGGAAACGGTCCGCCTCCTCGTCCGAGACGGGGCGGCGGAAGGCTAGGGGGAGAAAGCGCCTGAGCAGGTTGCGGGCCGCCTTGCGGGGAGCCAAGGGCTTTTCGCCCGGGTTGAAACCGAGCAACCGGAAGTGGGCAGCCCCTTGGCCGGCTTTCTCCGGACCTCTGGCCTCCTCCACCTGCGCAAGGTAGAGGCCACCCCCCTCTTCACCAGCCCGGAAGGTGATGGTTCGCAGCCCGCGCGCGAGCTCCAGTTCGAAGTGGTCGTTGCGCGGGCGGTTTTTGTAAGTGGGGTCGTATTTCAGACCTAGGTTCGCGGCCTGCACGCCATCCACTTCCACCTTGAGCCTCATCCATTTGTCCTTGGCCGGCCCCATGCCGACCTTGAAGCCGTATTTGCCTTGCACGTATACGGGAAGGGTCAGGGAAACCTTCTCTCCCGGATTCATCGGATAAAGGTCGAATTGTCCGGCGCTCACCAGTTCGGGAGCCTTTTTGAGAGGCTTGAAGTCGCTGGCTTCGAAGCGGCGCTTGAGGACCGGGCTGACGATGACGGCATCCACGATTTGGCCGGAGGCCTCGAGGAAGCGCTCCATAAGCATGGGCGGAGTGTAGAGGGTTTCGCCATTGTTTTCGAAGCCCTCACCACCTCCGCTTTCCATGGGAAAAGTCTCGGAGAAACCGAGCATGATGCCGAGCAGGTCGCGCACCGTATTATCGTACTCCAGTCGGTTGAGCCGACGCGCCGTGACGGGGGAGGCGAAGGGTGGCGCCTTGGAAGCGCTTTCGCGCAGATAGGCTTGGATCCAGTTGGCGACCTTGAGGCGTTCCTCCTCGGTCGGCTGATCCTTTTGCTTGGCGGGTGGCATGGTGCGGTTGCGCAACTGTTCGGCCACGCTCCGCCATTCGCCCCGCCGTTTTTCCATGTGGGCGGGTTTCTTTGCCCCGAGGAAAAGGACGCCTCCTTCGGAGTCCTCCGGATCGTGGCAGTCGAAGCAATATTGGTCGAGGACCGGGAAGACGGTACCGGCGAAGAATTTGCCCGGGTCCTCTTCGCCATGGGAGCAAAGCAATCCGGTCCAGAAAAAGCAAAACGGTGAAAGGAAACGCATGGGCAAGGCTCTACCTGGCTCCCCGGGCGAGCTGGCTTTTTTCCCGGTCGTTCCAAAGCTTGGCAAGCTGTTCGACTTTGGTGGGGTGCTTGGTTGCCAAGTCATTCAATTCGTTGGGGTCCTTGCCCAGATCGTACAGCTCCCACTTGGCTTTCTTTTTCGAATCCTTGTTGAAGACCAGTTTCCAGTTACCCGTGCGGATGGCCTTGCCCCTCGCATGGTGGAAGAAGAGAACCGCCGGGTCGGGTTGCTCCTTGCCCAATAGAGAAGGAAGAATCGAACGGCCGTCCCAGGCGATCCGCTTTTCCCCGCCGGCTTTTTCGGCGGGCTTCACGCCGGTGGCTTCGAGGATGGTAGGCATCAGGTCGACGAGGTGGGCGAGGGTGGAGCTGGTCGTTCCCTTGCCCTTGATTGCGCTGGGCCAGTGGGCGATCATGGGCGTGTGAATGCCGCCCTCGTGGTCGTATTGCTTGAAAAGCCGATAGGGGGTGTTGGAAAGGTTGGCCCATCCGTAGCCGTAGCTTTGGTAGGTGATTTCCGGGCCCGGCATGAGCTCGGTCAGGTTGCCCGGTTTCATGGGCCTTCCGTCCCGCGTCTTCTCGGGCAGGTAGTCCCCCTTCCGGTTGGCCCCGTACTCGACGTGACAGCCCCCGTTGTCGATGGTGAAGAAGGTGAGGGTGTCGTCCAGTTGCCCGGACTTGCGCAAGTGATCGAGAACCCGTCCGATTACCCGGTCCATGATGGTCACTTGAGCGGCGTAGACTTCCATCCTCCGCTCCTGCCAGGCCTTGTTGCTCTCATCCTTCCAGGCCGGGACGTTGGGGTGGCGTGGGGAGAGCTCGACTTCCGGCCCGATGACCCCGAGCTTCTTCATCCGCTTCAGCCTCCGGCTTCGCAATTCATCCCATCCTGCGGAGAACCGCCCCTTGTATTGCTCGATTTCTTCGCCGGGGGCATGGAGGGGCCAATGGGCGGCGGTGAAGGGCAGGTAGAGGAAAAAGGGCTTGTCCTTGGGCGTCTCCTTGAGGAATGCGACGGCTTCCTTGCCGATCGCATCGGTGAAGTAGTAATCCGGGTCCTTCATGAATTCCTCGTCGATAAGTTTGCGGTCCCGTCGCAGACCGAAGGGGGCGAAGAAACTGCTGGCTCCCCCGAGAATTCCGTAAAAGCGGTCGAACCCGCGCTGGTCGGGATACACGGCTCGGCTTCCTCCGTCCTTGCGGTAGTCGCCGGCGAGGTGCCACTTGCCCATTATCCCGGTTGCATAGCCGTTTTCTTGAAGGGCTCTTGGCAGGGGCAGGCAGCGGGGGTGCAGACTGCCGTTCTTCAAGGAGGTCCGGTGGTAGACCCCGGTCAGCATGGATGCCCGCGAGACCCAGCACATGTTCTCGCTGTAGAAATTGGTGAAGCGTATTCCTCCCTCGGCGAGGGAATCGAGGTGAGGCGTGCGGATTTCACCGCCAAAGCAACCGAGGTCGGAGTAGCCCATGTCGTCGGACATGATCAGCAGAACGTTGGGCCTTTTGCCGGCCTGGACCAAGGCGCCGGCCCAGGCCAGGAGAAAGAGGACGAGGAACTTCGTTTTCATAAACGCAATAAGGATAAGCGGGAAGGCCGGGGCAAGCGACGATGAAAAGCGTGGGGAATGCGGGAAACTAAACGGATTGACTGCGGGTGATGATTCCTAGGGAAGGTTGAATTCTCCGCTGGTGAGCTCACTTGCGAAACCGGATGCCTCGAGGAGGGATCGCGCATGAGCGGTTTCCTCCCCATTGAGAACGGCCTGGGGCAAGCGGCAAGGGCCGGGGTCAAGACCAAGCAGGGGCCAGGCAACCTGCTTGAGACAGGAATGGTAGGGACCCGGTTGCGTATCAAGCAGGCGGATCAGCCGTACGCATTTCCCCATCCAGTTTTGGGCTTCCTCCATCCGTCCGCTTTCGAAGGCCTCGATGACCTTGGCGAAAAGGGGAGCGGCTACGCAATAGGTACTCCCGACCATCCCTTTGGCGCCGGTGGCAAGCCCGCCGAGGATCATTTCGTCGGAACCGAAGAGGACGTCGAGCCGACCGTCCTCGAATTCGATACAGGTCGTCAGATCGGCCAGAAAGAAATCGCTGAACTTGATCCCGTTGAAAAGGGGAACCCGCTCGCATGCCTTTTGCATGAATTCGACCAGGTCGGGCGAAACCCCGCTCATGCGCGGGATGTGATAATAGTAGTAAGGCAAGTCCGGGGCGCAACCGCAGACGCGGGCAATGAAGTCGACGAGGGCGTCGACGCCGGCGGGCTTGAAGTAGGTGGGGGGAAGAGTAGAAATGGCATCGGCCCCGATTTCGGCGGCATGACCGGCCAACTCGCAAGCTGACTCGACCGAATTGTGCCCAACCTGGACGACCACGGGAAGCCTGCCCCTCGTTGCCGAGACGAAGGCCCCGGCGACCTGCTTTCGCTCCTCCACGCTCATGGACTCGCCCTCGCCGGTGCTTCCGCAAACGTAGAAACCGGAAACCCCGGATTCGATCATGGAGTCGGTCATGGCGGGAATCAGGTCCAGGTTCACCGAACCGTCCTTCCGGAAAGGGGTGTAGGTGGCGGCAATCAGACCGGTTAGCTTCATCGACTCTGGTTGTAATGAATCGGGCCTTTGCGAGGCAAGGAGAAGAAGAGCCTTTCCGGGAAACGGTGTTTGCCGGCTACCTGTCGAGCCTTGAGGAGGCGCGGATCAAGTCGGCCCGGATGCCCTTCCTTTTCCAGATCTTGGATCCCTCGTCGCCGAAAAGAATCAATTCGTCCGCCTCGAGGGCATAGCTTTTGCCATCCTGTATCAGCAAGCCGCTGGGCTTGAGGCTGATGGGGGCGCTGAGGTCGAGATCGGGTTCCCTTGCCAGGGTCTCCCGCAGAAGAGCCCGTCCCGGAGGCATCAACTGGAAGGTCGTCCGGGAACCCAAACCCGCATCCCAAACGCTGAAGGTAGTGGCCCAGGGGACTGGCTTCGGCGGGTGGCACCCAAAGAGCAACAGGGTGGAAAAAAGTACGAGGGCTGAACCTTTCTTCATTGATCGGGCCATGAAAGAGCCCACCCCAACAGGTTGTGGATGCTTTGTCAAAAAGTGTTGAGCCCGCTCGCCCCTTTGCCGATAAACGAGGGGATATCTCAATGACTCGATTCGGCCTGATCATTTTATTCCTCGCGGCCACCGTCCTTTCGGCCCGCAAGCCCAACGTGCTTTTCCTTGCGGTGGACGACATGAACGATTGGATCAGTACCCTCGGTGGGTATTCGGGAAAGGTCCATACCCCGAACCTCGAAAGACTGGGCCGACTGGGCGTTGCCTTCACCAATGCCCATACCGCATCCCCGGTCTGTTGCCCGAGCAGGACGGCCGTGATGCTGGGCTTGCGCCCCTCGACCTCGGGGGTTTACGACAACGGTCAGTGGTGGCGTCCCCAGTTGCCCGATGCGGTTTCCCTGCCCATGCATTTCAAGAGCCACGGCTACGAAACCATGGGATCGGGGAAGATCTTCCATCATACCGCGGGGTTCAACCCGCCTGACCAGTGGGATGATTTTCAACGCCTGGTTTTTAAGGACGATCCCTGGTTCCGAGGTCATAAGCTTAACTACCCTTGGTCGATGCCCGAGAAGTATCCCAAAGGTTATCCATTCAGCGGGTTGAAGGGCACGCCTCACGAAGGGGACTGGGGGGTCATCCCGGGGTTGGCCGAGGCCGAGTACGATGATTCCAAGTCGGTCGATTATGCAGTGCGGGCCCTTGCCGCAAAGAGAGCCAAACCCTTCTTCCTGGCCTGCGGAATTTTCCGTCCCCACCTGCCGTGGTATGCCCCGAAGAAATACTTCGACCTGTATCCCCTCGAGGAAATCGAGTTGCCCAAGGTGCTCGAGCATGACCTGGCAGACGTTCCCGCCCAGGGAGTCAAGCTTTCCGCAGCCCGCAGGAACGAGTTTCTCAATATCAAGAAACACGGGAAGTGGAAGGAGGGCGTCCGGGCCTACCTGGCGAGCATAAGCTTTGCCGACGCCCAGCTGGGCCGCTTGCTCGACGCCCTCGAGAAGAGCCGTCATTTGGAGGATACCATCATCGTTCTTTGGTCGGATCATGGCTGGCACCTGGGGGAAAAGAATCATTGGCACAAGAGTACCCTCTGGGAAGAATCGACCCGCATCCCCTTCGTTTTTTGCGTTCCCGGATTGACGAGGGGAGCCCGGTGCGCCCGTCCGGTCGATATGCTCTGCGTCTACCCGACCTTGATCGAGCTCTGCGGTCTGGAACCCAAGAAGGATCTTGATGGGATAAGCATCGTGCCTCTTTTGAAGAACCCGGAAAACAAGTGGGACGTTCCGGCCGTGACCGAGTTCAAGCGCGGGCAATGCGCGGTGCGGTCGGAGCGGTTCCGGTATATCCGATACGGGGATGGAACGGAGGAACTGTACGATCATTCCAAGGATCCGAATGAATGGATCAACCTGGCCGAAAATAAATCCTACCGGAAGGTCATGGATGAACTTGGCCGCTCGATTCCGAAGAAATTCGCCCCGCATGCACCATCCAAGGGAGCTTATCAATTTGATCACAAGGCCTATGCCTGGACACATAAGAAGACGGGCAAGATTACCCACGGGGCAAAGAAATGAAACCTGCCATGAAAGCCTTTCTTTTGTTTTGCTTGTTCGTCACAACGCTTCATGCCTCAGGCGAGCCCCTCAACGTTCTCTTCATCGTCTCGGAAGATAACGGACCGGAGATCGGATGCTATGGTGCCCCGGTCAAGACTCCGAACCTCGACAACCTTGCAAAGGAAGGGACCCTCTTCCGGAATGCTTACGTTGCCCAAGCGGGGTGTTCGCAGTCCCGGGCCGCATTCCTGACCGGGCTTTATCCTCACCAAAACGGACAGATCGGGTTGGCGACTTGGAAATATGCAATGTTCTCCGAGAAAATCCCGAACGTCGTGAAGACCTTGGGTAAGGCAGGGTACCGCACGGGGAATATCGGAAAATTGCACGTCAACCCGGAGAAGGCTTTCCCCTTTGATTTCAAAGCCATTCCGAGCGCAAATTTCAGCCGCAAGGGTATGTCCGGCTATGCGGAGAATGCGAAGAAGTTCATCAAGTCATCCAAGAGACCCTTTTATCTCCAAATCAACCATCCTGATGCCCATCGTCCCTTCCTCAAGACAGTGGACGGATTGCCGGCCAAGCCATTGACCGGCCGTGACGTGGATGCCCTTCCTTTCATGGGGATCAATCACCCCGAGCTCCGTCAGCAGAGCGCGGATTATTACAACTGCATGATGCGTCTCGATTCTTATATCGGGGACTTGCTTCGCGTGCTTGCCGAATCCGGCAAGGCAAAGAATACGGTGGTTGTATATATCGGTGATCATGGAGCGGACGTCATGCGTGGAAAACGGACGTCCTACGAGGGTGGGGTAAGGATACCAATGATCATCCGTTGGCCGGGAGGAAAGAGCGGGCAGGATAGGAAGGAATTGGTCAGTACGCTCGATCTCTTTCCGACCTTTTGCGAAATTGCCGGGGTCAAGCCTCCCGCTTCCCTTCCCGGACGATCCCTCCGGCCCCTTGTGGCGGGGGAGAGTACCAAGTGGCGCCGTTATCTCTTCACCGAGTTTCACCTTCATTCCAACCACAATCCCTGGCCTCAGCGCACGGTGCGGGACGACCGCTACAAACTGATCTTCAACCCGCTGGCCGGCGAAGTGAACCCGGGCTACGCCTTCACCATGGGCAAGAAATTTTTCAATGCCCCGGAAGATGAACTGTTGGCCATCGCCGGCAAGGAGGTCAGAGAGGCTTACCAGTTGATGAAGAAACCTCCCCGTTATGAATTGTACGACCTGCAGGCCGACCCCTACGAATTCAGGAATCTGGCGGATGGTCCGGATCATGCCAAGATCCGAGATCGTCTCATTGCGAAGCTCGAGGACTGGCAGGAGGAAACGGGGGATGCCTTGAGGGATCCTACCGTCGCCCGTCGCCTGTTCGACCTGATCATCAAGGCGGGCACGGGCAAGCGCAAAGCCTTGAATTATTCCTTCATGACAAAGGAAACGAAATGATGCGCCATCGTCTATTGAGCCTATCCCTTTTCCTTTCGTTTGCCTTGTGGGGGGCCGATAGGCCAAACGTCTTGTTTATTGCGGTCGATGATCTGAGGCCGGCTTTGGGTTGCTATGGCGACAAGACCGCGGTCACTCCGAACTTGGACGAGCTTGCCGGAGAGGGCATTCTTTTCGAGCGGGCCTATTGTCAATTGGCCGTTTGCAGTCCTTCCCGTCTTTCGCTGATGACCGGCCGGCGCCCCGACTCGATCCGGGTATGGGACTTGGGCACCCATTTCAGAAAGGCCGTTCCTAAAGTGGTCACCCTTCCTCAGTTATTTAAGCAAAACGGGTACCATTCCCAGTCAATCGGGAAGATCCTGCATGGGAGCGGTTCTCCTTCCAAGGATCCGGTTTCCTGGAGCGTCGATCCAGTCTATGACGTCAACCGCGATCCGAAATTCCGCTATGCGACTCAAAAGAACCTCAAGGGCAAGGGATTGAAGAGAAGCGCGTCGGAAAGCGCCGAGGTGCCCGACGAGACCTATATGGACGGACTGATCTGCAAGGAGGCGGAAAAAGCCTTGCGGGCGTACGGCAAGGGTTCCTCCCCTTTCTTTTTGGCAGTCGGATTCAAGAAACCGCACCTCCCCTTTTGCGCCCCCGCCAAATATTGGGACCTGTACCAAGCAAGCGCCATCCCTTTACCCGTACATTCCACACACCCCGAGGGCGCGCCTGAGTTGGCGACCCGGAGCTGGAGGGAACTGGAGGGATACGTCGACATTCCGGGAGATGGCAAGTTGAGCGAGAAAAAGATCAGGGAGCTCAGGCATGGGTATTATGCATGCGTAAGCTACGTCGATGCTCTGGTCGGACGCCTGCTCAAGCAACTGGAAACTTCCGGCCTTGCTGAAAATACCGTCGTTTGTCTTTGGGGGGATCATGGTTTCCATTTGGGGGAACAGGGCTTGTGGACCAAGGCCAACAATTACGAGCTCTCGGCCCGTGTTCCCTTGATCCTGCGTTTCCCTGGCAAAATCAAGGCGGGCAAACGGTCGGAGGCTTTGATCGAGCTGGTGGACGTCTATCCTACTCTGGTCCAACTTTGCGGGCTGAAGACACCGTCCGGACTGGAGGGAATAAGCCTGACGCCCCTGATGGAAAAGCCTGGGCGGACATGGAAAAGCGCGGTGTTTACTCAGTATCCCCGCTCCTTAAAGTCTCACCGGCATCGCGGTCCGGGGGACGTCATGGGCTATGCCATCCGGACGGATACCCATCGATACGTCGAGTGGCGCGAGGGGATGGACGGCAAGGTTTTGCATCGCGAACTCTACGACCACCGAAAGGATCCCCAGGAGATGAAGAACGCCGCCGGCCTCAAGCAGAACGCCGAGACCGTAGCCGGGTTGGCTGAAGCGCTCGCCAATGGTTGGCGCGGGGCGCTTCCCTCCGATACGACAAAGCCATGAAGAACTTCCCCGTCCTTCTCGTGTTCGCACTGAGCGCGCTCCTTCTCGCCGGAGAAGAATCCAAACCGAACGTCCTCTTCATCGCGATCGACGACATGAACGACGGCATCACCCTCTTCGGAAGGGACCGTCCCTTCAAGACTCCCCACATCGAGAAACTGGCCAAGCGAGGGGTCTTCTTTTCCCGGGCCTATTGCTCCTCGCCCGCCTGCAACCCTTCGCGGGCTTCCGTCCTCACGGGCAAGCGCCCCCATAAGACCGGAATCTACGGAAACAGGACGGACTGGCGGGAAGCCTGCCGGGAAGTCGCTACCTTACCCGAGTATTTCCGCAGGCACGGCTACCGAGCGGAAGGCTACGGCAAGCTCTATCACCATCATGGAGAAGGGGCCTTCAACGATCCCCGGGCCTGGGACGAGTTCCGCAAGATGGATCCGCAGTACATGCCCGACTCCAAGCTGAATGGGGCCAAGGGCTACGGGTCGCGCAACACCGACTGGGGGCCCTGGCCGAAGGATGGTGAGGAAGCCAGGACCATAGACTTCAAGTCGGTCGGCTACGCTTTGAAAGCTCTCTCCCGCAAGGGAAACAAGCCCTTCTTCCTGGCTTGCGGCATCTTCAAGCCGCATTCGCCCTTTTTCGCTCCTCCCAGGTACCATGCCGTCTACGCAGAGGATTTCCCCATGCCCGTCCTTGGGGAGGACGACTGGGCCGACCTGCCGACGGGGGCCGCCAAGTTGATGAAGCCCAAGAAATGGTTCTGGAAGGGGATGGAAAGCCTGGAACGCAGGCAGCCGGGTTCCTATGAAAGGTTCGTGCGGGCCTATGCCGCCTGCTGCTCGTTCGCCGATGCCTCGGTCGGCCGGTTGGTCGAGGCCTTGGACCGGAGCGGGCAGGGGAGGAACACCATTATCGTCCTGTGGTCCGATCATGGTTTTCATCTTGGCGAGAAGGAACATATCGAGAAGTTCGCTCTTTGGGAAAAGGCAAACCATGTCCCATTGATCATTGTTGACCCGAGAAAGCCGAAGAGCTCGGGCAAGGTTTGTTCCAGTCCGGTCGATCTTACCTGCATCTATCCGACCTTGCTCGAGTTGTGCGGCCTGCCGCCCAATCCCTCAAACGACGGGCTTAGCGTCGTCCCGCAGGTGAGTGACCCCAAACGGGCGCTCGCCAAACCGGCGCTCATGACCTACGGGTTCGGCAACCATGCCGTCCGGACGGATCGCTGGCGCTACGTCCGCTATGCCGACGGGACCGAGGAGCTCTACGATCACAAGACCGATCCCCACGAATGGAACAACTTGGCCGGAGACCCGCGATACCGCTCGGTCATGGACGAGCATGCCGCATGGATGCCCGCTGAGAATGCCAAGCCTTTCGCCAACCTGCGCTAAGGCCTCCTCACGAACCGCTGATCCGCTCCATATTTTTCGTGACCCCTCGATCCTTTCTCCATTCAATGCAAGGAACCTTCAACCCTTGATCCAATCCATGAAACCCATTCCCTTCCTGCTCTTACTGGGCTGCATCCTTCCCGTTTTCCTCCAAGCCGGTGCTCGCAAGCCCAATTTCGTCTACGTCATGGTCGACGACGCGGGCTACGGGGACTTCTCCTGTTTCGGGCAAAAGAAGTTCAAGACTCCGAGCGTGGACCGGATGGCCAAGGAGGGCATGAAGCTGACCGACTTCTATTCATCCAGCACGGTGTGCGCCCCTTCCCGGTGTAGCCTGATGACGGGCATGCATACCGGGCACGCCCTGGTGCGGGGAAACAAGGAGGTTAAGCCGGAAGGGCAGAGCCCTTTGGCCGATAGCGCCCAAACGATCCCCGAAGTCCTCAAAAAAGCGGGTTACGTTTCGGGCATGTTCGGAAAGTGGGGCTTGGGCGCCCCCGGTTCGGAAGGTGATCCGATGAACCAGGGCTTCGACCGCTTTTACGGGTTGAACTGCCAGCGTCAGTCACACAATTTTTATCCCACTCACGTCTGGAGCGACCGGAAAAAGGTTCAACTCGACCGCAAGCATTACTCTCATACCTTGATTGCCGACGAGTGCCTCAAGTTCATCAGGGCGAACAAGGACAAGCCCTTCTTTTGCTACGTCCCCTTTACCATCCCGCATGCCGCCATGCAGGCCCCGGAAGACCGGGTCGCTCCCTGGCGCAAGAAATTTCCGGAGTTCGAAAACGTTACCGGGAGGTACGGCGGCTCGGTGATCAAGAACCCGGTTGCCGCCTTCGCCGCCATGATGATCTTGATGGACGAGGACGTCGGACGGATCCTCGACTTGCTCGTGGAACTGGGAATCGAGAAGGACACCCTGGTCATCTTCACTTCCGACAACGGTCCTCACAAGGAAGGGGGGCACAAGCCCGACTTCTTCGACAGCAACGGTCCGCTCAAGGGATACAAGCGGGACCTTTACGAAGGCGGGATCCGGGTGGCCACCACCGCTTGGTGGCCGGGCAGGATCAAGGCGGGTTCGAGCAGCGCTCACGTCGCGGCGGGCTGGGACTTGCTCCCCACCCTGTGCGAACTGGCCGGCATGAACAAGCCCAAGGGAATCGACGGAGTCTCCTTCGCCCCGACCTTGCTCGGGCAATCAGGGAAGCAGGAGAAGAGGGAGTACCTCTACTGGGAATTTCACGAGCGGGGAGGGAAGCAGGCCGTTCGCATGGGCAAGTGGAAGGGCATCCGCTTGAACGTCCGCAAGAACAAGGATGCCCCCATCGAGCTGTATGACTTGTCCAAGGATATTGGAGAAGAAAAGAACCTCGCCGACAAGCACCCTGATCTTGTCAGGAAGATGGCCCAAGCGATGGCCGACTCTCATACCCCCAACCCGAATTTCCCCTTCCTTCCAGGGGAATGATTACCTGATCTCGGCTAGAATCCAAATAGCAATCCGTCGAAGTGTTACCTTATTTTTTGGCAGTCGCTTTTTTTCTTTGGCTGAGCTTGTTTTTTCATCTCTTGGGTTTTTGGATTTGTTCGCTTTTGGCGGGGGTTTCCTTCAGTAGGCTTGTCTTGGGTTTCGGTCCGATCCTTTTCGAAAAAAAAAGTGGCAAATGCAGGTTTCAAATAAGACTTTTCCCCCTTGGCGGATACGTTGCAAACCCGCCGGTGCCTTTGCACGATGGAGAGCTTGATCAAGGTTTGAGCAAAATGGAGACTCCGAAAGTTTCGAAATTCACGGTTGCTGCGGGGGGAACCGGTTTTAGCCTGATGTTGAGCGTTCTTCTCTATGCGATACTCTATTCTCAAGGAGAAAATACGATAGTCACCGAGCTTGGCGCGGGAGGCGCATCCAAGGAAGTTTTTCTCGTAGACGAAGTTTTGCCAGGCATGCCGGCTCAACAAGCGGGCGTGGAAGAGGGAGACCAACCCTTATCCGTAAACGGCACTGAGATTATGTCTTTCAAGCACCTTTTCGATACCGTCCAAAAGACAGATTCCTCAAAGCCACTTACTCTCGTGGTTCGCAAGGGAAGCGCAAACGGGCCCGAGCGGGTTTATAACCTAATTCCCGTTGAGAAAGAAACTATTATTCGTGATGGAGTTATGCAGAAAACCAAACTGCTTGGATTCCGGCCCAGATGGAAAATGAAGAAAGTTTACGGGAACCCCTTTTCATGGAGCTACGCAGAGACCAAGAGCACTTTGGCTTCCTTGTTTAATCCATTTCCGAATAAGAATCAGTTGAATGATCAGCCGCGATTAAAAAGAAACACATCCGGTCCCCTCTCCTTTTCCAATTTAATCGATATGTACTTTGGAAAAATCGGGCTAAAAGGAGTCATGGTATTCTTTGCTTTTCTCAACTTGTTTTTCTTGGCAAAAGCACCGTTCGATTTTTTCCGCATCAATTCCTCTCGTTCCAGTGTTCTTTTTTAATCCATCTATCCTAGCCATGACAGCCAAGTTGTCTTTCCAACTTTTGATATCCCTCCTTCTTGTGCATTTTGGAAAGGCTGCAGCAGGAAAGAACGTCATTCTCTTTTTAGTCGACGACTTGGGATGGATGGATCTCTCCTGCCAAGGAAGCAAATATTACAAGACACCCAATATTGATGCCTTGGCTTCCTCGGGGGTGCGCTTCACGGATGCCTATTCCGCTTGCGTGGTCTGTTCCCCGACCCGGGCCGCCATCCTCACCGGCAAGTACCCGGCCAGGCTGATGCTCACCCAGTGGTTGCCCGACGGGCGATGGAACCCCAATGGCCACAAGATGAGGACCGGTCGTTTTCTGAGGTCACTCCCCCTGGAGGAGAGAACCCTTGCGGAGAACCTTCGGGCGGAGGGCTATGCGACTTTTCATGCCGGCAAGTGGCACCTCGGAGGGGCTCCCTTTTCACTCCCTCAGCACCATGGGTTCGATCACAACCTTGGCGGGGACGATCACGGGGCTCCCGGGAGCTTCTTTCATCCCTTCAAGGGGACCTGGGGCATCCCCACGACCAAACTGAGGGCGAGCAAGCAGGCCTTTACGGGCGGCTCGAAGGGCGATTACCTGACCGACGTTCTGGCGGAGGGAACGGTCAAGCTGATCAAGGAGAATGGACAAAAGAAGCCCTTCTTTCTCTATTTCCCTTTTTACGCCGTGCACACTCCTCTGCAGGGAAAAAAGGAAAAGATCGAGCGCTACAAGCAGGTTCCCAAGGATAAGCGCCAGGGCAACCCAATCTACGCGGCCATGGTCGAGAGCGTGGATGATGCGGTGGGCAAGGTCATGGATGCGGTACGCGAACTGGGCATGGAAAAAGATACTCTGGTTCTCTTCACTTCGGATAACGGGGGCTTTGCCCGGGCCACCAACCACGCGCCCCTGCGGGCCAACAAAGGCTCGCCCTACGAGGGCGGAATCCGGGTCCCTCTGATTATCTCGGGGGCCGGGGTGGAAAGAAAGGGGAAGACTTGCGCAGTCCCCGCTACCAGCAGCGACCTTTACCCAACCATTCTGGAAATGGCGGGACTGTCCATGAGGCCCCATCAGCACCTCGATGGTCGAAGCCTGGCGGGAGCCCTCAAAGGCAAGGGCGCTCTCGAGAAAAAGCCGATCTTCTGGCATTACCCGCACTACAACCAGCATCCGCAAAGCGCCCCTCATTCCGTGATCCGGAGCGGTTCCTGGAAATTGATGGAGTTTCTCGAGAGCGGAAGAGTGGAACTATACGACCTGTCCAGGGACTTGGGAGAAAGCAGGGATCTTTCCAAGTCCGAGACTGCGAAAACCAAGCAATTGCTCGCCCGTCTCCATGCCTGGAAGAAAGAGGTTCGGGCCGAGCCCATGCTGCCGAACCCCCTTGTTGAGGAGAGCAAGGCGAAGAACTGAATCCCCCCAATCGAACCATGAAGACATGCCATTTGCTCATCCTGACCCTTTTCTCCGCTTTTCCCGCTGCGCATCCCTTGTGGGCGACGACCGTCTTCAAGGCGGGGGAGGATGGCTATCGCATCTACAGGATTCCCGCCGTGGTAAAGGCTTCGAACGGTCATTTGCTCGCTTTTTGCGAGGCCCGTCAAGGGGGGGATGCAAGCGAGATCGACCTGGTCGTCAAGCGGTCCGAGGATGAGGGCAAATCCTGGGGCTCCCTCAAGGTCGTTCAGGAAAGTTCCGATTTCGTAAAGGTCCTCGGTGGACGAACCAAGGACATTACGATCGGCAACCCAGCTCCCGTCGTCGATTTGCTCGATCCCGATCACCCGGGCAGAATCTGGCTTCCTTTTACGTTGGAGAACGACCGGGTTTTCGTGGTCTCGAGCGATGATCACGGGGCCACTTGGTCGGACCGCCGGGAAATAACCAAGAGCGTGAAGAAGAAGGGTTGGGGGTGGTATGCGACCGGTCCCGTTCATTCCATCCAGTTGCAAGAGGGAAAGCACCGGGGCCGCTTGGTCGTTCCCTGCGATCACCGGGTCGGCAAGGCGGGCAAGGACGGAGGACCTCTCGGAGCCCATGCCGTGATCAGCGACGACCATGGAAAGACCTGGAGGCTCGGGGCGGTGGACGACAGCTATGGCGACGGCTTGAATGCCAACGAAACCACGGTGGTCGAGCTGGAGGACGGGACCCTTTATTTCAATACCCGCGACCAGCATGGCGAGGCGAAGGGAACCCGGGGAGCTGCCTTGAGCGAGGATGGTGGGGAAAGCTTTCAATCAGGCAGTCCCGACTGGAAGGGCTTTCGCCCCTTGGCGGGGGTCCTTGATCCTCCCGTCGTTCAATGCGCCCTCTTGGGCGTGGGCAAGGGATTGATCGTCTTTTCAGGCCCCGATGAGAACGGGCCGTCAGGGAAGGGCCGGAGCGACCTGCGGCTGCGCTATTCCACCGATGAAGCCAAGAGCTGGAAGGACGGGCCGCTGATCCACGTTGGCCCGGCCGCTTACAGCGACCTGGTCCTGGTGCGCGAGGGAATCCTCGGGGTTCTTTTCGAGGCCGGAGACAAGGGACAGAGGAGCAGCTATCAGCGAATTGAGTTCAAGACCCTCCCGCTCAAAAAGATTGTCGGATCGAAATGAACCGGACGCTTGTTCTCTTTCTCCCCGTTCTGCTCTGCCTGAGCCAAGTCGCGGCCGGGTCATCCCCGGTTGCCTGGGAAAAAGGGATTCCGATCCCGGATGAACATGGGTTTGCCGGTCCGTTTGCGGGGGTTTCGTCGGGCACCCTCGTGGTTGCAGGCGGAGCGAATTTCCCGGATTCTTATCCGTGGGAGGGTGGAAGGAAGGTTTGGCACGACCGGATCTTTCTCCTGCCCGAAGGCTCCAAGGAGTGGACGGTTTCCAGCCTCAAGCTGCCCAGGGCCCTGGCCTACGGTGTTTCGGTCAGCCTGCCCGAGCAAAACAACTCCATCGTCATGCTGGGCGGCAGCGACGCAGAGAACAAGCCCGTGTCGGACGTCGCCATGCTTACGCTCAAGTTCGTCGACGCGGGACCGGAGGTCCTCCTGCAGCCCCTTCCTCCCTTGCCCGTCGCCCTGGCCGAATCAAGCGGGTTGGCCATGGACGACAAGATATACCTCTTCTCCGGAAGATCGCCCGAGGGAACCGTCCGCAAGGCATTCCGGATGGATTTCGGGAGTTCTCCACTCAAGTGGGAGGAACTTTCCTGGCCCGAAAAAGCCCGGGGGAGGATGCACTCGGTGGTCGGTTCGCATGATGGAAAGATCTTTCTTTTCGGTGGTCGGGACTCCCAGTCGGATTCGGAACTCGAACATCCGGAGGACCGCCTGGAGGCTGAAGAACTCGATTTCCTGCGCGATTGCTACCGGTTCGATCCGGATGCGGGCAGGTGGACCCGGATCGCCGATCTTCCCCAAGGTTCCTCTGCCGCTCCCTACCGGGCAATTCCTTCGGGAAGCTCGCACTTGCTGATGCTCGGGGGCGTAACCGCTCCTTACGTCGAGGAGCAGGTGGCCGCCCGGCCCGAGATCAATGGTCAAGGGCACGAGCACCCCGGTTTCCCCCGGACGGTTCTTGCCTATCACGTCCTCACCGATACCTGGGTCGAAGCCGGTGAACTGCCTGCTGAAATGGACGTTCCCGTAACGGTCCCGGTCGTCTTCATGCCAAACGGAGAATACCTCGTACCCTCGGGTGAGAAACAGCCCGGAGTGCGTACCACTCAGGTTTTCAAGGGAAAGATTGTCCGTACTTTCTCCTCCTTCGGATTGCTCAACTGGCTGGTGGTCGGGCTTTATCTTCTTCTGATGGTGTCCATCGGATATTTCTTCATGAAGAGAGAGGCCGCTTCCTCGACCGATGCCTATTTCCGGGGAGGCAAGCGGATTCCCTGGTGGGTGGCCGGTCTGTCGATCTTCGCAACCATGCTCTCGGCCATCACCTTCATGGCAATTCCCGCCAAGGCATACGCCAGCAATATGAATTCCTGGATAGGGATGTGGCCCATGATGATCATCATTCCTCTGGTCGTGTTTTACTACCTTCCTTTCTTCCGCAAGCTCAACGTAACCTCGGCTTACGAATTTCTCGAGCAACGCTTCAACTTGGCCTCCCGGTTGATCGCGAGCGCCCTGTTCATGCTCTTTCACGTCGGGCGGATCGCGATCGTTCTTTACCTGCCTGCCTTGGCTTTGTCCAGCGTGACGGACATCGATATCTACCTGGCGATTCTTTCCATTGGCATCCTTTGCATCGCCTATACCGTCATGGGAGGGCTGGAAGCGGTGGTCTGGACGGATGCGATCCAGGCAATCGTGTTGCTCGGGGGAGCCCTTCTTTGCATCCTCGTGATCGTTTTCCAGATGGAGGGTGGACTGGGGGCGATCATCGAAGTTGCCCAAGCCGATTCCAAGATCCTGACCGTTGACTGGGGAACCTTGGATTTCGGCTCCGCTACGAATTCCGCCTGGGTCATTCTTGCAGGCTTCATGTTCGCCTCCCTCCCGTCCTACACGGCCGGTCAGGACGTCGTCCAGCGCTACGTCTCCACCCCAACGGAAAAGGAAGCGGCCCGCTCCCTGTGGCTGAACATGCCCATGGCAATCCTCGGATCCCTCCTCTTCTTCAGCCTCGGCGTTGCCCTCTATGCCTTCTACCAAACCCAGCCCGCCCTGCTTGATCCGGCTATGGAACGAAACGATGGAATCCTTCCCTTCTTCATCCTTCAAAACCTGCCGGTGGGGGTTTCGGGGTTGATTGTGGCAGGTATCTTCGCCGCCGCCCAATCGACCATTTCCTCTTCCCTCAACTCGGTGGCCACCGCTTACGTGACCGATTTTCACGGGCGCGTGCTAAAGCCCGGCTCTTCGGACAAACAAAGGCTGAAGGTTGCGCAAAGGGTAGTTTTGATTCTTGGCGTCATCGGAATATCGGTGGCCTCATTGATTGCCTACACGGGCATGAAGTCGGCTTTTGATTCCTACAATACCTTCATCGGGATGGCTCTCGGTCCGGTGGGCGGAATCTTTTTTCTTGGCGTGTTCACCAAGCGCCCGTGCGGGCACAGTGGCTTAATCGGAGCACTAGTCGGGTTCCTTACCGTGCTGGCGATTCACTTCGCCCGCTCGTCGGGTTCCATCGACCTGTGGCCCGTCCTCAATGGCTTGATCAGTTTTTGCGTAACGGTGCTGGCCGGAATGACCGTGGGAGCGTTTTCGGCTCCCCGGGCTAGAGCAGCCCCCTGAGTTCCTTTAGGTGGCGGGGGATCGCCGTGAAGGGATCCTCCTTGGCTTCGTATTCAAGCACGACGTAGCCACGGTAATTCGCCTTCTTGAGGATTCCAATGAGGCGCTTGAAGTCGGCCGGCACCTTCTTGCCTGACTTATCCCGGAGCTCGACCTTGAGCTGAACGGTGGCGGCATAGGGAGCGGTCCGCTCGAAGGCTTCGTAGGCGTCCTTGTCGATGAAATTCCCGGAGTCCAGATTGACCGCGAACCAAGGGGAGTCCACTCTTTTCACGATGGCTTCCAAACGGCGGGAATCCATTAGGAAATCATGATTTTCCAAGGCGAGGATAATCCCCTTTTCGCCCGCCCGCTTGCAGGCTTTGCTCAGGTTTCGCACCGCGTTGTCGATCGCTTGTTTCTCGGAGACTCCCTTGGGGGCCTTGCCCGCAAAGACCCGGATGATGGGACATCCGATGGCGGAGTAGTGGTCGACCCAGGTATCGACGTGATCGTGCCATTTTTCCAGTTCCGGACCGTCGGGAAGGGTAAAGACGTTGCGTATCGCCCCGCTGCTTACGTCCAGCCCGTGCAGGTGGGCCTTCCTTTTCATTTGAGCAAGATAATCCGGGGTGATCTCCTTCGGGAAGAAATAGGAGGTGGGCTCGAAGCCGTCCAAGTCCTGAGAGGAGCACCAGTCGATGAAGCCCATCATGTCCATGGCTCCGGGCGATCCGGGCTTGGCGGTGAGCTGCCCGCGGAAGGAATAGGCGGCCAAACTTAGTTTCAATCTTGGGCTTCCCGCGCGCTTGATGGGTCCGATTGCGGAGGAGGAGAAGGGGGCGAGAGAACCGGCCAAGGCGATTCCCCGGCAAAACTTCCGACGGGTCGAGGTAGGTTTGTTCATTCACAGAGGCAACAGGATTCCCCCTTCCTTTCCAAGGCAATAATTCGGCCTGCAAAAGCCGTGTCCAAGCTATTTTCGGGGTAGGTTCCTGCCCAGTTGAGCGAGGGTTTTGAGGACTTCGCCCGGAACTTTTCCATCCGGGGAGATGGGCGTGTCGAGGGTGACCAGTCCTCCCTCCTTGTTGATGGCCCCGATTCTTTCCGTCAGGACGTCGAGGTCGAACTTCGGCTTGGTGCCGGCCCCCCATCCATTGCTTACGGGCATGAGCAGGTGCCAGACGACCCCCTTGGGGGCGGGAAAGTTCTTGGGGGTGAGGGCTTTTCCTCGTCCTTTCTTGACCCGTTGGTAAAAGCCGTGGTTTTCGCCCGAGGTGAAGGTTTGGTGCGGGCATAATTTACCGCCCGTGCAAAGGGAGAGGAGAGGGTGGGCGCCTGCATTGAAGGCAAGCTCGGCATCCGGGTTACCCGAGCGTACCGCCTGGACCCAGGAGTCGACGTTGTGCTTCTCCTTTTTCAGGTCCTCGTAGGAATCCCTCATCTCGGTCTTGTACCCGTCGAACCACCACCCGGAAACGAGGTTGCCATAGCGTTTCGACCATTCCCCGCAGACGTCCCCCCAATTCTTGAGGAATTGGGGGTTGGGGGGCTGGTTTTCGCTGCGCAGGAATCCTTTGACTTTGCGGGGGTGAGACATGGGGTCGATCTCGGGACCGACCGGTTTCCCGTTGATGCTGGGCAGAGTATCCTGCATGGCCTGAATCACCTTGTAGTGGCGCATGGGGGCCCGGGCGGTCATGTAGAGGATCAGCTTGACGTCCTGCTCGGCAAGTCCTTGAGCGATTTCCATGATCAGGTCGCGCTTCGAGGTCCAGACCCCGTTCTTCACGCCGAGCAGTTTTTCGTAGGCTTTGTTCGGGGCGCAGTACTTTCCCCAGTGCTGACCGATTACGAAAATGATGTAGTCGGCTTGCGTGCTTGCGACTGCCTGCGTGAACCCTTTTACGTCGAAGGAGTCGATGGTCCGGTTGTAGGACTCGGTCGAGTGGTCGACGAAAGCCTCGTAGTGGAACATCAGGCCGAACCTGCTGTGTTCCATCCACCTCTGCTTGGCCGAGCAGAGGGAGGCCGAGATGAAAAGGAGTGGTAGCGTGAGCAGGTATGATTTTTTCATGGTTGAGCAGGTTCAAGCTTCGTGGAAGGCGGGGATGAGGTAACCGGGGATTTCCCAAAGCATCTTGCCCATTCCCTTGTTGTGAGCGGTGGCGACGATCACGAGGTCGAGGGTGGGGAGAATGAAGATGAATTGTCCGCCCGCTCCCCGTCCCTGGATGCAGGGGTATTTTTTTTGAGCAATTTCCCAGGTCTGGCGCCACCAGAAGTATCCGTAGTGATTGCTTGGACTTGTTTGGACGATTGGAGAGGTGGCCTTTTTTACGAATGCTCGGGGTAGGTGTTGTTTACCCTTCCATTTGCCTCCATTTAGTACGAGCAGACCCATCTTCACCATGTCGCGGGAGAGCAAGCTTGAACCGGCGGCCGATTTGGGCAGACCGCTCAGGTCTTCCTGCCAGTGGTAAGAAAGGATGCCCATGGGCTTAAGCAGTTCGTCCCGGATGAAATCCTCTGCAGTTCCGGGGATGACGGCTTGAAGTATCTGCATCGTAATGGATGGATCGGAAGCTTGGTATTTGTAATCGCGAGGGTAGGGGGAGATGGGGGCGCTGAATTGAAGGTAAGCCTGAACCTGTCCTTGCCCGAGGAGTCCTTCGGGCTGGTCGATCAATTGCTGGATTTTTTTATGGGGGAGCCTAATCCCCGAGCTCATGTGCATGGCTTCGTGCAGGGTGATCTTGTCGGCCCCTTTGGCCAGTTTGGAGGCGTCCGGTATTTTCAGAAAGGAAAGGACGGGCTTGTTCAAGTCCTCCATGGAGAGGTGGCCCAGTTGCATGGCCCGGCCCAAGGCCATTGTCGTATACGATTTGGTGATTGACATCTGGTAGTGGGGGTAATTGGCCCGGCCCCGCCGGAAATAGGACTCGAAGAGGAGTTTTCCCTTGTAGGCAATGAGCAGGCTGTCGGTCTTGCCGCTTTTCGGGTTTTCCGAAGGCTTGGCCAATTCGCGGGCATACTTCAGGACGAGCTTTTCCATGCCGCCGTCCACGCCGAGCGTTCCTACCGGCAACTGATCCTTCCTCTGGCGGGGGGAGAGGCTAAGGAAGGGTTCGTCCAGGTAGGGAAGGTCCTTTTCCCGCTCAAAGGAGACGTCCTGGGCATTGAGGTCGGTGACCTCCGGAGCCAGGCCGTTGTCGGCCCTTGCCGCATTCAGGAGCAGGAACAAGCATGCCGGAAGCGGCAGGGCGGGGGCAAAGGCTTTCATGTTCTTGGGTCGGATAATGACGGGCGGGAGGTTGACTTCGGTTGATCCCGGGGAGGAAAATATAATGCTATCCGAATGCCTATGACATTGACAAGAAGCAAGATTACGGGAGGAATCGACCATCATGAGATATACAACCCTGTTCACCTCCTCCATCCTCTTGGCCGCCCTGTCGGCCTTTGCCGCCAAGCAGAAGGAACCCGTGATCCGCAAGGAAATGCGCGGAAAGACGGAGTACATGTTCATCAACGGCATCAAGGTACACGAGGCCGATCCCAAGAAGCAGCCCCAGCCCAAGGTCGTGAAACCCAAGCCCTACGACGCCGAGGCCGCCAAGCCCCCCAAGAATGCCATCGTCCTCTTCGACGGGACTGAGGAGACCGTCTCGAACTGGGTAGCGGGAAACGGCAAGCCGACCAAATGGAAGCTGGTGGACGGATCCCTCGAGTCCGTCCGGGGCGGAGGCTATCTGATCAGCAAGCAGGAGTTCGGCTCATGTCGGCTGCACGTCGAGTTCGCGACTCCAAAGGTAGCCAAGGGCAACGGGCAGGGCCGTGGTAACAGCGGGGTCTTCCTGATGGGTCAGTACGAGATCCAGGTCCTTGATTCCTACAATAACGTTACTTATCCGGACGGTCAGTGCGGAGCCCTCTACGGACGGGCCAAGCCACTGGTAAACGCCTCGCGCGGACCCGGAGAGTGGCAGACCTACGACGTTACCTTCAATCGCCCCACTTTCGACGACAAGGGGAAGGTTACCCGAAAGGCCAAGTTTCACGTCGTCCACAATGGTCACGTCATCCACGACAACCATGAACTGAGTGGCGGAACCGGCTGGCGCGGTCCCCATTCCATTTCCGAATACAAGAAGCATGGAGACAAAGGGCCGTTGAAGATGCAGGACCACGGCAACCCGGTCCGCTTCCGGAACATCTGGGTCGTGCCGATCAAGGACTGACCTCGGCCCGGGTTCGATGCCGTCCCGCTCGTCCTTTTTCCTGACGCTTCTGACGATTTGCGCCGAGGTTTCCGGGGTTGAGGTCGGGGAACCGGTCTGGACCTTTGAAACGGGAGCCGCCATCCGTTCTTCCCCCTCGATTGGGCCCGATGGCACGCTTTACGTCGGCTCGGAGGACAAGAAGGTCTACGCAGTAAGCGCCAAGACCGGGGAAAGGAAATGGGAGTTTGCGACCGGGGACAAGGTTCTCTCAACGCCTTCGGTGGGGACGGATGGGACCGTCTACGTGGGTTCCCTGGACAAGAATGTCTATGCCCTCGATGGCAAGACCGGGCAGAAGAAATGGGAGTTTGCGACTGGGGAAAAAGTGTATTCCTCCCCCTCCATTGCAAAGGGAGACGTGATCGTGGTCGGGTCCATGGACGGCAGGGTCTATGCACTGAGGGGGGCGACCGGAAAGGTGATCTGGAAATCGGACGAGAGCATCTTCAAGAGGGGGGTTTGTTCTTCCGCTGCCATCGGCCTGCAGGAAACCGTCTTCGTCGGGGCCATGGATAACAAGGTTTATGCCCTCAACGGGAAGACGGGAAAAATGAAGTGGGCATTCGCTACCGGGGGGCGCGTCGGATCCTCCCCCGCAGTGGGCCCGTACGGCTCTTCTTCCAGTGGCTTGGAAGGAACCATCTACACGGGTTCGGCCGATAACAAGCTGTATGCCATCGATTCACAGACGGGGGTCAAGAAATGGGAATTCAAGGCGGGTGCAGACGTCGAGGGTTCATGCGCCCTTGGTCCCGGCAACCTGGTCTATTTCGGGTCCGAGGACAAGAAAGTCTATGCCCTGGACGGCAAGACCGGGGAGAAGGTCTGGGAATTCGGTACCGGGGGCGAGGTTTATTCAACCCCGGCCATTGGGGCCGATGGGGTCCTTTACGTCGGCTCGGAGGATTCCAATTTCTACGCCCTGGATGCCCGCACGGGCAAGGAGAAGTGGTCCCTGAAAACGGGAGGAAAGGTAGATTCCTCCCCGTATCTTGGCCCGGACGGCACGATTTATTTCGGATCTTGGGATGGAAAGCTTTATGCCGTCAAGGGATCGTCTCACGGTCCTTCCAAGGGCTGGTGGTCCCAATTCCGCCAAGGCTCGGACCGGGCGGGAACCGTGGGCCTGTCACTCGACGACAGCGTTTACCGTTTCGTCGGGGATTGATTCCGGATGGGATGGGGAGCCTATCCTCCCTCGATAATCCTAATATGGTTCTTGCTATGCGTACGGAACCATATCTCCGCCTCACCCCAGCGTGGCTTTTCCAGTCCGGCTTTCCATTCCTTGAGCTTTGCAATCATTTTCCCTGCCCGTTTGCCTTCTGTTTTTATGAGGTTTTTTGATTCTGCAAGGTCCTTGCCGAGGTTGTAGAGGGCATAGCCGTAATCCTGTACGTAGATTAACTTCCACGGACCATCGCGCATCGCCGAGAACCAGAGCTTGTGCCAGAACAAATGCTGATGAGGATGGCCGTCTTTCTTCCCTTCGATAAAGGGCAGCAGGTTCACTCCGTCCAAGTTCTTCAAACTTTCCTCCTTCGCCCCGGCGGCGGCCAGCGAGGTAGCCATGATATCTAGTGAGATCGTCATCGAATCGAAATTTTTGGGTTTCTTGAATCGTTTGGGCCAATGCGCGAAAAACGGAACACGGGTTCCACCTTCGAATTTGATTCCCTTGTGTCCGGCCAAGGGCAGGTTGATCGAAGCGTTTCCGGTCGCTCCTCCGTTGTCGCTAAGGAACCAAATCAACGTGTTCTCGAATTCCCCGGATGCTTTCAGGAAATCAACCAGTTGGCCGATCGCCCGGTCCATTGCCCAGATCATGGCCGCATAAGTCCTGCGCTTCGGGTTTTCAATTGATGAAAACAACTGCTTGTCTTCCTCGGTCGCATGCATGGGACCGTGAGGGGCGGTGAACGAGTGAAAGAGGAAGAAAGGCTCGTCGTCTTTTGCCTCGATGAAATCGATCGCTTTTTGTCCGAACACGTCAGTCAGGTATCCATCGAATTCGACCTGTTTGCCATTCTCTTCAATCGCTTTTGGGTTGCCTGGCTTGTCATCCTTTTTGGCGTGGTAGAAATAACTTCTTGAACCGGACCGCAGGCCGTAAAAGTAATCGAACCCACGACGGGCCGGATAAAATTCATCACTGTTTCCCAAGTGCCATTTTCCAATGAGTCCGGTCCGGTAGCCGAGTTTTTTGAGACGATCGGCAAGGGTGATTTGTTTCAGGTCCATGCCGTCGGAAGGAGGGGGGGAATTCGCTTCGTGTCCAAACCGTTGCTGATAACGGCCCGTCATCAGGCCCGCCCGTGAAGGGCTGCACACGGAGGCGGAGACATGCCCGTCGGTGAAACGGATTGCGTTTTTGGCCAGTTTGTCGATGTGGGGAGAACGAATGTCTTTGGATCCCTGACAACCAAGGTCCGCCCAGCCGAGATCATCGGCAAGAAGGATAATGACGTTTGGTTTCGACTGGGCCGAGGAAGCATGGAATGCCATACAGACAAAAAAGGCAGGCAAGGCGAGAAGAAGGCCTTGGAACCCTTTAATGCTCGCCTGGTTGTCCTTCATCGTCCCCCTTTCTTTCTAAGCTCGGCCAAGGTGGGCACGCCCTTCGAATCGGCAAGCAGGGGTTTGGGGTTCTCCACGAAGCCCGCGGGCCGGCTATCGGTCTCGATCCGGGCGACGTGGGCGTCGAGGGCCTCGGCCAAGGACTTCACCTTTTCCGGGTACTTTTTGGAAAGGTCGTTTCGTTCGCCCAAATCCTTTTCCAGGTCGTACAACTCGGCGAACCGGTCCGCCTTGACACGGTAGCGCACCAGTTTCCACTTCCCTTGCCTGACTCCGTCCTTTTCGTAGTAGTGAAAGAGGTGCGGGGATTTGGCTTCGTCTTTGCCCAGCAGAATGTCGCTTACGTCATGACCGTCGATGATGCGATCCTTAGGTACGGGCTGTCCGGTAAGCTTCGCCACCGTGGGCAGAAGGTCGATGGTGGCCATGATCTCGGAGGATACGGTTCCTGCGGGAATCTTCCCGGGCCACCATACGAGCGTGGAAACCCGCATGTGTCCCTCGTATTTGGGGCCGAACTTATGCCCGCGCAAGGGGCCGCTGCTCGTCTTGCCCGCTCCGCCGTTGTCATTGGTGAAAAGAACGAGGGTGTCCTTGTCGATGCCGTGTTTGCGCAAGGCATTCAAAATCCGGCCGGTGCTGGCATCGATCTCGCCGACCAAGGCCTGCATGACGTCGTCTTTGGCTTTGGTCAGCCTGGAAGGGGTGACCATATGGGGGGAATGAACGGCGGAGTGGGGTACGTAACAGAAAAAGGGTTCGCCCTTGTGCCTTTCGATAAAATCGACCGCGGCATCCGTTATGGCATCGGTGATCAGGGTTTGATTTTCGGGATCGGGAATGTGGGCCACGGCTTGGTTGCCCTTGATCCATGGCAGGGGCGGGTACTTTCGTTTCGGGTTTCCTCTGACCCACATGTCGTTGGAATAAGGGATGCCCTCGTATTCGTCGAACCCTTGGGCAAGAGGCATGAATCGAGGCTGGTCGCCCAAATGCCATTTCCCGAAACAGCCGGTGGCGTACCC
>DLRY01000078.1:47092-47454 GCA_002500665.1 Opitutia bacterium UBA7876
TTGTCGGCTGGGAAAACCACGCTTTTTCCCATTCCGATACGGTCGGCGTAACAACCCGTCAGGAGAGCGGACCGGGAAGGCGTGCAGGCGGTCGAGCTGACGTAAAAGTCGGTCAGTTTCATCCCCTCCCTGGCCATGCGGTCGAGGTGAGGGGTGGGGTGGTCCGAGCCGAAGGGTCCGATATCCCCATAGCCCATGTCGTCGATGAAGATGATCACGACGTTGGGCTTCTCCGCAGGACTTGCGGGTGCCTTCGGTTGATTTACAGGAACAAAAGCAGCTCCCTTGGAGCGCTTTTTGCTTTTCGATCTGTCGTGCGATTTGATTTTGGACTCGTCCCAACCGAACCGGGCGAAGTACTC
>DLRY01000078.1:47846-47967 GCA_002500665.1 Opitutia bacterium UBA7876
TTCACCGATATCGTTCTTGAGGTCGAAAAGAAAGGATTCCCCGGTGTCGAGATCCTTGATCAGTTTGTATTCCCGTTGAACGATGGCCACGTCGTGGGGCGGGCGGGGTTTGGAAAACTTG
>DLRY01000006.1:0-134 GCA_002500665.1 Opitutia bacterium UBA7876
TTCCTCGATGCCATGAAGAAAGAACAGCCCGATGCCCTGCTGCAGCTCGGCGACTTTGCCTATCCATCCAAGAAAAACGAGGTCGTGACCAAGGCCTTTGAAAAGGCCCACCCCAAGGCCCTGCACGTTCTCGG
>DLRY01000006.1:514-5151 GCA_002500665.1 Opitutia bacterium UBA7876
GGGAATGAAGGGGCGTTACTATACCGAGAACGTCAACGGCCTGGAACTAATCGTTCTCGACTGCAACGAGCAGCCGAAGAACCACAAGGGTGGTTATCCCAAGTACGTTGGCCGCAAACAGCTCGAGTGGCTTGAGAAACAGTTGAAAAACCTCAAGGGCCCGATTTTCGTCATCAGTCACCAGCCCTTGGCTGGCCCGGGTAGCATCGACAACGCAGGTGAGGTACAAGCCCTGCTGAACGGGGCTGCCGACAAGGTATTGTTGGCGGTCAACGGTCACACCCATATTGATCACGTGGCCCGAGTGGGCAAACTTTCCTACCTGCACGTCAACTCGGCCTCCTACAAATGGGTCGGCGGCCCCCACCGCCACAAGAGCTACCCGCCCGAGGTTCACTCCAAGTTCCGCTCGATCGAGTACACCTGCCCCTACCGAGACAGCCTCTTCGCCACCCTCACCATCGACCCCGCCAAGGGACTCATCCAGCTAAGGGGCAGGGAAAGTCAGTGGGTTGGGAAATCCCCTTCCCAACTCGCGATTCCAACCAAGTACGGCCTCACCAACGGCAAGGAAATTTGCCCGAAAATCCGCGACCGGCGAATCCATTGAATCAGGACGGGGCCATCAGGGAAGACGCAGGGACGGACGAGTGGGCCTTGAGGGTCGAACTCGCGGCCGCCTACCGGGTCTTCGCCACCTTCGGCTGGACCCACCTGATCCACACCCACATAACGGCAAGCGTCCCCGGGGAAAAGGATCGCTACCTGATCAATCCCTATGGCTTGCTTTGGGAGGAAATTACCGCCAGTTCCCTCGTTAAGGTCGATGCCGGAGGAGCAATCGTCGAGCAAGGCTCGACCGACTGCGCCATCAATCCGGCCGGCTTCAAGATCCATTCCGCCATCCATACCTCGGAACGGGCCGCAGAATGGGTCATGCATCTGCACGTTCCGGAAGTCAATGCCGTGGCAAACCTCAAGGAAGGCTTCATCCGCGGGCTCTCGGTCTACTCCATGGACGTCGGTGGAATCTCCTACCACGATTTCGAGCATGCCACCTCCTCCTCCAGCGACGTCTGCGCCCGGATGGTCGATGACCTCGGCCCCGTCAACAAGATCCTGCTCCTGCCCAACCACGGAGCCATTACCCTCGGCGACAGCGTCCACGAAGCCTTCTATCTCACTCACCAGCTGGTGGAGGCCTGCAAGGTCCAGCTCCTCACTCTCTCCTGCGCCCGCTCGCCATCCGACTTTAAGGTCGTGGATGATCAAACCGTCGAGGAGACCTACCGCATCGTTCAGGACAACTACACCGGTAACGAGTTCGGCAAACTGGAGTGGGAAGCGGCGAAGCGTAAAATGGAAACCGAGCAGGGAGTTGGCTACAAGGAGTAGCGCCCGGCCTCTCTTGCAAGGAACCCGCGGATAGAATGGTGAAGGCCCTTCGCATTCTTTTCCAACCGCTCTTGGCCGGCTCCCTCTTGCTCCCGGCCCCTGCGGCCTCGCCCGATTCTCCCGGGAACGAAAGCAAATCCGATAAAACCAAGGCCGCCGTCGCCCAAGCCGTTTCCCAAGCCGGAATACCGGGTATGGTAGCCGCCATCGCTTCCTCGAAGGGCATCCTCGCAATCGGTTCGAGCGGAGTCCGCAAGGACGGGTCCAAGGTAGCATTGACCGAAGGCGACCATATTCACCTGGGCTCCTGCACCAAGGCCATGACCTCGGTTTTGCTGGCCACCTTGGTGACCGAGGGAAAGCTAGGGTGGAATACCTCCTTTATTACGGTTCTTCCCAGTCTGAGGAACAAGATCCATCCCGATTATCACACCGTCACCGCGTGGCAGCTTCTGACCCATCGGGCGGGGGTTGCCGCCAACGCCACGAATTGGTGGGCGCATCCGAAAATGGAGCTCACGAAGAGGCGTCTGGCCATTCTCGAGGAAAACCTCAAGGACGCGCCAACCCGCAAGCAAGGGACTTATCACTATTCCAACCTGGGGTACCTGATGGCGGGTTGCATGGCGGAAAAGCTCACCGGCTCTACTTGGGAATCCTTGATGCAAACGCGTATTTTCGATCCGCTCGGCATGAAAACAGCCGGTTTCGGCCCTCCGGGCTCACCCGGCAAAACGGATCAGCCATGGGGGCACGTCCGCTCGGGCAACGGGTGGCGTCCCCGCCAATTCGACAATGCCGAGGCCCTTGGCCCTGCGGGGCGGGCGCATGCATCCTTCTCGGATTGGTCGAAGTTTCTCGCCATGCAGTTACCACGCGGCAACAAGCTCGGGCTGGACCGAAAGACCCTGGAGAAATTGATCACTCCCAGCGGAACCTATGCAGGCGGATGGAAGGTGACCAGGCGCCCATGGGGAAAAGGGACGGTCCTCATGCACAGCGGAAGCAACACCATGTGGTACGCCCTCGTCTGGGTAGCGCCTGAGATTGACCGGTCCTTTCTCGTGGCAACCAATTCCCGCAGAGACGACTCGCATGCGGTTTGCGACCGGATGATCGGAAAACTCATTAAAATCGATCAAGGTAATTGAATCCTTTGAAGTGGGACTTTGTGGTTGTTCCGACAGGCGTCCCGCTCCACGATTTCATCGTTTTTGCAATGAATCCATTTTTCAGCCTCGCAACCACTCTGCTTCTCGTCCTGTCCGGCTTGACTGCAAGTGCCGGAGGGACCTTGCGGGAACTGATCGTCAGCCATACCGATGATCAAGGCGTCCTGCAACTTTATCGCATGAAGGAGGACGGTTCGGGAAGCAGGCAGCTGACTTTTTCCAAAAGCGGATGCCGCATGCCCAGCGTCTCGCCCGACGGCAGCAAGTTGGCCTACGTGGAACAGGTGGGCCATTCCTTGGCCATCCGCGTCTCGGACTCCGACGGCCAGAACGTTCGCACCCTGACCAAGGATGGCATGAACCTGATCCCTTCCTGGTTCCCGGACTCGGAACAAGTGGTCTGGATGAAGGTAAATCCACAGCCCAAGCAGGATCCGGCCCGCAATGCCCAGATCCACGCCATCCACCTGCGGACGGGAAAAAGCCGGCGCCTCTTTTCCGATCAGGAGCAATTGAAGCACAGCAATGCCATGCCCGTAGTTTCTCCGCAAGGGGACCGCATCGCGTTCGTTTCCAACAGGAGCGGCGAGATGAGGGTCTGGGTAAGCGCCCTTGATGGAAGCGGGGCCAAGCTCGTTTCCAAGCCGGATAAGGACTACCACGATGAGATCAAGGCCCCGTTCGAGCAAAAGGTTCCCTCATGGTCGCCGGATGGGAAATGGATCGCCCATTGGGAAGGCGTCGAGATGATTCACATGAGCAAGTTCACCGGAATCCCCAACCCCAAGCGGGACCAAATGATAGCCGGCACCTTTCACGTCTGGGTAGTGGGGAGTGATGGCAAAAACCGCCGCAGGGCCGGACGCGGGGACGACCCCACTTGGTCCCCCGACGGATTCGTCTCCCGGGCGTTCCCCGATCCCGAAAGAGGTGGACCCATGGTCATGGTCGAGTCCGCCACTGGGGACAAGGCATTGCCCATCGTCCCACCTGGAAGGAACTGGGGCCGCTTCACATGGATACCCGGGCACCCCAAGAAGAAGGATGGGGCAAAGATATCCGCGAACGCCTCCTACGAGGGACGAATATACGCATCTAACCTTAACCGCAGGGTTCATGGGAAGACCGAGATCATTATCAAGACCCAAGCCCAATACGAAGCCTTCCTGAGCAAGTTGCCCAAGCGTCGAATTTCAAAGACCAACCCGGCCCCTCCCAGCAAGGATCCCTTGCTCAAGAAGCCTCCCATCGACTTCAATGAGTATATGATGCTGGTCGTCATCCGGGCGGACAGTATGTACGTCGCGCCCAAGATCGAGTCCGTCGTCGCTCAAAAGGACGCCTTGTTCGTTCATATCACCGATCCCGACCTCGGCGAAACCCGGTTTCTCAATCAAAGGCAGGGGGTCGGCAGTTACTTCGCCATAGTCGTGCCGAAACACGCGGGGCCGATTAAGTTTCTCAGAAAGGAGGGCAAGCCCGGGTCGGGACATTGATTCTGGGTTGTAAGCGCAACGCCTCTTTCTTTAGCCTGTATTCATGATCTCCCCTGCAAAGCCGAGAATCCTAACCACCACGGTGGGTTCCTATCCCGTGCCCGACTGGCTCAGCGCCCTGCCCTCCGAGCAGGCCGTAATCGATGCCACCCGGGTCATCTTCGATACTCAAAGACAGGCTGGAATCGACCTCCCCACGGATGGTGAGCTCTACCGCTTCGACGTCAATCACCCCGACACCAACGGCATGATCGAGTACTTCGTCCGCCCCATGGGAGGATGCGACCCGGTCATTGGGCGGGCCGACGCCGAGGCCTTCCGGGCCAAGCAGGAGATGGGCTTCCGGTCCAAGCCCGCCGCCGTCGTGCGCGAGCCCCTGCATGGAGGTGGGCTCAACCTGGTTGAGGACTGCCGGCGGGCCTCGGAGGTCTCGGGAGGACCCTTCAAGTTCACCGTGACCAGCCCATACATGCTGGCCCGTACGCTTCTCGATGATCATTACGGTGACTTCGATGCCCTGACCCTCGCCATCGCCGACCTGCTGGCCGAGCAAGTCAAGGATCTCCCTTGTTCT
>DLRY01000006.1:5564-5922 GCA_002500665.1 Opitutia bacterium UBA7876
TTCGATGGCCCCGGGGCGGTCCACTTTTGCTTCGGTAACTACGGGGGACAGACCATCCAGGCCGGAAAATGGAAGCCCCTGCTTGAATTTCTCAACGCCCTCCATGCCGACCACCTCGTCCTCGAGTTGGCCCATCGGCCCAAGGACGACCTCGAGGCCCTCAAGGAAATCCGGCCCGAGACCGGGATCGGGCTTGGCGTCGTCGACATCAAGGTCAACCAAGTGGAAACCCCCGAAGAAATCGCCAAGGCCATCGAGGAAGCGGAAACCGCCCTTGGGGATGGACGGGTCAAGTTCATCCATCCCGACTGCGGTTTCTGGATGCTCAAGCGCTCCGTGGCCGACCGCAAGATCGCCA
>DLRY01000045.1 GCA_002500665.1 Opitutia bacterium UBA7876
GCGCATGGACTTTGAGGATTCCATTACCAAGCTTTCCTCGGGCAAACGCCTGCAGGACGCTAAGGCGGATGCCGGTGGCTTCCAGCAGGCGGCCAAGCTCGTATCCCGCAACAAGCGTGACCACGCAGCCATGGGGAACCTCCAGAACCTCATCTCCTACACCCAGACTCAAGACGGAGCTCTCGAAGTGGTGGGGAAACTCCTCAGCCGCATGAACGACCTCGCGATGAGGGCACTCGACGTCACCACGACAGACTCCGATAGGGAGAACTACAACAAGGAATTTCTCGAACTGGTGGTTCAACTCGACCAGATCAAGCGCCAAAAGTTCAACGATATGGACTTGTTCGGGGCGGGTGGCTTCAGCGACGCCAAACAGGAATTCATCGACTCGCTCAAGAACGGTTGGCTCAAAAGCGCCGAGGACCTGATCTCTACTCAGTACGGATGGAGCGTCGATCCGAACGACCAATGGGACCTTATCGTCAACGAGAACGATACGGGAGGCTACGCCGCCTTCGTCATGACCTCCTGGGACAACACCGGCACCGCCAACGTGATCGAGATGCAGTTCGACCTGCCCGACTTTTCCGCCCCCCATACCCAGCCCACCTCACAGGCCGACCGCGTCGTGGCCCACGAGATGGTTCACGCCATGCAGGCCCAGAACTCTTTTTACGGAGACATCACAGGGGACGGCTCCAGCCGCGGAACCTGGTTCAAGGAAGGCCTGGCGGAGTTCATTCACGGGGCCGACAACAGCGTCCTCGGAATCCTCGGGGCCGCCCCCAGCAGCACCCAGATCGACACCCTCACCGCAGCCATAGGAACGGGGAACGAGAGCTGGACCACCAGTGAGCAGTACGCTTCCGCCTACCTTGCCGCCCGCTACCTGGACAACCAAATCAAGGCCGCCGGCCAATCCGGGGTCAAGCACCTGACCCAGTGGATGGAGAACCGCTTCTCCAGCGTCCCGGGCGCAACCGCCTCGGACAGCGGACTGAACGCCTATTTCCAGACCTTCACCGGCTACGCCGACACCAACGCATTTCTGACTGACTTCAAGGGGGCCAACGGCAGGAATTTCATAAATACCCAAATCGTGCCCAACCTCTCCAACGCGGATACCGGATCGATCGCCGGCACCGACGCGGGAGGTGGAGCCGTGCCCCTCGACGGACAGGCCGTGGTGCCCGACACTACCGGGAACGCCCAAAGCAATTCAGTCTACGAGGTGGAAAAGGGAAGCCTCGCGGCCACCGTGGACGGAACCGGGGACACCTGGAACCTGCAGTCGGTCAATACCATCACCGTAAACGACACCGCCACCTATAACCTCGAGAGCATAACCAACGCCCGTGGGACCCTCACCCAGTTGATCGACTGGCTGGAGAACCTCTCCGCGGAACGGGCCATCGTGGGCGCGAACTTGAGCCGCCTGACCAAGGAAGCGGACAACCTGACCCACAAGATCGAGCACTTCGAAATGGCCACCAGCCGGATCGAGGATACCGACGTGGCCAAGGAGAGCTCGAAGTTCGCGGCCAGCCAGGTCAGGTCTCAGGCCAGCGTGGCGATCCTTGCCCTTGGCAACCAGGCCAGCGTCAAGCTGGCGGACCTGATCCGGGGTGTAAACGTCGGGGGATAAAGCTTCTTCAGCCAACCCGGTAAAGCCGCGGGTTGCCTTCCGGTTTTCATGAATTAGAATTTTACCGGATAGAGACGTAAAACTTAACAGCAACCAGACACTAATTGATCATTTCGGGTAAACCCACCGCAGTTCTAACCAATACGACCAAGGGCTTGTATTGCCCGGCTGGTGATTTTTACCTGGACCCAAGAGGATCGGTAAAACGGGCCCTCGTCACCCACGCTCATAGCGACCATGCCAGACCGGGGCATGACATCTACCTCTGCTCCGATCCCTGCCTTCCCTTGCTCCGTTTGCGTTTAGGAGGGAAGGCAAAAATGGAGAGCCTTCCGTTTGGCGAAAGACGCCGGATCGGTGATGCTTGCGTATCCTTTCATCCTGCCGGCCACATTCTTGGTTCCGCCCAAATCAAGGTGGAGGTATCCGGCAAATCCTACGTCGTAAGCGGAGACTACAAACCGGACAAGGACGGTACCTGCGAGGAGTTTGAGTTGGTCAAATGCCATGGCTTCGTTTCCGAGTGCACCTTCGGTTTACCCGTCTACCGCTGGAAAAAGGAGGAGGAAGTCTTCACTCAAATCAACCATTGGTGGGCTTCCAATGCCGAAGAAGGGAGGCCTTCCATCGTCTTTGCCTACTCCCTCGGCAAGGCCCAGCGGGTACTATCCGGTCTGGATACTTCGAATGGCCCCATCCTCATGCACCCGGCCGCCCACTCGTTTCTCGAACCTTACCGCAAGGCAGGCATTTCACTACCTGAGGCCGCCAAGGTCGATCAAGCAAAGACGGGAGAATACGCCCAAGCGATTATCGTCGCCCCTCCCGCAGTGGAGGAATCCGGATGGACCAGAGCTTTCAAGGGTTGTCGCAAGAGTCTCGCCTCCGGGTGGATGACGATCAGAGGACAGCGCAGAAGGCAAAACCTCGACCGGGGTTTCGTCTTATCCGATCACGCCGACTGGAACGGGCTTGTAGGCGTAATAAGCGCAACCGAAGCGGATGAGGTCCTGTTGACCCACGGTAACGGGGACGCTCTTGCCCGTTACTTGTGCGAGAAGGGGATTCGTGCGAAGGTGCTGGAAAAACCCTCCGGTCCGCAGGAAGAAAAAGAACCATGAAATTGTTCTCCAGGCTTTTCCATGACTTGGACGCAATGACGAAGACCAACGAGCGAGTTGAGCGTCTGGGACTTTATTTCGAACAAGCGGACCCGAATGATTCCATCTGGGCATGCTGGTTTTTAGCCGGCAACCGGATAAAGGGCTCGGTCAAGACATCCGAGCTCCGGGCTTTTGCCTCCGATAGGACTGGTCTTCCCGACTGGATCGTATCGGAGTCTCACGAGCGAGTGGGCGACCTCGCCGAGACCTTGAGCCTCTTGGTTGAAGCAAAGGTCTCAGGCACCTCTCTCTCCCTAAGCCAACTCGTCGAGGCTTTCATCAAGCCGATGGTTTTCATGGATAGGGAGGAGCGGAGGAATTGCATCTACCGGGCTTGGGACGTCTTGGGTCCGGAGGATTTTCTACCCTTTCACAAGTTACTCACCGGAGCATTTAGGATGGGCGTTTCAAAAGGGAATCTGTGCAAGGCTTTGGCACTTTTCGGGAAACTGGAACCAGCCTTCGTTGCCCAGAGATTGACTGGGAACTGGACCCCCGAAACGGCTTCTCTGGATAAGATTCTCAACCCGAAACGTACCGAGGAATCGCTTTGCCTGCCCTTCCCTTTTTTCCTTGCCTGCCCGATTCAGGATACGGCTCCGGATGAACTCGGTTCCGTCGAGGACTGGCAGGTTGAATGGAAATGGGACGGAATTCGCGCCCAACTTATCAAAAGCGGTGGGAACGTGATGCTCTGGTCAAGGGGCGAAGAATCTGTTGGTGAATCGTTTCCTGAAATAATCCGTGCGGCTAATTCAATCCCTTCCGACGTCTGCCTCGATGGCGAAATTCTTGCCTGGGGGAAAAACGGACTCAGACCGTTCTCACGTCTTCAAAAGAGGCTGGGCAGAAAGGATCCGGGCCCAACCATTATGAAGAGAGAACCCGTACGCTTTCAAGCCTACGATCTGCTCCGCCTGAAGGGGAAGGACCTCAGGGAACAACCCCTGCGCAAACGTCGGGCAAAACTGGTCGAGACCCTGGATAAGCTGCCTAACGAGTTCCCCATCGGCCTATCCTCAGTGCTCGCAGAAAAAAGCTGGGAAGAATTGGCCGCACTCCACAGGCAGTCCCGTGATCGCGGGGTTGAGGGTTTCATGCTCAAGCGCAGGGATTCCACTTACCAAAGCGGACGCGTAAAGGGCGGCTGGTTCAAGTGGAAAGTCGATCCCCTGCACGCGGACATGGTGATGGTGAGCGCCCAGCTCGGGCACGGCAAACGCTCCAACCTGTACAGCGACTACTCGCTCGCCGTCTGGAACGACCGCGGAGAACTGGTAGTCGTGGCCAAGGCCTATTCAGGCCTTACCGACAAGGAACTCAAAGAGGTCGATCGCTTCGTTCGGGCCAATATAACGGGTCGCTTCGGACCAGTCCGAGGCGTGCGGCCCGAGCTCGTCTTCGAGGTTGCCTTCGAGGGGGTGAGGTTTTCCGGCCGACACAAGTCGGGCGTTGCCTTAAGGTTTCCGAGGATCAAGCGAAGGCGCCTCGACAAGAAGCCCTCCGAAGCAGATACCTTGGAAACGGTACGCAACTTGGCCGGCAACGAGACCAGCCGTGCCGAGGACGGAACGAGAATCGACGAAGACGGGAATCTCCTGCTTTTCTAAACCTTTCTTTTCCAATTCGGGGTTGTGGATTTCCAACCCCGGGCCGGCACTTCAAGAACTTCTCTTCCATCCGTCATGAATATGCGGTCTCCCTCGCCAGGAACGACCTTTCGAAGTCCGGTAAAATCGCCGAATGCAGGTAGTATGATCCTCTCCTCCCCAACTTGGAAACAAGGGGCCCGCAGGCTTGTGCCTCCCCTTTCCCTCAGGGCAAAACCAGGATGAACGTGTCCGGCAAGATAGGGTTTCGAAGAACGCTCGACGGGATGGTGCCTGAGCTCGAATTCATATTCCCTCCACGGTTCGGGATGGCATTTTATGCCCAGTTCCGGCCAAGGATCGCCCGAACGCAGATCGTGATTTCCGCGCACGAGGTGTAGCTCAAGCTTGGGCAACCTTTCCCTCCATGCGATCAGATCCAACCTGACCTCCTCGGTCCTTCCCTCACGCGCATGGAGAAAATCGCCTAGAAAAACAAGGGTTTCCGCCTTTGTGCGGGATACCAGCTGTTCAAGGAGCAAACAGTCGTCGCGGGAGGAGGTTTCCGGAACCGGAATACCCGACTTCCGAAAAGTCGCCGCCTTTCCGAAGTGGGTATCCGCGACAAAGAGAGCTTTTCTCTTCTTCCAGAAAACCGCCTTTTCGGGGCAGATCAAAAGCGTTTCGCCACCCCAGCCTAGCTCGAGTCCCCCGTTGTTCAGGCTCATGCCGAGACCTCCAATTTTTCAGACATTTTACGAACCCTGTCTCCCCAAGACTCGGTGCTCAACTGAGCCCGGATCGACTCCGCCCAGAGAGGAAAGGCAAAAGGAGTCAGCCTAGCGGGGTGATTGAGAACGAATTCTTGCTCTCGGATACGGGCCAAAGCCTCTCTCATCCTTTCGACTTCCAACTGTCGCTCAAGTACCTCTCTCCTCGACTGGATGAGGAGGAGGTTGTCCGGTTCGTACTTTGAAAAGACGTCGAAGAACAAGCCTCCCGATGCCTGAAGCTGTCGACCCGATTTGGGAGATCCAGGATACCCTTGGAAGACGAGTCCGGCCACCCGGGCAATCTCACGGAATTGCCTCTTTGCCATTTCGCTCAGGTTCATGCAGGCAACCAGTTCGTCAACCAAGCCATCGGGGGAGAGAAGGGATTTCCATTCAGAGACGCCGACGTCCCTATCCGTGTTCGAGCAAAGATGGAACCCATAGTCATTAAAAGAAACGGAAAGAGTCATGGGCTCGAGCTTACTCATTCGGTACGCGACCAGGGCGGCCATTCCCTCGTGCGCCAAACGCCCTGCGAACGGGAAAAGAAACCAGCTCGTTCCCTGCCTGGTCTTTGTTTTCTCGATGAGGAACCCATCCGTACCGGGTAACGAGGACCACTCCGCCTGCAAAGCCAGTGTCTCCTTCATTGCCTTCATTTCTCTACCCTTTAAGCTTCCATTTGAAACCTCCCTCATCTTTTCCCTCACCGTATCGGCAAGCTCGGAAGAAAGAGGAGATTTCCCCCCTCCCCATACGGGAATGGTCCCCTTTTTCGATTTGGCCAGACGCACGTAGGCAGTAAGGTCGCGCACCCTGTCGAGGACCAGCAGTCTCCCCGCAAAGAAAAAGTTCGATCCCGGCTTGAGCCTCGAAACAAAGGATTCCTCGACAGTGCCCAGGCTTTTGCCCGACCTCATCTTGACCAGGATTGCGGGATCGCTCGTAATGGTGCCTATGGACATCCTGTGAAACCTCTCGACCCTTCGTGAATCCACGCGAAACAGACCTTTCTTTCGGGTCACCCTTTTGAACTGATCGTAAGCTTTAAGGCTCTTCCCCCCCTTGACGAGGAAATCAATGGTCCATCCCCATTCCTCGTCCGTTAAGTCCCGGTAGGACCAAGCGGAACGAATTTCCTCAAGAGCCTCCCGCTCACGGAATCCCTCCCCCAAGGCCAGAGTCACAAGGTGCTGAGCCAAAAGGTCCAAAGGGGCCCGCAAAGGCTCGCGCTTCTCGATCCTCTTATCCTCCATGGCGTCACGGGCGGCGGCGAACTCGACCAGTTCCATGGCCTGAGTGGGTACGCAAACCACCTGGCTCGAGGCTCCCGGTTGATGCCCGCACCTGCCCGCTCTCTGCAGCAGGCGGGCGATTCCCTTGGGTCCTCCGATCTGGATCACTTGGTCGACCGGAGAAAAGTCAACCCCCAGATCCAGGCTGCTCGTGCATACCACGGCCTTGATCTCCCCGGTACGCAAACGATCCTCGATTTCACGGCGAGATTTTCTTTCGATGGACCCGTGATGGATGCCGATTAGTCCCTCCCATTCCGGCCTCACCAGAAGCAAGGCGTTGAACCAGTATTCGGTTTGCGAACGGACGTTGGTGAACACGAGACTCGTTTGGGCTCCTTCAATGCGCTTGGCCACTTCTTCCACCAGTTTTCCCCCTAGGTGCCCGGCCCAAGGAAACCTTTCCAGGCTCTTTGGCACGACCGTTTCGATGACGAATTTCTTCTTCATTCCGCCGTTGATCAAGGTGCCCTCGGCATTCGTCCCGAGGAGAGCTGACATGGCGACCTCCAGGTTACCAAGGGTCGCCGACAAGCCCCAGGTTCTGAGAGACGGGTTCCATTTGCGCAACCTCGCAAGGCAGAGCTCGGTTTGGGTACCCCGCTTAGTGGAAAGCAACTCGTGCCACTCATCCACCACGACTGCCTTGAGCTCGGAGGCCGACTCCTTGAAATCGGGATAGGACAAGAGCAGGGAAAGACTCTCCGGGGTAGTGACCAGACAAGAGGGGAGCCGCCTTCTTTGCCTTGCCTTAAGAGCACCCGAGGTATCACCGGTGCGCGCCTCCACCGTCCATGGGACCTCCAGTTCCTCGCAAAGCTCGAGGAGGGAAAGCCTGGTGTCTTCGACCAAAGCCCGCAGAGGCGTAATCCACAGGACCTGCAAACCGGGCGCGGATTTTCCCCTCCTTTGCCCCGTCATCCACTCGGCGAGTGGCGGAAACCAAACGGCATAGGTCTTACCCGTTCCCGTCGGGGCATGAACAAGACCGCTCTCTCCGGACGCATACGCCTTCCACGCATCCCGCTGAAATTTGAATACCCGCCAACCCCGCTTCCTAAAAAGACCGGTCGCCTTACGGTGAGCTTCATCGATGCGCATGAAAGGACTACCTTGTACGTGCCGTGCTACTAATCAAGTTTTCCCGACAAGCTTATCGTTCCGTCCCTTCGTTTAAGATGCCTCCCAAAGGAAGCCGAATTCGGACGAACTCAAAAACCCCTTGATCCGGACCATGGTCGGCCATAATAATAAACGCTTTCAATGAAGGACTTCCTCAAGAATCTCGCTCTCTTGTTCCTCGGGGCAGGCACCCTCGGGGCCGGGATCGAGAACGAGGGGGTATTCGGGGCCGCCTTCGCGGGCGTCTCCACCGACGCTTCCCGTAGGATCGTCAATCATGTAGGGCCGCTCGCCGATTTCGCGGTCCCCAAGGTACTCGCCGCCCGGGCCGAGAAGAGAACCCTTCAGGAGGGTGAATCCTCACCGCTGAAGGCCGACCTCGTCCTCGACGACGGAACGGTGACCAACCTCTCCCCCGCGGAGGTCTCATGGACCGTGCCGGGAGATGCCGTAGCAATCGAGAACCACCTCGCCACCGCGGTCAAGGTATCCGGCAGAATGAGCGTATCCCTTCAGGCAAGCGCCCACGGGATGAGCGCGACTTTCTTCATCCGGCTCAAGCCCGGGGAGGAACCGTCCACGGCAACCGCCGGGCTGCCTCCCGCCCTTTCCGGCTCGACCGACCTTGGCCAGGGAGGCTGGCTACATTCACCCTGGTTCGGAAATTTCTTCCGGGGCAACGAAAAATGGCTCCATCACGGCAGCCACGGCTGGCTCTTCACGGTTCCCGGGCAGGGCAATTCCATGTGGATGTGGAACCCGCACCAGCGCTGGCTGTGGACCTCCCCCTCGATCTATCCGCACCTGTACCGCAACAAGGATGGGTCCTGGCTCTATTTCGTGGCCTACGGGCCAACCCTACGGTTCTACTACAACCAGACGACCAACGCCTACGAGCAGGCCCTCCCCTGAGCCGGGAACGGTTGCAGACATCCCCCTCCCGCTTGACTGAGCCTAGCCCGGATGCTTGGGTGGGGAGATGAAGTTTCCCGCCCTTTTCCCCTCCGGTCTGTTGCCAGGCGCAACGGCCCTGCTCTTTCTCTCATCGGCTCACTCGTCGGCCAAACAAGGGCACGGAGAAGACCCATCCATCGTTCGGGTCTTCTTTTTCGCGGGACAGTCAAACATGGTCGGGTCCGACTCCAAAGCCCGGGACGTTAGTCGATTCCCCCGCTACCTGGGGCTGGATAAAGCCCAGCCGGGCATCCGCTTCTCCTACTGCATCGGGCGGCAAAACAAAATGCGCTCGGAGGGCTGGACCGATCTGCAGCCCGTAAACGGGGTCATCGGGCCCGAGCTAAGCTTTGCCCGCAAGGTCTCCGGGGCCACCCGGTCCCCGATTGCCGTCATCAAGTGCGCCGCGGGGGGAACCCACCTGGGCGGAGACTGGAACCCGGACGACCCCATGGGCTTCAAGATGTATCCGCTGGCAAGGAAACTGGTCGAGTCCTCCCTCGCGGAGCTGACCCGAAGCAAGATCAGATACCGCATCGAGGGCTTCATGTGGCACCAGGGGGAAAACGACATGTTCAACGAGGCCTACATGGCCAACTACGGGAAGAACCTGAAGAACTTCATCGCCCGCTGGCGAGCCGACCTCGAGCTTCCCCGTCTCCGGTTCTACCTGGGCGAGCTTTGCACCAAGACCATCTGGGGCATGGACCTGCGCCCGAGAATGTACGCCATCAGTCAAGGCCAGAAGGAAGTGGCCAGGACCGACCCGCTGGTCGATTACGTCCCCACCTCACATGTCGGGGTGGAGATAGGCAATCCCGTCGGCCTGCACTATCATTACGGTACGCTCGGGCAGCTCCAGCACGGGGAAAACTACGCCGACGCCTACCTCCGCTCCATCGGAAAACTACCGCGCGCCAAACGCACTCTGCCCAAATGGCCCTATGAGAAGGGTGAAAAGGTAAGCCTATTCGTACTGGCAGGGCACCGCAACATGGAGGGGGAGCGGGCTTTCGTGGAGGATTTGGAAAAAATGGACGGGCGCTCGGGCCTGCTCGTGGACGATCCCACCATCGCCTACAAGTATTCGCTTGGCGGCGGATACGAGATCTCCGAGGGATGGGAACCATTCGGGATTCCCGACTTCTACGGGACATTCGGACCCGAGCTCAGTTTCGTCCATGCTCTCAAGGCTGAAGGCAAGACCAACTTGGCCGTCGCGAAGTATACCCACAGCGGATCCCAGATCATAGACTGGACGCCCGAGGGAAGCATAGCAAAGGACCGTCACCTCTATCCCGGGTTCATCTCCTTCGTCAAGCAATCGGTTGCCGAGCTCAAGGCGAAGGGGAACGGGGTCGAACTGGCTGGGATCTTTTATCACGTCGGAGAAAACGACATGTCCTTTCATCCCTACCGCCGGGATGCGGCCAAGCGCATCGGGGACATGATCGCCCAAAGCCGCAGGGACCTCGGGATGCCCGGTCTGAAATGGTACGTCAGCCAGCAAACCCCGACCGACGTCGAGAGGCTCAACAAGCTGGACGTGATGAGCGAGGTGGGTAAGCTCGCACAATCAGACTCTTTCACCGTTCAAGTCAAGGCGGTCGACTTGCCACCGCAGGAAAAGAGGTTGGTCATTCGGGCAGACGGGACCGTTGCCTTGGGGGAACGGATAGCCCGGGCCTACCTAGTGAAGAAGTAGGAACTCAAAAGCGGGAAAGCAGAAGAACTTAGGGAAAAAAAACCTGAGGGTTCGCGACTTAGCGCGAACCCGTGCTCCATCCCGTAACCTTTGAAGCTTTACTCGGAGGCGTTGCCTTCGCCTTCGCCGTGCTCGTGTTCGCCTTCCTTGCAGCATTCGCCGCTATCGGAACAGCACTCGGCTTCGGCCGAGCCACCACAGGAAGCGAAAAGCCCCACGGAAAGAATTCCAAGAATAGAGAGTAAGTATTTTATAGCGTTCATATAATAGGTTCTTATCCTGTCTTCTTACCCCTTTCAATGCAAATTAAAAAAGTCATGGATTTGCATAATCTGAAAAGGCGCGCTTTAGTAAAATTGTTGCCTTACTGCCTTTCAGCAAGTTTGGTTTAATAATTCGTTGGCCCCCTTGTCCGTCAAACGGCAAGGGGGTTTTTTTTGCGTCCTCCAAAGACCGTCCGCTCCACCTTGACTGCCGGGTAACCAAGCGCTTGGCTTTTTGGGTGAATCAACCGACATCATCCAAAGTCAACCAACAGGGGAGCGAAACCCGATGATGACCGCACCGGAGGGTACCCTGATCTTTCTCGACCATGCCTTTCTAGCGGCCCATACAACCCTTATCTTCTTCAACTTATTCGGCTGGGCCTGGAAAAGGACCCTTCGCCTGAATCTCCTTAGCATTGGCCTGACGGCAGCTTCCTGGATCATCTTCGCTCCCTGGTACGGGCTGGGGTATTGCCCCTGCACCGACTGTCACTGGCAGGTCAAGGAGGCCCTCGGGCAAACCGGCCTGCCCAACAACTACCTTACCTACCTATTTGAGGCTTTGACGGGGGCCATGGTCAGCGACGCTTTCGCCACCAAGATTGCCTGGGGAGCCCTCGTCCCCGCCTTGGCCCTTTCCCTCTTTCTCAATTTCAGAAAAAAGGCGGAGGGAGAGAAGGACTAGGGCACGAGGGCTCGCTCGCTGACCATTTTTCCATTCCGGTAGGTGGTGCGGTACCATTCCGCGCCATCCTTCCCATAGGTAATCCAGAGCCCGTCCGGCTTGCCGTCACGGTAGGTGATTCTCTCCTTGGGAACACCCTCCTTTGTCCATCTGAGAAAGAGCCCGTCCATCTTGTCGTCGGTGTAGTTGCCTTCTGATTCCTTGACCCCGTTGGGGTGCCAGAAAACGAAGGGCCCGTTCTTGCTTCCGTCGATGTAGTGAGTCTCTAACTCCTTTTCACCGCCGTGGCCCCAGCGGACGTAACGGCCCGTTCGCCTGCCTTCGCGATATTTGCCTGCGGAGGCCTTCGCACCATCCTGGCGCCAGGTCCGGTAGGGTCCGTCCTCCCTGCCGTAGCGGATAAGGACGAGGGACTTGACCCTGCCGTCCGGGTGGTTCTCCCTTTTCCAACCGCTGAAGGGCATGGGCTCACCCTGAAGATAGAGAAGACCGCTTCCCGCAACCTCTCTTTTCTCGATCTCTTCCTTATCCACCGCTACGGCCAAGATCCTTTCCAAGTCCTCCGGTTCGTCGAGATCGGCATCCTCGAAGGGCAGGGAAACCTTGTAGACGGAGATTTGCTCGCGAAGCTTGCCAGCGGCTTCCGGGAAGGAGGTCCGCGGGTCGCCGGCATCCCCCCGCCCGTCATCCAGGCTAAGGTTCACTTCACACCCCGCGCAAAGGAGGGCAAGGATCAGGATTACCGGCAAATTCTTCACGCACTTCCCATAAGAGAGCCCACTACCCTTGGCAAGTTAGATAGGGAGAGGTCACCCGAATTCAGCACGGGACGCAAACCATGCGCAGGGAGGATCTTCGATTCCAGTGACCCCAAAGCAGGCGGGCTTCCTTATCACACTTCTCATATGTAAGAAAAACCAAACCAACGACGAATCATTCAAAATGAACCTCAAGACTGTAAGCTACCTGTCCTTCTTCCTCGGCTTCGCCTCGATCACCATCTGCTTTTTTACCAGCGGAACCGAGTCCGACAGCCAATCCCATGGCGAGCTCTTCGGCATTTTCGTGGGTCTGTGGGACCCCACCTTTCTCATCTTTTCAAACCGCTGCAACCGCTACGCGGAAAAACAATCCAAGTAGTAATCGGACCCTACTCCCCAGCCTCTCCCTTGACGGAGCCCACTCGAGGCGCTTGGCTGGGCGGATGAAGATTTTCTTTCCCGGACCGGTCCCCGCCCTTTGCCTCTTTCTGACCTCCCTCGCCGGGGGCAAGGAGATCAAGACTGTCAACTGGCCACAGTTCCGGGGCCCATCCGCCTCGGGCATTGCGGAAGGCTTCGAGACCCCTCTCACCTGGAACGTCCCGGAATCGGAAAACCTCAAATGGAAAACCCCCATTCCGGGGCTCGGCCATTCCTGCCCCGTGGTCTGGAAAGACCGGGTCTTTCTCACCACCGCGATCAGCGACAAGGAGAGGGACAGCCTGAAGATCGGGATTTATCACGAAATCGCGCCGGTCGAGAAGGACGGCCCTCATGCCTGGGTGCTCTACTGCATCGACAAGGCCACCGGGAAGATCATCTGGGAGCGCGTCTGCCACAAGGGGGTGCCGAAGGACAAGCGTCACACCAAGTCCTCCCACGCCAACTGTACGCCCGCCACCAACGGCAAGCGGATCGTTTCGTTCTTCGGCTCGGAAGGGCTCTATTGCCATGACTTCAACGGCACTCTCCTTTGGAAGAGGGACTTCGGGATACTCGACGCCGCCTTCTTCCGGGTACCCCGCGCCCAATGGGGCTTCGCCAGTTCGCCCGTCATCCATGACGGAGTGGTCCTCGTGCAGTGCGACGTCCTGAAGAATTCCTTTCTCGCCGCCCTCGATCTGGAGACGGGCAAGACCCTCTGGAAGACAACCCGCAACGACCTACCCGCCTGGAGCAGTCCGGCGGTATCCCTCGAGGGAGACGCCACCCAGGTGGTGGTCAACGGCTACCGCCACATCGGGGGCTACGACTTCCGCACCGGAAAGGAGCTTTGGCGCTTCCGCGGGGGCGGGGACATTCCCGTGCCCACCCCCGTAACCGGTCACGGGCTCGCTTTCATTACGAACGCCCACGGACGGCTGGCCCCCATCTACGCCATCAGGCTCGACTCGCGCGGGGACGTCTCCCTCCCTCCCGGCAAGTCTTCCAGCAAGCAAGTTCCCTGGAGCGTAAACCGCGGAGGGGCCTACATGCAGACCCCCCTCCTCTACGGCGACTACTTCTACAACTGCCGGGACAACGGGGTTCTGGCCTGCTTCGAGGCCAAGACCGGAAAACTGGTTTTCCAGGCCCGGCTCGGGCCGGGACTTGGCGGGTTCTGCGGATCCCCGGTGGCCTCGGGTGGAAAAATCTTCTACGTGAGCGAAATCGGTGACGTCGTGGTGATCAAGGCCGGGGCTCCCGAGCTTAAGGTTCTCGCCAGAAATCCGCTGGGGGAGACCTGTCTCTCCACCCCTGCCATCTCGGAGGGGGAGATGTTCTTCCGCACCCGTTCCCACCTCGTGGCCCTCTCGGGCGGTTGACGCGCCTCAAGTCAGGAAACTGCAGCAATAGTCGGTGATTTCCGAAACCTTCAGCTCGAAGTTGGAATTGGCGGGCACCTCGAAATCATCTCCGCCCTGGAAACTTTGCCACTGGCCACCGGGCAGGAGCACTTCCAGTTCGCCGGAAAGGATTTCCATCAATTCCTTTTCCTGAGTATTGAATGCATACTCCCCCGGCAGCATGATCCCAAGTGTCTTTTTCGAGCCATCGGGAAAGACCACGGTCCGGCTCGAGACCTTTCCGTCGAAATAGACGTTTGCGTTTTTGATTACCGATACCTGATCGAATTTATCCATGACTGATTGGTTGTTTTGATTCGAGCCTGCCCGGCCCGAGTTCCGTAAGGTTCCCCGAACTAGGCATAGCTTGCCCGGCGGTCAAGACAAGAGAACCTCCGTTCCCCTAAATGGGTAGAGCAGGAAGGCTCAATTTCCCTTGCCAAGCCAGAGCGCCGCCCGGCGCACCATCCCGTGCAGGGCCTTGGTCGATTCCGGGTGGGGACTGATGCAAAGCACCCTCCCCTTCCCCAGGTTGCCCGACAAGATGGCGGGCGTATCGATCATGGCCCCAACGCGGGCCCCGTTCTCGGCCAACTCGGTCCGGAAATGGGCCAGGGCCTGGAAATCCTCGATTGCATCGTCCTGTGCGGGGGCGAAGATTGGCCCATTGGCATAGCGCACGTCGACCTGCTCGGGGTAGTCCCCCAAAATCAGGCGACCTTTCTCGGTCAACTCCATCTTGACCGTCCCCCGGCCCCGCCTCCAGTGCCCGTTGCGGGTATCCACCGTCCGCCCGTCGACGATCTTGAGGGACCAATCGTAGTTGCGGGCGGCCAGGTAACTCCCGGCGCATACCCCCAGGTACCCGCCTCCCTCCTCAACGAAGCGGCGCACCTTTTCCCGGCCCGTCTTTTCGAGGGCCGCCGCCTGCCTGCTGCCGCTTCCTCCGGGAAAGACCACAAGGTCGAAACGGGAAAGCTGGCCGGCCCGGATTTCCGGGGGCCCGATCCTGCGGACGAGTGTTTTCCCCATGGGGGCAAGCGCGACTTCCAGGCTGCGGGCGGAAGTGCGGCCCGTCCCGCCCGCATCGTAGATGGCGATGCGCAGGGGACCGGACCCATCGGCTTTGTAGGGAGCGAGGGGCGGGACGTCCTTACCGCTCATGCCGAGCCTGCCGAGGATGGCATGGACCATCAGGCGATGCTGTCGGATACGCAGGGAAAGCGGCTGATCCTTGACCGTGGTTTCAAGGATCATGGAAACCGCTCCCAATCTCTCGTGGGCGGCCCGGGCCAGGCTTCCGTTGACCGGGTAGCGCAGGCGGACCAATTTCTTCCTCGGGTCCTCGATCGTCCGGTTGACCGCCCGCAGGGCATCCGCGACCGCCTCGTCCATGCCTTCCCCCTTGGTCGGGATGATGGACGAGCCGACCGACTTCCGGTTGATCTGGTGAAAGTCCGAGCCCTCGTGCAGGTCGAGCACCCAGTCGGGCTCAAAACGTTTCGCGAGGGTCCAGATCTCACGGGCCAAATCCCCCCGGGCCTCATTCTTTTCACCGGTCTTGGGAAAATTCCTGTTCAGGTCGCGCAACTCGCCGGGCGAATTGGGCACGTAACGGATACCTGCATCGAGCCCGGTTGCGTTGGCCCGGGGCAGGACCACCAGTTTGCCCCGCTTAATGGGCCAGTGCATGATCTGTCCCGCCGCCCGGGAACCCGCGGGCTCATTCCCGTGCATCCCCCCCACGATCAGGACCACGGGACCGGGCTTGCCGCTCTCCAGCACGAGCCAGGAAGTCTCGCGGGGAGTACCCTTGAGGAGCAGGCCGCCATGTTCGGCCGCGCCGGCCGAAGACCAGCTGCTTGGCAGGAAAGAGCAGGCCAGAAGGAGGATGGGAAGGCTTTTAAAGGGACGCGGAAACATCGGTATGCATCCTAGCAATCGAACGCGTCACGGCAATGCCCAACCTCGGGCCCATTTGACCATGGCCCGGAGACGCGCTTTATTGATTCATACTGACAAATACACGAACCATGAACGAGAA
>DLRY01000061.1 GCA_002500665.1 Opitutia bacterium UBA7876
CCAAGGTCGCAGCAGGTCTGCCTAAGGCGGGTAAGCAGGGAGAAAACGTGGGTGGGAGCCTCTTTCAAGGCCGCCTGAAGATCTTCCCCATGTTCCTGGATGGCTCCCTCGGTAAGCTTTCTGTACTCCTTACGCTGTTCATCATTGAGGGGGCAGGGCAGCTCGGTCTCCAGTTTGGGGGGCAACTCGGTCGCGACTTCGCTCTTGATTCTCCTGAGAACGAAGGGAGTCACCTGTCTGCGCAAAAGGCGAATGGTGTCCTCGGGAGCCTCGGTGAGATTCTTTTCCAGGTCCTTTCGGCTCCCTAGAAGCCCTGGCATAAGGAACCTGAAGATCGTCCAGAGATCCAAAGCCGTGTTTTCAATGGGGGTGCCCGACAGGGCGAGCCTGTGCTTGGCGTCGATGGAAAGGCAGGTCTGGGTGACTTTTGCCTTGGGGTTCTTGATCAGTTGCGCTTCGTCCAGAACGGCGTAGCGGAACTTGAACTTTTCCAAGAGGCTCCGATGTCTGCGCAACTGCGTATAGCTAGCCACCCAAAGACAATTGTCGAACTCTTCGGAGAATTGGTTTTCCTTGCTCAGGATGCGGACCTTTAGCCTTGGAAACCTTTCCTTGGCCTCGCGGACCCAGACCGGTACCACCGAGGCGGGGCAGGTGACTAGATCGGGCAGATCTTTTTCTTTGTTGCCCATAATCAGGGCGAGCGTCTGGACGGTCTTACCCAAGCCCATTTCATCAGCCAAAAGCCCGTGGCAACCAAGCTTGTGCAGGGCGTGCAGATGGGCCACGCCCTCTCGCTGATAGGGGCGAAGAAAGGAGAATCTCTTGGCGATGCCATTGGTCTGGGGCTTGCGAATGGCGGCCTGCCAGTCGGCCAGTTTACCATCTTGTCGAGCCTTTAGGTATTTGCGGGCAAAAAGGGAGAAGAGCATGTATCTGGGCCAATTGGCTCGCCTTGAGTCGCCCCGGTTTCTTTGCCACCACTCGAAGTCATCCAGTTGATTCTGATCGAGTCGAACCAACCCATGACCTCGAATAAAGGTGGAGCCGTTCCTTGCCCTCGTGACTTTTCGGGTGTGCTCGACTCCAAGCCTATGGGAGCCGATTCGAAAGTGTTCGCGAAGGGTCATGGAGGATGAATCCCGGCTGCGAGCCTCGATCTCCCAGCTTAGAGTTCGTTGTCCTTCCCTCAGAAGGTGAGCGTCGTCCACGAACTCAAGCTGGAAGGCTTTTTCCCAGCGGGGCAGGGCATCTTCCGTAAGCATTGCAACCTGTTTCCAGTCTCGGAGGTTGAAGATGCCCTTCTCCTTGTCGAACTCAAATCCCCGCTCACTGGCCTCGGCGACGAATTTCATGAGGGATGGACGATCCGCATTGTCGATCTCGAAATCACGCCCGCCGTAGGCGGGGATACGGGAATCGTCCGGTACTTGCCAAATGGGGGTGGCGGTTAGGCCATTCTTATTCGAGACCTCGAGCAAGATCAGAAGGGGAATCTGCTCATCTTCTTCCTCCACATCGGCCTCATTCTCTGGTGCCTCAGCCTCGGTTTGGCCGTTGGGTTGCTGTTCTTCACAGACGGAGAATTCTCCGAAGAGGGGATCATCTTCATGAATCTCGGCAATGAGTTCCTCAATCTCATAGAGGCCTGCGGCCGCCAACACTACCCCGAATTCCTCGTCCTCCACCGAGGTCCGAATCTCGGGCCCCTGCCCATCCCATTCGATTACCGAGTAGGTCTCTTCACGGTCGATTTTCTGGGTAATGATTGCTTGCCCGGTCTTGAGATCAATGGTGCTCAATTTCCCTTCGCGGTACATTTTGCGTCCCTCCTTGAGCTGGGTTTCTGGAATTTTTCTTTCCCAATCGGCAACGGACAACTGGGACAGCCAGACTTCAACCGCTTCTCGCGTAAAAGTTCTGGAAGGACCGTTTGAAATCATGCTGTAGGCAAAAGTGGGAAACCTGCAAGCTACCGATTATTTTTTGTCTTCCGCAAGAGGAAACCCCCAAAAGAGACCGAAAGTTATCCACATGAAGGGAAAATCTACTTTTCTTTTGACGGAATCTCCATGGCCCAACGATAGACGTCGGCGTATTGCTTGGCGGCCGATTCCCAAGAACAAGGGGACTGGAGTGCATTTCCTTGGATGGAGGCAAATTTTCGAGGGTTCTGAAAAAGACGGATTGCCCTGTTAACAACCTTGGCGAAGGAACTGGGATTGGCATTTTCGAAAAGAAAGCCGTTTGCGCGCTTTGTAGACCTAGAATAATGAATGATGGTGTCTGCAAGCCCTCCCGTTCTCCTGCCGATGGGGAGCGATCCGTAACGCATGGCATATTGTTGAGCCAAGCCGCATGGCTCGAAGCGGCTGGGCATAAGAAAAAAATCCGTCCCGGCGAAAATTCTCCGTGCCAGTCCATCGTCGAATCCTATGAAAACCGAGATTCGCGTAGGGTATGCTCTCGCCAATTCCCGAAAAGCCTGCTCTTCTTTACCGTCGCCACTCCCCAATATAACGAAGTTGGCCTCGGAATTAGATATAAGGGAAGGAAGGATGCGCAGGAGCAAATCGAGGCCCTTTTGCCGGTAGAGACGGGAAACCACTCCGAACAAGGGGGCTCTCGATTCTGGGGGCAACTTCATTTCTTCCAAAAGCGAGCGCTTGCAGGCACTTTTGCCGGCACTGGGATCAAGTGGATCAATGGGTGAGGGGAGGGCGGGGTCGCGTTGCGGGTTCCAGCTGTCCTGGTCAATCCCATTTAAGATTCCAACTAGGTCGGCACCACGGTATTTAAGGCTTTCCTCGAGTCCTTGACCAAAAGCTTTGGTCCTCACTTCGCTCGCATAGGTGGGGCTTACCGTGGTGATCTTGTCTGCGTGTTGAATCCCTCCCTTGAGCAAATTCATCGACCCTTGGTGCTCGAACCCATCGATTCCCGAGTACTCCGCTGGTAAACCGGAAAGGACGAAGTCTCGCTGGGGAAAAACGCCTTGGTGCTCGAGGTTGTGGATGGTGAGGACGGATTTGCCGATTTTACGAACCTTTTTTACGAACGAGAGCTCGTTAAGGTAGGCTGCGGTAGGGGCCGCCATCCAGTCATGGGCATGAAAAACGTCGGGTGTCCATCCGGTTGCTTTGTAAAGCAAGACCGCCGACTTGGATAGTACGCAAGCCCTGGTTGAGTTGTCCGTATAATCTCCTTCCTCATCGGCATAAATTCCCGGCCGGTCGAAAAGCTCGTCGTTTTCGACCAGATAGACTGGAATATCGAATTTACCGAGTGTGGTTTGGCCTATTCTAAAGGGGATCGTTTGAGCTCCGAGCTCAAGCCCGAGTTTTTTTCGGAAGAAACGGATGTCCATGTCTTTGCACTGGCGATGCAGAGGACAGAGAATCCGAACGTCGATTCCCATGGCCTGAAGGGAAATTGGAAGGCTGCCCACTACGTCCCCCAACCCTCCCGTTCGGACGATCGGGCTGACTTCAGGACTGACGAAAAGAACTTTCATGCAAAGAAAACTGGAGAGAAAACGTCTGTCATGACGTCTTTGTGACGGTTGGCAAATGCATTCGCCCCGATTTGGTTTATCGATTCCATGCTTGCGGATTGACCATTCAAAGATTTACTAGACCGACTCAATGAACTGGTCCTACGGAAATTTTTCTTCCGCTCAATCCGTATGCCGAGCTCTTTTCCTCATGGCAAGTTGCTCTCGTGTAGTTCTCCTCTGCCGTTGAGTTTGAATTTATCCCTCCACAGCTTTTTCCAAGGCTTGCATCGTACTTTAGCTCCCTAGCTTAACCTTTACCTCCCGCTTGATGGCAGAGAAAAAAATAGAATTCGAATCGGAAAGACAGTTCCATAAGCTCTATGGTGAAAAACCGGAAAACTTGGGGGAAGTTGAGCGTCTTCTTTCCGTTCGCCTAGTGGCTCGTGGTGATTCCCTGACCATGGAAGGATCGCCGGCCGACCTGGAACGTTGTGGAGAGCTTTTTTCCCTATTGCTGAAGGGGCGTGAACAGGGCTTCGTCTCTGGGAAATCCGACTTCAGACGATTCCTCGAAAAGGTTTCCCAAGGGAAGTCGGGTGAATTGCATGATCTCCTGGACAATCCGCTGATTCTAAAGATAAGGAGAAAGTCGGTCGTGCCCAGAAATCTAGGGCAAAGGCGTTTTCTCGATTTGATCCTGAGGAACGATATGGTCTTTGGCATCGGTCCGGCAGGAACGGGGAAGACTTTTCTGGCCATGATTGCCGCTTTGCATGCCCTCCTCGAGGGAGAAGTTCAGCGCATCGTTCTGGCTCGTCCTGCGGTAGAGGCGGGTGAAGCTCTCGGCTTTTTGCCTGGTGACTTGGAGGAAAAGCTCTTGCCCTATCTGCGTCCCCTTTATGACGCCATGGACGAGGTCTTGGGCCCGGTCGAGGCAAGAAAACTGGTGGAGACCGGGGTGGTTGAGATTGCTCCCTTGGCCTACATGCGCGGGCGCACATTAAGCAAGAGCTTTGCCCTTCTGGACGAAGCCCAAAACGCGACCCGATCCCAAATGATGATGTTTTTGACCAGGTTGGGCGAAGGCAGCAAGATGGTCGTTACCGGTGACGTCACCCAAATAGACCTTCCCTCCGGTGGCGCTTCCGGCCTCGTCCATGCGCGCAAGGTGCTTTCCGACGTAGATGGCCTTCATTTTCACGAATTCGATCATGACGACGTGGTGCGGCACCCGCTCGTCAGCGCCATCATTTCCGCTTATCAGGAACCGCATTCCTAAGCCTTGACCCAAACCAGTCTTTTCTGAGAAAATAAGACTCTTCCAATGGCCAAAGAGGATACCAGAGGCTCGCGAAAAAAAACCGTGCGCCAACGTGCTCGAAGACGCAAGGAACTTGAGCAAGAAGCTGCCCCCACTGCTCTCCAACCGAGGGTTCGTGGGATCTGGCTCAACGGAGGAAGGCAGTCCCTTCTTACCCTATTGTTTGCCGCCGCGGTGATTGCGATTTGTTTTGTCGGGCAGGATCCACCCGGTCTCAGGGCTCTGGGTGAGTACGCGCCCGAGAACGTTTATTCCGATCGAAACTTTCATTACTTAAGCGAAGTCCGCAGAGAACAAGCGGAAGAAGAGCTGCGCAGGAGCACGCCTCGTGAATACGCCCGCAACTTCGCCGATGAGGAACAATTCAAAAAGGCTCTCATCCGACTGGAGGACGAGCTTCTCTCCATCCGTACCATGGATGATGAGGCGGCGGCTATTGCTGAGCTTTCCCTGATCGAGGAACTGAAGGCGAAATTCGAGCTGGTGGTCACGCTGGAAGAGATGAACATGCTCTCGCACTGGCAGAACTTTTCCGATGGGGAAAACTTTCTAGTGTATTTGCCCACAAAGGTGCTTGGCAAACTACATAATACGGGAGTCGTTAAATTTCCTTCCTCCGACCAGAAGTTCATTTCCGAAGCCAATGCAACGGATAGGATCGACGGCATGATGGTTGATATCGCATCACGCTTCGTCGTGGTCACGGACATCTTCGAAGGGTTGCGCTTCAACCTGGATCCGGAGCAAATTGCCGAGGGACACCCGAACCTTTCTCTCTATCTGCTGGATCTTCAGGCTCTGCTGGAGAATGATGGAGACTTTCCAGAGGGTGAAGAGGGGCTCCTCTTGTCCGACCTCATTTCAAACCCTGATCAAAATACCTCCCTCGGGGCCACTCGATTCCGCGATGAGATGGCGAGCGTGTATTCCAATTTTGCTCGCAAGGGTCTTTTCCTTCGCTCGATCGACCAGGTGGCCACCACCTCTGCCCAGGATCGGGCGATCAAGGAAATGGACCAACCGATCGAATTTGTCGAGGAAGGGGACCTTATCCTCAAGAAGGGAGTCAAGGTTGGGGAGCTTGATCTTGAGAAGTACGAGAAATATCTGGACGTTACGGTAGAGGACAGGAATCTGCTTCCCAAGAGAATATTCGTCACTTTTGGTACTTTCCTGTTTGCCGTAGTCTACATCAGTTTGGTTTTGCCGAACTTCTGGAGAGACAATGCCCGCTCGACCATCGTTGCCGTTGCGGTTCTTTCCAACTTGGGCTTGTCGCGAATCATTCTGGAGTTGGGAAGCACGGATCTTTTCGGCGGAAATGCTCTGCTGGTCGGGCTTTTGCCTTATCTCATACCGGTAGCCTTCGCCCCCATGGTCGTAATGATCACGGTAGGTCCGAGGATGGCCGCCCTTTCAGCCCTAATGACCAGCATCTTCCATGCAACGATGCAGAATGCAGGCATCGAGGCGCTGACCATTTCGCTCAGCTCAGCTCTCGTTGGCTCTTATTTTTGCCGGGACGTTCGACTGCGTGGCAGTGTAATGAAGGCGGGAGCCGCCGCCGGTCTAACGGGGGCGATCATGGCCCTCTGGATTGGCCTTGCCTCGGGAAGCGGTGGAGTTTCGGCCAACCATGCGCTGGCGTCCCTACTGGTCGGCGTCTTTACCGGAGTTCTGGTGTTGGGAGCGATGCCCTTGATTGAGAATGGATTCAAGGTGGCCACCGATGCGACCCTTTTCGAGCTCACTGATTTCAACCACCCTCTTCTTCGTCGCATGCAGGTGGAGGCTCCCGGCACCTATCATCACAGCCTCATGGTTGCCAACTTGGCTGAGAACGCCGCCGTTGCCGTCAAGGCGAACCCGATCATGTGTCGGGCTTGTTCCCTTTTCCACGATATAGGAAAAATGAGCCAGCCGGACTATTTCACGGAGAATCAGGGTGGGTTTGATAATCCCCACTCCAGGCAGAACCCGGCCATGAGCGCCCTCATCATCAAGAGCCACGTCAAGGAGGGGATCGAGATGGCACGCGAACATCGTCTGCCCAAGGTCATTCGCGACGTCATTCGCCAACACCATGGAACGACCTTGGTCAAATACTTCTACCATCAGGCCAAGCAGAAGCTGAAGCAGGAAAAACTCGACTATGGGGAACTGGAGGACGAGCCCGATCAATCCACCTATCGCTACGATGGACCGAAGCCTCTCTTCAAGGAAAGCGCCATCATCTTCTTCGCCGATTCCGTCGAGGCCGCCGCCCGGAGTTTGCCCAAGGTCACCCAACACAGCGTGGAAGAACTGCTTGAGAACATCTTTCAGGATCGCCTGGAGGATGGGCAATTGGATGAGTGTCCGCTCACCCTGGAGGAAGTTTCGAAAATTAAGGAGAGCTTCATCAAAACTTCTCTCAATATGCTGCATTCCAGGATCGAGTATCCCGAGGACGAAAAGGCATCGATCGGGAACCGGAAGGGATCCGTTCCCCCTTTTCCCGAAAACCGGGGTTGATGGGGCGATGGGATCATCCCTCTCAGTCGAATACAGCAGCCACTACCCGAGTCTGAGCTTTTCATCGGATTCCGTAGACCTTTTCTGGGGAGAAATCTTCCGTCTCCATCGACATGACTGTTCCGGCTGTCTCTCGGTGGTTTTCCTAGACCGGGAAAGCCATTCTCGGATGCACGGGGATTTCCTTCGTGATTTTCGGCCCACGGACGTCATCACGTTTCCGGCGGAACCCGACGAGAACATGGCGGGAGAAATTTGCGTTTCCGTCGATCAGGCGATGGAGGAGGCCGAGTCGAGGAAGATCGAATTTTCCCACGAGCTGAGCCTATACCTGATTCACGGTTGGTTGCATCTCGTTGGCTTCGACGACAAGACAGGGGAAGATCGAGAAATCATGCGCCGAGAGGAGAAGCGGGCCATGGATCGCATCGAAGATCTTGGTCTCTGGCCTGATTTTCTTCTCGCACCGCAGGGCATAGGCAAATAGCGAAGAACGCAGTGACGGCAAAATCGAACAGTTTCTCGAGAAAGTTCCGAAATGCTTTCCTCACCGGGTTGATTATTTTTCTGCCTCTCGGGACGACTATTTTCGTCCTCAACTTTCTTCTCGGGATGTTTCAGGAGCCGGCGACGGACTTGGCCCGTGAGCTGGGTCTGGAGGCGGAGAGATTCTTTTTCGGGGAGTACCTGCTTGCAATTCTGGGCTTGGCGATTGGCGTTCTGGCCCTTACCGCCCTTGGGTTCTTGTCGAACTACGTACTCGGAAAATTCTTCATTTCCACGGCGGAAAAGTTTTTGGGAAAAGTTCCCTTTCTCAACACCGTTTACCGTTCCGCCAAGCAGATCGTCCAGACCTTTGGCAGGGAAAACCGGGCCGTATTCAAGGAAGTCGTCCTTATCGAATATCCTCGTTCCGGTTGCTATGTCCTGGGCTTCGTGACCTGCGAGGCGTCCAGTGAAATCGATCAGGCGATGGATCGTAAGCTTACCAACGTATTCGTTCCCACTACCCCTAATCCGACAAGCGGGTTCCTTCTCCTTTTACCAAGGGAGGAAATCATTTCACTCGACCTTTCGGTGGGGGATGGAATGAAAATGCTCATATCGGGGGGGGCGGTCTCTCCATCCGCAAAGGCGTTTGATTCGCGACCCGAATCTCCATCCGATTGAGGCTGTGTCCTCTCCCCCGCACATCCTTGAGGGCACCACCCTCAGCCGGGAGGATGCCGGAGAGAATCACATGCGGCTCGTCGTGTTCTCGCAAGCGGATGGCTTGAAGACGGTTTTGTTGCGTAAGCCGAGGCATGGCAAAGGCAATGCCCTCCCGGATTTGTTCGACGAGGTCGAGCTTTCGCTGCAACGGTCGAAACCTCCGGGTCTTCCCTTCGTCAAGGAGCACCAAGTAACCGCTAAGCGACGAGAACTGGCGCTTGATCACAAGCGGTTCGAGCTCGCTTCCCGCCTTGCCCGCCTTTACCTGGACAACGGTCGGCACCTGCTTGAACCCGAGTCTTTTGCCTCCCTGCTTGCCTCGGCCTTGACCTCCTTGTGCCGGGGAGGTGACATCCAAGTGGTTTACTTCAAAACGCTTTTCGTCTTTGCCAGCCGGGAAGGCCTGCCGGTAAAGGAGTCATGGCTGGCGAGCCTTGAAAAAGCCGACCATTCACGCGTCAAGGGCGTCCTTAAGAATCCCGTGCCCGCAGAGGGCGAAGAAGAAGTTTTGCCAGCTGCCTTGATTGATTCGCTCAAGGACTGGCTCAATGGCAATACCGAGCTGCGTTGTTGAACGAACCTCTTCCTCGGCTCTTGCCAAATCCCGTTTCCTGTCCTAAATATGACCTATGGGTGTTTTCAAGAGTGACTGGGGTATCAGAACCGAGGGTAAGGGAACCTACGAAATCACCGGCGCCGTTTCCGGAGGCCTTGTCGAATCCGGGCTTAGCGAGGGACTGGCATCGGTTTTCGTGAAGCACACGAGTTGCAGTCTTGTCTTGATGGAAAACGCCGATCCGACTGCCAGGGTTGACTTGGAGCGCTTCATGGAGGAACTGGTTCCGGAGGACTATCCGAACTTCATCCACACCTTGGAAGGACCGGACGATATGCCTTCCCATATAAAGATGGCATTGACCCGTACGAGCGAAAACATTCCCTTTGCGGGCGGGCGGCTTCAGCTCGGAACCTGGCAGGGCCTTTTCCTCTGGGAACACCGGTCGGCTCCCCACTCTCGAAAGCTTGCTCTTACCTACGTCGGGGAATGAAGCCCTTTCTTTCATTCTTCCGTTTCCTGGTTCCATGTCTTGCCCTGGCTTCCGCGTCGTGCGGGCCTAGTGGTCCGGCCCTCACGGAGGAGGAGGACCCCTCTTTTGGTCGCGGAAGATCCTACCTCAAGGTCGGAAAAGAGAAGGAGGCACTTGACGAATTTCTTTCCGTTACCCGAAGGATGGTCGAGTGCCCGAAGTCACACCTCGAGGCGGGCCGACTGCTTCTTCTCCTCGAGTCGCGCAAGGACCCTGTTGCCTCCATTTATCATCTGCGCAGGTTTTTGCTTCTCAAGCCGGAGTCCAGGGAGGCATCCAAGGTCAGGCAATTGATCGTAAGCGCCGAGCGCGAAATCATCCGAAAGCTCCCTGGTAAGCCTTATGATGACTACTTGGAGCTGATCGCCCTAAAGGAGGAGAATGCCAAGCTCAAGCGGTTAATCGATGACTACAAGGCGCGCCTGGGCGTTCCCCTTGAGGAGATTTCCAAGACGCCATTGCCGGTTGATCCGCCCGCCAATCCTCCGACCCAGCCTCCTCCCGGTCCCGCGACGGTTCGTTCGTACGTCGTGCAGAGCGGCGACAGTCTGTATGCGATCAGCCGCAAGTTCTACGGTGATTCCTCGCATATCGATCATATCTTTCAAGCCAATCGGGACAGCTTGCCGAACAAGGACAGCCTCAAACCCGGGCAAACCCTGCGCATTCCTCCTTTGTCCCGAAACCGCTAGGCTTGACTTGCGTCCGATGACGTACTTTGACAACAACGCGACCACCAAGCCCTTCGCTTCCGTCCAAGCCGCCCATACAGAGGCTCTGGTTCGAGATTGGCCGAACCCTTCCGCCCCCTCGCGCGCTTCCGCCAGGGTTCGCGCTAAACTGGAACTGGCCCGCGAGGAAATGGCCGAGTGTCTGGAATCCGTCCCCGAGAGCCTTTCCTTTACTTCCGGAGCTACGGAAGCTAATAACTCCTTCTTTGCCCATCTCGCCTCCTCGGCTCAACCGGGAGACGAGGTTCTTGTTTCGGCCATCGAGCATCCCAGTGTCAGCGAGCCTGCCCGCCATTGGTTTGGTGAAGGAGTCCGCCTTCTTCCGGTCGATTCAAGCGGTGCCGTGGACTTGGATGTCCTCGGGGAGTTTCTGGATCATACCGTTCCCCCTCTTTGCGTCGCCCTCATGGCAGCCAGCAACGAGACGGGTGTTCTTCAGCCTTGGAGGGAGGCGGCACTGCTCTGCCTGGAACGGGGAATCCATTTCCATTGTGACGCCACTCAATGGGTAGGCAAATTACCCTCCGTCGGTTTGTCCGCCTGCGACTCCTTTGCGGTCAGCGCTCATAAGTTCGGGGGGCCCAAGGGTGTTGGTCTACTGGGCAGTAAACTCGAACACCGCTTCGTTCTGGGCGGGTTGCAGGAAGCGGGCCGACGAGGAGGAACCGAAAATTTCCCTGCCATCGAGGGCATGAAGACGGGACTGGCTGAGGTTACTGGAAATCTTTCCGGGTTGCCCGGTCGTTCTTCGTGGAGGGATGCCTTCGAGGGTTCCATGCTGGAGAATTTTTCAGGCTTGAAGGTCTTGGGCGGTGAAGGGCCCCGCCTCTGGAATACCTCTATGCTTCTGATGCCGGATTTCGAAGGCCTTTCTTACGTCGGGAAACTGGACAAACTGGGCTTCGAGGTCTCCACCGGCTCGGCCTGTTCAAGCGGCGGATCGAAATCTTCCCCGACGGCCCTTGCGATGGGCTTTTCGGAGACCGAGTCCAAGCGGCTCCTTCGGGTTAGTTCATACCTCGAGGAGACGGAGGAGGATTGGAGGTCGCTGGCCTCGGCTTTCCTGGAGGCGAGGGATCAACTTGAATCGGAAAGCGCCCAGTCCACCGTCATCTCTCTCTAGAGCAAGATCTTGCGACTCGCTGCCTTAAACCTGGAAAATTTTCGCAACATAGAGGTTGCGAGTCTCCAATTCAGTGGTGACCGCGTATTTCTTCTTGGCCCCAATGGTCAGGGCAAGACCAACTTGCTGGAGGCGATTGGTTTGTCTTCCAGCCTACGCTCCTTCAGGAAGACCGGGACTCAGGACATGGTTCTTGAGGGCAAGGATCAAAGCAGGCTCTTCTATCGTTTCGAGGATGACGAGGGAAAGGACAGGGACACGCTGCTTTCCTTCGGGCTCAGAGGTCCCAAGACACTCGAAGTGGATGGGAACAAAATCTCCAGGCTGGGGGATTTTCTCGGGGAGTTTCCCTCCGTCGTCCTTTCTTCGCGAGATTTTCGATTCTTGCGCGACGGCCCCTCCGAGCGTCGGAAATGGCTGGACCTGCTCCTTTCCAGTTCCGAGCAGGAATACTTTGCCGTCCTGCAGACTTTCCACGGAGCCCTGAGGGAAAGGAACGCCTTGCTTAGGCGGGGTGGGGGGGACCGGGAGATAGATGCCTTCGAGCAGACCTTGATACCCGCCGCCGTTCTCCTCCAAACCATGCGTCTGGAGGCCATGCCCGCGTTGTCGGCGATCCTCGCGGAAAGCTATGCATCCTTATCAGGGGCTAAAGAGGAAGCCCGCTTGGAGTACAAGCCCGACATTCTGCTTGAAAACGAGGCGGAGTGGTCCCGCCGCCTCCAGGAGGAAAGGTCGCGCGACCGGGTGGTGGGAAACACCCGCCGGGGCCCTCATCGGGACGACTTCTCCGTTCTTCTCGATTCCCGAGATGCCAGGTCCTTTGCATCCGAGGGCCAGGAGAAGGGGCTGGTTCTTTCCCTCCGCCTGGCTGAATTTTCCTTCCTTCGTGAAGCCCGTGGCAGAGTGCCCATTCTGATCGCGGACGACGTGCTTGGAGAGCTTGACGCCGAGCGTGAGTCCAACTTCAAGAAGCTTCTCGCCCCCGAAGCTCAGGTCTTCGCTTCTGGAACCGTATTTCCCAGTGGCGAGGAAGAGAAAGACTGGGAGGTATTCGACGTTTCCGCCGGCGCTTTTGCGAAAAGCTAGCTTTCAATACCCTCTAAGTTCTGTCATGCCCATTCTCGTGCAAGTCTCCGAAAACAAAACCATCCCGGCGTGGAAGAGTTGACGGTTACGCACTGGGCCCTTTTGGCCCTCGGGGCACTCATCATGGGCATGAGCAAGGGAGGGCTCCCCGGAGCGGGCAACCTGACGGTGGCGATTTACGCCCTCGTTCTGGAGGATGCCCTCGGACCAGTCGGAATTCCTCTCTCGGTCGGTTTGCTTTTGCCGGTGCTCATATCGGCCGACGTTACCGCCACCCTTGTCTATCGACGTCATGCGAATTGGAAATTCATCGTTCGTCTTCTGCCCTTCTTTCTCGTCGGAACGGTTCTCGGTTGGTGGGTCTTCGATTTCTTCCAGGGCGGGGAAGAGCGGGTTGGTTTGCTCAAGCGCGTGGTGGGATGGATTCTTCTCGGGATGACGGCCCTTCATTTTTTCATGCAGGCCCGGAAAAAGACTCTTAAGGGAGGCGGGGCATCCACCGATCGGCCGCGAGGATCGGTTGTCCTTGGAATCTTTTTCGGTCTGCTTGGAGGGGTAGCGACGATGCTTGCAAATGCCGCCGGTCCGGTTGCCCAGCTCTACTTATTGGCGATGGGTCTCCCCAAGTATGCCTTCATCGGGACCTCGGCCTGGCTCTTTCTAATCGTGAACGTTGCGAAAATTCCCTTCATGGTCGATCTCGGCATCATTACCCTCGATTCGATGTCGGTAAGTTGGTGGATGTTTGTGCCCGCCGTGCTTGGGGCCGCTCTCGCTCCATTAATCGTAAAGTTCATAAACCAGTCCCTCTTTGAGCGCTTGGTCTGGTTCTTTATCGTTTTGGCTGGAATGCGTATGTTATTTTAGACTTCTCTAGGATGAGCAAAAGTTCCAGAAAGATGTGGGCCCGCCACCTAGCCGGTCAATCAACGGGTCCGAAGTCCGCCGATCCACGGGCTCGGCTTTCGAAAACCCCTTACGAGGGTCGTATTCTCGGGATCGACCCGAGTTTGCGCGGGTCCGGGTTCGCGATTCTCGAGTGCCGGGACCGTTCCCATAAGGTTCTTCATTCCGAGACCCTCAAGCTCAAGCCCAAGGTGTCCTCCATCGAATGCCTAGGGAGAATTCACCAGTCCGTGGCACACTTGGTCGACCTTTGGAAGCCTCTTCACGTCTCCTGTGAAGAGACCATCTACGTTCAGAACTTCAAGACCGCCCAAATCATGGGGTCGGCTCGAGGAGCCGCTCTTTCAGCGGCCGCCTTGCGGGGGGTTCCCGTCTTCGAATACGCCCCTTTGCGGGTCAAGCAGGCGGTGGTTGGTTTTGGTCGGGCGAGCAAGGAACAGGTAGCCAGCACCCTTGCCCAAATGCTGTCGTTGCCCGAGGTTCTCCCTTTCGACCAGTCCGATGCCTTGGGGCTTGCTCTTTGTCACGCTCTGACCTGGCAACCGGACTAGGGCTGTTGGCCGGCCATGGCCGGTGTCGGGAGCAGTGGGCGAACCCGGTCCGAAGCCCCAACCAGGTTTAGTCGAACCAAGATTTGGGGCTGGATGACCCTTGGCATGGAATTGTTGAGCCCGATGATCTCCCTGGTGAGCACGGTTTCGCCTTTGATTAAAAGGAGATCTCCAATTCTTCCGTCATATTTTCTCCTTTCCGCACGCAAGTAACGAATCTCGACGGGCAGGGAGATCGCGAGCTTGTTACCTTTGATCGAAAGGTTTCCGTGGGCCCGTGCCCAGAGCGATCTTTCCGTCCATCTCGGGTCCTCCAAGCGAAGCAACTGAAAGGAAATCTCGGGGTTGGCGGCCGAGTTGAGCCATTCCTTCTTTTGGGCGTCCGTGTCCACGCGGTGGTACCCGAAGCGGAGGTTCCGTGGATCAAGGCTTACCTTTCCCGTGGCATGGGCAGGCTGTGAAACCGAGAAATCGATGTTTCCATCCACCTTCGAAAAGATTCCCCTGATGCCTTCAGTGGCGAAGACCCCATTGGTTCTAAGCTGAACTTCGATCCGGTTCAGGCTGCCCATTGGCCCGAGTTCGAACTTCATCGCCTGCAGAGGCAAGGCCACTGACATGGCCGACAGAAGAATGCATGTGGGATTGAATCCGTACGGAGCGATCATTTTGAAGGGTTGATTATCCCTCTCTCTCAATCGAAAGTCCAGAACCAAGCACCACCGCTTAACTATCTGAGGGATGCGGAAAGGAGCGTTTTTTCCCAAGGAATCGTTGTCCGAAGCGTCTAGATATGAATGAATCCTCCAAAATCTGCCGGAAAAACGAGCCAGTGGTTCTTGCATCCTGTAGAATCATTTTTTAGCCTCGGTAGAAGGGGCCGGTTCCAATGAAAGACTTAAGTGTGAAAAAATTTGATTTGCACAAGGTCCTGCTGGTGTTCGCCCTCCCCCTTTTTCTTTTCTCCTGCGGAGAAACGAACGAAACTTCCGGGGAGCTTCCTGCCGATGGAAACTTTTCGCTCAGCGAAGCGCAACCGCCCGAGACAACCTTGCTTGATGAAAACCTTGGGGGAGCGGACGAGGGCAACCGGACTGCGATTGCCGATTCCCCGCACCCCGATGAACTTGACGGTATTGTTGTCGGAGAGCCTTACCTGTTGATTCACGGTAGATCCGCTGCTGATACCCTAGATAGCGTAGTGAGGGCGGACGAACCACTTTCCGTAGCTGGCGGAGTTAGTTACCTTGGAGGTCCTGGAGTTGATAGTTCCCTTGGAGGTCGTGGCGGCCATGGAGCCGGCAGCTCCGTGCGCCTGGGTGACGATGAATTGATCGTTTTCGAACAGGACCGAGCGGATCTCGATCGATCGCCCGTGGTTGGTTTCGACAAATCGGCAGGCTCGACCATCACCCTTGCCATCCCTGCTCAGCCATCGCCTCCGCCTGCCTCCGAATTGCCTCCTTTCAGTCCCGAGTCCGCTCCACCACCACCGCCACCAACACCTGCGGAAAAGCCACTCTCTGCGCCCGATGAACCTCCTGCCGACACCCGTCTTCCCCTAGTTTCCGGGGCCGGCCAGAGTGCAAAGAGCGATTTTCTCTCCCTGCGCGAGAGAAAGGCCAACAACCGGTCCTTGGGCAGCCCTCCCGCCAAGCCTCAGTTTGCAGGCCGGAAGCGTCCGCTTGAGATGCTCCAGAAGTCTCTCAGCAGCATCGCCTTCAACACGCCCGAGAAGATTCCCTACGGGGAACCGAGCTACATCCAGTTCCTCATGGATCCTTCCCTAGGGAGGAAGGAACTGGCCAACAAGATCAAGGAGAAGGGCCCCGTTGAAACCGCCTCCATCAGCATCACCCGGGAAATGGAGGTGACCTTGACGGGCGAGGATTTCAGCATCACCCCGATTTCCGAGACCAAGCAGATGGTACTTCCCTCCGAGACCACGGAATGGAAATGGTCCATCGTTCCCCAGAGGCCCGGCAAGAACCGTGTTCACCTTGTGGTCAACTCCATCCTCACGATCGAGGGGAAGGAAATGAAGCGATCGAGGTCCTTCGACAGGTACATTGAGATCGAGGTGACCGGGATCCAGCGAACTTTCATCTTCATCGAGGACAACTGGCATTTTCTAGCCCTTGGGTTCGTGCCCGTCGCCCTTTTTCTGCCCTCCAGATCCTTGCGTCTGTGGAGGAACCGGAAGGCTGGGGCAAAACTTTCCCAAGGCAAGCACGACGAGACCCGGCCCATCGACGTGTTCGTGAGCTACTCGAGCAGGGACAGGGTCGCGGTCCTGCGTCTGGTCGAGTCTCTGCGCGGTTCCGGATTCAACGTCTGGGTGGACCAAGGCGGACTCCATGGGGCCAGCCAGTGGAGTGAGCAAATCGTTGAGGCGATCGGGCGGACGGCGTCCTTTCTTCTGGTTTGCTCGCCTGCTTCCTTCGCTTCCCACAACGTCGTCAAGGAGACCAGCCTGGCTTCCGAGCAGAACAAGCCCATCATTCCCCTCTTCATCGAGGAGACCGAAATTCCACAGAGCCTCCAGTACCAACTGGCGGGCCTGCAGAGAATCGAGTATTCCGAGCAAAGCCATGGTGAATGCACGGGCGTGATCGCCGAGGCCTTGGGCAAGCTGGGCCTGCCCTCATCTTGACCCCTGTTCCTCGCGGCGGGCCGGCCTTCCAACCGATGGGGCTTGCCATGCGCTTTTCCTCTCCCCAGCTTGGTTGGATGAAGATCATTTTAACTAGCTTGTTTCCCCTTTTTTTCATACTTTGTCCCTTGGTCGCCGAAAAAGCCCTGCCCAAGGCTTTTCTGGACGGCATATCGGGTCCGGGATGGGTATCCCTTGGAGAAAAGGATTTTGCCCAGGTCAACTGCGACCCCGAGACGTTCCAGTTTAAGAAAGACGGAACCTTGCACTGTACGGGCAAACCAAACGGTGGCCTCCGTTCGCAGAAGATCTATAAGAATTTCGAGCTTGTTCTGGAATGGAGGCACAACCGACGGGCCGGTAACGCGGGTATTTTCATCTGGTGCCCGCGGGAGGTTCTGGACAAGCTCCCACGGGGCAGGCTTCCCCAGGGGATCGAGATTCAGATTCTGGACCTAGGTTATGAGGAAAACCATTTGAAGAACAAGGGCAAGCACTCGAACTGGTTTACCAGTCATGGGGACGTCTTTCCCGTCGGGGTGGGCAGGATGAAGGCCTTCACCCCGGAGATTACCTACGTCGCGGAGGACGGTTCGAAGTACAAGGTCGGCAAGCCCACCAGTTCCCGTTGCTTTCCGACCAAGCGGCTGACTCGTCCGCATGGTCAGTGGAACCATTACTACATACGAGCGATAAACGGGGAAGTTCGTCTCTGGGTCAATGGGGAGGAGGTATCGGGCGGCTATGATTGCAAGCCTAGCGAGGGTCACTTGGTGATGGAATCGGAAGGGGCCCCCGTCGATTATCGGGGGATGCGCCTGCGGGAACTGCCCTAGGCTCCGGTTGATTGCCGCAGGTCGGCGATGATCTTGTTCTTGAGCTCGTGGATCTTGACCATCCAGAGAACAAGAAGCACTAAGCCTACGATACCCACGAGGGAGCCAAGCAAGGGAATCATACTGCCAAAGGTACATATGCACAGCCACATTCCCATGTTTTTTCCACAGTCGCCGACTGCCTGGTTCCCCCTTCGGTCAAAATAATTTTTGAACGACTGAGGAACGTCCAGCATGTAGACTCGAAACTGCCAGTATAAGCTGAAAATAGGGATGAGCAAAAGCCATACTTGCCCGGGTGTCATCGCACGGTCCTCTTCGGGGACCTCATTGAGCCAGTTTGAAACGAAGTAGGCCAAGAGGGCTGCGATTCCAATTCCTATGAGCAATCCGATTACGACAGCCACGACTAGGATTCCAATTGCACCGAAGAGTTCGGCTTCATTTCCATAGGAGTAGGCTATGTTAGGTTCGTCGTACATTGGCTGGGAAAGTAGAGGAATGGAACGTCGCTGGTCAAGCGTGATGCGCGTTCATTCGGTCTTGTGCCAAAGGTCATAGAAATTTGCTTGCCCGCGAACCCATCCTTCATTCCTACTTGAGGCATGAATAGATTTCTTTCCTTCGCTTTTCTCTTATCCGTGGTGGCTTGTTTGGGCTGGGCTGATCCCGAGAGACGGTGGCCGGCATGGAGGGGCCCTGAAGCCGCTGGCTCGAGCTGGAAGGGTTCTTATCCGACTAAGCTCAGCGGAGGGGAAAACCTGCTTTGGAAGGTTGCCCTTCCCGGAAAAGGCTGCTCGACTCCGGTGGTCTGGAACGATCACGTCTTGCTGACCTGTCCGGTCGAGGGCGAGGATGCCGTTCTGGCCTTTGGCTGGGACGGTGAGAAAAAATGGTCGACCCGGGTTGGCCCGGAGCTCAAGGGCAAACACAGGAACGGGTCGGGAAGCAACCCTTCGGTGGTGACGGATGGGAAGAGCATCTTCGCTCTCTTTAAGAGCGGTAACTTCGCATGCCTGGATTTTTCTGGGAAGATTATCTGGAAGAACGACCTTAGTTCGTACGGAAAAGATACCCTCTACTGGGACTTTGGCACTTCCCCCATCCTAACCGGCAAGCAAGTCGTCGTGGCCTTGATGAGAAAGAACAATTCCTGGCTCATTGCCTTCGATCCGAAGAACGGCAAGGTCGACTGGAAGGTGGAACGCAACTACCAGACCCCTCCCGAGTGCGACCATAGCTACGCCACACCGACCCTGATCCGGCACGGAGACGAGGAGGCCATCCTGGTGTGGGGGGCTGAGAGACTTTCGGCCCATTCGGCCAAGGATGGCTCAATGATCTGGGTCTCGACCGGGTTCAACCCCAAGCAAAAAAAGAACTGGGTGGTCGTGGGCTCGCAGGTCGTGGCAGGAGAGGTTGCGGTCGTTCCTTATGGGCGGGGCAGTCACCTGGCTGGAATCAAACTGGGTGGAAAGGGAGACGTATCGGAGAGTCACCGCCTCTGGACGCGGACCGACAGCGGATGCTTCGTGCCCACTCCGGCGGTAGCGGATGGAAGGGTTTACGTCCTGCGCGACCGTGGCGAGGTGCACTGCATTGATCCCAAGACGGGCAAGAGCCACTGGGAGGATGCCTTCCCCCGGGCCAGTTCGAGTTATTACGGATCGCCCACGGTGGCCGGTGGCAAGCTCTATGCCCCGCGTGAGGATGGGGTCATCCTGGTGGCCGACGTTACGGACGGTTTCAAGTTTTTGACCGAAAACGATATGGGCGAGCGGGTCATTGCCTCGCCTGTCCCCGTGGCTGGGCGCATGTTCATAAGGGGCGAGAAGCACCTCTTTTGTCTGGGCGGTTAGTTCCTCCTTCCCCTTCCCGATGGTCCGGAGGCCGACGGAGTGCCTCGGTATTTCCTGATGGTTAAGGGATAGTCGATTTTCATGGTCTCGAACTCGGCCCCTGCGGTCGCCATACCGTTGGAGTTGAGGGTCCTTTGCAGGCTGGTGATGAATTCCACGAAAGTGTCGAAGGAGTCGGTGCCTGAAACGGCCACCCCGTTGACGGTGAAGCCGGCCTTGAGGGCGGCGAGGTAGGTGGTGTCGTCCGACCAAGAGTCGGGCATGAGGTAGTGCTTCTTGAGGGCGTTGCGGACGACGTAGCAGAAATGTGGATTTAGGTAGGGCAGGACCGTACCGTCGGTATCGGGCTCGATGCTCATTACGGAATGCACTAAGTAGGGATAGGTCCGTTCAAACTTCCCAAATCCAATAAAACCTTCCCCTGAACCTATTTGGCCCCATACAAGGTATGTACCAAGTAGGGATAGGTTCGGGTTTGAACATAGACTTTTTCAACTCTTTGCGTACCATCCTTATCCGTAAGCGTGACGTAGCCCATATTGTATTTGTCCAGGAAGTAGGAGTCCGAAGCTACCGAGCTGGCGTATTCATGATCGACGTGAAAAATGCCGGCTGGAAAATTGGTCGTGCTTAAATCCACTCCTCGGGCTTCAACTAATTTGCTGGTTTCCACCAAGGTGTAACCGGAAAGAGCGGGTTTGGTCTGCGCACTCGCATCATATCCGGAAAGAACGTTTTCACTGTCCATAACCGGTTGATGAACGTTCGTGTTCATTCCCATGACCGCATGCCCATCCAGTGCATAGCCTATGATTTTGTTCGAATAATCAAATTCCATGCCTGCCTTGAAGCCGTGGAGGTGATATTCGCCTGTGGGTTGCGTGTGAGCGTAGAAGTAATCATTGCTCAGAGGAATCGTTCCACTTTGCCAGGTTACGCTAGTCAGTCCGTTATCGCCAATATGATGAACGTTAAAGCGTAACTTTCCGGTATAGCGCGGGTTCGCCCCATGCGCGGAAGTCATGTCATAGGCTTCGACGGACAGCATATCGACCGCGAGCAATTCCTTGGGCGGGGTGGAAGAATTCCAGTGCGTGTAATCGGGGAGCGAATTGTTGGGTCGTCCAATGTAGGCGACGTCACTGAATGTGGGATTGTAGACCACCAATTCGTTATGAAAACTGGCCGTAGGGTTAGGATGCAAGATGATCTCAACGGTCTCGCTCTGAGCCGAAGGTGTTGTGACATAATGATCGGATTCGCCGGTTATGTTCCAATTCGGGTATAAGTTGCTGGAGAGTGTCATGACCGAATTGCCATTGGAAGTCGCGTATGTCAGGGAGACCGATGCGTTTCCCGTGGAACTCCATACGGTTGAGCTGTTTTCATCTCCATATCCGGTCTGAGAACTCGAAGTTTCCACCGAGAAGGTCTCGACCGCGGTCCAAGCGCTTGTACCGGAATCGTAAAAGCCTTTGCCGGAGAGAAAGTATCTCCAGCCAGAAAGGGAATAAAAGTAAATCCAAGGATAGGCGCTGGAATTGGTCCACATCCAGTCGTAGCTCGAGTGATACAGCCAAACACCACCGGAACCGGATTCAACGGTATAGAGCCAACCAAGATGCTGATGATAAATCCAATTGCCGCCGGGATCGTAGTAATAACCAAACCAGGAACTGCTTTTCCATCCGCTCGTCGAGGTGGTGGAGGCTTGGGCCCGAAGGCTTGCGCCTGAGTAGTTGCCGTCGGGAAGTTGGCTGATTGGAAATCGATAGCTCGATGAGGTTAGAAGAGAAACGACCCCGGGGTCGGTTGAGTTAAGGTCGGCTTGGGTAATGGGTTTCCACTCGGAGGTGAAGTTGGCATGCACGCGACCCGGCCAATCCTGACCACCAAGGTAGGTAGTTGTGGCCCAATAGACGTATTCGGTGACTTGCGTTGCGTAGTCTGAAGTTTGATCGTAGTAGGTATACCATGCATTGGAGGGATAGGAGTTGGGGATGGTTTCGAAATAGCCGCCGCGGGCCGTGTCCATGGCGTTAGCTATGCTGCTGTCCTTTTTCTCGCCCCAAACGGAAGGGAATGCCTCGTCCCAGCCTTTGTCCGTAACCAAATGCAAGACTTCCTCCAAAGTCGCGTCACGGCTTTCCCCCTGACTTCCATTCTCGAAAATTTCATCGGCGAACAAGTTTTGCGTGCGAGTCATGATTGTTTCCAAATTCGCCAAACTTGAGTCGAGGGAATCTTGTTCAGTCTGGGAAGCAAAAAGGACCATTGTGGATATCGTGCTCTGAGATGAACCCATAAGGGATGCGAGAACTTCCGCCTGGTCTATGATGCCGTCTTCGTCATTGTCGAGATATTCGGCCAGGACGTTTGCGGTGTGAAGAACTTTGGCGTCGGATACGCTTGAGGTCGCCAAGACTCGAAGACCAAAAACCTCGACGAATTTTGAAAAAACGGAGGATGCGGACTGGAGGTCACTCGGTAAGGTCGTGGAGATTGTGAATGCATTCCCACGAAGGACGGCTGGGGTCAATAAAACGCAAGCTGTCAAAATGGAACGAGCGAAGGGTGCCATGATTGGTTTCACTGTGGTAGATTAGGTTGAGGGCGATCTGATTACAAATTGAATAACCATCTTAATTATAAGATCAGCATTGCATCCCCATAGCTAAAAAATCGGTACTCATGGGAAATGGCTTGGGCATAGATGTCCTTGAGCGTCGCCAGACCGTCTTCCTTGCCGGGAGAAAGAAATGCGGAGACCAGGCAAAGGAGCGTCGAACCTGGCAAATGAAAGTTGGTCAAGAGGTGATCAACACCCAGAAACGAGTAGGGGGGACGAATGAAGAGGTCGGCTTGAGCACGAGTTGTTTTTTCAAGCGTAAGGTCGATTGCCGAAAGGTAGTGCTCGATGGTTCGCACGGTAGTGGTTCCAACGGCAAGGGTCTTCCCGTCTTTCTCCTTCAGTGCCTTTTTTGCCTCGGGTCCGATCGAATATTCCTCAGCATGCATGGGGTGGTCGTCGATTTTTTCGGTTTCGATTGGCCGAAAGGTACCCAGACCGACGGATAGGGTCAGGTCATAAATGGAGTACCCCATATCTTTTAACTCATTGAGTATTTCAGGGGTGAAATGCAACCCAGCGGTGGGTGCGGCTACCGCCGTCCGGTTTTCGGGATTCGCATAAACCGTTTGGTATCTGGAATCATCGATTTCATGGGCCGGTCGATCAACGTAAGGGGGAAGGGGGAGGGCGCCGACGCGTTGGGCCAAATCTGCCGGATCGTCATCTTTCGGTAGATCGAACTTAACGAGATACTCGCCGGATGGAAGGGTTTTCACAACCGTCGCATCGTACTCTCCGGGCAGAGAAAAGCATCCTGCCCGGGCAGTCTTGCCCCCCGGTTTGAGCAGGCAATGCCAAGTGTCGTCAAGCTTCTCGTTGGGGCGAAGAAGCAGGCACTCTACGGCCCCTCCCGTCTTTCGCTGCCCAAAGAGGCGGGCCTTGAGCACGGAGACGTCGTTTCGGAAAATGCGTAGTCTGGAAGGCAAAAGGTCTGGAAGTTCGTGAAAATAATGATGGTGAACCGATTGCTCGCTTCTGCGATAGACAAGTAGGCGGGAGCGGTCGCGACGGTCGGTCGGGAACTGGGCGACTCGGTCGCCCGGAAGATTAAAGTCCAGTTCGGAGGTGAGCATGGAACTTTATGAAAAGCGCATCGACAAGCCTAGTGCAATCGCCTAACTGTTGTTCCTTCCATTCCTTTCAACCCCTAGTCCTTCATGAGCAACCCAGACCCATCCGAGACCGTCCATCCTCCTGCCGAATTGGCCCAAGGCGCTCACCTCGGAAGCATGAGCGAATACCTCGAACTTTACGACCGCAGCGTCAAGGACCCGGAAGGATTCTGGGCCGAGGTGGCGGAGGACTTCCACTGGTTTTCCAAGTGGGATCGCGTCAAGAGCCATAACTACGACCGCAGGTCGGGTCCCATTTCCATCGAGTGGTTTTCCGGTGCCAAGACCAACGTCTGCCATAATTGCGTCGACCGTCACCTCGAGCATCGGGCCGACAAGACCGCCATCATCTGGGAGGGTAACGAACCGGGGGAGGACGCCACCATTACCTATCGGGCCCTCCACGAGCAGGTTTGTAGGTTCGCCAACGTCCTTAAGGGCAGGGGAGTCGGCAGGGGCGACCGGGTTTCCATTTATATGCCCATGGTTCCGGAGGCGGCCGTCGCGATGCTTGCCTGCGCCCGAATCGGGGCCGTGCACTCCGTCGTTTTCGGCGGGTTTTCGGCCGAAGCCTTGGCTGATAGAATCGTCGATTCCTCCTGCAAGACCCTTATCACCGCCAACGGCACTTTCCGTGGAGCCAAGGCCATCCCGATGAAACCCAATGCGGACCAAGCAATGAAAAGCGCATCCGAGCGGATGGGCGAACCGGTCGAGACCTGCATAGTGGTCCGTCGGGTATCGGAGGACTCCGGGATTGCCTGCGAAATGCAGGAAGGCCGCGATCTGTGGTGGGACGTGGCTGTGTCCTCCGCCTCGGCTGATTGTCCTTGCGAGGAAATGGATGCGGAGGATCCGCTCTTCGTCCTCTATACTTCGGGCTCGACGGGCCAACCCAAGGGGGTTCTCCATACCACCGCCGGCTATATGATCTACACCGCGACTACGCACAAATACGTTTTTGATTATCACGAGGAAGACGTCTATTTTTGCGCCGCCGACATCGGCTGGATCACCGGGCATTCCTACATCGTTTACGGTCCCTTGGCCAATGGCGCCACCACCACCATGTTCGAGAGTATCCCGACTTACCCGAACCCGGACCGCTATTGGCAGGTGATCGAGAAATGGAAGGTAAACCAGTTCTATACGGCTCCGACAGCCATCCGTGCGATCGCGGCTGCGGGAGAGCAATGGCCCGAAGCCTACGACATGCCCAACCTGAGGATTCTCGGGAGCGTTGGCGAACCGATCAATCCCGAGGCTTGGAGGTGGTACTACAGGAACGCCGGAAAGGAAAGATGCCCGATCGTCGATACCTGGTGGCAGACCGAGACGGGAGGGATTCTCATCACCCCGCTTCCCGGCGCCACGCCCTTGAAGCCGGGATCCGCCACTTTTCCTTTCTTTGGGGTCAAGCCCATCATCCTCGATCCCCATTCCGGCGAGGAAATCGAGGGGAACGGGGTCAGCGGAGTTCTTGCCATAACCGAGCCTTGGCCCGGCCAGATGCGCACCGTTTACGGGGACCACAAGAGATTCGAGGAGACCTATTTCGATCAATACAAGGGCTACTACTTCACGGGAGACGGTTGCCGTCGTGACGAGGATGGCTACTACTGGATCACGGGGAGAGTTGACGACGTCATCAACGTCTCCGGACACCGTATGGGAACTGCCGAGGTGGAAAGTGCCCTTGTGGCTCATGAGACTGTCGCGGAGGCTGCGGTCGTGGGGTTTCCCCATGAAGTGAAGGGCGAGGGCATCTACGCCTACGTCACCCTTAACTCAGGCGTGGAATACACTGAGGAGTTGAGGGCTGCCCTCAGGCATCAGGTTCGCGAGGTAATCGGCCCGATCGCTACCCCCGACGCGATACACTGGGCTCCAGCCCTGCCCAAGACCCGCTCGGGCAAGATCATGAGGAGAATTCTGCGCAAGATCGCAACCAACGAGACGGACCAGATAGGAGATGTCTCGACCCTGGCGGATCCGGGGGTGGTCGAAAGCCTGATTGCGAATAGGTGAATAAAGTTTTCTCTTGGCGCTCGCCAAGGGGGATAGTTTCGTTCATGAAGAGAAGCGGAGGATGAAGATTTACCTGAACGGAGATTACGTCGACGAGGACAACGCCAAGGTGTCCGTCTTTGATCATGGCTTGCTCTACGGTGATGGCGTGTTCGAGGGTATCCGGCTCTATGAGGGGTGCGTCTATAAGCTTGAGGAGCACTTGGAGAGGCTTGAGTACTCGGCCAAGGCTATCCTTCTCGATCTCCCCATCAAACGGGAGGAATTGAGGGAGGCGGTCTGTGAGACTTGCCGTCGCAACGACCTGAGCAATGGCTACGTTCGGCTGGTGGTTACTCGTGGCCCCGGTCACTTGGGCTTAACCCCTGATGGGTGCGGTCCACCCAACGTAATCATCATAGCGGACGAGATACAGCTTTATCCCGAGGAGTTTTATGAGAACGGGCTCAAGATCATTTCCGTCCCTACCCGGAGGATCAATTCCTCCGCTCTGCCCCCGGCCGTAAAGAGCCTGAACTACCTAAATAACATTCTCGCCAAGATTGAGGCGAAGCGGGTTGGCTTTCAGGAAGCACTGATGCTCAACGATAAAGGAGAAATAGCCGAGTGCACGGGGGATAACGTTTTCATCCTTGCCAAAGGAAGGCTTTTCACCCCTCCGCTTGACTCTGGTTCCCTCCGTGGGATTACTCGGGCCGCGGTTATGGATATTGCCGCCGGCTTGGGGATTCCTTGTCAGGAACAGCCCTTGACGCGATATGACTTATGGACCTCTGACGAATGTTTCCTCACGGGGACCGCGGCCGAAGTCATCCCCTGCGTGGAAGTCGACCACAGGCAGGTGGGAGACGGTCGACCAGGTAAGGTTACCCGAGAACTTATTGCCTTGTTCCGTCAAAAAGCCAATACCGACGGGATCCGGTTGTAGCCTTGCGAGTGACTTTCCAGCCTTCTCCACTTGTCTTTCGTTTTTGGCGCGTCATCTGCGTTGAGTTTTGAGTAATTCTATTGTAGCTTGAAAATGTTCACTAAAACGAATCTAAAAATCGTATGAAATGTCACCACTGTGATAACCAAGCTACGGTGCACTTGACCCAGATTCTCAATGGGCAAATGCATAAGATGGACCTGTGCGAAAGTTGTGCACAGGCCAAGGGGGTGACCAACCCGGAGAACCTTTCCATCGGCAGCTTGATGGAGAAGAGCGAATTGGAGTCCGAGTCCCTTTCCGGTTCAATGGTTTGCGAAAGTTGCGGGACCACCCATCAGGATTTTAAGAAGGGCGGACGTTTGGGCTGCGAAGCCTGCTACCATGTGTTCAGGCCCGTACTGGACCCTCTTCTGGACGGCATGCATGCCGGCACCAAGCATCTCGGAAAGATTCCGTCCGGTTCCGAATCAAGGGTTCGTTTCGAGCAATCGATAGATGACCTGCGCAGGGAACTGCAGGATGCGGTGGAGAAAGAGGACTATGAGAAAGCCGCCGAGTTGCGTGACCGCTTGCGGGACTTGGAAAACGATGCCAAGACTCTTGCTTAAATATGTTTCACGATCTTTTCAGCAACCAGTCCAAGGCGAAGAGGACGCCTAAGTCCATCCCCGTAACCCTTAGCACGAGGATTAGGTTGGCTAGGAATTTGCGTGAATTCCCTTTTCCGGGGCGTGCCGAAACGTCACAGAAGAGAGCCGTTTTGACCAAGTGCATGGACGCCCTAAGCGAAGTTAAGGGGCTGGACGACTCTCTTTCCGTGGAAGTCGATGACTTGAGCGAACTGGACCGTCAGGTTTTGGTTGAGAAGCATCTGATCAGTCCCGAGCTTTCTCAGGTCGAGGAGGGTTCCGGGATCGTTTTGTCCGAAGACCGGAACTGTTGCATCATGATTAACGAGGAGGATCATCTGCGCATTCAGGTTTTGAGGCCGGGTTTGGACTTCGGCACTGTCTGGAAGCACGTGGACGCACTCGATTCCGGCATTGAATCGACGGTCGGCTACGCCTATGACGGCGAACTGGGGTTTCTCACGGCTTGTCCCACCAACTTGGGCACGGGCATGCGGGCTTCCGCAATGATGCACTTGCCCGGTCTGGTAATGTCCAAGAACATGGACAAGGTCATCAATGCCGTGAATCAATTGGGGATCGCCGTGCGCGGTCTTTTTGGGGAGGGCTCCGATGCAAACGGGAGCATTTTCCAGATCTCCAACCAGCAGACCTTGGGCGAATCCGAAACTGCGATCATCGAGCGCTTGGACAATACCCTGCAGAACATCGTACGGCAGGAAAACTTTGCCAGAGAAAAGCTTTTGCAGGACGATGGAACTCGCCTCATTGACAAAATGAGCCGGGCCATCGGTAACTTGAAGACCTGCCACTTGATCCAGAGTTCCGAGGCCATGGACTATCTTTCCTTGGTTAGGCTTGCGAGCGACTTCGGAATGATGCCTGAAAAGTTCCGCACCCTATCCGACCGAATGTTCATCGAGGTGCAACCGGGCCATGTTCAGCTTTCCGCGGGCAAACCCGTGGATCCCGCTTTCCGGGATGCCTTGCGAGCCGATCTCTTGAGAAAAGAATTTCTGCGTGCTCCCCATTTGGATCCTTCTCCCGCGGCAGGTTGACTTTAGACGATTTCAAAGGTATATAAACCACATGTCCGAACCAATGAGTAATTTCACACCTCGTGCCCAGCAGGTTCTTGCCTTGGCTAGAAAGGAAGCGGATCGATTTCATCACAACTATGTCGGAACGGAGCACCTGCTCCTGGGGTTGATCAATCTTGGCCAGGGGGTTGCCGTTAACGTTTTGCAGAAAATGGGCCTCGATCTGGACACGGTTAGGCAGGCAGTCGACGAACAGGTCGGTCTCGGTCCCGAGGCCAAGCCTTCTGGTAATGTTCCTTATACCCCGCGGGTTAAAAAGGTTTTGGCTCTCGCAGGAAAGGAGGCGAAGTCTCTCAACCACAGCTACGTGGGCACGGAACACATTCTCCTTGGCCTGCTTCGCGAAGGCGAGGGGGTGGCGGCGAGGGTTCTCAAGTCCTTGGATGTTGACGTGGACCGTTGCCGCAACGAAATCCTTTCCGAACTGGACCCGAACTTCTCTTCGTCCGAAGAGGCCGAGGCTTCCGTTGCTGGAAGTTCGGGTTCCGAGGAAAAGGGCAAAGACATGAAGACCCCAGCCTTAAAGGCATTTGGGAGGGATCTCACGGACATCGCCAAAAAGGGCGAAATGGATCCCGTAGTCGGGCGTGAAAAGGAAATTCGAAGGGTTACTCAAGTGCTTTGTCGCAGGACCAAGAATAACCCCGTCCTCATCGGCGAGGCAGGTGTTGGCAAGACCGCTATCGTTGAGGGTCTCGCCCAGCAGATAGCTTCAGGGCTGGTTCCCGAGAACCTACTCGACAAGAAGGTCGTTACCCTTGACCTTGCCCTTATGGTTGCGGGAACCAAGTACAGGGGGCAATTCGAGGAGCGCATCAAGGCCGTTATGGATGAGTTGAAGAAGTCCAAGAATATCATCATCTTCATCGACGAACTTCATACCATCGTCGGTGCCGGGGCAGCCGAGGGAGCCATGGATGCATCTAATATTTTCAAACCCGCTTTGAGTAGGGGAGAGCTCCAATGCATCGGGGCGACGACCTTGGCCGAGTATCGCAAACACATCGAGAAGGATTCCGCCTTGGACAGGAGGTTTCAGTCGGTCAAGGTGGATGCCCCCTCGGTTGACGACACCATCCTCATCCTCAAGGGCATTCGCCCGAAGTACGAGGAGCATCACAATGTAAGCTTTACGGATAAGGCCTTGGTTGCGGCGGCTAAGCTGTCGGATCGCTACGTGACGGGCCGCTACCTGCCCGACAAGGCGATCGACGCGGTTGACGAAGCGGGTGCCCGCGCTCGTATGGACTCCCTAAAGCGTCCACCTGAGATCGAGGATCTTTCAGAAGAGATAAAGGAGGTCTGCGCCCTTAAGGAGACCGCCATTTCAGACCAGAAGTTCGAGGAAGCGGCCGAAGCCAGAGATAAGGAGAAGAAGCTTCGTGCCAAGCGGGAGAGGGTTTTGGAGAAGTGGAAGAAGAGCCGTGAGGAAAAGCGTTCCACCGTCGACGAGGACGAGATGCTCCAAGTCGTTGCCGATTGGACGGGCATTCCGCTTAGTCGAATGGAAGCGAAGGAATCGAAGAAGCTTCTCAAGCTGGAGGAAGACCTCCGCGAATATATCGTGGGGCAGGATTTCGCCACCGAGGTCGTTGCCAAGGCATTAAGGAGGTCGAGAGCCGATTTGAAGGATCCGAGAAGGCCGATCGGCTCCTTCATGTTTCTTGGGCCCACGGGGGTTGGCAAAACCCACCTTGCGAAGATTCTGGCCGAAAGGATTTTCGGTGACCAGGACTCCCTTATCCAGATCGATATGTCCGAATACATGGAAAAGCACGCCGTCTCCCGCATGATCGGTTCGCCCCCAGGGTACGTGGGTTACGAAGAGGGTGGGCAGTTGACCGAGGCCATAAGAAGAAAACCCTATGCCGTCATACTTTTCGACGAGATAGAAAAGGCGCACCCCGACGTTGCACAGATTCTTCTCCAGATTCTGGAAGATGGTCGTTTGACCGACAGCCTGGGAAGAAAGGTCGATTTTCGAAACACCATTCTCATCATGACCTCCAACGTTGGTGCTCATATCCTGCAGCGAAACACATCCATGGGCTTTGCAGTCGGTGACGAGGATCAGGACTTTGAAAACACCAAGGGTAAGATCATGGACGAGGCCAAGAAGTCCTTCAAACCTGAGTTCCTCAACCGCTTGACCGAAATCGTGATTTTCCGGCCCCTTGCCAAGGAGAGCATGCGTGCGATTGTCGACCTCGAATTGGGTAAGTTGGCTGATCGTTTGCGCGACAAGAAGCTTAAAATCGATGTTTCCGATGAAGTGAAGGAATTCCTAATCGAAAAGGGATACGACAAGAAGCTAGGAGCTCGGCCTCTGCGCAGAGCCGTTGAAAAATATCTTGAGGACAACTTGGCTGAGGCTCTTTTGTCCGGAAATCTTCTCAAGTCCAAGCCTATACAAGTCCTTATGTCCGAGGACAAGGAGGACGATATTCGCTTCTTGCAAAACTCCGGGAAGGACAGGGTATCCGTCTCGCCTTCCGAGGAAGACGAAGAGAGTTCCGATTCCTGAGACCAGTTTCTCGTCCTCTTGTTCAGGCATGGCTGCAGTTTACCCCACCATCACCTTATGCAAAGAACCCTAGTGCTCCTAAAACCGGATTGCCTGGAACGAAAAGTAGCCGGAGATGTCATCACACGCTTTGAGAAGAAAGGGTATGACATCCTGGCTAGTAAGATGATCCAACTGGATGAAGAGTTGCTCAACGAACACTATTCACATGTGGCTCACCTGCCTTTTTTTCCCGAGATAGCTTCTTTCATGAGCTCAAGGCCCGTTCTGGCTCTCGTGCTTGAAGGAGAAGACGTCATCCAGGGCATTCGTGACTTACTTGGGCCAACCGACTCAACGGCTGCTCCATCCGGAACCATTCGAGGGGATCTTGGCACCGACCGAATGAGGAACGTGGTGCATGCTTCCGACAGTCCGGAATCCGCCTTGGCCGAGATCAATCGTTTCTTCGATGCGGACCAGATTTGCGGTTAGGACTACCGCTCACTCACCAAAAGGCATACCGCAAATGCGGCAATTGCTTCGTTTCTGCCGACCGGACCAAGTTTCTCGTTGGTGGTTGCCTTCAAGCCCACCGAATGGGTTGAAAGATCCAAGGCTTTGGCCACCGACTCCTTCATCGACCCCAAATAGGGTGCTAATTTCGGCTCTTGGGCAACAACGGTGAGATCTACGTTACCCACTGAATAGCCCATCCGGTTGCACTCTTCCGTGCATTTCCCGAGAATCTCAAGAGAATCCATGTCCTTGTTCGCGGGATCGTCGTCAGGAAAATAATGCCCGATATCGGGTAGCCCCAAGGCTCCGAAAATGGAATCGGCCAGGGCATGGAAGAGGCAATCGGCATCGGAATGCCCAATAAGCCCCATTCCGTGAGGAATTTCGATTCCACCTAGAATCAGCTTGCGATGCTCCGCAAAAGGGTGGAGGTCATAGCCGTGTCCGATTCGAAAGGGAAGTTGATTCATAGCTTGAAAAGGTACTCCAGGTAAGCAAGGTCATCGGTGGTGGTAATTTTAGGGTTGGGATATCCGGGATCGATCAAGCAAACCTTGCGGTTTACCAATTCGAGGGCGGAAATTTCATCCGTAACAATAGTTCCGAGTCGTTCCGCTTCAGCAAGTCCGTCCTCGAGCCAGCTTCTCTGGGAGCATTGGGGAGTCTCCATCAGCCAGAGGGAAGAACGGTCGAGCGATTCGGTTTTCTGGGGAACGCTGTCGGACAGAGAGGAATCGGGAATCCGCTTTATCGTATCATGCAGTGGGCGGGCCACGGCGACAGCACCGGTAAGGGCAACTTTTTTTGCCAGCAAGTCGATCGTCTGATGACGAATCATCGGCCTTGCGCAATCGTGGACGTGAACGAACTCGCATTCGGGTGGGCAGGAGACAAGAGCGTTACCGACGGAATCCTTGCGTTCCCTTCCTCCCTCAATCCAAGTGAAATTTACTTTATCGCCGACTTTTTCGGAGGCCATGGAGAGTTCTCTTTCAAGCTTTCTTCTTTGGGCTTCATCTCGGAAAACGATCAGGATTTCATGGATCGAGTCGGCGGCAAGAAAGGCTTCGATCGATAACCTGAAGGCATTGGAATCACCGATTGGGTGCAGGAGCTTGTCTTGGACCGATGTACCCATCCGGTTCCCACTTCCTCCGGCAAGTAGGATGGCAAGGTGCATGTTTAGGATGGTGATGGACCGAGCTCTTCCATAATCAACTCGAGCGCCGATTGCGGGTTGTCGTCGGCCAAGATAGGCCGGCCTATTACTAGGTAGTCCGCCCCGGCATCCTTTGCTTGGGATGGGGTCATGATTCTCTTTTGATCTCCCACCGCGCTACCCGCCGGTCTGATTCCGGGAGTCACGAGCTTTGTTTCGGATGATAGAATCGTTCGGAGCCGGGGAAGCTCCAGAGGAGAGCAGACGATACCTCCAACACCCGATTCGACGGCAAGAGTGGCCAACCGGTTGACCTGCTCCTCGACCGGGCTTGCGATGCCGATGGCAGCGAGGGCGTGCTGATCCATGGAGGTTAGAACGGTTACTGCGAGAAGGGTGGTGTCCGGCATGGCTTTCCGGGCAATCCGAGCACAGCCATGCAAGGCATCCGGTCCGGCCGAAGCATGGAGCGTAAGCATGCCGATGGGAAGGGAAGCCAGGCTTTCAATGGCCTTTGCCATGGTGTTTGGGATGTCATGGAGCTTGAGGTCTAGAAAGACGCTCTTGCCGGAGTCCGAGATTTCTCGGACGAAATCGGGACCATCGCGAAGATAAGTCTGCAAACCCACCTTGACCCAGCGAAGTCGGTCGCCGCATGCCTTGAGCATGCCCCGAGCTCGTTCCTTGCTTTCCACATCCAAGGCGAGAATGACTTCCGGGATCCCTTCGTGCATCCTGAACATCATGCTTGCTTGAAGAGGAGAGCCAATCCTAATCTTTCTCATCGCTACCCTTTGGACTTTTCCTTACCCTGAAGAGTCTCGAATGAAGCGCCGATCTTCCAATCCAAGCATTTCCATTCCCGCTCCCGCCAAAATCAATCTTTTCTTGTCGGTGGGAGGGAAGCGTGAAGATGGGTTCCATGAACTGGTTACCGTCTTGGTAAAGTTGGATTTATGCGACCTCATCACTCTGGAGCCTACTGGGGAAAGGGATGAAATCATCTGTAGGTGCATAAATGACGATTCCTTGAGCGGCGACCGAAATCTCGCTTCCCAAGCCGTGCGTGCCTGGCGTGAGGCAACCGGCGACGATCAAGGAGTAAGCATTACGATCAAAAAGAGAATCCCTATTATGGCTGGACTGGGGGGAGGTAGTTCCGATGCCTCGGCCACTCTTGAGGCTCTCAATAATATGCACGGGAATAAGTTAAGTCCGAGGGAATTGTCCGAGGTTGCGGCTCGGTTGGGCTCCGATTGTCCGGCTTTTCTCGTTCAGGGTGGATGCGTTGCAGGAGGAAGAGGGGAGAAGGTTCGAGCTCTTGACCAAAAGGCCGGCGATCGTTTGGCGGGCCAAAGGATCTTTCTTTTAAAGCCCCCCATCGGATTTTCCACGAGGGAAGTTTATGTGCGGTTTGCCGAAGCGGGGGATAATGATTCATGGTCTGGTAAAGACATGATGAAGTTCGTTAGAGACTGGGAGGATTCGGATCTGGAAATCGGCGAGCTAACCCGTAACGACCTGCAGTCAGTCGTCTTCCAGAAGTATCCCTTCATGCCTGCGATGTTCGAAATTCTAAATCGTCAATTTGGCTCTAAACCTCTTATGTCAGGAAGTGGATCTTGTTGTTTCTTGGCTGTGAGCGAGGCGGCTTCCTTTGAGCAGTTTGCCTTTCTGGTTAGAGAATCATGGGGAGAAGAGGCGTTTGTCTTTGAGGCCAGAATCAGGTCCTGACGCATTGCAATCCTTTTTGTTTACCAAAAGGGCAAAATAGGTCATAATGTAAGGTTTTTGATTTTCGTAACCTCGTAGTTTCTAATGACTTCGCCTTCCAATGAAACCATTCTCTACGGGATACCCGCCTCCCCGGGTGTCTCTCATGGGCAGGTTTTCCGATTCCTTCACAGGGATGTGGAGGTTCTGAGGTATGACGTTCAGGAAGATGACCAGGATGCGGAGATTGCTCGTTTCGAGGAGGCTCTCTTGGAGACTAAGGAACAGATCAGCAAGATCAGGGATGACGTCGCCCGCAACCTCGGTGAAGACGAAGCCGCAATTTTCGATGCTCACATTCTGGTCCTAGAGGACAAGGCTCTCATTGACGACGTGGTGTCCGAGGTGAGGACTTCCGGTGACAACGTCGAGCAGTGCCTGCATCGAGTCACTCAGCGCTACATCGATTATTTCGGTCAACTGGAGGATGAATACCTTAGGGAGAGGGCTTCCGACCTAAAGGACATATCCAGAAGGCTTCTCGGGAATTTGGTTGGAGCCACCGCTGCCGGAACCGCTTTCCTCGAGGGTCCACGAATCCTTGTTTCCGAAGACTTGAGCCCCTCCGATACCGCATCCTTGGACAGGTCCAAGATTCTGGGAATTGCAACTGATACCGGGGGTCGGACCAGCCATGCCGTAATCATGGCTCGTTCGAGCGGAGTTCCTGCGGTTGTCGGACTTAGAGGGTTGAGTGGCACGCTGAACGATGGGGACGCCCTACTCGTCGACGGTTTCGAGGGCATCGCCATCGTGAACCCATCCGAGAGCACCCTTTTCCGTTATGGCAAGGTTGGCTTGAGGAGAAAGAAAATCAAGGACTTGCTGGAAGAAGAAGCGTCGCTACCCCCTTCCACCAAAGATGGGAGCAAAGTCGTCTTCCTCGCCAACGCAGATTCCGCTGAGGAGGTTCGAAAGGCTCGTTCCCACGGCTGTGAGGGAGTCGGTCTTTTCCGCACCGAATCGATCTTCCTAAGGAAAAACAAGATTCCTTCCGAAGATGATCAATATGAGGAGTACCGTAAAATCGTCGAATCGGCGGAAGAATTGCCGGTCACGATTCGAACGCTTGATCTTGGAGGTGACAAGATTCTTGATTCGATCGGTAGAGAAAAGGAGGAAAATCCCTTCATGGGTTTCCGGGCAATCCGCTACTGCCTTCGCAATCCCGATGTTTTTCTTGATCAACTTAGAGCCATCTTGAGAGCCAGTACCCATGGCAATGTGAAAGTTATGTTTCCCATGGTAAGCGGTGTAGGCGAGCTTGTTCGGGCGAAGGAATGTCTGTCTACCGCCAAAAGGCAGTTGCGGGAATCGGAAATATCTTTCGACTCGGAGATTCAGGTGGGTTGCATGATAGAGACACCTTCCGCCGTTACCATTTGCGATATGTTGGCCACGGAGGTGGATTTCTTCAGTATCGGTACCAATGACCTCGTCCAGTACCTTCTTGCGGTTGATCGAATCAACAACGAGATTGCTTATCTCTATGAGCCCCATCATCCCGCCGTGATCCGTTCCATGAAAAGGGTATTCGACGTAGCAAGTGAGAAGAAGGTGGGAGTTACCGTTTGTGGAGAAATCGCAGGCGATCCCCATTTTCTGCCCATACTTCTGGCCCTTGGTGAGGGTTCCTTGAGCGCAGCCTCTCCGATGCTTCCCGAGTTGAAGTTCTTTGCTCGAAGGTTTTCCATGACGGAAGCCGTGGAGCTTCTCAAACGAGTTTTAAGAATGACTCGTCCATCGGAAATCAACCAGACCCTGAAGGATTTTTACGAACAGAGGGTTTCGGACCTCATTTCTTAGGCGGGGGCTTGTCTTCCCCGGCTTGGATATTGCTATTCGTCTTGAAATTTGGAGGCGAAAAGCTCGGACATTTCCTTCTCCAAACTGGTAATTTCCGCCTGATCGGCTTCAAAGCGCAATTGTGTTCCCTTGGCCGCGGCAAGCATCATGATTCCCATAATGCTTTTTGCGTTTACGCGCTCGTCCTCCTTTACAATCCAGACTTCCCCCCGTAAACGAGAGGCAATCCTGACGATCATTGCGGCGGGTCGGGCATGAACTCCCATTTTGTTGGATACTTCCAGCGTAAAGCTTGCAGAATTCCCTTGTTGAGTTTCTCCCGATGTGCTCATCTTCCTCAGATAAGAGGGAGGAATTAAGGAAAAGACAAAGAAAAAGTTTAGGAAAGGGGAAGGTTTGCGCATATCCACCAAAGGCATGGCGCGGCCACCAGTGAAGCGGCGATATCGTCGGCTACGATGCCTGTTCCGCCAGGAAGATGCTGTAGCCTTCCAATGCCCAGTGGCTTGAGGATATCCAAGACGCGAAACAAGGCGAAGCCCAATCCAAGGACCAGACATACGGAGTGAACTGAAAGGACAGCCGGCCATTGAACGCCAAGGAATACGAAGGGTTGGGCAACGAATTCGTCGAGTATGACCTCTTGTGGATCCTTCTTGTTCAGAAGGCGGGCGGCCTTTCCGCAGATCGGGATTGAAAGCAAGGCGAGAATGCCAAATGCCGAATGGATGATCGCCGGATCGATGGCTCCGGGAGCCAGAAGCAAGTAATAGAACCCAACCCCGACCAAGGAACCAAAAGTCCCAGGGGCAGGCAGCTTCCGTCCGATTGGACCGAGTGTGGCAAGGAGGAGAACCAATCTATCCATAGTTTCTCGCCTAGCTTTCCTCAGCGATGAAGAACTTCCAGTATTTGGCAAGGTATACGATTCCTGAGAAGACCGTGAGGAGAGTAGCCGCAATCAAGGTAAGTTGTCCTCCCCAGAGCAGGATATCGATGACTTGGGTCTGCAACTCGCTTGAGAAAAAACCTTGACCATCGGATTGAAAGGCAATTTTCGCTAGGTAGATGGAAATGCAGGTAAGCTGGATGACCGTTTTAAGTTTACCCATTTTTTCGGCTGCGAGGGTTTTGCCTTTCCCGGCAGCGACCAAACGCAGTCCTGTTATAAGAAATTCTCTGGAAAGAATTAGCAATACGGGGAAAAGGGCCCATTTTTCGAGTTCGCCGAGCGCCAACAGGCTTACGAACATGCCCAAGGTCAAAACCTTGTCGGAGAGCGCGTCCATGAACTTCCCGAATTCGGAGACTTGTCCGAATTTTCGGGCTAGCCAGCCATCGAGCCAATCCGTTAGGGCCGCGAACAGGAAGACCAGGAGGGCTGTGGTCTTCATCCACTTGATCGAGGGATCATAGAGGAGTCCGATGACCACTAGCATAAGAGGTATTCTCGAAAGCGTCAGCAGATTAGGTAGGTTCATTGGATGACCAATGCATTAGACATGAACCATCCAGTTGGCAATCACAAGGCATTCCTCCTTGAGGATGGACTTCCCCTTTTTGTTTCATATGGTGGACGGGGATATGAAAACCGCTTTGTATCCCGGCACCTTTGATCCAGTGACAAATGGCCACTTGGACGTACTGTCGAGGGCAACGCGTCTATTCGAACGCGTCATCGTTGCGGTCTCGGATGAAAATTCATCCAAGAGAACAGCCTTTGATACGCCGACTCGTGTTTCCTTGGTCGAAGAGAATCTCGGCCCGTTTTCCAATGCCTCCGTGGAAGCCTTCGACGGTCTTCTCGTGGATTACGCCAGGAAAAGGGGAGCCACCGTACTGGTTCGTGGATTGAGGGCAGTTTCTGACTTTGAATACGAATTTCAAATGGCCCAGATGAACAGGCACCTGGATCCTGAGCTGGAAACGATATTTCTAATGCCGAACGAAAAGTACTTTTATACCAGTTCCCAGCTGATCAAACAGGTTCACCTTTACGGCAACCGTGAGACGGACGACTTGGTTCCGCCCAATGTTCTGGAAGCCCTTCGAGGGTTGTCTCGACGCGAAAACAACTGAGAATAAGGACAAACTCCATGAGTGAAGAGGAGAAGGCCTCCGCGAGGAGGAAGAGGAGCACTTTCGGGGTGGTCTTTCTTACCATCTTCATGGATATGGTTGGGTTTTCCGTGATTTTTCCGCTTTTCCCCGCCATGCTGGATCATTACCTGCAGGCTCAGGAAACAGCAGGTGGAGGAGTTCTCACGGCTTTCGTTGATAGCGTTGAAGGAACTTCTAGAGAGATGGGAGAATATGATAACAAATCATTTCGGATCGAGACCGTAATATTTGGGGGGATACTCGGTTCACTCTATGCTATCCTCCAGTTTTTCTTTGCTCCGATATGGGGTAGGCTTTCGGATAAGTTCGGTCGCAAGCCCATCTTGTTCCTCACGCTCGGAGGAACATGTTTGGGCTATTTATTTTGGGTCTTTTCGGGTAGTTTCTGGGTTCTTGTTCTTTCCCGTGTTCTGGGAGGAGTTTTCAGTGGCAACATTTCAGTGGCTACCGCATCAATCGCCGACGTTACTTCGCGTGAATCTCGTTCCAAGGGAATGGCTTTCGTCGGTGTGGCTTTTGGGTTGGGCTTTATTTTGGGCCCCGCCTTGGGTAGTTGGGCCTCAAATTACGACTTGTCGACGAATGTGGGTGGTGTTTTTGAACTGAACAAGTTTTCTCTTGCGGCCATTCTCAGTTTTGGTCTTGCCTTGTTCAACTGGATTTGGCTTGCACTTCGCTTTCCCGAGACTTTGCCCCCCGAAAAAAGAAATGAGGCCGCGGGCTCCAGGCCTGCGATCTTTCAATTTGGAAAAGTCTCGAACTTTGCCGTTCGAAAAACCTGCCTTTCCTATTTGTTTTACATGATTTCATTCAGCGGGATGGAATTCACCCTGACCTTCCTTGCCTTCGAGAGGTTCTCCTACCTGCCGAGCGAGATGTGGAAGCTATTTTTGCTTATCGGGGTTACCTTAATCTTGGCCCAAGGGTTTTTCGTACGCAGGTTCGTCGGACCTCTGGGAGAAAAGAGGCTGGCATTGGCGGGCATGTTCATCGGGGCCTTTGCTTTTGCCATGGTCGCCACCGTCCATGGAGAATTCTTGTTTTACCTCGCCCTCTTTTTAATGTCCACGGGAGTGGCTTTCATCAGCCCCACTCTGACCGCTTTGACTTCCCTTCATTCCGAGGAGAGTGATCAGGGGTTTAATCTTGGAGTCTTCCGCTCCTCCGGTTCCATGGCTCGCGCCTGCGGGCCCTTGCTGGCCGGTCTGATCTATTTCAAGTACGGTTCTTCGTTTGCCTACATGCTTGGGGCTATCTTTCTCATGATACCGATTTTTATTCTTTTGAAAATCCCACAGCCAAAGTTCGATGAGCGTGAAAAAAACGCATAGTCGCCGCGTCCTTTTATCTCGCTTTTATCGTTCCACCTCCTAGTATGATGAATTTTGTACGCATCGGAATTTTAATCGCTCAACACTGCCTAACCAAACTGAATGAATGCTGAAATCATCGATCGATTGATCGAGCAGGATCCTACTCTTGAGTCTTCACGTGCCGCTCTTGAAGCCATGAAGGAAGGCACTTTTTGCATCCATCGAAGCTGGGGCTTCGGCAAAATCTCAGGGTATGATTCGGAAAGAGCCATGATTCTGGTGGACTTTGAGAGCGAAGACCGAACAAACCATCCTATGGATCCCGTTTTTTGCTTGGGGAAGCTGGAAGTTCTTGACCCTTCCCATATTCTTGCCCGGCACAGGGAAAACCCAGATGAAATCGAGAAGATGGCCAAGAAGGAACCCGTTGATCTCATCATTGAGATTCTCACGATCTGTGAGGACGGTTGCGCCTCGACCCGAGAGATCGAAAGAACGCTGGGTTTTCTGTTGGGCCCAGTGAGGGGGAAGAAATGGTGGACTGCGACCAAGAAGCTATTGATCAAGGATCCCCGAGTGGCCGTTCCGAATAAGAAGACCGAGCCATATGTGCTCCGAGACGAGCCCGTCAAACCCGAGCAGGAGGTTCTGCAGGATTTCTTCGACGAGAAGAGGTCGAAGGAGAAAATAGCCTTGGCCGAGAAACTCTTTGATCTTGCCACCGAGAAGGAAGACTTGCAAGCCGATCTCCCTCGCGTTCTTGAGGAGCTGACCAACGCGATCATGGAAGCCCGAAACCTCAGTCAGGCGGATCGTCTTTACGGGATCTGGGTTAGGAATAACCTTGCCCGCGACGTTGAGGAGGACGTGGAGAAACTCGAGCCGACCTCAGCCTCTATCCTAAGCGATTGCGAAGACGATCTTCCCGGGTTGGCCGACTTGATGCCCACTAAGTTTCACTCCCGTTTTCTTGATCTGGTTACCCGGGTTTATCCCGACGACTGGAAGAAGATCGTGGTTCGTTTGCTTCAGGATACCTCCCTGAAGTTTTCCGGTGAATGCGCCCATTTCCTAATCGACCGAGACGAATCCGCTCTTCTCAAGAAATCTCTCCACAACTGGCTTGACGAGCAAACCTTGAAGGCTCCCGTTCTGCTATGGATTCTGAAATTTCGGGAATTGGCTAAGTTCAAGGACTTGCTTGGCGGCTTGATTGGTCCCCGCCTGCTTACAGCAGTCTTTTCCGCCATTGACTACGAGTCCCTTCAAAACGTAACCACTCGTCGTATCCCATTGGCCGAAATTCTTTCTGATGACAAGGAACTGCTTCCCGAGATTCTTGACAAGGGAACCGAGGAAAATGCCAAGGACCTAGCCCAGGCCCTCCTATTGAATCCAGGCTTCGAGGACTTGAGCAAGCGCTCCCTTTTGGCCCGATTCATCAAGAGATATCCTGAAATCCAGTCTATGGTGGATGGGGAGGATGATTGGTCTTCCTCGGAAAATAGCTCTGCCGTAACGGATGATACCCTCATTGTGTCTCAGTCGAGCTATGATCTAAAAATAGCGGACTTGGAGGAATTGACCAAGGAGAAGATACCCGCCAACTCCCTCGCCATCGAGGCGGCTCGAGAACTCGGAGATCTCCGAGAAAACGCCGAATACCAGTCGGCCAAGGACGAACAAAAATTGTTGCTGGCCCGTCAGTCCGAGCTTCAGGGTGATATCATGCGGGCCAAGCCCACCGACTTCAACGATGCTCCCTCGGATTCCGTTGGAATTGGCTCCGTCGTTTCCCTCATTGATCAAGCAAACGGAGAATCCCAGAAATACATCGTCCTTGGGGCATGGGACAGTGATCCTGACAATGACGTTCTTTCCTATCTCACTCCGCTTGGTCAGAAACTGCTGACCAAGAAAATCGGAGAGATCGTAGAGACTGAAGTCGAGGGGAACGTCCAAAGCTGGAAGATCGAGGGTCTTTCCCGCTGGGTAGACGGCAAATAATCCTGCCTTTTCCTGCTTCCTTAGGGCGGCGGAGCCAATCGTTGTAAATGGAATTGCAACCTGCTCCTTCTTTCTTGCATTCTATTTTGCCAGGCAGATGAGAATTACCGAAATCCTACAGATTCTTTCGGACAGTACCCGTTTGAGGATGCTAAGGCTGCTCGAGCAAGAGGAACTCTCGGTTGCCGAGCTTCAGGAAATTCTTGAGATGGGACAGTCTCGGATCTCGTCTCATCTCGCCTTACTCAGGCGACACGGAATGGTAAGCGACCGCAAGGAAGGAAAAAAAACTTTTTACGTTCTTAACCTCGGAGTCACCCGTCGGATGAAACTGGTTCGCCTTGCTTTGGCGGAGGAGTCGGAGGAGGACTTCTGGAAATCAGACCTTTCCGCCTTATCCAGGATCGTTGATCGCCGGCGCAGGGCGAGCGAGCGTTACTTTGACGAGGTGGCGGAACGGTTGGGCAAGCACTACGTACCCGGGCGTTCCTGGAGTGCAATCGGACATTTCCTCCTCAGGTTAGTCCCCAAGATAACGATCGCCGACCTTGGGGCTGGAGAGGGCATGATTTCACAGTTGCTCGCGGAGCGGGCAAAAAAGGTCTATTGCATAGATAGTTCCAAGAGCATGGTTCGCGTTGGCAAGGAACTGGCCCATAGGCACAGCCTATCGAACCTGATTTACAAGCAGGGT
>DLRY01000060.1 GCA_002500665.1 Opitutia bacterium UBA7876
GTTGTTGTTGCCACCTTGCTGGAAGGTAAGTATCCAACCGGCTTCCATGTCGTTGGGAGAATTGTCGAGGACTCCGTGGGTACTGGTATTGTAATATGCGGGGTGCTGATAACTCGAATAGTTGGCGTTATTCGCATCCAGCAAGATCCATCCGGTTCCTCCTGCCAGAACTTGGGACTGTGTAAGTACTTGGTGGGTCGAGGTGTTGTAGAGAACTTTCGAACCTCCGCCCCCCGACTGGTTTCCACCACCCCCGGACTGATAGTTGCCGCCCCCGGACTGATAGTTGACCTGGACGGATGCCGTAACGACCGGGTTGAGCAGGTTTCCAGCTTGATCGAGAAGAGCGACGTGAACGTTCCGCATTCCGTTGGCCTGGCCGACCAGAAAGTCGCTCACCGTAGTGTGGTTGGTGACTTGAATACCTCCGTGGGAACTTTGATAAGAAGTGGGGAAGGATGAATCGATTTTGTAGGCCCATGTCGGAGTCTGATATCCCCCGCCACCGGTCTGATAGGAAACGTTTACGCTCAGATCAGTATTGTGGTCGGCATTAGATGCATTCGCCGGCGAGGTTATGAAGATGTTGTTTTGACCGAACGAAAAGGCGCTTATGCAAAGGGATGCAAATGCCAAAGATAAGATCCGCCCTGGCAAGGAAAATGAACGGGCTTTTAAAGACAAGGTTGTGTTAGAAGATGTGCTCATAACAAATTTACATACTAATTAGATTGCATTCTAACAGATCAAAAGCATGCAGAGCAAGGAAATCCTCAATGGGATTAGCTATTTCCGATGAATGAACTTTTTGCTTTCGAGGTCAGTGTAGTGATGATAGGGCGCGGCTTTTTCCATCTGAAGATATGCTTTCCAGGCGTCCTCACGCCTCCCTGTGTTTAAAAAGACGGCAATCTTGTTCTGGTGGGCTGCGAGACATCCGGGATGGACCTCCAGAGTCCGCTCGATTGCCTCGATGGCGTCCGGAATCTGTTTGGTGTGGGTTAAAAGGTAGTAGCACTCGAACTTTCTCGAATGGTGCTCCCAAGGCGCGAAAGAGATCGCCATACGGTGAAACCTCAAGCTTTTGTCCTTGTCTCCGGCATCTCCCGCAACCCTTCCCTGAACATGATATACGTTGGTCCAAAAAAGGTTCTTTGCAAGCAGGCATCCGCAAGGAATGATAAAAAGCCCGAGAGCCCCGATTCCAAGGTTCAGGGAGGGATTGGGTCTAACGGAATTCAAAGGCTTTCCCGTGGGTTTTTCCTTGAGAAGCAATCCCCATGTCAGGCCAAGGAGCGTCCATCCGACCATGAGGGCACAGGGGGATCGGGTAGGAAACTCGAAAAAAGCCTCCAGAAGAAAGACCAAAGTCGATGCAAGGAGGCCCATCATCAACCCGAGTTCCCCTCGCTCGCCTTTCCTTGCCTTGGCAACGCAGGAAAGAAAGCCTCGCCTGAGTGTCCATCCCCATATGCCCAGGAAGCCTGCCAATCCTATAAATCCGTTCTCATAGAGAATCTGAACGTAGTCGTTGTGAGCGAATCTGACCAGGGTGGCTCCCGTGGTTTGATCCGAAACCTTGGCGCTTTCATGGAAATGAAGCTCGTAGTGATCAGTTCCTTTTCCAAGGAGGAAGTCTGAGGAAAGACTGGCGAGAAGCGCATCTTTCCAGAGCCCGAGTCGTCGTCCACCTTTTTCCGGGGCCGTTATTTCGACGATTTTTTTGAGTTCCACGGATTCGGTTGGAATTCCAGGAGGGCTCTTTTCCTCCCTGGGGACATTTTTTTTCCAGTATGTGGAGGTGTAGATACATACCGGGAGGGCAACGCTTAAGGAGAGGAATGCCATGGGTATGAAGCCAATTTGAAAACAGTTGTTCGAGTCCCTCTTTCTGACTGCGAAAGCCAACAGATAGGATGCTGCGGTCGCTATTACGCAGGCAACGATCAGAGAAAGCCATGCCCCTCTCGCGAGGGAGAGGGCGATGGAGGGAAGGAACACCATAACGAGGCAAAGGACAAGGGCGACTTTCAGTGGCTTGCTGCGCAGGAAGAAGACAAGACCCAAGCCGAGGGGCAACAGCGGAGCATGATATTCGGCAGCGAAATTATGGTTATAGATGATTCCTGCGGGAATGGAGGGGGTATGCATCGGCAGTCGCCAGCTCCAGTCCGTCCAGCGGTAGTGTTGATCCATTAAGACAAGACAGGATGCAAGTCCTCCCAGAAGCAGGCTTCCCAAGCAAAAGGAGATTTTCTTTCTCGTCCAGTTAAGGTGAGCGAGGGAAAGGGCGAAAAGGACCGGGACGAAATGCCAGAGCAGGGAGGAAACCCAGGCTCTTTGAACGTTGTGGGCAAAAACCGTGGAAAGCAGCACGCTTCCCAGGAAAAGCCCCAGAAAAATCAACAAGCCTCTGGGCAAGGCTAGAAACCTTCTCTTGAGGTGAAGGGCGACGAACGCCAAACCGACTACGATCGAGGCGTGTCCAAGCCAAAAAACGAGCTTGTACTCGGCGTTGACCGTGCGCACGGGAATGAAGCCCTCTCTCCATTCGCTCTGGGAGAAGCCTATGAAATAAAGGGGCACGATCAAGAACATCGAAAGGCACAGCAACAGCATCGGCCATTCGACCCAGGCCGAAAGCGGAAGCGGTTCATGCTCCTGCGTTTTTTCGGGTTCGTCCACCGGTTCCTCTTTGGGCTGCTTTTTCAATTCGCCTGCAAACATCTGATTTTTATGAGGCGGATGGCAAGATGAGATTTTCCGGTAGAGCCCAAATAAATGACGGTTCGTCAATAGAAGGCGCAAAGTGCGATCTAACGGCTTGCCTAAGAGTGAGATTCCCCGCAATTTACGATTCTTATGAAAAAGTACAAAGTAGGAATTTTAGGATATGGCTGGGCCGCCACGGCCCATGCCGACGCCATCAACGCTACCGGAACGGGCGAGGTGGCCGCCGTTTGCTCGTCGCGCAAGCTGGACGAGGCTGAAGTGTCGGCCCGGCATGGTAGTTCGATCAAGGCCTACCGCAAGCTGGAGGATATGCTCGCCGACGAGTCCATAGACGTCATCGACGTTACGGGTTACCCCAACAAGCACGCCCCTCAAGTCATCAAGGCCGCGGAGGCGGGCAAGCACTTGATCATCGAGAAACCCCTCGCACTTAGCGCTCGGGAGGTCTATGCTATGCAGAAGGTGGCCAAGAAGGCGAAGGTGGGGACTTGCGTATGCTTTGAGCTGCGCTACTGCAACCAGTTTCTGGTCACCCAGGCGATTCTCGACAAGGGTTTGCTGGGGGACCTTCATTATGGGGAGATCGACTACTATCATGGGGTGGGTCCGTGGTACGGGCAGTACCGTTGGAACGTCAAGAAGAGCATGGGAGGGAGCAGCCTGCTCTCAGCAGGATGTCATGCTCTCGATATGCTCATCGGGATGATGGGGGGCGAGGTGACCGAAGTGACCAGCTACGCCACCCAGTCCAAGCACAAGTACTTTAAAAAATACGAATACCCGACGACCTGCGTGACCATTCTCAAGTTCCGCGACGGGCGCGTGGGCAAGACGGCCTCAGTGCTCGATTGCTTCCAGCCTTACTATTTTCATACCCACCTGGTTGGCAGTGAGGGAACCTTGCTCGATAACAAGCTCCATTCCAACTCCCTTGAGCTTGACAAGACCCAATGGAGCGAGCTCTCGATGAAGCTGGCGGACTCGGGCGACGTGGCCGATCATCCCTACCAGGCCCAGTTCGAGGCTTTTTTCGATTCCTTGAACAAGGGGAAGCCCATGCCAAAGACGAGCTTGGACGAGGCAATCAAGACGCATGAACTGATCTTTGCCGCCGACTTGTCGGCCAAGCGGGGAGGCAGACCGGTCAAGATCGCCGAGATTCGCAAGGCGAAGAAATAGACGACTCAATCTTCACTGAGCGGGAAGATTTTCCAATGAGCAGGATTCTCTTCTCGGCATGGTCTTGTTTGTTGGCTTTCCAGGTCCATGCGCAGCTTCAATTCAAGAAGGGTGACCGTATCCTCCTGTACGGAAATTCCTTTGTCGAGCGTCTGCAGGAGGACGGTAGATTCGAGGCTGGCTTGCAATTGGCCAATCCCGACAAGAAACTTGAATTCAGGAGTTTGGCCTGGACGGGTGATGAGGTGGGCTACCGTTTGCGGCCGGAGCGTTACGTTAATCATTTGAAGAAATTGCTGGCCGAGTGGCCGGCGAATTTTCTGGTCTTGGGATTCGGGATGAACGAATCGTTTGGCGGGGATGCGGGATTGGCCGAATTTCAGAGCGACCTGAACGGGTACCTCGACGAAATGGAAAGGCGACATCCCAGGGCTAAAATCGTCCTGCTTTCCCCGATCGCAGTCGAGAAGCTTCCCAATCCGCATTATCCGGACCATGACGAGCGAAATGCCGAGCTTAGGAAATACGTGGATGCGATGGAAGATGTGGGAAAAAAGAGAAAGATCGTGTTCGTTGATCTTTTTGCTCTGACGTTGAAAGCTTATGCTCGGGAGCGCGAGCCTTTGACGGATAACGGGATTCATCTAAACGATCTTGGGCATTCCATCGTTTCCGCTCACCTGTCCGCAAAACTGCTTGGCGAGTCCGCCTATGCCAAGTTGGCAAGGAAACGCGTTGATGAAGTCGCCCGGTCGGTCTCGCGCAAAGCGGGTTACGTCGCAACGATCGTCCGGCCCTTGAATACGGTTTTGTACTTTGGAGTACGTGGCCGGGTACACGAATACAAGGCCGAGATGCCCCGTTATCATGCATTGATCGCGAAAGCGGATGGCGTCACCCATGCGATGTGTTCGGACGCGTCCCTCGCTTTGGACGAAAGTCCCTTGACCCTTGAGCCAATGATCAAGAGGGAGCCGGCTGATCTTCCTTCTCCGGAAAAGATGCTGGAGAATTTCAAGGTGGCGGATGGGTACGAGGTGAACCTGTTCGCTTCCGAGCGGGAGTTTCCCGAATTGCGCAACCCGGAGCAAATTGCCTTTGACGAACAGGGCCGGCTTTGGGTCGTCACCATGCCTTCCTTCCCCAGCACCATTCCCGGAGATGTTCCGCATGATAAGATCATTATCCTTGAGGATACCGACCGGGACGGAAAGGCGGACGAGTCAACCGTCTTTGCCGACCGGTTGAATGTACCTGATGGCCTCGCTTTCCATAAGGATGGCGTGATTATTTCCCATCAACCGCGTCTTGTATTCATGAAGGATTCCGATGGAGATGGAAAAGCAGACCTCCGGAAGGAAATCTTGCGTGGGATCGACGTGACCGATGCCCATCATGGCGGGATGATAGCGATGGGGCCGATGGGGAACGTCATGTTTTGCGATGGCGTCTTTCACCGTTCCCAACTGGAGACGCCCTACGGTGTGACTCGAGGGGTTGATGCCACGACCTACCGGTTTGATCTTAGAAAGGGAAGCGTCGAGCGGGAATACCAAACCCTTACACCGAACCCTTGGAAGATTACTTGGGATCGTTGGGGCAACCTGTTTCAAATGTACGGGGATGGCTTCGTTCAGGACAGTCATGCCATTCCCTGGACGCCCTTTGGAGTGTATCACCCTTTCAGGCGGGCGATCAGTATAGCCTACGGGAAAGGATCGGCTGCCGCAGTCATCTCAAGTCCGAACTTTCCGGACGAGTATCAGCAGGGCATGGCCTCGGCTGTTTTGCTCAGGAAATGTTTCGTTTCGATCTCCAAACATCGGGCGGACGGAGCTTATTTCAAAGGGAGCGACCGGTTGGACCTTTTGTCGTCTCCCGATCAATTGTTCAGGCCGGTGGACATTGCCTTTGGGCTGGACGGAGGCATGTACGTGTCCGATTTTTGCTCGCGGATCATCGGGCATGCCCAGAACTCGATGCGTGATCCGCGTTGGGATCCCCAATGCGGACGCATTTGGCGGATTACCTTCAAAGGCAAGCCCGTGGCTAAGAATTGGCCCAAGATCGAGGGTGCGAAAACGGATGAACTCCTTGAGTTGCTCAAGCATCCTCAGGATCTCGTCCGCGATCACGCCCGCCGCAAGCTCAGGCATACCGAAGGAATAGTCTCCTTTCTCGATCCATGGCTGGAGAAAAACCGGGAAGACGAATCCATCTTGGAGGCCCTATGGATTTTGCAGGACCAAGGAGAGGTCAGGCAATCCCTCTTGGCTCATCTTTTGAAGTCCGAAGATTACCGAATCAGGGCATCCGCTACCCATTTGATCCGTTTCCAGGCGGATAAACTGGAGCAGCCCAAAGCCATACTTCGCAAGATGGCCAAGGACGGGCATCCCCGCGTGCGGACCGAGGTCATTCACGTCGTCTCTCATCTCCAGGGCAAGGATCCGACCTACGCTTCCCTCCTGGGGCAGGTAAAGGTTGAGGGGGACAAGGCTCTCCAGACGATCCTCCAGGATGCCAGTTACGGGGCTTACTCGGGCAAGGGACCGGAGGTGCCGGTGATGGAAAGGCCGGAGGCCGGAAAGTTGTCGCATTGGCTGCTCAAGGAAGGGGAGAGCACCGAACGCCCGTTTGTCTTCGGTTCGAAAGCAGGCTCCCTTGGCACCATGCGTACCTTCGTACGTTCTCCGGCAAAGAAGAGAGCCATTTTGTCGATCAAGCACAGTTACGTGACGGTGTCCTTAAACGGAGTGCCGGTTATTTCCTCGGCTAACTGGTGGAGTTCCGAATGGAACGTTCAGGTGGAGCTCAAGCCCGGGCTCAACCAGATCGAATCCAGATACGTCCCCGGGCGGGGAGCCCGCGGCTATGCCCCGGTTTATTTGTTTGATCCCTTGGGCCAGACACTTGCGGGCATTAAGGTTTCCAGGGACGAAGCTTCCCTCAAGGCGATGGCCAACACCTATGACGCTGAAAACGGGATGGGCGAGGGAGAGATCCGCATCCTTGCAGTTCCCAACCAGTTGGCGTTTACGCCTAGCGAGGTGCGGGTTAAGGCCGGGCAAAGGCTCAAAGTTGTTTTCGACAACCCGGATCACCAAATTCATAACTTGGTAATCGTCCGCCCCGGAACGGAGAACGAGGTCGGTTTGCTGGCCGATCAAATGCTCCAGGATGCGGATGCCTATGACAGGGGATTCGTGCCCGATACCGACAAGGTGATTTGGGCAACCCCTCTAGTGAATGCGAACAAAAAGGTAACGCTCGATTTCACCGCTCCGAAGGAACCGGGCCGTTATCCGTTCCTTTGCACCTTTCCCGGACACTGGCGCGTGATGAAAGGCATGCTGGTCGTCAAGTAGCTTTCGTTTCTAAAGTGACGACTATGTTTCCAAGCTGCTGGTGAAGGAATGGAACGATTGAAATGAAACGAATAACCAAGCCTCCTTTCTCAACAGTCGTACGATTATTTTGTGGGCTGATTCTTATACTCTTGCTCGTTGCTTGCGGAGGGAATGAGGAAGAGCTCAAGGAGATCGAACTTCTCCGGGAGGAAGTAGCCCGGCTAGTAGCAGATAACGGACTGACCGACGGCAAAGGCGAGGAAACGGACGGTAATGCGTCGTGGGAAAATCCTTCCTTTGCGCCTCTGCCCTTGAAATGGCAATCAAAGGGTGGCGTTGCGGAGGCCACGGAGGACCTGAGGGCCTTGCACCTTGCAACCCAAAGATACCTGGACGCAAACGATGACTTTTGGCCCCAAGCTCCCCGCTCCGTTCGCTCGCAGTTCTGGGAAGCCGAACTCAAGCCCTTTGGAGCTACGGCGGAGCATTGGAGACATTCCGAACACCCGTTGAAGGACAAACAACCTTACTATAGTCCTTCCTTCATAGGAGCAGAAAAAGGGGCCCCTTATGAAAATGAAAACCAGCGTTGGTTTGGGACCAGATCCGACCCCGGAGAGCTCGGCATTCACATGGATATCTCCTCAATTGGACAGCTGGTGGACTTGGCCGCAGACCATTCGTTTAAGTTGCCAGTGGATCCGCCGATTCAAACCCTGAACCAGTCGACGGGCAACCTGGCCAAGATCGATATTCGTCAAAATGGGGTCTATTTCGTCATGGGGAAACAATTTACCGTGGAACAGGTTTTGCAATGGCTGAAAGCCGAGTTCGACAACGCACCAGCCCTCAAAGTGCTCATCCGTTGCGACCAAGATACCAAGCACCTCTACTTGGCCAACGTCCTTTCCATTTGCCGGCAAGTTGGCGTACCTAAGGCGAACATCGCCATAAAAACCGAGAGGTAGAAGGATCTAGCCGTCACCTTGCCCTTGCCTTCAGTTTTGGTGAAAGAACAGGGGGGCGGCGTCTGATCGTCGACCGGATGAATTTTCGATGAATAGGTTGAGCTCGGCGTCTCCGGTCGCCTCAAAGTAATCGATCCGAATGGGCAGGAATCCTTTTTGCAGACGCAAAAGCGTACCGACGTCCCGTGCGGGATGGGGACCGTCGTTGTCCACTAGGATTTTTTCTCCCGTCCGCAGGATGCTCCCGTCGTCCGAATTGAGAATAAGCCGGTAGACACCGTTCGCGGGTATCTTGAGGGCGCCTTCGAGCTTGATTGCAAATCCGTCCGTTTTGGGGGCGCCCATGGCAAGGACGTCGAGCGCACGGGCCACTCCCGTTTTCACGACCTTTTGCTTTTCCATGGCGGGAGCCCTCTCAAAAGCGCCGTGGCAAACTGCAAAAAGGAGCCCGGGTTTGGGGTTTTCAATCTCCATGGTGGGCGGAGTAGGGTATTCCGGGAGCTTGAGCGAAACTTCTATCGTTTTCTTTCCTTGGGAGACGGAAAGTTTCTGCACGTTTCCCACTTTTTGACCCAGTAAATGAGCGAACCAATCAAGGCAACTGCCGAGAGGCTTGCCGTTCACGCTCTTCAGGACGTCGCCCGGACGAAGACCGAGCTTCCCGGCGGGAGATTTATTCGCCACCCCAAGAATTTCCGCCTTCTGCGAGAGCGGGTCCAAGGTGATACCTGTGAAAATCCCCCGGCGGACTTCGGAGGCAAAGAGTTCGTTGAGGTTTTCGCGTACCCGGTCGATGGGAATGGCGAAGTTGATGTTTTCCTCGTCCGGGTTCTTGTTCGAGACCACACCTATCTGCTCGCCCAGCGCATTGATAAGGGGGCCACCCGAGTTCCCGAGGTTGCTGGCGGCGTCGAACTGGATGAAGCGGTCTCGGACGTCCGTGCTGAAATAACGCATGACCAAAGCATTGGGCGCGGTGAGGATGAAGTTGGGCGAACTCACGATGCCCGACGAGTATACGACTCCCCGCCCGCCTGGGTTGCCTGCGCAAAGGACGGGCTCGCCCGTCATAAGGTCGTTGCTTCGTCCGAGACGGAGGGAATGAAGTGGTTTGGCTGCACCGATCTTGAGCAGGCACAAGTCCTTTTCGGGCATCCTGCCGATGATTTCGTACTCCAGAGGTAGCTGATGGTCTTTGAGGAGGACGACCCCGCCCATGCCAGCCACGACGTGGTCGTTGGTCAGGACGTAACCGTCCCTGTGCACGACGCTCCCGCTTCCCATGCTGAGTCGGCCCTCCGCCTGGCTGAAGACGGCGGCCACGGCAGGCTCGGTCTTCCGGACAATCCGTACGGTGTCCGTTACCCGGGGGGAATTTTCGGGCGGGTCGGCAAAGCAAACCGCCGCAACGACCAAGAGGGCCGGAGCTACCGTGTGGACAGGGCGCATGGCAGCCCTTGGCCTTACAGTTCCTTGATCCGAATATTACGGAAGTGAAGGTTGTTCGGCTCCCCGTGGTCCTGAAGGGAAATGTATCCTTCCAAGGGACGGTCGCTGACGCCGGAATTTTTCCCCTCGCCCTTCTTGTCTAGCTGGTGGTCGATGATCTTCTCGCCGTTGAGGTTCACTTGGAGGTGGTGGCCCTTGCAGGTAACGATCATCTTGTTCCATTCTCCAGGCTTCTTGGACATGTTCTTGCTCGGCCCGACCGTACGGATGATACCGCCGTGGTCGTGGTGACCCATCTTGTCGTCGGGCTTGCCGAAAGAGTCCAAAACCTGACACTCGATTCCTGTCTTAACAGGATCCTTGGGATTGCCGATGCGGAAGTATACCCCACTGTTTCCGCCCTTTGGATACTTGTATTCAACCTCGAGGATGAAATCCTTGTATTTTTTAACGGAGGTCAGGTAGTCGTCATAGCGCTGCCAACCCTTTTCACCCGGGCGGGGCTGGATGAGAAGGGAGCCATCCTTCTGGGGAATCCAGTTGCCGGTGGTCTTCCAGCCGGTCAGGTCCTTCCCATTGTAGAGGGAGACGAAGCCGTCCTTGGACTTGTGATGTTTGCCGAAGGCGAGGGGGGCGAAGGCGAAGGCAACGAAAATAAGACAAGTGGTTTTCATGCAGGATTAATCTTATTTTGATTACTTGGAGTGGATTTCGCGCGCCTTGAGGTTGCGCCAGGCCACGCTGTAGGGTCCCGAGCCTTTTCTGATCCCATGGACCTGAAGGCCGATAAAACCCTTGGGATGGGACTTGAGCTTCTCCTCGTCCACGAGGTCGGATACCTGCTTGCCGTTGACCCATGTCCGGATGCGCGCTCCTTCGGCGAGGACGCGGTACTTGTTCCATTCCCCGTTCTTGAAGTGCTTGTGAGGCTTGAGCTTGTCCTTGGGCGTCATCCATCCGCCACAGGCTTCACCATAGATGTAGCCGGACTCGGCTCCGTTGCCCTTGGTCGCCTCGATTTCTACCTGCGGACCGTTAACACGACCGAACTTGTCTCCCCTTTTCTTTTCCTTGTCGTTCAGGGGTTTCGTTTGGGAACGGATTTGCACGCCCGAGTTGAGCTCGTTATTGATGAGCTTGACTTCGAACTGAAGCTCGAAATTCCCATAGAGCTTGTTTGAGCAAAGGAAGGAGTTCGGACTGCCTTCTTTGGTCGTGCCAAGGATGGCGCCGTCCTTGACGACGTAGGTGGCGGTTCCGTTCTTTTGAGTCCAGCCTTCGAGTGTCTTGCCGTCGAAGATGGGTTTGAGTTCTCCGGACTTGTGATGCTTGGCGCAGAGGCTTGAAGCGATAAGAAGAGCGAGCGTAAGTCTAAGTATGCGATGCATTGGAATGATTGGGTTGGAGTGATTTTCGAAAAGGTAGATGTTGCGATTAGAGCCTAGTGAGGGCTTTCATGGCAAGAGGCAAGGAAGGATATGGATGACTTCGTTTTGCGAAGGACGGGGTGGAGAAGCTACTTTTTCTTTTTCCTGGGCTTCCTGCGGGATTCGGCATGTTCCTCGGGCGTCATCCAAGGACCGGGGTTGAAGGTGACGTCCGCCTCGGTAGGGAGCTTGACCCGGTTGGTCCGGGCGCCGTAGTCGTCCAGTTCCTCGTTAAGCTCGTCTTCCGTGACCGCGTAGGTAGGCACGCCCCCATCGGGAACCTCCGCGCCGGCCGCCCACACGATGGTATTGAGAATGAGCTGGCGGTAGCCGTCTATGGCCCAGTTTCGGTGGTGGTGGCCTCCCGTGAAACCGGCTCCACGCCCGCCGTCAGGCCGGACGATTCCCCAGAGCAGGGATTGCGACTTGCCCTTGGCGAGGAAGCCCTTTTGCGTCCACAGGTTGTTGATGTGATGAAGGTTCTTCTCAGTCGGGGTTGCGGTACCGAGAGGCAGGGCCTTGGGGTGATACTCGATGTTGAAGTAGAATTCGTCCACCGCGTCGATGGGACCGACCCCGCGGGCGGTCTGGTGTCCCTTCATGGGCTTGATCTTGGCTCTCCAGAAAGGGTTGACCGAGACGCCGTTCTTGAAGAATCCCCCGATCCAGGGCAGGTAGTACTGCTCCCCCTTGTCTATACTGGGGTGAACGGCGTAATGCATGAAGACCACCCCGACCTTCTTCTCACGGACCAACTGGTCCATCTTCTCCCAGCCCTTGCCGATCACGCTGGTCCCGTCCGCGTAAATGACGATGGCGTCGGCCTCGTCGAGCCGGGATTCGTCCGCCGGCCAACCGGCATGGACGGTGGCCTTGACGGAAACCTTGTCCTGGGCGTTCAAGTGCTTGGCCAGGAGATGGGAGCCTGCCTTGAACTCATGGTCGCCGGAGGCGTGGCTGCGGCCACCGTGCAGGAAAACGACATTGGCTTGTTTTTCCGCGGTGGCGGAATAGAGCAAGGCCAATGAGAGGAAAACCAAGGATAGCTTCTTCATGGTAAGGGTACGTTTGGGGTTGGATGACAACATCCTTGGTGTTTCAGACCGTGAGGCGGGGGTTTGTCAAGCGCGGAACGAACCCCGCGGCGGTGGGTTTGCCCAGTTTCCATCCAAGTCACGGCCTGCTAGGAGGACGCCCTTTTGGTCCCAGTCATGATAAGCCTTCACCTCCGCGGCCGCATAGCGCAGAGTGAGACCGCATCGGCGGCGGTCCGAGCGATTCGGCTCGGAACCGTGCAGGAGAAGGTCGCAATGCATGGAAAACTGACCGGCCTTTAGGGTGACGTCGACAGGAGGGTCTCCATAGCTCTCGGGGTTGTCCGCCCGAAGGTTCAGGACCGCATTGGGGTCGTTCGTTTGCCGGTAGTCGATGGAGCCGTGGAGGTGAGAGCGGGGAATGACCCGCATGTTGGCGTTTCCGGGGTCCGCATCGTCAATCGCAAGCCAGACGGTGACGGTACGCGTCGGGTCGATGGGCCAATAGACCGCGTCCTGATGCCAAGGCACCTCCTTGTCGTCCTGTGGAGTCTTGCAGAAGAAATGGGCTCCCCATCCTACGACGTTTTCTCCCAGTAGGTCAGAGACCGGGCCGAGAAG
>DLRY01000021.1 GCA_002500665.1 Opitutia bacterium UBA7876
GCATTTCCTTCAAACTTCACAACCTCAGACATGAGAGTCAATATTAAGATAGGCTATCAAAAAACACTTGGAGGGATGAAATGGTTTTTTTAAAGGTTTCTGGATTTGCTCACTACGAAATTGCACTCAACCGGATGAAAGCGTTTGCTTAGAATACTCTGATAACTAGAGGTGGAAACAAATCTCTTAAGCCTTTTGAATAGACTCACTTTTAGTTTGTCCAAAAATCGGATGCCAGATGAATGGATAAGGGAATTTACAGACGGCGACCCCCAAGAAAATGTCCGCTCTTGGAATTTACACCCAAATATTTTAGTAAAAAGCAGATTTAGATTATCTTCATCAAAATTTCGCAAATGAACATACTCGTATGGGCATTCTGGCATTGTATATTGACGTAAGTTTTCCTTGTACGGCACTCGTATAATTAAAAAGCCATTACTTTTTAATACAGAAAGGATTTTATTAATGCACAAATTCAGGTCTATTACATGCTCTAAAACATCGGTGCATACGATAAGATCAAAAAAAGATTCGCGGTATGGCATATCTTCTATCTTTGAGAAGCATACCTCTATGCCTTTTTTCTTAGCCTCAAGAAGGTAGACTAGACTTATGTCCATTCCAAATTTCTGTTCATTCTGAATATCGATATCCTGGATGAGTCTTCCCATCCCGACACCCACATCCAGTATTTTGGAATCACTGGTCAGATACTTGTTAACCAAAATCCTGGTACCCCTTTCGATTTCATTCCAAACATCTTTAGGAATGAAAGGGTTTTCCCCAGTGCTTTCTTGGTGCTGAAGATGATCTTTCGCTATTTTCTCATAGTTTTCGATATAGTCGTCAGTTTCGCTGAAAAAAGCTACTCCCTCCTTATAGAATGCTGGCATCCTTTTATATGCCCCCTCATTATTATTCTTTGTCACGAACTATTTATGGGTGCTGTAGGAATTTTTCTGCGTTTATTGTATCAACACACTCTTAACTGTAGCTGAAAACTTATTTCTTGGTTTTCTTTTTCCTTGTTACGAGAACCTGCTCCCAAGGAAGGGCCCCTACCCGCTTGGCCCAGGCCTCGTAAAGAAGGCGCAGCTCCTTGGCCTTGCCAGGCATGCTTTTGGAGAGGTCCTTCAATTCGCTTCGGTCTTGGCTCATGTCATAGAGTTCCCAAGGGGTATCGTGGGCGGCGACGAGCTTATAGTCTCCCTTGCGGACGGCCCGGTTGCCCTCGTGTTCCCAGTAGAGGGTACGGGCCGTCTTGGAATCCTTGGCAAATACGGGCAAGAGGCTCTTGCCTTCCATTCCCCGGACCGGAAGACCGGCTGCCGAGAGGCAGGTTGGCGTGACGTCGATGATGTGGCTGGGGGCATGGCGCAACTCGCCCTTGGCCTTGAAGCCGGCCGGCCAATGCGCGATGAGGGGGGTGGCCACCCCGCCCTCGTGGGTATAGCGCTTGTACATCCGGAAAGGAACGTTGCTCAGGTTGGCCCATCCTCTGCCCGAGCTGGAGGTCCAACCACCCAGTCTTCCCCACTCTTCGTAATTGTCCACCCGGGTTTCGGGATTCCTGTCGTTCTTGGCAAACAGTCCGCGCCAGTCGTGCACCCCGGTTCCGGGCACGCCATTGTCCACGAGGAAGAGGATGAGCGTGTTGTCCAGTCGCCCGGCGGCCTTGAGCTTGTCCACGATGCGCCCGACGTTCTGGTCCATCCGGTCGATGATGGCCGAGTAAAGGGCCATCTTGAGGTCCAGCTCGTCGCGCATCTTCTCGTCGTAGGTTTCCCACTTCGGAACGTCCAATGGGGACAAGGCCCAATTCTTGTCGATCAGCCTCATCTTTACCATGCGGTCGTAGCGTTGCCGGCGGAGCTTGTCCCATCCCACGTCCTTGAAGCGTCCCCGGTACTTTTTGGTGTCTTCCTCACGGGCATGCAGGGGGAAATGAGGAGCGTTGTGGGCGACGTAGAGAAAAAGGGGCTTGTCGGGATGCTTCTGGAAGGATTCGTCCATGAAGTGAAGGGCATAGTCGGTGAAGACGTCGGTTGTGTACCATTCCCGGTCGGGGTGCAGGTGATTGACCGGGGTCTCGGTTGCCGGCAGCACCTCCTTGTCGTCGAGGTACACCTGGCAATTGCGCAGCACGGTAAAGTAGGAATCGATGAAGTTGCGGGTTCCGTAGAACCGGTCGAAGCCACGGGCTATGGGCGATTGCTTGGGCTCCGTGCCGAGGTGCCACTTGCCGGTCATCATGGTGCGGTAGCCTCCTTTGCGGAGGCGCTCGGCCAGGGTCGGAACGTCGGGCAGGATGGTTCCGCTATAGCTTGGAATTCCCCGGTCCCTGGACATGTGGCCCATGCCCGCCTGATGCTGGTAGACCCCGGTCAAGAGTGCGGCCCGGGAGGGGCAGCACCGGCCCGTGTTGTAAAATTGCGAGAACCGCAACCCATTGTAGGCGAGCTTGTCGAGGACCGGCGTCTCGATTTCCCCGCCGTAGCAACCGAAATCCGAATACCCGGCATCGTCCGCCATGATTACCACGATGTCGGGTTGCTTTTTAGCGACCAAAATCGAGGCTGCCAAGAGGACAAGAGATAGAAAAAGAAGAGGGGTTGCATTCATAGTGAAGTGGACAGGCTAAGAGACGGCTGAACATTCAGGCAAGAAAAGTCTGCACCCAAGAGATGATTGACGGGTAGAACGAGCGTCATCTATTTACTCTCTCCAATGAAAGCGCTCCAATCGATCGCGGTTGTTTTTAGCCTGATGATGATTGGTCAGGCGGCTGGCCAAGAAAGCGCCAATCGGCAAAAGGCTTTCGCCGGGCACTGGGCCTTGGAAATGAGCAATGGGGCCGCCGGGTGGATGGCTTTGGAACTAAACGGAGGGGAGTGGAGCGGACAGCTCTGGACGGTGGGGGAACCCAAGGCGATCCGGGACCTCAAGTACTCCAATGGCAAGCTGACCTTCAGGCGGGCCCTTCGAATCGGTCCGCCCGAGTACCCCGGTGGACCCTATGCCGGGGAACGGGAGATGCGCGACCTTCAGGCAACTGTGACGGGCGATGAAATAAGAGTGATTATGAAAGTCTCCGGTGTGAAGCCCTTCGTTCACCTCGGGAAGCGCTTGCCTCCCCTGCCCCCGGAACCTGATCTTTCCAAGGTGAAATTCGGCAAGCCCATCCGCTTGTTTAACGGGGTCGACCTGACGGGCTGGAAATTGATCAATCCCAAAAAGATCAACGGCTGGAAAGTGAAGGATGGAGAACTGGTAAACGAAACGCCCAAGAAGACCTTCGACGCTTTCGCTCCCTATGGGAACCTGAGGACGGAGCGGGCCTTCGGTGACTCCAAGCTGACCATCGAGTTCAACGTTCCTCCCGGAGGAAACAGTGGGATTTACGTCCGCGGAGCCTACGAGGCCCAAGTGGTCGACCGGGGCAGCCGCATGCAAGGCCTGCAAGGAGTCGGCGCCATCTTCAGCCGGGTCAAGCCGACCAAGAACGCGGGCAGACCGGGAGGCCAATGGCAAAGCTACGAGATCACCATCGTGGACCGTCACGCCACCGTCGTGCTTAACGGGGAGAAAGTGATCGACAACCAACCGGTGATTGGTAACACCAACGGAGCCTATCAAGCGGACGTTACCCGCCCGGGGCCTTTGCACCTGCAAGGCGACCACACCTCGGTGCGCTACCGCAAAATCGTTCTTTATCCGGTGCTCGGGCAGACTGACGGATAAGGGTAGCCTATTTTTTTTCTTCCGCCCTTTTGCGTTCCGCGTCGCGTTTCTTTTCGTACTCTTCCTTTCGCTCGTCGATCAGGGTTTGCGCCTCCTTAAGGCGTCGCCCGAGGTCATCAAGTTGGAGAGCCTTCTTCGATTCGTGGTTGGCCCGGCGGGCAAAATCCTTGGGGGGCAGGTCGTCGAATCCCGTTAATTTTACGGGAACGTTTTCCATTCTCCAGTCGTCGCTGCGCTGGGTGGCAAAAGGAAGATCGTTATGATCGGCCGACTGGAGGTTACCCATCGGATTGCGTCCCCAGGCATAGCGGAAATGAAGGGGCTCGGGAACGTGCGGGCTGGATAGCGCGATGACCCTCCGGTCATGCTTGGGACGGTTGTGCTGATCTTTTCCCGTAACCAGCCACTCGGCTTCCGCGGGCTGAAACCTACGATCCTTGCCGGCGATGGCAAAGCCTTCGATGGGCCCATTGGTGACCGCCCTGACCCAAGTGTCCATTTTGAGGATGATCTTTCCCTCCTCGACCTTCATCTCGGTATACATGGGCGGTTTCCATTTGATGTCCTTTTCGAATCCATACTGGGTGGCCAGAGCCCAGCGCGAGATACGCTCGCCCACTGGAATCTTCAGTTGCGGGTGATACCAGGAACGGCGCTTGTCGAAACTGCTGGCGAAGCCGACGTTCTCGTCTCCCGCATTTAGGAAATCCAAGAAGGTCTTGTACTGAGCCTCGCGAATGTAAATCCCCCCGTTGACCATTTTTTCCAGGTAGTCGTCCCTAGTCTGCGGCTCCCCGGCGGTGCACAGGGATATGATGCCAAAAGGCATGTGAGGATCGTTGAAAGCATCACGCCAAGCCGTGATCATCTTGCCGAAGACTTGGTAATACATGTCCGCCCCGGCTGATCCTCCCCCTGCATTATTGTATCCTTGATGGAAGATGGCTCCCTTGACAGACAACCCGGCGATCGGAGCGATCATACTTGCGTAACAGTTCCCCGGGCGGTTTTGATCCATCGCCGGTCCGGGTCGCAGGTCGGTGGGAACGGTCCGCCCCTTGGGAATTTCCCTGCCCTGCTTCTTCATGTTCTTGACCCAGTTGTGATGATTCTCGACCCGTTTTTCCAAATCCTTCTGAGGATCGAACTCGGCGACCTTTTTTTCCCACTCGGCAAGCAAGCCCTTGACTTCCGGGGTCTCGATCTTCTCCAGAACGGGAGTGGGTGTCCATGTCTCGACGGTCGTGCCTCCCCGAGAGGCGTCGATCACGCCGATGGGAACCTGGGCGGCCATGTGGAGTCGTCGGGCGAAAACGTATCCGATGGCGGAAAGTTCACGGACGATTTCCGGGGAACAGACGTCCCAGTCCCCTTTGCGGAAATGACGGCCCGACCAGTTGCTCCATTCATGCAAACGGGCAAAGCCTTTTTTCACCTTTGGTCCATTCTGAGCGGGTACCGTAAGAATTCTGATACCCGGATAATTGGCGGAGACGATTTCCAGTTTTCCGTTTTCCACGTTTTGAAGTGGCTCTTCCATGTTGCTTTGTCCGCCTAGAATCCAGACGTCGCCGATCAGGACGTTCTCCAAAGTGAGCGTCTTGTCCTTGCCGTTGACGGTAAGGGTTTGCGCTTCGGCATTAGCCTCCATGGCGGGCAGTGTGATCTTCCAGGCACGATCCTTGTCCGCCTTGTCCTCCTTGGTTTGACCAGCGAAGCTTATGCTGACTTTTTCGCCGGGGTTGGCCCAACCCCAGATTGGAATCGGTTTGTCCCGTTGCAGCACCATATTGGATTGGAAAAGATTATGTACGCAGAGTGCCTCACCGAATGCGGGAAAATCGACGACGTTTTCCCTCGGCATATCCTTCTTCTGCCCGGTGGCAAGGGCCACACAAGAGGCACAAGCGACCAGCGTTGCGAAGCACCTTAGAAAACGGCTCCATGGATGAATATTCGTACTCATAGTTTACTTATCTGGATTGTTATTTGTAGGCTGCGGGAAGCTTCGGAACGACCCCAAGCTTTTCATAATTGAATCCACTGGCGAGCGGTTTATAGGGCCCCACGTAGTCGACGCTGCTGGTCGGACAAATGGAAGATTCCAAACCCATTCCCCAATAGGTGGCATTGATGACGAGGCGGCGCAGGCCAGCGCTTTCCAAGTCCTTCCCGCTACCCATGGTCGAATGGAACACTCGAGCGCTTTTGCCGTTGCTGGTCTTCCAAGTCTTGAACCAGGCGACCGGGAGCGGTTCTTTTTTTTGATTCGGGAGATCCTCGGGTTGGCGTCCCATCAAGGGCTGTCCCCAGACCAATGCGGTGCAACCCTTCGGAAGACTTGTCCCTTCCTTGTAGGTCCGGTACACGTCCGACGGTCCCCAGATATCTTTGACCCCAGTGACAATGGGATGTTTCTTTTGTTCTTTGACTATGGCGCCCCGGGTTGAATCGGCATGCCAACGGCCATGGTGCCCCATAAAAGAACCGCCAAGTACGTCATTTCCGAAATTTACCCTTTTGCCATCAATTTTATAGGGGAGTGGCCCGCGAAATCCATGATTCGCAGTTCGCAGCGCGATCATCGGCTTGCCTGAATCAAGGTAAGAAACGATCTGTTTCTGCTGCTCTGCAGGAAGGGTCAGGAGACGGGTGAAAAAGATGACGAGATTAGCGGAGGCAAGATGTTCAAGGCCAGGAATATCGTGTGGCTTAAATTCGTCCTCCTTGCCCTTTTTCGGGTAGACCGGCATGGTCGGATCGACTTCCCCCTTTTCGTTGACGCCGAACAGTACGGTACAGTCAAAGCCGTGATGTTTGCTTAGGATTCTTGCCATCATAGGCATGGATTGTTCACTACGGTATTCCTGATCGGCGGAGATGAGAATGACGTGCTTGCCTTTGCCTGGACCTTCCCCGCCTGGATAGACCAGCCATTTCGGACTTTCAGGGACGGGATGAGCGAGTGCCCGAATACCGATCAAAAAAAGGACGACAATATGGTGTATCGATGAATGCATGATGAGAGTGAGATTCCGTTAGGTTTGGTCATCGTTCAGTTCTTTTTGATGTTGGCATTGGCTGCCCCGTAGGCGTTGTGCCCGGTCGAACCACCCGGCAGGATAGGATGTTCTTTCTTGGGCAAGTGGGCCGCGTGCTCCTCGATGATCGATTCGTTTTTCGGGTCGGTGGCCAGGTTCTTCCATTCGTGCGGATCCTCGCTCAGGTCGTAGAGTTCGCGCGATCCGTCGAAGTACTGGATGAAGCGGTAGCGTGTGCTGCGCACCGAGTAGTTGCCGAGCCCGAAACTGGTGATGGCGGGATGGTTCCACTCCTTCTTTGGATTATTCATGAGGGGCGTCAGGCTCTGCCCTTCCTGGGTGGAGTCAGCGGGCAGGCCCGCCAACTCGAGCAAAGTGGGAAAGAGGTCGAGGAGCTCGGCGGGGCGGTCGCTTTTCTGGCCCTTCTTGAATCCAGGGGCCGTTACGATTATGGGCACCCGGGTACCATCCTCCCAGAGCGAGCGTTTGGCCCAGCGCTCCTTTTCGCCGAGGTGAAAGCCGTGGTCGGAGAAAAGGGCGATGATCGTATTGTCGGCATATTCACTTGAATCGAGGGCATCGAGCACGAGCCCCAGGCAATGATCGGCAAAGGTCACGGAGGCGAGGTACGACTGCACGGCGTGCCGCCATTGGCCAGCCCCCTTGACCCATTTGTGGGTGGGGGAAACATGCTTCAAATTGGTCAGGTCGATGGCATACTGACTGAGATCCGTGAGGTCGTCCTTTCGCACGGCGGGGAGCTTGACCTGATCGCGCGGATGCACGTCGAACCATTTCTTGGAGGCATACATGGGAACGTGAGGACGATAGAACCCGACTCCCATAAAGAAGGGCTTGTCGTGTTTCTTTTTTAGTTGTTGGACAGCCCATTTGGCGCATTTCATATCGGGCATCAAGTTGTCGTCCTCCGGAAAGATTCCCCAGTCCCACAAGGGGTGGCCATGCGGTTGGGAAATCTTCTTCTTGGGGCGCGGACCGAATCCGCCCGTGGGCAGGTATTCCTGAAAAAAGCGCTTGTCTTTCCGGTGGAAGATCTTACCCGCCGCCAACGTCTTGTACCCATTCTCGGCAAAGACCTCGGGCAGGGTCTTGACGTTCTTGAGTACCGGAGCCTCTTCCAGATCCGGGCTGAGAAAGTAAATTCCCGTGGTATGCGGATAGCGACCGGTCATCATGCTGGCCCGGGAGGGGTTGCAGACCGGAGACTGGCAATGCCCGTTGGCAAACAGGGTGCCCATCTTGGCCAACCGGTCGATGTTGGGGGTCTTGGCTTGCGGATGTCCGTCGAGGCACCCGACCCAGTCGTTCAAGTCGTCAATGGAGACGAGCAGGACGTTCGGCTTTTCCTTGGCCCCGAAGCCAAGGAATGGGAGGGCAAGCATAAGGAACAAGAAAAGGAAGGGTTTCATGGCTGTATCGGTTAGAGGTTACTTCTTGACCTTCAGGATGGTCTCAAGGTTTTGCTTGATGCGCTCTGTGTTCTCGGCCGCGACCTTGTCGGCTTCGGCCAAAGGCTTGCCCTTGCCCATCGGTCGCTTGTGCCCGATCTTGGTCAACCAGGCGTCGCGTTGGACCCGCATGCGCTCGCGCAAAAACATCATCATGCGACCATAGGCATTGGGATGGGGATCTTTGAGGGCTGGTTTGACGGCGAAAAAGTCTATGATCTGCCGAGCCATCAGTTCATGGCCCTCCCCTCCAGGATGAACACCGTCGCGCGAGTACTTGAACTTCGGATCCTTCTCCCTCTTTTTGGCGAGGGATTTTTTCATCACGGTATGCAAATCGATCACCATCCAGTCATCCTTGCGCTTCGAGACCAGCCACTTGGCGTAGGCCGCCATAACGTCGTCGTAATCGAACTTCGGGTTGGGTTTGTCGTAGACCGGCGGGGTCATGAAGATGATCTTCCCTCCCTGTGCCTCGACCTTGTTTTTCAGGCGTTGCACCCCCTCCTTGTACTTGGCGAAGCGTTCCTCGTCGAGCGGCATGTAGATTCCGCAGTTTATGCCGTAGCAGGCGATGACCAGATCGGGCTTCAAGGCCTTCAGAGCTCGGTCCAAGCGCTCGTGCATATCGGGCCGCGGAAAACCGTGCCGCAAGTGTCCCGGTTCGGACAAGCCGGAAACGGTTTCGCTTGGGATGCCCTGGTTCAGGACCTCCGGTTCGAGCTCCGGGTGGTTGACCGTGAGCCATCTCTCGAAAAACACCACGTACTCGCCCCCATAGGTGATGCTGTCCCCGAAGAAGACGATCTTCCTGGCCTTTTTGAGAATCTCGAAGTTGTCGTTGGCCCACAACCCCATGGGCAAGGATAGCAGGAAAAAGAAAATCAATTGCGGCATAAATGTTTTCATGCAATTACTATCTCCAAGCCTCTAGAATTTCTATCCTCAACGCCACTTGGTGGTCAAGCGTCGGGCGATGCGTCGGGAGAATTCGTATTTGGACTTCTGGGCCGAGGCGATTGCTTCGCGGCTCGCTTTGCCGGCGTCGCCGAGTTCCTCGATGGCTCGCAGGGCAAACATGCCGACCAGCAGGTTGGGGTCCTCAATGTGTTCGACGAGTACCTTCATTTGACCGAGTTCCCCGAATTTGCACAAGGCCTGGGCCGCCGCGACACGGACGACGGGCACGGGATCGGCGCTCAGTTTCAGCAACGTGGATTTGCCTTCCGCCGTCTTGTTGACCCCTAGCCATACGGCCGCCCAGTAACGGGTCGCCGGGTCAGGTGATTTTGCATATTCCAGCAACTTGGACCCGTCGTTTGCTTCCCCGGCGGTTATGGCTTCGATCAAGCGCAGCGTTTGCTCGCCACGGTCCTTCTTGAGAAAAGCCAGGTATTTGTTCCCTGCCTCCCGCCCGACGTCCTCTAGGATCGGTTCGGGGATCAGGCCCATGTCACGCGTCTCGATCATCCGCTGGCGAAGCGCCATGCGCATGTCGGCCAACCGATCCCGAAGCTTGGGATCCGTGGCCAGGTTGACCAGTTCGTGCGGGTCGGTTTGCAGGTCGTAGAGCTCTTCAGGAGGCCGGCGGGGAAGAAAGGGTCTCGATTGTTGCTCGTTGAGCTTACCTTCTTCGTACAGGCCGCGAATGACCTGGACGATCTTCTTGCCGTCCTTGTACTGACTGGGTTGGGCATGAGAAACGTGAGACATGAAGTTTCGGACGTACTTGAAGCGGGAACCGCGAACGCAACGCAGGACGTCGACCGTCTCATCGCAGCGGTCCCGGGCCGCGAAGACAAATTTCCTGGGCTCGTAGTCGTCGGCCAGAAAGTCTCGCCCCTGAACGTTCCCGGGGATCTTGATGCCGGCCAATTTTAAGGAGCAAGCGGCGACGTCGATATGCTCGATGAGGTCGTCCCGTACCGTGCCTGCCCGTCGTTTCTTCGGCAACCGGATGACCAAGGGGACGCGTATGCCTTCTTCGTAGAGGAATTGCTTGCCGCGCAGGTGGCTTAGTCCGTGGTCCGTCCACAGGAAGACCGCGGTCGCGTCCAGGCGTCCCGCTTTCTCGAGATCCGCCAGGATTCGTCCGACTTCTTCATCGGTCTTTACCCAGGAATCCAAATACTTTGCCCAGTCCTGGCGAAGCGTCGGATGGTCGGGGTAGTAAGGTGGCAGGACTACCTGTTCGGGATCGGCATGGCTTTTCGCCTTGCGGTTCTTTCCGCCACTGAGTTGGAATTGGGCGAAGATGGGCTGGTCGGCAGGCGCCTTCTTCCATTCGCTGCCGTGATAGAGCTTGCTCGCCGGAATAAAATTGTAATCCGTCTTGTTCTTGTTGGTGACGAAGTACCCGGCATCCCGGAAGAGCTCGGGTATCAGCCTGACCGATTTCGGAACCTTGTAGCTGTCGTAATAGTCCGCGTTGCCCCCCCCTTTCCCGGACGAGGTCTGGCTGCGGTGGTTGTGTACCCCAAGAGTGGTCTGGTACATTCCGCTCACCATTGCAGAGCGGCTGGACGAACAAACCGGGGAAGTGACGAAGGCGTTGCTGCAGCGCATGCCTTCCCGGGCCATCCGGTCGATATGCGGAGTCTTGATGAGGGTTTCGCCATAGCAACCGATATGTGGGGATGCATCTTCGATGACGATCCACACCACGTTCACATTGGTCCGATCGGCTCCAATGAGAGGAGAGCAAAGCAGACTGAAGAAAGCAAGAAGGCATGGGATGAGTTTCATGAGATGGACTAAAATTCGTAGGTTCTTTTATTCGGGAAGCCGGACTTTTCGTGCAAAGGACAAGGTGAAGAGAAAATCTAATCCGCCCATCCCTCGATTTGCTTCCATACTTCCGCGGGATCGTTTTTTTGAGGTTTGCCGGGGAAGCTTCTCCCGTCGCGGATAATCTTCGCCAAGGCGGCCAGCATGCTCTTCACGCGTTCTGGTTCCTTGGCATAAAGGTTGGTAGTTTGCCCCGGGTCTTTTCGCAAGTCGTACAATTGGCCGGCATGATCCCATGCCCCACTATTGTCCTTTGGGTACTTGTTCCCTCCCGATCCCTGATGGTGAAGATACACCCAGTCGCCTATGCGGATGGCGAACTCTCCACTGCTTCCATGGTGTACTGTGGTTTCCCGACGCAACAAATTCCCCGCAACGGCGCTTCCTCTGGCATCCCCCTTGAGGGCATGAAGAAAACTGAAGCTGTCCTCGGCCACGTCGTGCCGGGTAATTTCACCTCCTGCGACGGCCACCAAGGTACGGGTGAGGTCGGTCAGGCAAAGGATGTTTGAAGATACGGTGCCAGCCTCCACCACCCCTGGCCAGCGGGCGATGAAGGGAATGCGGTGACCGCCTTCCCAGTTATCCCTTTTGCGTCCACGATACGGTCCGGATGACAGGTGGGTTTTGCCGCCCTTTGTCCTGCGACTGAATTGGGCGGCTCCATTGTCGGTAGTGAAGATAAAGAGGGTATTGTCCTTTATCTTCGCATCGTCGACCGCCTGCATCACCTGCCCGACCACCCAGTCGGTCTCGACCACGAAGTCGCCGTAGCTTCCAATATTCGTCTTACCCTGAAACGGTTTGTTGGGAACGATGGGGGAATGTGGCGAAGTGAGCGGAATATAAAGGAAGAATGGTTTGTCTCCCTGGGCGAATGCAAGTACGTCATCGCGAGCCCGCTTGGCGAATACGGGCAAGGCATCGGTCAGGTTCACCTTGGGATCGCGCAAGCCGGGGCGCGTTTGCCAGCCCTTCTGTTTGGTGGCATTCACGAAATGAGCGGCCTGGGGCAGTCTGTCGTTCTCAAACCATCCATAGGGCGGCATGTCCCAAGATGCCGAACAACCGAACCAACGATCAAAGCCCATCGTATTGGGACCCGCCGTAACCGGGCGGGTAACGTCAATGTCTTTGGGGGTCCCGTGCCCTTGCGCGTCAAGCAAAGGGGTGCCGTCCTTTTTTTGCCAACCGAGCCCGAGGTGCCACTTGCCGATGATTGCAGTGGCGTATCCTTCGGCCCGAAGCAAGGAGGCAACCGTTTCGCGGTCGGGAGCAATCAAGGGCGGAGAATACCCTTGAAGCACGCGTGATTTGAGTCGCGTACGCCAAGCATAGCGGCCGGTCAGAAGTCCGTAACGCGTGGGCGTGCAAACACCGGACGGGGTATGCGCATCGAGAAAGCGTCTACCTTCGGAGGCCAGTTTGTCGAGGTGAGGCGTCTCGACCAACCCGCCCATCCGATAACAGGAGACGTCGCCCAAACCCATGTCGTCGGCAAGGATCAGTACGATATTGGGCTTGGCCGCCCGGAGCGAAGAAACCGCAGCCAAGCCAAAGGCGGCGAAAAAGAGTGTGAAAGCGAGAAAAGGTTTCATGGTTTCGCAAACAAGTCGGCGTAAACCCGGGCATACCGCTTGCCCATGAGCAAGCACGACTTGCGGTCAAAATGTACTTTGGCGCGAGCGGCCGGGCTGCAACCAGTGGATTCGACGAATCCGGTATGAGGCACCTTCTTCGGCAAACTTCTGAGGATCTCCTTGATCCTGGTAATGCGAGCCACCCGATCCGGGGCCTTGTGATCCTGGCCGGTGCCGTAGAACTCCGCCAAGTTGCCCACGATGAAGGGCAATTGCGGATTCCCCAAGTCCTTCCGGACGTCTTCGATCAGCCGATGAAGTCTTTTCTCATAGGCATCGGTCCTCGTCTGCTCGACGGTGTCCGATTCGCCTTGGTGCCAGAGCACCCCCTTGAGGGTGCCAGCCTGCATGGCGGACTTCGTATGACGGATGGCATCGCCGTAAATTTCAGACCCTTTGCTGAGCTGTATGATGCTTCGGCCACCCCAGGCCATCGGAATCAAACCGACCGTCCCACTAGGCTTGTCGGCCACGTAAGCCTCTGCGAAGGACAGGCCGGGCCCGAAACGCGCTTTCTTGTTGGGCCGTCTGGGATGAAGCGGATGAGCGCCGGGGGCCCACTTGGGCTCCTTCCCCTCTTTGGCATAAAGCATTTTCAGCACCTGGGGAACCGGCTGGTTGTCGCCGGCTGCTAAACCCACACCTCCGGACATGTTTGACTGTCCCATCAGGAGGAACAGATGAAAGTCCTTTTTTGAAGAAGGAACCTTTGCGGATTCATCCGCCTGAAGCCCTCCCGTTATGAAGATGGCGGCAAGAAAAAGGATTGTTTTGGCCCTCACTTTTTCTTTCCGCCAAACCGCTTGGCGGAATAGCCCGCCTCCCTTCGCTTGGACTCCATTTGCGCCTTCAGTTTTTTGAGTGCCTTGTTATACTTGGGGTTCTTGGCGAGGTTGTTGAATTCTCCGGGATCCTTCCTTAGGTCATACAGTTCCATGCCCCCGGAGCCAAAGCCCCAATGCGTAAAACGCCAGTTGTGGGTGCGAATCGATTCTCCCCCATTCCGGCTTATGGTAAAGGCGAGATCTTTTGTCCACTCATCGGCAGAAGGATTCTTGAGGAGCGGAACCATGCTCGCGCCCTGAAGGCTCTTCGGGGCCTTTAACCCGCTCAGGTCGGCAAGGGTTGGATAGAGGTCCAGGAGTTCGGTAATATGATTGGTCGCCTTGCCGTGTTGCTTGTTCATCCATGGAACGCTGACGATGAAGGGGACGCGGGTGGATTCCTCGAACAAGTGCTGTTTTTGGAACTTGTGATGCTCCCCCAGCAGGTAGCCATGGTCGCTGGTGAACACGACGATGGTGTTCTCCGCAAGTCCCAGCTCCTGGAGTGCACCCAGTACGCGGCCGACCTGCGCATCCATGTAGGAAATGCTTGCATAGTAGGCTTCGAGCAAGCCCTTGTGCAGTTCGGGCGTGACTCCGTAGGATGTGCTGTTGCGCTTGTAGTTGCGAATGATCTCCGGCACGTCTTCAAGGTCGTTCTCCGGCACTACGGGAGCGATCATCGCGTCGCGGTCATAGCGGTCAAAATATTTTGCCGGGGCAACTAATGGGACGTGCGGCCGTACAAAGCCGCAGGCGAGAAAAAAGGGTTTGTCCTTGTGGCGCTTGAGGAAGTCGATGGCGTGGCTTGCCGCCATCCCGTCTGCATGCGCCAAATCATCGCCTTCGGCCACCACGCCCGTAAAGGATTGCGAGCTCTTGTTCTTGGGTGACCAGTTCGTCTTTTCGCCAGGGGCATTTTGTTCGGGCGCCTTGACGTTGACCACCTCATCCCAAGAGCGCGGGTCGTCACGGGTTGCGGTTCCGGCGAGGATTTCCGGTGGGATGCCCATGTGGTAGATCTTGCTGACACGCCCGACGCAGTAGCCGTTTTTTCTAAATAACTGCGACATCGTCACGACGTCCGGCATGTTTCCCCGCAGGGTGCCTGCATTGCCCAGCGTGCCGTTGGTGTAGGGATAGAGTCCGGACATGAGCGACGCCCGCGACGCCCCGCAAACGGGGTATTGGCAATGCATGTTCTCGAAGCGCATGCCCCGCTCGGCTAATTTGTCCAGCTCCGGCGTTTTGCACTGCGCATGCCCGAATCCGCTCAATGCCGTGTTGAGATCATCGGATATCAGAAACAAAACGTTGGGCTTCTCTACGGAAAGGCCGGTCGTCGCAAGCGCAAGGATTGCGGTTACAAGGTGTGCGAATGTTGATCTCATGATATATTCAGGATGAAGATTACTCCTTGGCTAGGGTAATTTCCTCAATAAGCCATTTCGTAAAACCCAGAACGGAGTGCGGATCGGTTTCCGGTCCGACGGGGCGGCCACGTCCATCTGCGTGAGGAAAAGTATTCAAATAGTAATGCATCCTGGGATGGTGCTTGGGAAGTCCGGCTTTCCAGAACTTTTGCAACCAGTCCCGTTCCATGAACTCGTAATACACATCTCCCTTCCAACGGATCGGACCATAATAGAAAACGTATTCCTTGCCTTGAGCGAGCGTCCACTTGGCGCCTTGAATCACCTTTTCGGGTTTTCCCCACCCCGTTTCCAAGGGCCAGTGGCGGTTGAACTGGTGGCACTCGTAGGCGATCCCGTCGCACTTCTTCATGATCGGCAAAAAACGTTTGTCCCTCGCGAAAAAGGAAGGTTCCTGGATCATTTGGATGAGCTTGTAATTTCGGCGTTTTATCAAGCCCATCTTGTGGGCCCTTTTGAACATGGCCCGTATGTCGTCAAAATCCTTCTCGTAAAGAATTCGCGTGTCTTCCTTGAAAGGACCCGGTTTGGCATCCTTGTGCCCTCTTTGTATGGCCAGATCGTACTCCCGACAGATCAGAATATGGTCCACCCGGGCGCCTTGCGTCTCCCATTTGCGGATTGTTTGGATGAGCAAATTCTTTTTCGGATCCAAGTCATCTCGGGCATCGCTCAGCCCCCAATAGTGTTCAAAGAAGACCCGCTTTGTCTTGAAGTCTCCATCCAGCCAACCTTTTACCAAGTCCAGGTTGTTGGCGACGAATGGGTAGTTGCCTTTCTGTTCTTCAAAAGTGGGTGTGCCCGCCCAGGATCCACCGTGGTTATGGCCATGATCCATGGCGGCAGTTCGGGGCAAGGGGCGAAGCCCGACCAGGCCATGGTTTGGTGGGTCGCCCTCGGGTACGGCATGAGAGCAAAGGGGCGCGAGGGTTACGAGCCAAAGGGTGACTGTGCAAAATAACTTCATCGTGGTGAGCTTAGTAGCGAGCTAGGAGTCCTATTTGGGGTTGTTTTTCTCGATGAAGAAGCCGGTTCGGGTTTCGAACTTCTTGTCGCCTTCCTCTTTGTTTATGGTGACTTTCCCGATCGAGGTGAAGCCTTGTTTTTTACGTTCCGCAGTGATGGTGATTGTGTCCCATGGACCCTTGCTCTTGTTCTTTTGCCAGAGCCGCCCCTTGCCGTTGATTAGCTCGATCTCCTTGAGGTCCAGCTCGAGCCTGTCCTTGTGCACCGTCACAAGCAGGTAGTTGGGCTTGGTGGTGCGACCGATCAAGCCACCGTGGGCGATTTGCTGGATGCCGTCGCGCTGGGTACAGGTTACGGCATGCACCTCCCCGCAAAGGTAGAGGTCGACGCCATGCTTGGCCATGGCTTTCCAAAAACCCGAGTCGCGTCCCTGGACCGTCAACATGCCCGATGAACTGAAGGTCCGTACGGGCCGCAGGATGGGCGTGTGCCCCATAACCACAATATGGTCCACCTTGGGCCCGTTTTCGCTAAGGACTTTTTCGAACCACTCGAGTTGCTTGCCCGTCACCCCGGCCGCGATCTCTCCCTGGTTGCTCTTGCCTTTCTCGAAAACGTCCACCGAAACGAACAGGGCATTTTTGTGGACCCAGTAAAAAGCGGTTCCCTTCATGTGGTCAGGGCCGTTCAGGGGCATCTTCAGATGTCGACGAAAAGCATCCTTGTAGAAAGGAACCGCATGCGCGGATGCACCGCGCCAGGGGTTGTCCCTGATCTCGTGGTCCCCGAGGGCGGCGTAGACCTTGAGGCCGTGATCCTTGAAACGCTGGACCCAACCAGGATAATACTTGTCCGCCCACTTGTCGATTTCCTGCATCTTGTTTCCCCAGTGCCCCATCACGAGGTCGCCCGCCACCATGGCAAAGGCCGGATCTTCCTTCTTCATGGAACCCACGATGAACCCGAGGGCGTCCTCCCATCCCTTCTGTGGGTACTCGATGTCGAAATTGAGAAAGTCGGGTATGCTTACGAAGGTCCAGATCTCCGACTGGGGAGATTCGGGCTTGGCCGCCAGGAAACCAGCGACAAGCAAGCCTAGAGGCAGAAAGGATGAAAACCTTGAAGCGGTCACCCCTTCGACCCTCACTCGCTCTTGGGCAGTCCGGGTATGCTTACTCTATCCTTCTCGGCCAACTTGGAAATGACGAAGCGGGTGGCGGGATCACCCGTCTTGGCCGCCTTGACGAGAGCTTGGTGGATTTCCTCGGTCTTTTCCCAAGGAGTCGGGTAGTAGTAAGGGCCGCGGGTGTCCGGGCGGGTGCCCCACCAAGTGTCTCCCTGATAGGGCTTTTCCTTGTTCGCCAAACGGACGAGACTCCTTGCGATACGTTGCTTGGTATCAGATTCGAGGGACTTTTCGAAACGCTTGAGGAGGGCATCGACGGCTTCCGGGTGATGCATATAGCGCAGGGCCATAAGTGCTCCGCTTTGGTTGGGCGTGCCGATTGCATCCACGCAGGCCGGCCCGGCCCGTAGGGCAACCAAGGCTTGGCGGGCGACGTGAGGGAGGATGGATGCCGAGTTCGGAGAGGCGTGCGGGCCTTCGACGATTTGCTTTTTACCACCACCGGCGAATTTCTTGATCACCTTGTTGCTGACGTAAAAACGGACCCGTCCACCCCGGTGCGTGTCGGCCAAACCGGCCACGCACTTGAATCGCATGACCCCAGGGGGCAACTTCTTGTAGGAAATTACGCTTACCGCATGGGAACCGATTCCAAAGGCCATGGGTTTTTTGTCCGAGCGGCCAAGTTTCGCCCCGGTCGGGCTGATGCCCACACCGGTCTTCCCCCAACCTTGAGTGGCCTGTGACCACTTGAGGTCGGTCAGCTTGATGACGGAGCCGTCCTTCTTGACCAGGGTCGGCTCAAACCAGGCACCGTGGTCGTTGCCGTCGCCGTTGCCACCATCCCCGATCGTCAGGTAGAGCTCCTTCCAGCCAGAGACGTCGACGTCGAATGGATGTGCCTTGTTCCCGTCGACAAGCGGGCTCTGGTGAACGCCCTGGGGCCCGGAATCCACCTTGGCAGGTGCTTGGAAAGCCGGCAAGGGGTCCGTTGCCGGGGGGTTGGAAACGGCGAGCAGGGCCTTAGCCGCCGACTTGTCGCCAAGACGGCCGAGAGCCACTGCGGCCGCTACCTGTACGCGCGGATTCGTGCTTTTGAGGGCCTTGGCAAAGGGGGCCTGGGGGATTCCGTCGACCTGAGTTCTTCGGTCGGCCAGGGCCCGCAGGGCATGCTCCGCCACGGCGGGATCATCGACCAGCTTGAGAAGATCCTTGTGAGACTTTGTTCCGAGTAGTTGTTTCAAGGTGAAGATGGCGGCCACACGCGCCCTCGGGGCGAGCTTCTTGTCCACGGCCACAGCCAAGACTTCCTTGCCCGAACCTCCCCGGCGAAGAATTTCCTGCTGGGCATGCAGCCTTGCCTTGGCGCTGGGGGTGGTGAGCATATTGGCCAAGTCTATCTCGTTGCGCTTTTGCAGGTCGGGAAATTCCTTGTACTTCCAACCCTTTGGAACGACCCGAGCGACGTAGCCGCCCGTCCCACCCTTGAACCCGGAGTTGCTCCAACTGCCGATGAAGAGACGCCCTGAACCATCACAGTCGACGTCGGTAATTCTTCCGCACTTGATGAAACTCTCCTGCTCCTGGGTAAAACTGGACCCGTCGGGAGTAACCCGGTGGATGAATAGCTGGCCCCTTCCCCAATCGCACATCATGGGGACGTCGTTGTACTTGTCCGGCCAACCCGGCTCGTCGAAGAACATGGCTCCCGTGCCGGAGCCGCCGCCAACGTCGACGAGGGCGGGGATGATCTCGCTGGTGTAGCGCTTGAACAGCTTGGGGTACCCGTATTCCCCGGTCTGGATTTCGTGGATGAAGCGCATGTTCCAGCCCCCACCGTCGTTGGTGTTGCCCCGGGTGAATACGTTCATGAAGGGGTCGATGGCCACATCGTAGATATTTCTTAGGCCATTGGCATAGGTTTCCAACTCGGTCCCATCGGGCCGAACCCGAATGATCCCGCCTCCGTACATGGTCAGCTTCGTCCCGTCCGTTCCTTCCGCATCAACGAAACCGAAGTCTCCCACAGCAACGTAAATCCAACCGTCGATCCCCATTCGGATCCCATTGGTGGTATGATCGACCCCCCGGGCCTGGTTGAACTTTCGCGTGCTGATCTCCTTGACCAAGTGCTTGGGCGGTCCATCCGCCATCCCATCCCCATCCTTGTCCTCAAGGACGGAAAGAAACATTCCGTCGAACTGGGTTCCTTTCCCCCATTTCGTGTGAAGCACGTAGAGTTTGTCCCCGACTGGTACGATGCCCCGCGGGTTGTCGATCAAGGCGTACTCGGTCCGATAATCGGATACTCCGTCGTGATCCTCGTCGACCAGACGGATGATCCTGCCCTTTCCTCCCCCCTTGCCCAGCGAACCGATCTGGTCGACCCCGGCGTACACCTCCCCAGTGGGAGCGACGCCGATGCAAGCTACGCAGGGGGTGACGGTATTGGGGGAGAAAAGAGTCGATTCCAGTTCCTCGGGAACGCCCACGGGTGACCCAGGGTTCTTGGTCGGGCCGGCGGTAAGCTCCTTCGGCTCGGTTTTTGCCACGAAGAGCGTGCCGTGCATCAGGAATCCATGGCCGGGAAAGGTGCACACGTAGGGATATTTGCCTTCCTTGCCGGGGGCCTTGAAGCGGACCGTTGATTTCTTCTTAGGCATGACCACGGGGGTGGAGGCCAGTACTTTTGCTGAATCCGGCACGTAGTGGAGGGCGGGACCTTTTTCACCGAGTGCGTTTGCAGCTTCGACGATCTCCATGCGGGCGCCTGGTTCGACCAGGACGAAGTTATGCATCATCAGGTCCGAGTTGTCGAAGGTCAGCTCGACTTCCTCACCGGGAAGGACGTGGAGGACCTTGGGATCGAAATGCAGCCCCGGCTTAACCCCGAGAATGATTTTTCTAGCTTCGGCTTGAATAGAGAAGTGGCCGGCCAATAGTACGATGAGGGCTAGCTTGAGATAGTGGTGAAGGTTTGAGCGCATGAATTGGGAGTTCACTACAAATTAAACAAAACACAAACCTGATCGAAGCCCACTCGCTAAAAAATCTTTCAAGTACCGTGAGCTATGCATGACAAGTGCCTCTATAAAAGGCGGTCTTGGTAGAGAAGGGTTGCGAAAATTTTTTCGGGGTAATCTCGATCGATGCACACAAGACGCTCTTTTCTGCGGCGCACAAGTTCAATTGCCTTGGGTTTTTCAGGCTTGCAGCGCCTCTCGGCGGCCAACGGAAAGGCCCGCTCGGTCCGTGGCTTCGGACCCTTGACGCCGGATCCTCAAAAAATCCTCGATTTGCCATCCGGTTTTTCCTACTCCGTGATCGGTAGGGCAGGCGAGAAAATGTCCGATGGTTTAGTCTTGCCCGCCCTGCCCGACGGCATGGCCGCCTTCCCCGGGAAGGGCAAGGAGGTCATTCTCATACGCAACCATGAACTCAATGCCGGTTCCGGGGCTTCAGGGGGGCCTTTTGGACGGAAGAATGAAAAAACGGACAAGATACCCAGGGACAGGATTTATGATCCTGGCAAATCCGCGCCTTGTCTGGGAGGAACCACTACCCTGGTGTACGACTTGGCTTCGAAGAAAGTGGTTCGGCAGTTTCTAAGTCTGGCTGGTACCTTGAGGAATTGCGCCGGAGGGCCGACGCCCTGGAATTCCTGGATTACCTGTGAGGAAACGGTTGCCGGGAAAGGCGGTGACCTCGCTCGGGATCATGGCTGGTGTTTCGACGTGCCGGCGACCGATCAACCGGCGCTGGCCGAACCCGTTCCACTCAAGGCCATGGGCAGGTTCAACCACGAAGCGGTTGCCGTTGATCCAGATACGGGGGACGTCTTTCAAACGGAGGACAGGCATGAAGGATTGATTTACCGATTCGTCCCGAAGGTAAAAGGGAAACTTGCCGAGGGGGGCAAGCTTTTCGCCCTCAAAGTCAAAGAGAAACTAGGTTTGGATACGAGAAATTGGTCCGAAAAGACGTTTTCGGTGGGTGATTCCAAGAAAATCGAGTGGATTGAAATGGAAAACGTCGAATCTCCAAGAGATGACCTGAGAATTCGGGGTTTCAAAAAGGGAGCGGCTTGCTTCGCACGGGGAGAAGGCATGTGGTACTCTCGAGGATCGATCTTTTTTGCCTGCACCAATGGTGGAATTAAACAAAGGGGTCAAATATGGAAATTGACCGCTAATAAATTGGAATTATACGCAGAGCCCAATAATGCAGATTTGGTCGATAACTGCGATAATCTAACGGTTGCTCCATGGGGAGACCTAATCCTTTGCGAGGATGGCAAGGGAGATCAGTTTCTTGATGTGATTACCACAAAAGGGAAAATATTCAAACTGGCTAAAAATGCCAAAAGCAGTGGTGAATTTGCTGGAGTTTGTTTTTCGCCAGATGGTTCAACTCTCTTCGTTAATATGCAACGCGAGGGCCTTACCTTGGCCATAACCGGGCCATGGAAGGAAAAAGGCTGAGGTTTCTTATCCTATTCCTCTAACTGATTTGAGGTATCCTTTCGGAAGGATAGGTCCTTAATTTGACCTCTGGCCGGGCTTAGGGCCTTTTTGCCGACCCGATCCTTGTTCTTTGCGATATCGAACCATTCTTTGGACATTTCATTCACTCGCTCCGGGTATTTGTCGGACAGGTCGTTCAGTTCGGTCCTGTCCTTATCAAGGTCGTATAACTCCCATTTGCCGCCCTTTGCGGAGACGAGCTTCCAGTTTTCCTTGCGCAGGGCTCGGTCGGTTCCAAACTGAAAGTAGAGGGTTTCGTGTCCTTTTCGTTCCTTTCCCTCGAGAATGGGCAAGAGGGATTTTCCCTGCAGCGGATCGATTTTGCGCTTGCCGACCGTCTTTGGATAGCGGGCCTGACCAATTTCAAGGAAGGTGGCCATGAAATCGATCAAATGAGCGGGTTGACGGGTGATGGTTCCTGCCTTGGCCTTAATTCCGTTGGGCCAGTGGGCGATTAGGGGGGAGGAAATACCCCCTTCATGTTGGTTTTGCTTGTAGAGCCTGAAAGGAGTGTTGCTGACCTGACCCCATGAGGCATCGTAGGTCCAGTAGGACTTGGGGTCCCAGGGCTCGAGGTTCCTGCCCCTCGTTCTCTCGAAAGGACAACCGCCGTTATCGGCGCAGAAAAGAAAAAGGGTGTTTTCGAAAACTTTTCGTCTTTTCAGGTCATCGATGAGACGGCCGACGTTTTGATCGACGAGATCGATCATAGCGGCGAATACCTCCATCCGTCTGGCCTCCCAGGCTTTTTCGGAATCCTTGATTTCATCCCATGCGGGCACGTGCGGCGCTCGGGGCGAAAGCTTGAACCTTTTGGGGATGAGCCCCGTCGTTACCTGCTTGGCATATCTGGTCTGCCTCAATTGATCCCAGCCCGCATCGTACCTGCCTTTGTATTTCTTGACGGCATCCTCAGGTGCCTGCAGAGGATAATGCGGCGCATTGTAGGCAACATAGAGAAGAAAGGGATCGGAGTTTGAATCGATTTTGCCGTCCTTGAGAAAGTCCAAGGCGAAGTCAGTGATGGCGTGAGTGGTATAGAATGGCTTGCCATTCAAGGTTTTGGGTATGTCCCATTTCCGCCCGTCGAGGCGGAAGGTATTGTCGCCGGTAAAGAAATTACAGGCCCCCGACAGGTGCCCCCAGTAGCGCTGAAACCCAAAATCGGTAGGCTGATTGCTGAGATGCCATTTTCCTGCCATCCAAGTTGAATAGCCTGCAGGCCGGAGAACTTCGGCAATGGTGGCGCCCCGGCTAAGGGAATTGCTTCCGGCTTGGTTGCAATACAAACCAGTAAGAAGGCAAACCCGGGAGGAGTGACATTTGGCGGTGTTGTAGAATTGGGAGAAGCGCAGGCCATCCTTGGCCAGGCGGTCCAAGTTGGGGGTTTCGATTTCCGACCCATAACATCCAAGGTCTGAAAAACCGAGATCGTCAGCCATGATGAGAACGATGTTCGGGCGTTTTGCATGAACGGTAGCCAAAACGCCCAGAAAGAGAAGAAACAAGATTCGGGTTTTCATAAATTTAAATAAATATCAGGCTTCATTATGGTCGCCAGGGAGTATTGCGGTCGAAAATATCGCCGTAGGGTTCGTAACCGTTGTAATTCACGCCTTCGCGTTTCCAGTGGTCGACCGCCTTGTCGTAAATGACCCGCATTTTCAGCAGTTCCTTCCCCTTGTGCGGAGCGAGGTTGGTCAGTTCGTGAGGATCTTCGGTCAAGTGGTATAATTCCTCCGTGGGCTCGAACTTTCCGGATTCGAAGGGCCAGTAAAGATATTTGTAGTCCTTGGTCACCACACCGTAGGAATGCGCTTCCTTCGGGCCCCAGACGTTGATTAGGTTGGCGGTCTCCCGAACCGACCCCTTGGGATTATCGAGCAAGGGAAGCAAACTTACCCCATCCATCTGGGCAGGAATTTCCAGGCCGGCCAATTCAAGGATCGTGGGCGCTACGTCGATATTTGCGGTAAGGGCCGCGGAGCGTAACTTCTTGCCGCTGGAGGGATGACGCGGATCATAAATGATCATTGGAACGTTGGTCGATTCCTCGTAGGGCAGGACTTTCGATCCATAGCCGTGTGAGCCGCAAAAGAAACCGTTGTCCGAGGTAAAAATGAAGACCGTATTTTTTTCCACGCCCGCTTCCTCCACAGCCGCCCGGATCATGCCTACCGCTGCATCCACCCCGTGAACCATCTGGTGGTAGACCGCCATCACTTCGTCGTATTTGTCGCGATAGCCCCAACTTATGAAGCGTTCATACTGGCGGCCTTGCTTGCTTTGCAGAGAAAAGTGTTTCCCGTACTCTCGTCCGAAGTTGACGGGCTTGGTGAATTTTCTGCCTGCGTAGACCTTGTCGAACAGAGGATCCGGTTGATCGGGTTTGTGCGGCGCCTTGAAACTTATCGACAGGCAAAAGGGCTTGCCGGTCTTGGCCGACTCCTTGACGAAGTCTCTTCCGAAAGCCCCATAGGACCTGGAGGAGTGCGGGTACTTCTTCGCATAGGCCTTCATACTAGGGTTTTTGGCGGTGGCGTAATTGGTTTGCCCCGGGCCGCCGCCCCACTTGTCGAAGTCTTCCTCCGGCAAAAACTTCCGTCCCTTTTGAGTGCCCTTGCGTACCTCGAAGCCGAATTTGCCTGCAAAGGCCGTGAGATATCCGGCCTGGCGCAGACGAATCGGATAGGAGGTTTTCCAGAGTTTCTCGGTCAACGGCCCGTGATCGAAGTTGCACCCATGTCGGTATTCGTAGAGACCCGTCATTACGTTGACCCGGCTGGCCATGCAGATGGCGGTTGTATCGTAATGGTGGTCGAAGGTCATGCCCGACAGCGACAAGCCGTCGATGTGAGGAGTCCTTACGTCCTTGTTACCGTAGCAGCCCAGGGAGTAGCTCGACTGGTCATCGGTCAAAAGAAAGATGACGTTGGGCCTGTTTTCAGCTCCTGCCGAAAAGAGAGCCGGCAAGGAGGCGAGAAGACGGCATAAGATCGTAGAAAAGGGTTTCATCGTAGTTTCTTCAGTCTGCTTTGGTATTCCGGGCGGTTTTTCCATTCCTTAAAATACTTTTGGTACTCGGGCACCTCGGTCCAGAAGATGCGGGGAGGCTGGGGAAGAACTTTGCCTTCGGGGTAGTCCTTGCCTTCCACGCTTTGATCGATGGACGCCCTTTCCGCCACGAGGATCTTTCTTAGGCGGGTTACCTGTTCGTGTCCCGGACGAAAAAGATTTTCCGACTCGGACGGATCCTTCGCGAGGTCGAAAAGTTCAATGTTGCGACGCTCTCCACGAGGCTGCGAGAGTAATTTCCAGTCATTGTCGATGACCGCCATGCGGGCCCGGCTTCGGAAAACGAGGGGCTTTGCACGAGACTTCATACCCTTTGCAAGCAGGGGGACCAGACTTTGACCGTCCTGAGGTTGTAGCATGGACGATCCGGGAAGCTTGGCGATTTCCGCGATGGTGGGAAAGATGTCCACGGCACCCGCAGGATAGGAGGTGACTCGGGATTTATTTATCTTTTTGGGCCATTCGATGATGGCCGGAACACGGATGCCTCCCTCATAGAGGCTTCCCTTGAAATCCCGCAAGCCCCCCGTCGATGAAGGCTTGATCTTCGGCAAGCCGCCATTGTCGCTGGTAAACCAGACCAGGGTATCCTCTTGCGCATTCATTTTCCTCAGGCCTTCCCTAAGGGAACCGATGCTCCTATCCATAGCCCGTAGCTCGGCATAGTGGGCTTGCGAATTACCGTCCAGTTTCCTGAATTCGTTTAGGTCCTTTTTAAGCCCCATCCAAGGACTGTGCGGGGTTCCGTACCAGATCACGCAGAAAAAAGGTTTTTTAGCCTTGGTTTGGCGGTCCATGAACCGGAGGGCTTCCGCAACGATGATTTCGGACGAATCACCCTTGAAACCTTCGAATTTGCCCTGCCGGCTCATGACTGGGTTGAGGTCGAAAAAGTTCGTCACCGAAAGCCAGTGGTCGAACCCGAAACCCTTGGGGCCGTTTGAGTCCCCGGGGAGGATGGGCACACCCGGTCCACGCAAGCCGTTGAGGTGCCATTTCCCGAAATGTCCCGTTGCGTAACCGGCCTTCTTCAGTGCCTCCGGAAGGGTCTTTTCCTGTTTCCTAAGCGCGTAGCCGTGGTCGAAAACGCCCGTGCGGTCGTGGGTGCGGCCGGTAAGCACGGATGCGCGGGTTGGGGAACAAACCGGTCCTCCTGCATAAAAGCGGTCGAAGCGCAGACCGTTCCCGGCCATTTCGTCAAGGTGGGGGGTCTTCAGGACGGGATGATCGTAATAGCCGGTTTGTCCCCACCCTTGGTCGTCGGCCATGACGAGAATGAAGTTGGTCCGGCTTTCCCCGACTGCTGACAGGAAAAGAGAAACCAGTGCGAAAAGGGACGTGATTCTCATACGGATGGATGGAAGGCGGGTGGATTACTTGACGACGAGGTTGCCCTTCATGATGGTCCAATGCCCGGGGAAGCTGCACAGGTAGGGATAAACACCGGGCTTTCTAGGCGCCTTGAAGCGCAGGGTTTCGGTTTCCCCCTGCTTGAGCATCTTGGTATGTATGATGATTTTGTCGGACTTCGGAATGAATTGACCGCTCTTGGCAGCCGAGGGATCCTTGGCCATTTCGTTGGCGGCCAAGCCCACTTCCTCAAGAGAACCGGGTTGGACGAGAACCAGGTTGTGCGGGGTGGCGTCAGGGTTGGAAAACTCAATGCGGATCGGCTGGTTCGGCTTGGCCGGAATATCTCCGGCAGGTGAAACCTTATACTCGCCCAGGTTGGGTTTGTCCATGTACTCGGTTGCGTAGATCATCCTTTCCTTGACGCAGGAAACCTTAACCTTGAGCAGGTTTTTTTGCCGGTCGAATTTACTGTCCCTTTTGGACTCCTCGGCTTTTTCCTTCTCGATTTTCTTTCGGAAGAGAAAGGCATGAACTTCAGGATGGGTCTTCTCGACGGTAGCGGGATCCCAAAACTTTCGCATCGGTGCGGAACCCAGAGAAGTGTTGATGGCGTAGGACAAGTGTTTTTCGTTCGGCTTGGTGATCAGAGTGGCCAAGGTCTCGAAAGCTTCCTTGGACCCGACGTAGCTGCAGGCGATGGCCGCCTCCATGCGCACGAGGCCGTTTTCATCGTTTCCCGCGGAAGCGAGCAGGCGGTCCCCGTCCTTTGCCAACCCGTGCCAGTGCCTGAGCTGCCGGGCGGCTGCGGCTCGGGCGTTGTGGTTATCGCACTGGAGAAGCTCGCGGAGCAGGGGGAGGTTGGCCTGCTCGACGTTCCGGTACGCCCACATCGCCTCGACTTGGTGATGCCGAAAGCGTGGGTCGGCGGGATCGAGGGCCTTGACCCACCGGTCGAGGGCTTTGCTTACCTTGGCGGGATCCATTTCCCTCAATTCCCTCTTGGCCCAATAGCGGTATCGGTATTCACGCCTTTTAAGAATATCAAGCAGGTCATTCAGGCTGGCATCCGCGATCTTGGGGGCTTGTACGGGCTTTGCGCCTTTGGGGAAAATCCTCCAGATTCTCCCGGATTTGCGGTCTCTGCGCTCATCTCTTAAAGAATACTGTGCATGTCCTTTTACGGGGTTGTACCAATCACAGACGTACATTCCGCCTTGGGGGCCGTACCTCAAGTCTACGGGTATGAAACTGAGGTTGGTCGAGAAGATGATGTCGGATACGTACTGCTCTTCGTAGCCAAAGTCATATTCATTCCATTTCAGGATTTCAACCCGGTTGGTCGATTTGTAGCGCACTTTGACCATGCTGCCCTGCAGGTCCTTGGGCCAATTGGGAAAGTCGATGAATTCTTGCCCGCAAACCCCTGAGTACGCTTGCATGCCTGAGGGCCTGGGGTGTTGTTCCGGATACGGAGGATCAAGCGCATGGTGAGCGGAAGCAAAGATTGGGTAGCTGGCGACGTGCTGGCCCCAGTCGTCGAAGGTCACGCCCCAAGGGTTAGTGCTTGCATGCGTACCGAACGCGGTCAGTCGGTGAAGTTTCGGCTCCCAGGCGAACCATCCGCTGTTTTGCTGGCGAACCGGTCCGTAGGGTGTCTCGACCTGAGTGTGGTGAAAGATGGATTCGCGAAAGATCAGGTCGCCGTCCGGTGTCCAGGCGAAGTCGTGGAGGGCATGGTGCGAATCCTCGCAGCCGAACCCGGTAAGGACGGTTTGCCTGTAGTCGGCCTTCCCGTCGCCGTTGGTATCCTTGAGGAAGGTCATGTGCGGTTCCTCGGAGACGTAGACCCCACCATTGCCGAACTCGAAGGAAAGAGGTACGTTCAGTCCTTCGGCCCAAACCGAGCATTTGTCCGCCTTGCCATCCTTATCTAAGTCCTCGAGGATAACGATCTTGTCGTCGGGGGCCCGCCCTGGATAAACGTGTGGGTAGGTTGTGGAGCAACTGACCCACAAGCGGCCAAGCGAGTCCCATCGCATCTGAATGGGGCAGGCTAGGTCGGGGAATTGCTCCTCGCCGGCGAAAAGAGTGACTTCAAAACGCGGGTCAACCTTGAAGGCGCCCCGTTCATCTTTGGCCGACATCCATTTGTTGGCCCCGCGCGACTGCTTGGTCTTGGGCATCTCGGGGACGTTGGAGTCGTCGATTTCAGCAGGAACTTTCTTCCCTTGGGCCAGAGCATGAACGCGCTTGTCTCGGTTTGCAGTCATGATATCGAAATTCCGCATTGCAGGAAGGAAGTCCAGGTAGCCGTAGCTCCTGTTGCGCCCGCCCGTGTAGTAAAAGGTGTTCAAAGGGCGGTAACGGAAGAAGTGCTGTCGATTCTTCTCCACCACTCCTTCCCGTACCTTTTCGTCCAACTTGGGAGCGTCCTTGCCGAAAAGCTGCTTGAAGACGGTGGAGGCAAAAAGCTGGTAGCCCTTTTCATTCAGGTGCGCCCCATTCATGGTGAGGTCGTTGCCGGGCGAGGCCATCCCCTTTTCGGTGGCCGTGAATGCATCCACAAAGCCAACTTTTTGTTCGGCCGCAACCTGCTTCATTACCTCCAGGTAGGCCTTTATGTTTCCATTGTTGCGATCCGCTGCCGCAACGCCGTTCACGTTTTCGTTCGCTATGGGAGAAATCAAAACTACGCGGGCGGCCGTCTTGCCGTTATAGGCCTTGGACTTCACGCCCTCCAAGTATTTCGCAAGGCGCTCGCGAAAGGCAGGCAGGCCCTCTTTACCGGCGAAGGATTCGTTATAACCAAAGGCGGCCAATACTAGATCCGCCTGCATGGCGGTGAGGTGTTGCTCACCATCGGCAAAGTTGGCCGGACGGGGTTGCAGGTCGACTTCATCGGCGGCCCAGGATAGGTTGCGCACGACCAGCTCCTTTCCGGGGTGGGCTTGCTGGAGGAGCGTCTCAAGATGCCCGAATTCATGCATTCGGTCGAAAAGGGTATTGCCGACAAGCCCGATGCGGGTTCCTTTCTCCAGCTTGAGGGGTAAGGTGGTCGTGATCGGTTCGGCCGCATCCGGGCGCTCGGCTCGGTTTGCGAACATTGCATACTTTTGGTAGTCTTCTTCTCCGCAAAGCAGGAAAGCGGGCATGAAAAAGTGCGTTAATAAAACAAATTTTAATGCGATCAGAATATAAATTCTTTGATTCATTTATTCTTTTGAGTTTAGTCGTTCAGAGAGCGTTTTCTTAAGTTGCATAACCAAATTTGGCTGATCTTCGGCAAGGTTCTTGGTTTCGGCATCGGGGGTGCGATGGTCGTATAGTTCGAACGCACCGTCCTGATGACTAATCAAACGATGATTTCTCGTCCGAATCGTCGTCGTTCCTTTCTTGCCGTATGAAATTGCGGGATGGCCCTTCTCCTTCGGATTTCTGAGAATGGGCATCAGGGACCGGCCGTCGACATAGGCTGGAATCTTTAGTCCCGCCAACTCGCAAACCGTTGGAAATACGTCGAGGGTTTCCACAATGGAATGAGTGGGTTTGCCGGGTTGGGGGATTCTCGGATAGGAGATGATCAAGGGAGATCTGAGGGATTCCTCAAACAGGGCATGTTTTCCCCAAATCGCATGCTCGCCCAAATGCCAACCATGGTCCCCCCAAAGGATGATGATGGTGTCGTCGCGCAGTTTCAATTGATCGAGCTTGTCGAGGATCCGTCCGACGAGGGCGTCGACATAGGTCACGCACCCCGCATAGTGGCGGCGCACTTCCAAAGCGAAATCGGCATCGGTGTTTGGGTTCCGCTTCCAGCGGTTGTATTTCATAAACTCGCCCGATCCATGCCAAGTGGTCTTGCCGGAAGGCTTCAAAGGATGAGGCGTGGGTGGTAACTTTGCCTTTAGATACGGTTCCACATATTGCAAAGGAGCTCCGAAAGGGAGGTGTGGCCGGATGATGCCTACGGCAAGGAAGAACGGTTTTTTATCAGCTAGTTTGTCCAGTTCGTCGAGTTGGTGAAGGGCTTGTTTGGTAATAAGACCATCGGGATAGGCTGTGTCCGGACCGTCAAAGGCCTGGTATACGTCCATATTCTTGGCATTCTTGCGGATTTCCCCGTTCGCCAGTCCGTGCATCGCTCCCCTCGGGTGTTGCCATGGGCCGGCGGGCAAGAGGTGTCGGTCCCAGGATTCGGGCATCTCGGGTTTGTCGCTCTCGTTCCAGTTAGACCCTCCCCGTCCTCCGGGGTGATGTGATACTTTGCCAACTGATACGGAGAAGTAACCGTTTTTCCGGAACCAGGCGGGGAAGCTGGGATGCTCGATTTTCTGCGAACGAATGTACAGGGCGCCGTTGTGAGATGGTCCGTATTTCCCAGTCAAAAGAGTGTATCGGGAAGCTCCGCAGGTGGGCGCTTGAACGTAATGACGATGGAAGGGGCGACCCTGAGCGGCCAGTTTGTCAATGTTCGGGGATTTTATGTAGTTTGCCCCGAAGGAATTCAATTCCGGGCGCAAGTCATCCACGCAAATCAGGAGCACGTTGGGCTTACCCTCGAGAGCAAGACAACTGAGGCCCGTTACAAGGCTCAGAAGCGAAAGGATTGGAATAAGCGGCTTGAGAAGGGGTGGAAGCACCGAACAAGAAAAGGAAGAATTGCAAAGGTTTTCAACCCCAGAAGACTGTCCGTAGCCAAAAAAGTTTCACTCCGGGCCTGAAAGAGGCGTTTTTCCGGCCGAGCCCCTACCCTAGCGGTTGATCCGTACGGAGATGCCTCTGCCCCGGGAAGAGGTCCTGGCGGAGGTCGATAGACCGGCTCCGGAAACCCCGAGGCCCGAGACCCTGGCTCCACCTCTTCCGAATGGGTTGACGAAAACGGGGGCTGGTCCGCGGGGAACGACGAGGACCTGATTGTTGGCTTGGTTTTCGCCCAGGATCACTATCCTCTGCGGTTGTTGGTAGAGAATGGGGCCGGCTACCGTGGATACCCCGTACAGGTTGCCTGAGGGAAGGTAGGTGACTCCGGTATTCGTAGTAACGGAGCGACCCGCTTGGAAGGCGATCCTCGCCTGCCAGTTGTCCTTGACCAAGTCGAAGGAGACTTGGGTCGCGTTGAAGCGATCGTAGGTTTGACCCAGCCGGTCGTATCCGTCTACCCAAGCGAGGAACGGGGTTGGGCCGTTGCCAATCGCGATGGGAGGATGATTAGGGCCGTAAAGAATTGTCTGCCCGTATCCTACTCCGCCGGCGTTGAGAATCTTGAGAAACATCTGGAGGTGCCCGGGATACTCCCTGCCGACGTAAAGGTAGTTTTCCTTGGTTCCTTCCATCCATTTGCGGACGTAGGCCTGATCGCTCTCGCTGAAGGCCGTGATCTTGGAATGGAAGGGTCGCCCGTCCGACCGCTGGATACTGACGATCTGACTTTTCTCGTCGAAAGCGACCAAAGTCGCTTCAATCTTACGGACGCCATCCGAACTGGTGAAGACCCTCGACCAGCTGGACGGGCAGACGCAAAGGCCGGCTAGGGCGAGCAGAAGAATCTTCATAATGAACAGCTTAAGGGACGGTTTCCCCTGCCGTCAAATGCCAAGACGGCTTTTTTGACTTGTCGAGCCGTCAACCCATGCATCCAATGATCCTCGATTCCAAACCCCTAGCATCTACCTTATCCGAATGAAATCTTCATCCCTCATCGTACTTGCCTTCGTTGCATCCTGTCTCGGCTTGGCAGCCGCGGATTTGCCTTTCGGCTCAAAACCAAACGTCATTCTCATGATTACCGACGACCAGGGGTACGGCCCGATAGGCAAGCATGGCAATCCATGGATCGAGACTCCCAACCTTGATAAGCTGCACGGCCAGAGCACCCGCTTCGAAAGGTTTTTGGTCAGCCCGACCTGTTCCCCTACGCGGGCCGCCCTCATGTCCGGCCGTCACCCGATGAAGAATGGAATTACCCATACCATTCTGGAGCGCGAACGGATGGCCCTCAGCACGGTGACTCTACCTCAGGTGCTGTCCAAAGCGGGTTACGTTTCGGGGATTTTCGGGAAGTGGCACTTGGGAGACGAGGAGCCCTACCAGCCCCATAAGCGCGGTTTTGACGAGGCTTTCATTCACGGGGCCGGAGGCATTGGGCAGGCCTACAAATGCTCTTGCGCCGATGCGCCCGGAAACAAGTATTTCAATCCGACTATTCGGCACAACGGGTCCTTCGTAAAAACCAAGGGCTATTGCACTGATTTGTTTTTTACGGCGGGGATGGGGTGGATCAAAAAGGTGAAGGATGAAGGAAAACCTTTCTTTGCCTATATTACGACCAATGCACCGCACGGTCCCTTCATCGCTCCGCCTGAAAACGCCAAGCGGTTCAAGGACCTTGGTTTTTCCGAAAGAGATGCTGGCTTTTATGGAATGATAGAGAACATCGACGAGAACATGGGAAGGCTTATGAACAAGCTCGATGAATGGGAACTGAGTAAGGACACCATTCTGATCTTTATGTCCGACAATGGTTCGGTTGGAGGAATGGTACGAGAAGGAGCCAAGCTGGGAACCTCCAAGGACGGCAAGCCCATGCTGGCTTTCAATGCCGGGATGAAGGGTGCCAAGGGCTCGCCCGACGAAGGCGGAGTTCGGGTACCTTTCTTCGTTCGTTGGCCGGGCAAATTTGCAGCCGGCAAGGCCGTGGAAAGGATTTCCGCCCACATCGACCTTCTTCCCACTTTGGCCGAGATCGCCGGGGTCACCGAATTGCCCGAGGGGCAAGTAGAGGGCCGAAGCTTAGTTCCTTTGCTGAAGAACCCGAAGGCCAAATGGAAGGATCGTCATCTTTTCACGCAGGTTGCCCGCTGGAGGACCGGTTCCGAGCCCACCGACCATATGTGGAGGGGTTTCGCGGTGCGCAACGCCCGTTACCGTTTGGTCGGGAACAATCTTTACGACATGAGGAAAGATCCGTCCCAAAAGACCGACGTTGCGTCCAAGCATCCCGAGATGGTCAAGTCCATGCGGGCTGCTTATGAGAAGTTTTGGAAGGAAACCCGCCCCCTCATGGTAAACGAGGACGTTCCCATGTCCCCCACCCGCCCCTATCACGTGCTGCACGCCAAGCAGTTGAAGGCCGGCGGTATTCCCTCCTGGCAACCACCCAAGCTCTAGCGGTCACTGAAGGCAACGGATTCGAAATGAGCGATTCTCCCAAGCTTGCCGCTCCCTGGGGGATGCCTGCCAAACGCATGACCCGGCGCTCCTCCTTCAAGTGGACGGCCTCGACGGCAGCCGGCGCCATGGCCTCGGTAGCCGCTTCAAGCTCCGCCACCGGCGCCCTCTCCGGTTCGGACGAGCGACGCAGTTCCCCGAAGCGCTACAAGATGAAGAAGTCCATCAACCAATGGGCCTTTCCCTACCCGGAACGAATGAACTTGCGGGAATGCATGCAACTGGCCAAGGACGCGGGTTTCGATGGGATTGAATTGAATTACGACCTGGACAACGACCTTTCCCCCAAGAGCGGTGCCAAGGAATACCACGCAATCCGTAGGATGGCCGATGAGATAGGGATAGCGATTAGTGGCCTTTGCTCCTTTCTTTTCTGGCCTTACCCGTTGACCAGCAACGATCCCGAGGAAAGAAAAAGAGGCATGGAGTTGGCCGGCCTTATGACCAGGGCCGCCCATGACCTCGGAGTAGAGAATCTTTTGGTGGTGCCGGGAGCCGTCCACATGCCCTGGCGCGAAGACCATGACCCGACGCCCAACGATCTCTGCGCCAAGCGGGCCCGGGAGGCCATCGGAAAGCTTCTTCCCTCTGCAGAAAAGCTGAAGGTAAAGCTCAACATGGAGAACATTTTCTTTAACGGGTTCCTGTTGTCGCCCGAGGAAATGAACGATTTCGTCGATCCTTTCGGCAGCGAGTACCTGAACGTTCACTTCGACACCGGCAACATCATGATCTTTCAGTTCCCCGAGCATTGGATTCCCCAGCTCGGCAACCGCATCCAGAACGTCCACCTGAAGGAATTCTCAAAGAAAGGCACCGATTATTCCTTGGAATGCTTTCGTCCTCTTCTCGACGGCACCACCAACTGGCCGGCGGTGATCGAGGCCTTCGACCAGGCTGGATACGATGGTTACCTGACCTTCGAGTACTTTCATCCCTACCCTCATTACCCGGAAGCGCTCATTCATCAAACCGCCGATTCCCTCGACCGCATGCTCGGTCTACATTCCTGAGCCTAGCCATGAACCGCCCCTTTTTCCTTCCCCTTTGCTTCATCCTCGCTGCCTCCGTTGCCAGCGCAAAGCTCAAGGTATTCGTGCTTGCCGGACAATCCAACATGCAGGGAGCTGGTCAGGTGGAGATGAAGGAAAACAGTAGCAACGGGGGTCAAGGCACCTTGGCTTATCTGGTCAAAAACGAAAAGACGGCCGAAAAGTACGCCCACTTGGTGAACGGGAAGGGCGAGTGGATCACCCGCCGCGACGTCTGGATCCGCTATGACGACCGTAAGGATGGCTTGCGTCCCGGTTTCGGGTTCCGTACATCCAGCATTGGCCCAGAGCTAGGCTTCGGCACGGTGGTGGGAGATGCCCTCGACGAACCCGTTCTGCTCATCAAGACCTGCTGGGGAGGAAAGAACGTCATGGTCGATTTCCGCTCCCCTTCAAGGGGTATGCCGCCGGATGCCCTCATGGAGCGCATGTTGGCGGGAAGAAAAAAGCGTGAAGCGGGCGCCACTATGAAGGACGTGGAGGCCCAAGTCGGCTTTTACTATCGTGAGATGGTCCGCATCGTTAACGAGACGCTCAAGGATCTCAAAAAGTATTACCCCGCCTATGACGGTCAAGGTTATGAGCTGGCCGGGGTCGGTTGGCACCAAGGCTGGAACGACGGTGGCAGCATGGATTTCGTCCAGGCATACGAGGAAAACCTAAGCACCATCATCAAGGATCTCCGCAAGGAATGGAAGGTTCCAGACCTGCCCGTGGTGATTGGGGTCAGCGGCTTTGGCGGACGGAATCAATCAGTCGACCGACGCCTCGGCATCATTGCCGCCCAGCACGCGGTAGCCAACCGCCGCGAATTCAAGGGTTCCGTGGCGAGTGTGGAGACCCGGGACTTTTTTCGCCCGGCCGAACAATCACCTTCCCGGCAGGGCTACCATTGGAACGGCAATGCCGAGACCTTCTACTTGATCGGTGAAGGGATGGGCCAAGCCATGGTAAGGCTCCTGAAAAAATGAACTCGTCCCGGATCCTCACCCTTCTTTTCGCCATCGCCACGCTGATGGGAACCGGGCCCGGGCTTTACCTCGTCGGTTCGCCCACTGAGGAAGGCCTGGCTCAAAGCTTGCTGGGCGTTCCCGCCCTCTACGCCTGGGTGGCCTTCTGGTTCCTCGTTCAGGCTGGGATTATCCTGATGGCTTCCCACAGGTTCTGGGTCCACCGGGACGAGCCCGCCCAATGAAGGCATTCGTGGTAATGGGAGCTCACGAGGTGGCGGGGGGATATCTTCCTCACCTTCTGCTCGGCGCCTACATGGTCCTGCTTGTCTGGCTTTGCTACCTCGGTTATCGAAAGGGTAAGTCCACCGAGGAAGATTATTACCTCGCGGGTCGTGGACAGGGGCTGCTGGTGAGCGCTCTTACCATCATGGCAACCATGTTCTCCAGCGCCGCCCTTCTGGGTATTCCGGGTACCGTGTACCGGGATGGCCTGGCTTTCGTTCCCTTTGCCATGAACCTGACCGTTGGCGGGTTGGGGATTTACTTTCTGGGGACGCGCATGAACAGGCTGGGGAAGGCTCGTGGTTACGTTACGCCAGCCGATATGATCGGGGAGTACTACGGAGGTACGAGCATCCGCATCCTGGCCGTCTCGACGGGTGTCCTCTACGTATTGCCCTACGTCATCATGCAGATAAAGGCGGGCGGCTATTTGGCCGAGAGGCTATTCCCGGATGCTCCACCGATCCACGTTCTGGGCAGGGAGTTCGACATGTTCGACACAGGGGTATGGGTTCTTTCCTTGCTCACCATGGCCTACGTGCTGGTCGGGGGCATGCGCTCAGTCGCTTGGACGGATGTCGTTCAGGGCTTCCTTTTACTGACCGGGATGCTGGTGGCGGGGCTGGCCACCGTCCTCTACTTTCAATCTCAGGGTGGTTTCTTCCGGGCGGTATCCACCCTCCCCCCGGAAGCCCTCACTATGCCCGGCGCGACCGGAAAATGGAACCCCTGGATGATTTTCTCCATCTGTACGATCGTGGCTCTTGGAGCGGTCATTCAGCCGGGTCAATGGATGCGCTTCTATGCCGCCCGATCGGTCAAGACACTCCGCCAATGCGCCTTGATTTTCGCGGTGGTTCTTCCCACCTGCTTCATTTTCGGCATCATGGTGGTTGCCCTCGGGGCGAGGGTAGAGTTCCCACCGGCTTGGAAGGCCCCGGTCGATGAGTTGCAGGCGGCCGAGGCTTGGCATGGAGACGGGGACTATGCCGAGGGGGCCCGCGTTCGTTACGCGGACGGCCTTTTCGAGGCCAAGGGTAAGGTATCCTCCGGGCAGGTCTTCGAGCCGGAAAGCTGGAACCCCGTGCAGAAACTCTACCCGCACGAGGCGCTCGGTCCCGAGCCCAGCGATACCGACAAGGCGGTCATCGTGATGACCCAATTGGCCGTACCCGAGGTTTTCGGCGCCGTATTTGGGTCGATCGTAGTGACCATTATCCTAGTGGCCGTGCTGGCCGCCTCCATGAGCACTGCAGACAGCAACCTGCACGCCCTCAGCGCCGTTCTCACACGGGACGTCTACGACCGTTACGTTAGTCCCGACGCCAGCGAGCGGCAAAAGACCTGGTTTGGCCGGGCGGTAATCGTGGTGGCCACCATTTGCGCGGTTGCCCTGGTCGAGTTCAGCAACGAGTCCTCTGGGTTCAATCCGCTTAAGCTGATCACCCAGCTCATGCTCCTGGCCCTTTCCTTCTGCAGTCAGCTTCTGCCAGTCGCCATCGACGTGCTTTTCCTCAACAAGGGGACCCAGGCGGGAGCGGTAGCCGGCTTGTCCACTGGTATCGCCATTGTGGTCCTGCTGAATTTTTTCCCAGAGTATTCCCTTGGCGTTACGTCGGTCCTTCACCTTTGTGCCGTAGGCGTACTCGCCAATGCACTGGTCTTCATTCTGGTGAGCCGCTTTACCCGGAAGGTTCCCGGCGATCGCGTCGAGCAGTTCAGAAGAATCATACGGGGAGAAAGATGAAACCCTTTGTCGAATCCCTGCCCTGATGACGGTCGTCAGCCCAAAAATCGACCTGCGGGAGATCGAATTCCGCGTTCTTCCCATGCGCACCCGCTTCCCTTTCAAATACGGAATCGCCAGCCTGACCGCCCTGCCCCACCTCGTCCTCAAAGTCGAAACCGAGATCGATGGCATCCTTACGCGGGGAATCGCATCCGAGGGGTTGCCCCCGAAGTGGTTCACCAAGAATCCAGATACTACCTTCGGGGAAGACCTGCCTGCGATGCTGGGCGTCATCGGCCATGCCGCCGAGTTGACCCTGGCTCGTCCCCCCGCTACCTTCTTCAACCTCTGGAGGGAACTTCACGAGGAACAAGCATCATGGGCGACGGCAGAAGGTCATCCTTCCCTGCTGGCCAACTTGGGGGTTAGCCTGATGGAGAGGGCTCTGCTTGATGCCCTGTGTCGTCGTTTGGGGTCCGGTTTGCATACGGTCCTCAGAGGAAATCACCTCGGCCTGCGCCTCGGAGAAATGCGTCCCGAACTATCCGGGGCCGAACCATCGGCTTTCCTGCCCGAACGCCCGCTGTCTTCGGTTCGTGCTCGCCATACGATAGGCTTGGGCGACCCCCTTACTCCGGCCGAAGTCAACGACGATAACCGCGCCGCCGATAGCCTGCCCCTCGATCTCGAAACCTGCATCCGGACTTATGGGCTGACCCACTTCAAGATCAAGGTTTGCGGAAACCTTGACCTTGACCTTCCCCGGCTCGAGGCTCTGGCCGAGTTGCTTGGTCCCGGCGCCCTCTTTACCTTGGATGGAAACGAGCAATATGCAGGTATAGGAGCCTTTCGCGAGCATTGGGAGGTCTGGCGGGAAAAAGCCAAAATCCGGGCCCTTCTTGATTCCGGCCTGCTCCTAGTCGAGCAACCCGCCCATCGGGATGAATCCTTTTCCCCGTCCGTCTCGATGGATTTGGCCGACTGGCCCGACCATCCCGCCTTCATCATCGATGAGGCCGACGCGGGGATCGACGACTTCCCGCGGGCCCTGGCCCTGGGGTACGATGGGGTCAGCCACAAGAACTGCAAGGGTATCGTCAAGGGACTGGCCAATGCCGCTACTATCGCCCTGGAGGAAGAGAAGAGGGGACGCATCGTCCACCTTTCCGGGGAAGATCTTGCCAACGTCGGCCCCTTTGCGCTCTTCCAGGATCTGGCCATGATGGCCGCACTCGGCATCGGTCACGTCGAGCGCAACGGGCATCATTACTTCAAGGGTCTTTCCGCCTGGCCCAAGCCCGTAAAGGCGAGCATGCTGGAAGACCACGGCGATCTCTATGGCCTTCACCCCGAGGGCTACCCGACTTTGCTTTTGCAGGATGGAGTACTGGATCTTTCCTCGCTTAACGCGGCTCCCTTCGGACCGGTACGACTGCTCGATCTGTCCTCCTTGAAAACGGTGGATCCCAGGGACCCCGCAGGCTTTATTCGCGTCGGTATGCCGGAAGATCAGGGTCTCTAGCCGAGGGTATTAATTCCTCCGGGTCCGACTGATGGCGTGTTGACTCTTAAGACGAGGAAATTCAGTATAATAATTTTCGTTTTTTCATATTTATGAAACCCGCACACTTGGTTATTGGTTTGATTCTAGGAATCGGGTTGACCCTGTCCGGGTTCGCTGATTCGGCCAAGATCGAGTTCTTCGAAAAGAAGGTTCGCCCGGCTTTGGCAGAGCATTGCTACGAATGCCACTCGGTCCAGTCCGGTAAGTCCAAGGGCGGTCTTCTGCTCGATACCAAGCTCGGCATGAGGGAGGGAGGCGACATTGGTCCTGCGATTGTGCCCGGGAATCCTTCTAAAAGCCTGTTGGTGGAGGCGATTCATTGGGGGAACGAAGATTTGCAGATGCCTCCAAAGAAGAAGCTTCCTAATGAGGTGATCAAGGCTTTGGAGACTTGGGTCAAGATGGGCGCGCCGGACCCACGGACGGGCCAAACGGTGGTCAAGGATGAGATCGACATTGAGGAGGGAAAGAAATTTTGGGCCTTTCAACCCCTGAATGAGTCCAAAGCCGAAATCAAGAACCGGGGGTGGCCTCGCTCGGCCATTGACCACCTGGTCCTTGCAGGCCTTGAGAAGAAGGGCTTGAAGCCCGCTCCGGATGCGGACAAGACGACATTGGCCCGCCGGGTGTTTTTTGACCTCGTCGGATTGCCTCCGTCCCCCGAGCAACTCGGGGATTTTCTGGAAAACGATGCTCCGGACGCCTTCGAGCAGGTGGTGGACCGTCTGCTTGCGAGTCCCCAGTTCGGGGTGCGCTGGGGAAGGCACTGGCTGGACGTGGCCCGTTATGCCGAGAGCAACGGCATGGAAAGGAACGTCGCGTTTCCCCATGCCTGGAGGTTCAGGGATTACGTCGTGGAATCGTTCAACGAGGACAAGCCTTTCGACCAGTTCGTCCGCGAACAGGTGGCGGGGGATTTGCTTCCCAAAGAGCCAACCGACGAGCGTCTGGTGGCTACGGGCTTTCTCGCCATTGGCCCGAAATCCCTCAACAACCGTAATGCGGCGGAATTCAAGATGGATCTTGTTGACGAGCAGATCGACGTGACCACCCGTGCGTTCATGGGTCTGACAGTCGCTTGCGCCCGTTGTCACGATCATAAGTTCGACCCCATTCCAACCGAGGACTACTATTCGTTGGCGGGAATCTTCAAGAGCACCCATGCCCTCTTCGGGGGAAGCGGGGCTGGGGTCCGGCAGACGAGCAGGTTAATCGAGCTCCAGGATGGCAGAAAGGAACCTGTCGGACAGAAGACGGATTATGCAAAACTAATTGTCGCAAAACAAGCCGAACTGAAATCCTTGAATAAGAAGGTTGCGGGTCTCAAGAAAGAACTGAAAGGAAAGTATAGGGAGGATCCGATTTACAAGGAGACCATTTCAAGGATCAAAAAGACACAGGCGGCGGTGAAAAAGAATCAGGCCAAGCTCGCAAATTCAAAAAAGCAGACGGGGCCTTTGGCAATGGGGGCACGCGAGGGTGAACCCGGAGACGCCAAGGTTCATATCCGCGGAAACGTAACTACACTCGGCAAGGTAATTCCCCGCGGTTTTCCGCAGGTATTTGATTTCTCCGACTTGAAGATCGATTCCGCCCGCAGTGGACGCCTGCAGCTTGCGGATTGGATTACGGACCCTGCCAACCCTTTGACCCCGAGAGTTCTTGCCAACCGCGTTTGGCATCACCTCTTTGGCCGGGGAATCGTGCGGACGGTGGACAACTTCGGGCAGACCGGCGAGCGCCCGAGCAATCAGCCCCTGCTTGATCACCTTGCCGTCCGCCTGCTGGAGAATGAGTGGTCGGTCAAGAAGCTAATCCGTGAGGTTGTTCTTTCACGGGCTTACCGGATGAGCTCCGTCCATGATTTAGCCAATGCGCGGATCGATCCCGATAACGCGTTATTCTGGAAAATGAACCAGCGCAGGCTGGATGCCGAAAGCATGCGTGACGCCATGCTTTCCGTGTCGGGCCACTTGATCCTTAGTCCGGCCGATGGTTCACCAGTCCAGAAAATAGATGGAAACATCGGGCGCGACCCCGAGCAGTTGGAGGAACTCAGAAAGGCCCAGCTCGACAACAGGAGCCTTTACCTGCCCGTAGCCCGGCAGGCCATACCTGAGGTTTTGAAGACTTTCGATTTCGCCGAGCCGAGCATTATCGTGGGACGTCGGGACGTCACGACCGTTCCCACCCAGGCCCTCTTCCTTCTCAACAGCGACTTCGTCATTACTCAGGCCAGAGGACTAGCCGAGCGGTTATCCTCCATGGATGAGGACTCCCGCATCGACCATGCCTTCAGGCTGCTCTTTGCCCGCCCCCCCTCCTCGAGCGAGATGGCTCGCACCCAGACCTTTCTTGCCGATTGCCTGCACAACGAGGAATCCGCGATTGAGGCCTGGACCACCGTTTGCCAGGCTCTTCTTGCGAGTGCCGAATTCAGATACCTGAACTAAACATGAACATCGAAGAATTGAACTTTTCAAGGCGGCATGCGTTGCAGGCCATGAGCACCGGTTTCGGCTACCTGGCCTTCTCCAGCCTGAGCACTATGGCCTCCCAGGCATACCGCAACCCGCTCGATTCCAAGAGCCCCCATTTCACCCCCCGAGCCAAGCGGGTAATCTTCGCCTGCATGCGCGGCGGTCCGTCTCACGTCGATACCTTTGACTACAAGCCGGCCTTGGCAAGGGACAACGGTAAGAAGATGGAGGAGTTCGGTTCCCGAAAACTCTTGCAGTCTCCCTGGAGGTTCAACAAGCACGGACAAAGCGGGCTGGAAATTTCCGAACTTTACCCTCAGCTCTCCAAGCATGCGGACAAACTTTGCGTTCTCAACGGGATGTACGCCGACATTCCCAACCACCCGCAATGCTTCGTGCAGCTTCATACCGGAAGCTTTCAATTCGTGCGCCCGAGCCTTGGTTCCTGGGCTCTCTATGGTCTGGGAACGGAGAATCAGAATTTACCCGGGTTCGTAACCATCAATCCTCCTTCCCGCGTGGGCGGGGCACAGAACTACGGGAATGCTTTTCTTCCGGCCATTTACCAAGGTACTCGCATAGGCTCGCTCGGACAATCGCTTCAGGAGGCCAAGATCGAGAACCTAGGCAATCCCCGCCTGGGCGAGATGGAACAGCGCAAGCAACTCGACTTCATCCAGTCCATGAACAGGGACTTCAAGGATCGTGACCGGGAAGGTTCCCAGATCGAGGGGGTGATCGAGAGCTATGAACTGGCTTTCCGGATGCAGTCGGCTCTTCCCGAGGTCATGGGGTTAAAGGGAGAAAAACAATCCACCCTTGAGGCATATGGGGTAGGAAATACGAAGACTGATGCTTTCGGCAGGCAGTGCCTGATGGCTCGCAGGCTAGTGGAGAAAGGGGTCCGCTTCGTTGAGATCACTCATTCCTCTTGGGACCAGCACGGCTCCCTCAAGAAAAAGCTCGGGGACAACTGTATGGCTACCGACAGGCCCCTGGCGGCCCTTTTGGCCGACTTGGAGCAAAGGAACCTCCTCGAGGACACACTCATCGTCTGGGGTGGCGAGTTCGGGAGAACGCCCCACATCAAGAAGGCCGATGGACGGGACCATAATTCCACCGGCTTCACTTTCTGGATGGCCGGCGGGGGTGTCAAGGGCGGCATGCGCCACGGGGCCACGGACGAGCACGGTATCAAGGCGGTGGAGGGTCGCATGCATTTTCACGACCTGCACGCCACGATCCTCCACCTGCTTGGACTTGATCACGAAAGGTTGACCTACACCTATGCGGGCCGAGAGTTTCGCCTTACCGACGTTTACGGGAATGTAGCTAGGGAAATCCTAGCCTAGTTTACATCCACCCTTCTTTTTATCACCTGGCTGGCACGAAGTCAGCGGTTGACAAGGTTTCGTCCGAACGGGCAAAGTCGGTTGCAGAACTCACCCTCCTTGGGAAACCCCTATAAACCATGAAGAAACTTACTTTTGCCTTATCTGTATTCCTCGCTTTCGCCTCCTTCCTGCAAGCCAAGCGCCTGGTTCTCGTTTCCGCATCCTATGGGAAAAACATACTCGCCATCACCGATGCCGACGGCAAAGTGCTTTGGTCTCACAAAACCGCTGGTCCGCAACGCGGCCACACGGGCCATCACGACGTGCACATGCTTCCCAACGGAAACATACTCTTTCACGATACCTGGACGACCCTCAAGGAAATCACCTTGGACAAGAAGGTGGTGTGGGAATACGACTGCGCCAATAGCAACGGCAACAAGGGCAAGCGAGTGGACGTGCATGCCTTTGCCCGACTTCCAAACGGAAATACCCGCATTGTGGAGAGCAAGGTCGGACGCGTGATCGAAGTGGACCGGGCGGGCAAGTTGGTACACTCCTTCCCGCTCAAACCGGGGGGGACCACCAGTTCGCGCTGGGCTCGGTCAACGCCCAAGGGTACCTACCTCGTCTGTTCGGAGCAACCGGGTGTGGTTACCGAGTATAACGTGAAGAATGGAAAGGTGGTCTGGGACTACCTCATCAAGACCCGAGTATACGGGGCCATGCGCCTCAAGAACGGAAACACCCTGATCGCCTCGGGAAGCGGCAACAGCGTGGTCGAAGTCACGCCCGAGAAAAAAGTGGTCTGGGAAATCAAAGGCAAGGTGCCGGGGACGGAGGTCAACTTGAAGTGGATGACCTGTCTGCAAGAGCGCGAGAACGGAAACTTCATCGTGGGCAATTGCCATGCCGGCCCCGACAACCCGCAAATCTTCGAGATCACCCGCGACAAGAAAATCGTCTGGGAATTCGACCAGTACGATCTCGTGGGGAATGGGCTTGCTTGTTGGCAAGTCCTCGAGGGCAAGCAGGCCGCCATGGTGAGCAAGAAGCTTAAAACTCTTGAATAAGATGGGAAGGAAACTGCCTATCCTTCTCTTCGTCCTCACTCCAATCGAGATCGTCGAGCTAAAGTAGCCCGGCGGCGAATTTGCCGACTTAATTCGATTGAAGGCACTAAGAGAAACGACCAGGCATATACTGCTCTCCTGCCTGGCGCTTAGCCTGCCCCTGCTTGGATCGGCCCAAAAGAAGAAGGGCAAGAACCCGCATTCCCTGTACGACTTGGAGTACGCGAAAGTAGACGGCATCTCATTGAAACTGGATCTCCTCATGCCAAGCAAGAAGACGGATCGGAAGCCCGAGGTGGTGGTCTTTTTTCACGGCGGGTCCTGGCGCGCCGGATCGAAAAAAACCTGCCATGTGGGCTGGCTTACCCATCACGGCTACGCAGTGGCCAGCGTGGACTACCGCCTTAGCGGACAAGCCAAGTTTCCCGCTCTCGTGCACGACTGCAAGGGGGCCATACGATGGCTGCGGGCTAACGCCGACAATTACGGCATTGACGCGGAGCGCATATGCGCTGCGGGGGCTTCCGCCGGAGGACTCCTTTCCACTCTCCTGGGAACGAGCGGGGGAATCAAGACCTTGGAGGGCGAGGTGGGTGGTAACCTCGACCAGTCCAGCCGCGTTCAGTCTGCAATCGGACTGTTCTGCCCCACGGATCTCCTTTACAACGCTACCGTTGAGAAGGAACTATGCGATCAGCCCGACAGTCCGCTCTTTCAATTGCTCGGGGGCAAGCCCAGCGAGCGTCTCGGGATGGCCCGACTGGCAAGCGCTACGGCACACGTCACGAAGGATGATCCGCCGGTCATCGTGCTTTACGGCACCGCGGACAAGTCCTTGGTCAAGCCGCTCCACGGGGAACGCCTCAAGGCCCTCTACGACGAGGCCGGACTGGAAGCAACCTACCAGTTTATCGAGGGAGCCGGTCACGGCGGGCCTCATTATCGCGACGATGAACGCGGCAAACAGATCCTCGATATGCTGGCGAAGACCCTGCGCCGTTAATTAAGGTACGGGCGTTATTTCCCGCTCAATTTACCGATTTTGGCCCGGAGCTCTTGGAGCTTATCCGGCAAATCGGGGTCATGTTCCTTGAGCTGGCGGGAAAGCCAGAGATCGGCCTCGAACTCATCAAGGATGCCTTTGATGCGGGCCAGTTTGCTCTCGATCTGGCGCTTGGCATCTCCACGGAAAAGCTCGCTTTCAAGCCTCGGGAGGTCGATTTGCAATTGCCGCATCTTACGGTCGAGGGCCTGTTGCTTGCCAATTTCCTGAAGCTCCTTGATCTTGGCCGAGCTGGCTTCCTTGGATTCAGGGCTGTAGTTTACGCCCTCCGGGATTGGCCAGTCGTCGGTGCGGAAGGTGGCCATGGGCAGACGTTCGCGGCCGACCATGTTGCCTATGGGCCAGTTGGCCCAACCGTAGCGGGCGGCCACAGGCTCCTCGACGAGGTCGCTGGAGAGCTCGATGCACCATTTGCCGTCCAGTTTGGCGTTGCGGGCCTTGGCGGGATACCACCGACGGTTCTTGCCCGCGATGATGAAGCCCATCAACTCGGCGTTGCCTTCTCGGGGGCAGGGAAGAACCTGCCAGTGGGCGTTGTTTTCAATGTGCTTCCAACGCTCGTGGACGATGGGATCCTGATCGAAGAAGAGGTAGAGCTTGTCCTCCTTGACCTTCATCCCGACGTATTCGTTGCCCCGGTGGACGACCGGTTTTCCGTAGACTTTGGCCAGGGCCCAGAGGGATGCATACTCGGCCACGGGCAATTTCTCCGCGGGGTGGATGTAGGAGTTGCCCGTCGGATAGGTGGCTATCATGTCGGACAAGGGATCGTCCTTCAGTGCCCGTCTTTGCACGTCCCTTATGATGGCGTAGCCTTCGGCGACGGTAGCTACCTCGGGAGCCAAGCCGTAGTTGCCCCATCCCGGTTGACTGATGCACCCGAAGGGCAGTTCGTCGTCCCGAAAGGCCTTGCGGAAGGAAACCGGAACCTTCGGGAAGGTCCGCTCGTAGCGGGTCCAGCGCATGAAGTTGTTGTTCTCGCCTTGGTAGTAGAGCACCCCGCGCAAGGCGAGATCGCGAATGGGCATTACGGTGGCGTTGAAGAGACCCGCAGGAGGACTCCAGGCACTGCGGGCGTCACCCGGTTTTTTGGGCAACCGCAGACGGGGAGGCTTTTTCCCATCGGATTCCGCCCTCGCCACTTTTTGCTTATGCTCGACCTTGGCCTTCTCGCAATCCGCTTCCCATTGCTTCATCAGTGCGGCCACTTGCTTTTCATCGTCCCAGACCGCGGTCTCGGCATCGTAGTCGGCCAGTACGGTTTGGATGATCTTGTCGTCAATGGAATCGAGCTCGCTGCGCAGACACCAAGTTTGCCCGAGGGTGCCTCCCCGCGCCACGTTGATGATGCCCACGGGAACCTTAAGGTAGCGATGAAGGAAAGTTCCGAAAAGGTAAGGCACGGCGGAGAAGCGCTGGGCGTTCTCGGGGGTGCATTCCCGCCAGCCTATCCTGGCCTTGATCTCGTCCAGCGGTTTGTACCAGGAATCTTCCCAGGAAACGTAACGCAGGCCGGGAAAGTCGGCCGAGACAGCCTCCCTGTCTTTTCGGTTGAAGCCGCTCCAGCCCATGTTGCTCTGCCCGGCGCACATCCAGACCTCACCGATGAGGACGTTGCGGACCACAACGGTCTCGCCGCCACTACGGGCAACCAGCCAAGTCGGCTTAAAACTTGCCTTGGCGGCAGGAAACGACACCGACCACCGACCTTGCTTGTCGGCCTTGGCCGTCAGGGTTTTCTCGTGCAGGCGGGGCGGGTTCTTCTCCACGTAACGCATGCCGACCGAATAGTCGTTGCTCTCGATCTGACCAGCGACATCGCCCCGAAAAAGCTCAGCCTCGGCTTTTGTCCCCGAAGCTACGTCCTGTGTTAGCGTCACCTTGACCGCGGTTCCCGGCTTGCCCCATCCCCAAACGGTGATCGGTTTACCCTGCTGCAGGACGACGTTATCGCTTAAAATCTTGGCGAAACGGAGGCTTTCGGGAAGCTCTGCGAAAGAGGGAGAGTCGCCTAGGGCCAGAGTAAGGAAAAAAAAGAGGATTCGTCTACGCATAACGAGGAAGATCGTTCTTCATCAGGATCCGAACGCCAACAAAAAAACTTCCGGAACGTAATTTTCGGGAAGGTTGCTTTGCCTTGCCCCGGCAGGCAGATCCTTAAGGGGGCGATGAGGTGCGGCGTTCAGTCAGGAAGCCTTCTCGGTCGAAGCCTTCGTGCGCTTGGCGAGCAGGCTGCGGAAGAGGCGGCGGATCAAAAGCAAGAGAACGAAGAGGATGAGCATCCAAGGGAACAAGGTGATGATCAAAAGGGTCAATCCCTTGAAAAAGTTCTTCATGGCGGCAATCGAGCCGGACCAGGATTCCCCCATCTCCTCGCCGAAGGAAAGGGCTTGGGGGGGTTGGTAGTCCTCATCCTCCCGGACGAAGAGCCTGACGGTGGTCATGGAAATCCGATCCTTGAGTTGGCGCATTCTTCCCTCCAGTCGCTCGATGACTTCCCTTACCCTGGACAGTTCGCGTTCGACCTCGAGAACTTCCCCGATCTTGCCGCTTACCTGATCCAGTACCTGAAGGATTCTTTCCTCCAACCGCTTTTGGTTGGCCAGGCGGGCGTCGAGGTCTACGAACTCGTCCGTGACGTCCTGCGAATTTTCCTGAACCAGTTCGGGTACGCCCAAGTCCTTAACGGCGGCAACGAAGGCTTGATAGTGCCTCACCGGCACGCGCAACACCCATTTGCCCGACCTGCCGTAACCCCGGTTTCCCTCGAAAGTGACTAGCGAGTGGTATCCCTCGTGCTTCTCCAAAAGGCTTCTGATCTCCTTGTCGAACTCTTCGAAGTTAGTCTTTTTCAAGACCAGGTGGACGTCGGAAGAGTAGATGATCTTCCGTTCCACGGACTGGGCTGCGTCAGCGGAGGAACCGGAGGAAGCCTCATCCGTTTCGGAAAGGACAAATTCCTCACTTCCGTTGGCTTGGGCGCTTGCCACCGCTATCTGCGGGCGTCCGTATGCGCTTTCCGAGTCACTCTCCTCACCTACTGACCCGCACGACGCCAAGAGGGCCCCAAAGCAGGTCAGAAGGAACGGAATAAAGGCCGGAAGGGATGCCGGGCCGGGGAAAGATGGAAAAGGGGCGTGAGTCTTCATATTATCATGGTACGAGAAGATGCCCGAGCGGGCAAGTCTTCGATCGAAAGGGAACTGAAAGTCCTCAATTCCTTGATTCTTTCTTGGCGTGTCGCTACCCTTTGCTCATGCCAGACGACTTAGGAAAGGACCACGGCCGCCTGACCGACTTGTTCGACCAACCTTCTTCCCCCGAGGAGTGGATGGATCATGCTCTGGGCGAGGAACAGGTTCGTCACTTTCGGGAAAAGGGTTATCTCCATGGGGTTCCTCTTCTCAACGACGAGCAGGTCTCGGCCCTCGCAGATCAGCTTGAGGAAATGGTCGACCCTTCCCACGAGGGCCGGGAATTTTTTTATGAGTACCATTCCAACGAATCGGGAAACCCGGATGGGATCCTTTTTCATGCCCTGGGAGCGTGGAGGGTACGGCCCGCTTTTCACGACGTCCTCTGGAACCCGTCCTTTCTCATGGCGGCGTACCAGTTGATGGGCTCGGACTTTCGCCTCTTTCACGACCAACTTTTCAGCAAACCGGCCAGACATGGCGGGGTAGTGGCATGGCACCAGGACTACTCGTACTGGACTTGGACCACTCCCATGTCCCACCTAACCTGCTGGATCGGATTGGACGACGTTTCCACGGAGAATGGTTGCATGTACTATGTCCCGGGCAGTCATCGCTGGGGTTTGCTGGAGAAAAAGCCCATCGCCGGTGACATGGATGCGGTCAGGGAAGCTCTTACGGCCGAGCAAGTGGCTGATTTCGATCGCAAACTACCGGTCGAGATGAAAAAAGGAGAAGCCAGTTTTCACCATCCCTTGCTTATGCATGGTTCCTATGAGAACCGCTCGGAACGGAGGCGGCGGGCCACCCTGATCAACGTTTTCGCCGATGGTGTCGTGAGCAACAGGGAGGAAGACGGACTCAATGCCCCCGGGGCCGACAATTACCCAAGGGTTCCACCTGGACAAGCCATGGGAGGCCAGTATTACCCTCTTCTTTTTGAAAGCGAAGGCGCCCTGGGAAATAGGCTTGGGGAAATCCCCACCGTCTCGAACATTGCCGCCTAGGCCGCCCCACGCATTGCCTTATCTGCAGGGATGAAAACTTCCCCTTTGGCCCTCCTGCTGTTCCTGGTACCATCCCTCGTCGCGAAAGCGGAAAGGAACGAAGAGGCGGATTATGAACTGAAAAAGGACATCCCCTACCTAGGCAAGGGACAAGCCTTGAGCGAAGATCGCCGGACCCGATGCAAGCTGGATCTTTATCGTCCCAAGTCCGTGAAAGGTTTCGCGACCGTAGTTTGGTTTCACGGTGGAGGCCTTCGCTCGGGCGAAAAATCCATTCCCAATCAATTGAGAAGCCAAGGTCTTGCTGTGGTAGCCCCCAATTACAGGCTCTTTCCGAAAGCCAAATGCCCCCAGTACATCGAGGATGCGGCGGCCGCCGTGGCTTGGACCTTTCGCAACGTAGCCAAATTTGGGGGCGACCCCGAATTGATCTTTGTTTCCGGGCACTCGGCCGGAGGTTATCTGACCAGCATGGTTGGGATGGACAAGACCTATCTCGCAAAACACGGAATTGATTCCGATGACTTGGCGGGCCTTATCCCCTTCAGCGGCCATACGATTACCCACTTTACGCCTCGCCAGGAGAGAGGCATTCCCAAGAAGGAGGTTCTTGTGGACGAATTTGCCCCCCTTGCCCACCTGCGCAAGGAAGCTCCCCCCATCCTTCTCATTACTGGAGACAGGGAGCTTGAGATGCTAGGAAGATACGAAGAAAACGCCTATTTCTGGAGAATGCTCAAGGTCACGGGGCACCCCAATGCGGAACTTCGTGAACTGGCTGGCTTGAACCATGGGGAGATGGCGGTCCCCGCATTCGGCTTGTTGCTGAAGTTCGTGGGGAAATACGCCAAGCTCGCCAAGGATCGGAGACGGTAAAATCCAACCCGCCGTCAAATTGATTTTCGATTGGTAAAATTCTTGCCACGGAGAGGGTCGGGCGCTATTCCTGATCGCTTACCTTAAATTTTCACATCCCCTTAGTCATGTCAGAATTAAGTGATCTTACCATTCAGTTTTCCCCGCGGGAGAAGACTGGTCGTCAAGCCTGCAACAAGCTTCGCGCCGCCGGGAGAATACCCGCCGTAATCTACGGCAAGGACCTTAACAAGTCTTTCTCCATCGATGATCGGGAAATGCGCGTTCTCCTTCGGAAGGCCCAGGGGACGACTGCCCTGCTCCGTCTTCTCGGGGAAAAGGGAGAGGATGAACTCGTCCTGATCAAGGAAATGCAAACCGATCCGATCAAGAATTCCATCCTTCATATCGATTTCGTCCAGGTGACCCGCGGGGAAGATCTCCAGACCAAGGTTCCTCTCGTTTTGATTGGAGAGGCCGAGGGGGTCAGGACGGAGGGAGGAATCCTCGAGGTGGTTTCCAACGAGGTCGAGGTACGTTGCCGTCCCAGCAACCTTCCCAATCAGATCGACCTGGACATTTCGGAACTTGCCCTCGGAGACAACCTGCAAGTGGGAGACCTGCCCCAAATCGAGGGGGTTTCCTTCGTTGCGGAAGAAGACACTATTCTGGTTTCCTGCGTAGGCAGCGCCGGAGGACGCTCATCTGCCGAAGAAGAGGAAGACGAAGAAGCGGCGGAAGGAGAGGAAGGCGAATCCCATGAGGAAGGCGAATCCGACGGGGAGGGAGAATCCTCATCAGAGGGTGAGGAAAAGGAAGAGGGATAAGCATGGATTTTGGTCAGCATGGAGAAACTTGCCGTCATTGGTTTGGGGAACCCCGGCCCGGAATACGAGAAATCCCGTCACAATTTGGGATTCTGGCTTCTCGATGCCTTGGCTGAACGGGAAGATCTCCGTTTCAAGACCAACAATCGATTTCATGCCCAGATCGCCCAGATGGAAAGAAAGTCCAACAAGTACCTCTTGATCAAGCCAATGACCTTCATGAACGACAGTGGGCGATTCCTCTCCTCCCTTTTGTCTTATTTCGGTTGCGCTTCCGAGAGGTCGGTCGTGGTTCATGACGAGATGGCCTTTCCCCTTGCTCACCTGAAAATTTCCCAAAACAAGGGAGATGGAGGGCACAATGGCGTCAAAAGCGTGGTTTCGGCGATCGGTTCCTCTTTAGTTCGTTTTCGGATTGGAATAGGGACGAAGCCAGATTCTCGAGTCAAACTTTCCGATTTCGTATTATCCGACTTGAACCAACGAGAATGGGAATACATGCAGGATCGTTCGGATTACCTTTGTCGCAGTCTCCTCGATCTTCTCGATCAGGGAGTGGATGCAACCATGAACGCCATCAACCAAACCCACCCATCCACCAACCCCTTATGAACAAGAGAAATTACCTAGCCACCATCGTTTACGATGCCCGAGGGGCCGACGGCGCCTCGGACGAGATGATACCCAAACTGAGCGAATACATTCGCGATTCCGAAGGAGAGGTTACCAAAGTGGAAAACCAGGGAACCCACGAGTTTGCCTATCCCCAGAGTAAGCAAATGAAATCCGGAGTCTTCATCCAGTTCGAAATTTCCGGGGATTCCGAAATGCCCGTGAGACTCAAAGATAAACTGAGCTTGGAAAAAAAGGTTGATCGCGTGCTGATCGAGCGCAAATAGTTAAACCCGCTCTCATTAAAAAAACACTCTCAGATGGCATCCCTCAACAAAGTTCTTCTTATCGGAAACCTGACTCGTGATCCCGATGTCCGGGTCATGACCAACGGTCGCCCGGTCTGCAACTTCGGACTTGCCCTCAATCGCTCCTATAAGGATGCCGAGGGCAACCGGAGGGAAGAAACTACCTTCGTCGACGTCGAGTGTTTTGGTCCCAAGGCGGAAGCCGTGGGAAGGTTTTTTTCCAAAGGAAGAGCAATCTTCGTCGAGGGACGCCTGAAGTTGGACCAGTGGGAATCCAAGGAGGGCGAGAAAAGGAGCGCCCTGCGCGTGGTGTTGGAGAATTTTGAGTTCGTCGATTCCAAACAGGATGCCGCTCAGTCACAGGGAGCCAAGTCATACGAGGCACCCAAGGCCCCCTCTTCCAATCAGGTGAAATCCCCTACGGAGCCACAATCTTCTTTTACGGAGACCTCTGCTGATGGAGGAGACCCTGATTTGGACGAAGACGTGCCCTTTTAACCCCCTACTCCCCCCTTATTATGCCCAACACAGAAGTTTTGCTTGTTAAGCACATAGAAAAGCTCGGATCCGAGGGAGACGTCGTTAAGGTCCGCTCGGGCTATGCGAGGAACTACCTGATTCCACAGAAGAAAGCCGTTCGGTTCAACGAAGCGGACCAGAAAAGACTCGATGCCCTCAAGCATGCCCGTGCCATCCGTGAATCCGATGAACTGCAGAAGGCGCAGGAGTTTGCGACCAAGCTAAAGAACGTCAGCATAGCAGTCGCCGTCAAGACCGGCGTGGGCGGCAAGCTTTTCGGTTCGGTTACGGTGAATCACATCCTTGAGAAACTGAGTGAAGGCGGTTTTACCCTGGACAAGAAGCATTTCGTCTCCTTTTCGCCTATTAAGGAATTGGGCAAGAAGACCTTGACCGTCCAGGTTCATAAGGAAGTGGAGACTGAAATTGAAGTGGAAGTCGTTTCCGAGAATCCCATCGAGTCTCCCGAGTCTCACGACTCCCCCGAGTCGACCCAGTAGGTTTCTAAACTGAGGTCAGAGGATGCCTACAGCAGTTTCTTCCAGCCAAGGGAAATCATATTCCAAGAAGGAAGGGACAATCTCAGCGGATCGCTCAACCATAGAGGGCGGGCCTCTTCCCAGTAACTTGGAGGCTGAGCAGGCGCTGCTGGCCGCCTGTATCGTGGATGCCTCCGGGGAGGTTCTTGGCCGCTGCATGGAGCAATCAATCGGGCCCGATCATTTTTATCACCCCAACCACCAGCTAATCTTTGGGGCTCTGCTGGAACTGCATAGAGAGAACAAGCTGGCGGATGAGATTCTGCTGGCGGACAAGCTTTCCAGCCTTGGGCAACTTGAGTTGGTTGGTGGACAGTCTGCTCTCATCGCCTTGACCGAGAGGATTGATTCAACTGGATACGCCACCCACTGGCTGAGCGTAGTCAAGGAAAAGGCTCTTTTGAGGAATTGCATACGCGTTGCCTTCGAAATGATTGACGGGGCCAACGATTTACAAGGTGAGGTAGACGATTTTCTTTCCAATATGGAGCAACGCGTTTGCTCTCTTAGCGACGAGCAAAGCATTAGATCTTCCATACCCCTCAAGGAACCGATCGACGATGCAATGGCCCAGATCAAGAGGATGCTCGACAAGAAGGATTCCGACGGTTTGCTTACGGGGTATAAGGACTTGGACGACTTGACCAATGGCCTGCAACCCGCCGAAATGGTCGTTTTAGCCGCCCGTCCCTCGGTCGGAAAAACCAGCCTTGCCATGAACATCGTGGAGAATATCGCTTTTTCCCCCAAATACCTGAACGACCCCAAAAATATCTTGGTCTTCAGTCTGGAAATGAGCGCCACCTCCCTTGCCATGAGACTGATTTGCGGTAGAGCTAAAATCAACATGAACTCCTTGCGGAGGGGATTTGTTGCCAAGAATCATGCCGAGAAACTCAATGAGGTCAGCAAGGAGTTTCAGGATGCCTCAATCTGGGTGGACGACACCAGTGGTCTTACCATAAACCAGATTCGGGCCAAGGCCAGAAGGGTCAAAACCCGCCATCCCCTTAGCTTGATCGTGGTGGATTACCTGCAGTTGATTACGGGCGACTCCCGCTCTCCGTCCCGTGAAAATGAGATCTCCAATATTTCCCGGGGCCTGAAGGCCATGGCCAAGGAACTGGACGTGCCGGTCGTAGTCCTTAGCCAACTCAATCGAGACTCCGAGAAGGAAAAGAGAGACCCGAGGCTTTCTGATCTCAGAGAGTCTGGCTCGATTGAACAGGACGCGGATATCGTTATGCTCCTGGGCAAGCACCGCAAGGGAGAGGATATCAGGGAGATGGACCAGGACAATCCGGAATCCGACAGCGGTGACGAAGACTACGAGCCGATCCAATTGATTCTGGCCAAACAGAGAAATGGACCAACGGGAAGACTTAATCTTGCCTTTCGACGAAAGTGGACAAGGTTTGAAGCCATGGAAAGCGACCCTAGGCTCAATTAGATCGATGAAACCTTTTCGTTCTCTGTATCCCCTTTTTTTCCTCCTTCCCGGTATTGCCCTGCTTTGGTCGCAGGCAGGGGTTTCCGACGCAAGGAGTATCTCATCGATAAACGTTGAGATCGAAGGTCCGACCACCATAGGAAAGTCCTTCATCCTCCAAAACTTGCAGATCGAGACGGGGATCCCTTACGTCCCCAGTGCCATAGACAAGTCAATTCGAAACTTGATGGGTACCGGGGCCATTGACGACGTAAAGGTCTTTATCGATCCCGATCAATCAAGCCAAACCGCAGTGGCCTTGGTATTTAGGGTCAAGACGAAACCGAGAGTCGGAAGGATCGAGTTCGAAGGCAACGACGATCTTTCCCGCAGAAAACTTGAAAAACAAATCAATCTCAGCATAGGAGAATTGTTCGATGAGGCGGAAATTAAGGCCGATCAATTGGCTCTGGAGGAGTTTTACCTCGAAAAAGGCTTCTGGAACTCAAGGGTGGAAAGCGACGTCAAGCAGATGTCCGATGGCAAGAGTGTCGCGATCGTTTTCAGGATCGAGGAAAATGGAAAGAGAAAAATCCGGAAGATTGAATTCGAGGGGAATGAAAACCTATCCGCTCGGGCCTTGCTTAAGAACATGGAAACCGCTCCTTGGCGCTTTTGGCGCTTCTGGTCGAAGCGTTCGCGATACAGGCCCGGCATACTTGACGAGGACCTCAACAATCTCCGGTCCGCATATCGTGACGAGGGCTTTCTCGACGTCAAAATCGAACAGGGCGGGGTTGCGATTTCACCTGATGGAACAAGCGGATTGAATCTATCGATCAAGGTTGTTGAGGGCGAGAGGTCTTTTTTCGGTGACGTGACTTTGGTCGGGAATGGCGTAATTAAATCGGAGGAATTGCTTGAAGATTCCAAGATTCGGAAGGGTGATCCTTACTCCCCCACCCTTCTTGGCAACGAAAGGGATCGGCTTCGAAAGAAATATGGGGAGAGGGGCTACCTGGATGCAAGAGTCCGTTCGGTCCGGAAGCCAAACCTGGAGACGGGGGAAATCGACCTGACTTTCGATTTCACCGAAAACAATAAGTTCACCGTCAACTCCGTCCAGGTTCGCGGAAACGACAAGACCAAGACCGTTGCCATAATCCGCGAACTTGCCCTTGCTCCCGGAGAGACCTTCGACTTGATCCGGATGGAAACGAGTGAGTCCCGCCTAAGAAACATCCGTTTCTTCGACAAGGTAAGCCTCGACGACGAGCCCATCAACTCCCAGGACCCGGAACTTCAGAACACGAGGAGAAACCTCGTTGTTAACGTGGAAGAGGGCCGAACCGGACACGTCTCCTTTGGCGTTGGCTTCAGTACCTTGGAAAAGGCCATGATGTTTGCCGAGTTTCGCCAGGGAAATTTCGATATCATGCGCTGGCGGGCTCCACATCGCCTACAGGGTGATGGCCAGAAGTTTCGGTTGCGCCTCAAGCTTGGAGCGAGAAGCAATGAAGCCCTTCTTGCCTTCGAGGAACCTTGGTTCCTCAATCGAAGGGTGGCGGCCGGTTTTGAGGTGTTTCGTCAGAAGTCGGATTACTACAGTTCTTATTACGATGAGTTGCGGGCGGGTTTCGAGGTGTACTTCAGGAAGAGGCTTTTCGAATTGGTCGAGGGGAGGCTTTTTTACCGCCTTGAGGATGTGGTTATCGACGATATCAGTTCGGCGGCTCCGTCCTTTATCAAGAACGAGGATTTGACCATCTCAAAGGTCGGGATTACCTTTACCCGTGATTCGAGGGATAACTTCCTGTTCCCGACGGAGGGCAGCCTCGTAAGTCTGCGCAAGGAATTCGCAGGCGGTCCTTTCGGTGGAGACGCCGACTACGGAAGGTTCGAATTGCAGGGGGCTCGCTTCATCAAGACTTTCGATGCACTTGAGCAGGTGGCTACACTCAGTGGTCGTTTGGGTACCCTTGGGCGACTGGACGGTACTGATTCGAACGTTCCTTTTTTCGAGAAGTTCTTCCTCGGTGGCCCCTACAACTTGAGAGGCTGGGATTATAGGGAGGCCGGCCCCCAGTTGGCCAATGAACCGACAGGCGGAAACTCCTACTCCTACCTCAGCGCGGAATACACTTTCCGTTTGGCGGATCCCCTTCGTTTTGCCCTTTTCTACGATGGGGGCTTTTTGCGTGCGGGAGATTTCAAGTTCGTGCCCGGCAATCGGATGCAGGGATGGCATGACAATTGGGGATTGGGTATGCGAATCATGGTCATGGGCATGCCTCTGCGGCTTGATTTGGGATTCCCCATTACCGATCCTTCCGGTACCGGAGGGTCTACTCAGTTCCATTTCTCCGGTGGTACCCGTTTTTAAATACTATACGCTCTAACCTCAACAACCGCTAGTCATGTCTAAGTCCCGTTGCTTCCTTTCTTGCCTTACCTTTTTAAGCCTCATTGTATTCGCCCATGCCCAAAAAGTGGCCGTCGTCGACGTCCAGAAAGTATTTGACGGCTACCAAAAGGTAAAGGATGCCCGCGAGCGACTGGACAAGTCAAAGAAGATTGCCGTGGAGGAACTGGAGATTTATCGGGCTGAACTCGGCAAGATCGTCAAGGAGCTCAAGGATATGGAGGACAAGCTAAAGAACCCCAATATCGACAGCTCTTCGCTCAAGGTAAAATACCAGGAAAAGGTCAAGGAGGCCAAGGTTAAGCAAGACGACATGGTTGCCTACGACAAGCGGGCCAAGGCTACCATCGCTCAACGTCAGCGCAACCTCTTGGTGGAGCACCTTGCAGACATTCGGGCGGCCGTGCAGAAAGTCGCCGGAGCGAAGGGTATCGACGTCGTCGTAAATTCCTCGGAAACGCAACTGGGAGTCTTTTTCGCGAGTGAGAAGTTCGACGTTACCGAGGAGGTCATCGTTACCTTGAACGCATTGGCGGGCAAGAAGAATTGATTGCAAGTCCATTTTGCGAACCCGACGGGTAATGAACCTGAGGCTGACCCTTGAGGAAGTGTTTCTCCTTATACCTGATGCCGAGAGCGAGGGGGATGCGCAAGTAGAGGAGTTGGCCGGTATTGCCTCTCTCGAATCCGCTCAGGCGGGAGACCTTTCGTTTCTTAGCAACGCCAAGTACAAGTCTCAGGTTGAGGGTTGCAAGGCATCCTTGATCCTTTTGCCAACCGATTATTCAGGTAAGCCCAAGGCGGATCAGATGTACCTCAGGATTAAGGAACCATCAAGAGGCCTGGCGGCAATCTGCCGCCATCTTGAGGAAAGAGTTTTTCCTCCTCCCCCGCCGACCATCCATGAGACGGCTTGCGTCCATCCGGAAGCGGTGGTGGGAGAGGGTGTTTCCATCGGTCCCTTTTGCTATGTCGGAAGCCGGGCAATCGTTGGAAAAGGGTCGTCGATCGGGTCTCATTGTCATTTGGGTGACGATACCCAGATAGGCGAATCGTGCAGAATCCATCCATGCGTCAAAATTCTCGCCAAGTGCGTGATTCGAGATCGTGTCATCCTTAATGCCGGGGTCGTCATTGGCTCGGAGGGATATGGTTTCGAGCAAGTGGGGGAGGCCCATGAAAAGGTTCCTCACCTAGGCAAGGTAGTCATTGAGGAAGACGTTGAGATTGGGGCGAACACTTGCATTGACCGGGCCCGTTTCGATGAAACTCGTATCGGGGCAGGTACCAAAATAGACAACTTGGTCCAGATTGGGCACAATGTAAAAATTGGCAAGGGATGCTTGATCGTGGCTCAGGTAGGCATCAGTGGAAGCGTCCAGTTCGAGGATTACGTGGTGGTGGGGGGACAGGCGGGCTTCGGTGGTCATCTAAAGGTTGGAAAAGGGGCGAAGATTGCCGGTCAGGCTGGAATTACCAAGGACGTCGAGCCCGGTGCCTTCCTCAAGGGTAACCCTGCCCTTCCTTTTCAATTGGCCCAGAGAATCTCTGTTTTGCAGAGAAAGTTACCGGAGTTGTTCAATAGGTTTGCGGAAGAGTCGAGTAACAAGTAGTTCATGACCATGGAAAACGGAACGAGCTTGAAAATCTTCAGTGGCAACTCGAACCTACCGCTTGCCAATGAGATATGCGAATACCTCGATATGCCCTTGGGAGATGCCTTGGTTACTTCCTTCCCGGATAACGAGAGCTTCGTAAGGTTCAACGAGAATATCAGGGGAGCCGACGTCTTCCTTATCCAGTCCACCTCTTCCCCTGCCAATCATCACATTATGGAGCTCTTGATCATGATTGATGCGGCAAGGAGAGCCTCGGCTTCTAGGGTGACTGCAGTGTTGCCTTTTTTCGGTTACGCCCGACAAGACCGAAAGGATCAACCGCGTGTTCCCATTACCTCGAAGTTGGTCGCCAACCTACTGGTTGCGGCTGGGGCAAACCGGATCCTGACGATGGATTTGCATGCCCAGCAAATCCAAGGTTTTTTTGATATCCCGGTTGATCACCTTTATGCCTCCCCAGTCTTCTTTGAGGATCTGAAGAGCAAGGATTCCGAAAACCTCACTATCTTCTCGCCAGACGTCGGGGGCATGAAGATGGCCAGTGCGTATTCCGGGGTGCTGGGCTGTCCGCTTGGCTTCGTTGCCAAGAGGAGAACGGGGGCTTCGACCGTGGAGGCAATGAACTTGGTCGGAGAAGTCGAGGACAGGGAGATTTTGCTCGTGGACGACATGACGGAAACGGCTGGAACCCTCACCGCCGCCGCTACTCTCTTGAAAGAGCGTGGAGCCAAGGCTGTGAGCGCGCTTGTCAGTCACTGCGTTCTCAATGACACTGGCAGAGACAGGCTCAATCAGGGCTTACTTGATGAAATGATTACCACCAACACGGTGGATATGGAAATAGAGGATCTTCCCATTCGCAGGCTAAGCGTCGCGCCTCTCCTCGGAGAGGCGATCCGCAGAACTCACACCGACAGCAGTATATCAAGCCTGTTTCAAATCAAAGGGTTTTGAGGCGATATGCGTTTCTTGACGCCCTTGCCTAGACAATTGTCGAATTTCATATCGCCTTACAAATGATGAAACAGCTCCAGCCTGCCTTTATCGGAACGATCGTCAGCTTGTTTGCATTACTGTTCGTCACAGTTCCCGAACTCCCTGCGGTTTCAGGATTTAGCCCGAAGTACGATGATTCCAAACTGGATCGCACGCAGCCAAGCCCAGTAGCGAGTTACTCGCCCGTTTTGAAGAAGGCCACACCGGCCGTGGTTGCCGTCACCACCAAGCAGGTAGTGACTAGAAATTTGGGTAGAACCGATCCTTTGGAGGATTTTCTGAGGCGCTACTATGGTCTTCCTCGGGCACCCTCCAGGCCTCGTGAGGAAACCGTGCCTGCGGGAATTGGTTCGGGGGTAATCGTGACCCCACAGGGCCATACCATAACGAACGCTCACGTCATTACCGACCCCAGGACCGGAAAACCGGTTGAGGAAGTGACCGTCAAATTGGTCGACAAGAAGGAATACGAGGCCAAGATAATCGGGTTCGACAAATCCACCGACATCGCGGTTCTGAAGATCGATTCACCGGATGCCTTGCCTTACGTTACCCTTGCGAATAGTGATTTTCTCGAAGTGGGAGACGTCGTCTTTGCAGTGGGCAATCCTTTGGGGATTGGAATGACGGTTACCATGGGAATCGTTTCCGCCACCAGAAAATCCGAGCTTGGGATTCTTAGGGACGAGGGTTCCTACGAAAACTTCATACAAACGGACGCCTCCATCAACAGGGGCAATTCCGGAGGCGCCTTGCTTGACGCCAAGGGACGATTGATCGGCATTAATACTGCGATCATATCACAAACCGGAGCAAGCATAGGCATCGGTTTGGCGATCCCCGTCAACATGGTCAGGAAGGTATTGAGCGATTTCGTCAAAGGAGGTGGGCTCAAGCGAGGTTTCCTAGGGGTGTCGCTGAAAGAGGACCCATCCGTTCAAGGTGCCGTCATCGACAGCGTTGAATTGGATAGTCCGGCTGAACAGGCGGGCCTCAAGTCCGGCGATTTGATCGTCAATGCGGGAGGAAGGGCCGTGAACTCGGTCAACCAATTGAGGGTAGCCATTTCTCAGACTCCTCCGGGGACCAGAATGTTGGTCCAAGTCTTAAGGGAGGGACGAAAGCTGGATTTCTACGTAACCCTAGACCTCAAGCAAGACTCCGCCAAGTTTCCTATTCCCGGGGTCCTGCTCGAGAGCTTGACCGAAACCAGTCGAGCCAAGTTCGAGATTCCGACGTCGGTAAGGGGTATCGTCGTCATCAAGTCTTCCGGTGAAAAGCAAACCTTTAAGGAAGGGGTGGTCTTGGTAGAGATCAATGGTTATCCCATCAACAGCGTGGAAGAAGCGGGGTTTCGCCTAAAACGAGGAATCAATCGGCTCTATGTCTGGTATCGCTCCAAGTACCAGTATCTTGCCTATCGCATTCCCTAGGGATTGAACGCTCTAGCTACCGGGCTTAGTCGGTGGAATGCTCCGCAGTTCGTCCGGGAGTTCGTCCGGGGAGTAAGTGGGGAAGTTCATCTTAAGCAAGGGCACGAAAGGAGTCTGAAAGTCTAGGTTATCCGTGCTTCTGTCCACGAGACAGGTCACGCCGCAGAGAATGGCTGGCGTATCCCGGATAATCGCAAGAGCCTCTCGAACTCGTCCGCCTCGGGTCACGACGTCTTCCACGACCAGTACCCTGTCATCCGGGTCGAGAGAAAAGTTTCTTCTCATAACTAGACGATCGTTTTCCTTTTCCAGGAAGAGGAAGCGACAATCCATCTGGCGGGCCGTTTCCTGTCCGATTACCAGTCCTCCCATGGCCGGGGAAACGATGGTCGTAGGCTGCAGTGCAGCTACCTTGGGGACAAGTAGCTCAGCTAGGCGGGACACCTTGTCAAGGTGCTGGCAAACTTGGGCGCATTGAAAAAAATGTCCGCTTCTTAACCCCGAGCGCAAAATAAAATGGCCGGACAGGAGAGCCTTTGTTTCCTCAAAGATGGAAATGATCTCTTGATCGGGTTGATTCATCCAACCACCATTTTCATGTTCGGGGATTAGGCAATCGAATTCATTGCACCGGTGCCCGGAGGCCGTGCTTGTGTTTGCCTTAGGGGCCGCCTAGCGAACCTTAGGCATTTTAGGCGGGATAATTTGGGTGAAGGAGCGTTTTGAAGTGAGGTTGGGAGCCAACTTATTTCTTGGCTGAAACGGGGGTCTTCCAGCCCATGTTCACCTCTGGTCCAAGTCCCTTGAGTTGGCCCGAGAGTTTGCCGAGTTTTTGCTGAATCTCTCCTATTTTCGCCTCTTTTGCCTCTTTTGCCTTCTTTAGTTCGCCTTCCGCCTTGGCGTAGGCCTCGGAAGGCTTGAAGTCTTTGATCTTGGACTTGAAGGACGCGGGGTTGGCGTCAAACTTGACCTTGCATTTATCGCAGCAAAAGCCGACTTTTCGACCCTCGAGAGAGGAAAATTTTGAATCATCAAGATCTTTGTTCGAGACCGGGCATTTGGTATTGACTGCTTTTTCGTCGCTTGCCTGTTCGGCCGCCTTCTTTTTGCTTTCTTCGAGCATGGAAATTTTTGCCTCCTCTGCCCCCTCTACTTTTTCGAGGTAGGCTTTTACCTTGTTGCGCTCGCTTTGCAGGGCGTTGAATTTCTTCTGGTCGACGAAGGTCTTTTGGAGGGAGTCGGCTCCTTCGTCTGTAACTTTAGTCTGCCACAGGAACACCTTTTCCAGTTTCTTGAGCTTGGCAAGATTGTTGACTGATGCGTCGGAGACCTCGGTTCCGTAGAGATTCAGGTACTGTAGTTCGGAAAGACTCGAAAGCTTGGCTACTCCGGCATCGGTGACCGCAGTATTCTCGAGATGAAGCCTGTTGAGAAAATTGAATCCGGCCACGGAGGACATGCCGGCGTCTGTGACCCCGGTACGGGCCAGGTTAAGCCACAGAAGCTGGTTGGAAAGAGGTTTGAGCAAGGCAAGCTTCCCGTCGTCGAATCCTTTGCCGGAATAGGATGCGTTGACGTAGATGGCATTCGTGTTCTGGGCAATGGGCATGGCGAGCACTCCTTCCTCCCGCAGGGCCTCGAGGGCCTTCGGGTCGGCCTTGGGCACGGTGGGCAACTGAGGCTGGAGCTTAGCTGTTGCGGAAAGCAGTTTCTTCGGCATGTTCTTGTAAACGTGCGCCGCCGCCTTGCGGGAAGACTCGTCCAGGTCCGATACCAGTAAGTCGAAGGATGCCCCGAGTTTAATCCATGCCTTCATGATCTGAAGTTCCTGAGAGGTCACGGGATTGTAGTGTTCCTCGTCTTCGAAGGGTGGCATGGCCTCGTCTTCGTCCTTGGGCAGGGTAATTCGAAAAATCAGCTCACTGTCTTCGACGTTGCCCTTGACGATTATGTCCCCGCCAACCTCGCGTCCTCCCTTGAGCAGATCCTCCTTGGTATGCATTCGAAGCTTGCCCTTGTCTTTTTCGGGGCCATGGCACTGAATGCATTTTGCGGCAAGAACGGGTTTGATGAGGCTGGAGAATACGTTGCCAGAGGGCTCATCCTTGGCGGATGCCACGGGTAAGACAAGAAGAAGACCCGAGAGGGAAGAGAGTATAGCTGAGTAGATTTTCATGTTTGCTTGAGATACGGGCGAAGTTAGGTAACTTGTCATTTACCTTAAGCGACCAAACTTCTATTGCAAGGGAACGAATTGAAAACTAGAGAATTCATCGACTGGAGCAAAGAACTTTGGTTTGCGCTCTTTTTTCTTACCATCGGTTTCACGGTCTGGCCCTTGATGGTCTATTTCCTCGGACAAGCCATTGGGGTGAACTACTTCGCCGAAATGAGCTTGAGAACCTGGGCCGAACAAAAGGTGTACGGTCCGCTGGGCGATGGCATTCATCGGGCAGGGAGCAGGTTGTTATTCCTCTGCTTTCCCTATTGCCTTAGCTTTGTCCTTAGGTATTGCCTTTTCCTTGCCCGCAGGGCGGACTAGTCTGCGCTTACGCTCTCCAAGACGAAGTTTTGCTGGTATTTGCAAAATTTCGCATAGGCCCCGCCAAGTGAAAGAAGCTCTTCATGGTTTCCTCGTTCGATGATTTCCCCGTTCTGCAGGAAAAGAATCCGATCGGCGTCTCGGATGGTGCTGAGGCGATGAGCGATGATCAAAGTGGTCTTGTTCCTGGTCAGTTTTGCCAGGGCGCGCTGGATGCCTTTTTCCGTTTCCACGTCGACGCTTGAGGTGGCCTCGTCGAGGATGATTACGGGGGGGGACTTGAGCATTGCCCGGGCGAGGGTAAGCCTTTGTTTTTCACCCATGCTGAGACGGACTCCCCTTTCTCCGATGAGCGTGTCCCATCCTTCCGGCAGAAGATTTACGAAATCCCATGCATGGGCTACCCGGAGGGCTTTTTGAAGCTCATCATCCGCTGCCGTGGGGGCGGCAAGCAAAAGATTTTCCCTTACCGAAGCGTCGAAAAGAAAGGGGTCCTGGGATACGAAGCCGATTTGAGACCGAAGGTCCTCCAACTTCAAGTCGCGTATGTCGGCGTCACCGATTTTGACGTACCCTCGGTCGACGTCGTAGTAACGCAGAATGAGGTTTGCGATGGTGCTTTTGCCGGAACCCGTAGGGCCGACAAGGGCGGTCGTCGAACCATGAGGAAGCCGGAAGTTCAAATCGCTTACGATGGAGTTCCTCTCCCCGTAGGCAAATGATACCGAGTCAAAGCTGATGGCGTTATTGGTTGCAGGGAAAGGCACCGGTTCCTCGGGGCTTGCGATGGCTACCTCCGAATCCAGAACCTCGAAAACTCTTTCCCCGGAGGCCTTGCCTGCGGAAACAAGGTTATTGATGGAAACCAGTTGCCTGACCGGTTCATAGAACATGTTTGCGTAGAGGAGAAAGGCAAAAAGCTGCCCCGTCGTGAAACCGGGATCGGTCTCAAGAAGATAGGCTCCCATCCCGACGACCGCGAGGATGCCAAGGGATGAGGTGAAGCTTGCCCCAGGCCCTTGAATGGACCATCTGTACATAGCCTGGAGCGATCTTTTCTCCAGTTTCCTGCCAATCTTGTCGAAACGGGCCTTTTCTCTATCCTTAAGGGCAAAGGAGTGGATCAGGCGATTGCCTTGGATGTCCTCGACGAGGATCGAGTTCAAATCCCCCGACGCTTCCCGGACTAAGGTCCAGTTCCTCTTGGAGGCCTTCGAGTACCGATAGGCCATTATCCCCAGAACGGGGAGAGGGAGAAAGACCAGCAGGGCCAGCCTGGGCTCCTGGAAAAACATCATGGCCGTAACTCCTATGAGGGTAAGCGTCGCTGTGACGCCCTGCTCGGTTCCATCGAGGATTGCACGTTCCACGTTTTGGACGTCCTCAACCACCCTTGAGGCAATATCGCCGCTCTTTCTCTTGTCGTAGAAGCTCACCGGAAGATCGAGCAGCTTGTCGTGCAAGTCCCGGCGGAGCTTGAAAATAACCTTCTGCTCAAGTTTGTTGTTTACTCTAATCCTCAGGCAGTTGAAGATTTCCTTTGTTAGGAACAGAACCGCAATCAACCCGATCCCTCTCATCAAGTAATCCCCTTCGCCAAGGCCATCGTTGAAAATTTTATCCATTACTCTTTGTATCACTGATGGAACGGATACGGAAAGCAGGGTCATTCCAGTGGCGAGGGCCAAAGTCATCCCGAAGAGCCACTTGTGCTCTAGGAGGTAGGCCCCCACTCTTCTTATCACTTTCTTGCTTTTGCCGTGCTTCATCATGATCGAGCAATGAACCAAGAAAATAGGATTCCGACCATTTGACAAACATGGAAGACAACATTATCGAAGGACCTACCGGAGCCACCCTCCTCGGTCTGCCTTCGCCATATGAGGCGCACCCGTGCGGCCTGCTTCATCTGCCGCGCTTTTTGGCCAAGATCAGAAAACACCTTCGGGGCGAACTTCCGACCAGCTACATGAGGAACTTCACCAAGGGCTTCGATGGTTTTCTCTGTCTGCACCTCGGCCTTGATCCGGAGCAAGTCATCGATTGCGTCCGTACTTCTTCCTCTGAATCTCAAATGGAAGAGAGACTGCAGGCTCTTTTGCCGGCCGACCTCAAGGTTCATGTCTGGAACAGGAAGGTCGTGCAGATGGGTATGTCGGACATGGCCCGGGAAAAGCTCGAGGAAGTCAAGGCAGACCTCGGTGCAGGTGAACGTAAGGATCTGCTTTCCTTTGCGGACGTGATCGATTTTGACGAGCGAAAGATCGATTAGAGAGCTTGTTTTCAGGTTCTTTTAACCGTCAGGATGGTTACGTCGTCCCTCTTGAAGGAGTCCGAGGAAAAGTCGTCGAGGTCGGAGAGAAGCCTCTCGTTGAACTCCTCGGCTCCAAGGGCCAAGGAGGAGGAAAGCTTGTCACTTAGCCTGTCGAGACCAAACTCCTTCCTCTCCTCGTTCTCGGCTTCCGTGACCCCGTCCGTGAACAAAACCATGATATCGCCGGCTTTGAAGTCAACGACCTGATCCTCGATGGATTCCTCGAAAAATTCCGAGGGAACCATCCCGATTGCCATCCCGCCTCCGTGAAGTTTCTCGACCGACGTCTTGCCCTTTTTGTCCTCTCTCGCCAAGAGGGCCGGTTCATGACCCGCCCTGGCATAGGTGATGGTATTCGCCTGGGTATCGATTATGGCTAGAAAGAGGGTAATGAACATGTCCTCCCTGATTCGGTTCTCCAAGTCCAGGTTCAGCTTCTTGAGTACCTCCGAGGGAGGCCGGGATTTGCCGACGTAGTGACGTAGATTGGTCTGGCAAATCGCCATCAGCAGAGAGGCGGGCACCCCCTTGCCGGAAACGTCTGCGATTGAAACGGCGAATTTCGTGGCCGTAAGTTTGTAGAAATCGTAGAAGTCGCCCCCAACCTGCGAGGAGGGGAGGTAACGAGCGTCCATCTCCAGGCCTTTGCATGCAGGTGGTTTGCGGGCGAGAAAGAGCCCTTGGACTTCCCTTGCCAAGCTCAAGTCGGAATCCATTCTCGTTTTTTCAACGCGAAGGTTCATGGCATCGGAATTCTTGATCGCTAGGGCTGCTTGCTCGGCCAGCGAATTGACTAGGGAAAGGTCCATATCCGAGAAGGTAAGTCCGCTGGAAGGATTTGCCACTACCAGGACGCCAAGGACAACGTCGTCGTGAATAAGAGGAGAATAGACCATGGAGCGGATGGCCAGAGCAGGGTCGGGATGCTTGACTACCCTGGGGTCATTCTGGGCATTTGGAACGAAGACGGGTTTGCCCGTCTTGGCGACTTCCCCAACGATGCCTTCCCCTTCCTCCAGGATTTCAGAACTGAGGATCTTTTCCAAAAAACGGGCTCTGCTGGCCGTTTCCTCGGACAACGCCGTCCGCACTTTACGCTGGGGAGGAAAGAGCCCCTCCGTAGCGACTCCCTGCAGTTTCCCATTCTCAAGCTTTTCGTAGACGCAGGCGCTCATGGCGCCGGTGGTCATTACGGCCGTGTGAACGATCCGCTGGTAAAGGTTCTTCCTTGCGACTCCCTCGCCGATGGCTACGGCCAAGTTGTGCATGAAATCAACGACGATTTCCTTTTCCTTCTGGAGGCGAATCTTCTCGTCGCGAAGGTCCGACAACTTTTTCCGGCTGGATTTTCTTTGGAAATGAAGAGCCGCGAGGCCGATCAAAATGCCTGCGGCGAAAAAAAAGATGGCATTCATGAAGCCTGAAGACCGTTAAGCTAAGCGGAATGTTCCTTTTCCCGTTCAAGAAAAGCGACTACGTCCGAGAACATGCGGGCGTTTTTCTCATTGAGGTCCATGAGGGTCTTGTGGGCTTGATATATCGTCTCCGAGGAGACCGATTCGCCTTCTCCACTCCTTTCCAGTTCACCAAGGTCGTCTTCCGGGGAGAGTTCGTTCGAATTAATTTCGGCAATCTTGTGAATGCCGAGGTTACGAACCGTTTCAAGGTTTCGTCCCGTGAGGTTAACGAGGGTTAGGCATCCTTCGTCTTCAACCTTCCTGAGTTGCATGGCCAAGGCAACCAAGATTCCCAGAAAGGTGCTGTCCATGCTGCTGCATTCCTGAAAGTCGACGACGTAGTTTCGCCTTCCCGCCCGGACGCATTCGTGGAAGAAGGAACGAAGGGGCCCGCAATTCATATAGGACGCCTTTTGGAAAACGCGAATGAAGGCATTTTCAGGCGTTACGTGAACTTGATAATTCGTTTCCTTGTTCACGTCGCCTTCCTTCGGTAAAAAAAAGGATGGGTCAATCAGGATGAGGACCCTAAGATTTGGCCAAAGGCGAGGGGAAGAAAGCCAAGCTTTCGAAAAGACTCCAAACAGTTTCCCGGGAAGAATTCCTCCGTGCGACTTACCGAATACAAGAGCTCTGTCTCTTCGTTCGGACGAGAAAGCGTTCTTGTGGCTGCTGGAGGGTCCTGCATGGGCGTCCGTCCGGCGCAGTTATTGTTGCAGAGCGTCCTTAATGGCGCTGAAGTCAGGCAATTGCTTAGGGTCGTCCGAAGACCAGGCGAGGGAGATCGTTCCTTCCTTTGAAACGACGAAAGCCGACCTCTTGGAGACGCCTTCGAAACCGATAAAATCTTCATACAGCACGCCGTAGTCGCGGGAAACGCTCTTGTTGAAATCACTCAGCAGAGGAAAATTCAAACCTTCCTTCCCGGAAAAAGCCTCTTGCGAAAAGGGGCTGTCGACGCTGATGCCGAATACCTTTGCATCCAGTTCCTCGTAAGAGGATAAGTCGTCTCGTACCGAGCAGGTTTCCTCGGTGCAAACCCCAGTGAAGGAAAACGGGAAAAAGAGCAGAACGACGGAATTCAGTCCCCTGAACTGGGAAAGGGTTACTTCCTCCAGCCCTTCGGGCGTTTTGGTCTTGAGGGTGAAGTCGGGGGCTTCGACGCCCGTGGATAAGGTCATGTCTTTGCTTGGGTAAGGGGTTGATAAAGATAAATTTGCTAACGCTCTTGGTCTCGAAAGCAAGCGGAAAGCTATCAAGAAAGCGAAGAAAAGGAATTCTTGGCTCGATGTAAGCGCTTTTCGAAGGTATGATGGCGAATCTTAACGCCGTATTAATGAATCTGGAAGAGCTATTGGGAAATACCGATGTCGTCATCGGGGAGGAGGATCTCGTCGAGAAACTGGAGGGGGGTCGTCCGCTTAAGGTTAAGTTCGGGGTCGACCCTACGCGTCCCGACCTTACCTTTGGCCACCTCGTAGTGTTCAACAAGCTCAAGCAGTTTCAGGATGCAGGGCATGAGGCGATTCTTCTCATCGGTGACTACACGGCTCGTATCGGGGACCCTAGCGGCAAGTCGGAGCTCCGTCCTGAACTAACCGAGGATGAGGTTAACGAAAACGCAAAGACCTATCTAGAACAAGCTTTTAGAGTGCTTGATCCTGACAAGACCGTGGTCAGAAGAAACAGCGAATGGTTTGGCGAGATGACATTTGCGGATGCCTTGAACCTCTCGCGAAAGATGACCGTTGCCCGTATGCTCGAACGGGACGACTTTGAAAAGCGATTCCGTGGAAATCAGCCCATCTCCATGGTTGAGTTCATGTATCCGCTTGTCCAAGGATATGACTCCATCGTACTTGAGGCCGACGTCGAGCTAGGGGGAAGTGACCAACTCTTCAACATGCTGGTCGGCCGAACCCTGCAAAAGGACCAGGGGCTCAGCCCCCAGGCGGTTCTTACCATGCCCCTGCTGGTAGGGCTGGACGGTGGACGAAAGATGTCCAAGAGCTATGACAACTATATTGCCTTCAACGATTCCTCGAAGGACGTCTTCGGCAAGACGATGTCGATTTCCGACGATGCCATGTGGAGTTATTTTCAATTGTTGCTCTTGAAGTCGGAAGACGAGATTAAGAATCTTCAGGATTGCCATCCGATGGATGCTAAAAAGCAACTGGCCTCCGATTTGACCGCTATGTTTTTCGGAAGCGAGGTCGCGGAGAAGGAGCGCGCTTCCTTTTCCCAAGTTTTCTCCAAGGGTGAAACGCCAGATGAAATGCCAATCCTCAAGCTTTCTGAGATCGCGCTACAACCCGACGAAAGGAGTCTGCTCAACATATTGGGTATTTCGGGTCATTTCGAATCCAAGGGACAAATTCGGCGTCTTTTCAAGCAGGGCGCCATTAAGTTGAATGGTCAAAGGATTGATGATTGCGACCAAGCACCGACATTCCCCGCGGATTCTGACGGTGTCGTTCTAAAGGCTGGAAAGAAGATCTTCATCAAGATCCTTCCTTAGAATCGATTTCTTTGGCTATTCCTTTTAGGAATGCCCGAGTATTACTTTTGCCATTGTCCAGAATTTTCCTTGCTGAGCCCTGATAAATAAGCGATCCGCCTTTTGCTCCTCCCCCCGGACCCAATTCGATCAGATAATCTGCCTCCGAGATGACGTCGACGTCGTGCTCTATGACGACGACGGTGTTTCCCTCATCGACGAGTCGGTGCAGCATGCTAATCAACTTGAGGGTGTCCGAAGGGTGAAGCCCAATCGTCGGTTCTTCGAGAATATATAAATTGGGCTTGGCGGTTGCCCCTCGACCATGTTTTCCCTTGTCGATTCCGCGGGCTAGTTCGGAGGCTAACTTAAGGCGTTGGGCCTCGCCGCCTGAGAGAGTGGGTGAAATTTGCCCGAGCCTCAAATAACCGAGGCCCGCCTCGACCATTAGGGAGAAGGTTTCTTTCAAGTAATAGTCAAAGGAAAAGAATTCAGCAGCCTCCGTGAAAGTGAATTCAAGCATGTCTGCAATGTTTTTACCTTTCCACACCAGTTCAAGTATCTCATCGCGGTACCTTCTGCCTCCACACTGTTCGCATGGAACGTAGGAGGTGGGCAAAAAGTTCATCTCGACCTTGACCTTTCCCGCACCTTTGCAGACCTCACATCTCCCACCCTTGACGTTAAAGGAAAAATCACTGGGACCGAAACCCTTTCTTTTCGCCTCCGGTAAGGACGCAATCAGATCTCTTATTCGATTCCAAACGCCTAGGTAAGTACCGGGCGTGGATCTGGAGGTTTTTCCGATAGGGTCTTGGGTGACCTCGATGGATTTCCCGAAGACGTTTCCATTCCTCAATATATAGGAGTGCTCAGTTATTGTCTTTTTGCCGTTAGTCATCGAAGCTTTAACTCCCTCAAGCAAAACTCCTCTGATCAAAGAGGATTTACCTGAACCTGATACTCCGCAGCAAACCGTTAGCCTCGCGAGGGGAATTTGAGCATCAATATTCTTTAGGTTGCGGAATTTTACATTGGTTAATCGAAGCCATTTTACAGTGTCTTTTCTCGGAAGTTTTCTCCATTCGCCTTTAAGGGGGTGCTTCATGACCTCCCTGAGGTGAGTGGCGGTCGCTGAGATCTTGTTCTTCATCACCTTTGCTGGACTTCCCGCATCAATAATGTCGCCTCCGCGTCTTCCGGCTTCGGGACCCACGTCTATCAAGTAATCGGCTTGAAGAATGGTTTCTTGATCATGCTCTACCACAACTAGTGAATTCCCTCTTGCCTGTAGATCGCGAAGAGAGTCTAGAAGCCTCTGGTTGTCCTTTGGGTGCAGTCCGATTGAGGGTTCGTCGAGAACGTAGAGAACCCCTGAAAGGTTGGAGCCGAGTTGGCCCGCCAACCTTATCCTCTGAGATTCTCCCCCTGAAAGGGATGAGGTCTCGCGGTTTAGGGCGAGGTAATCCAGACCAACTCTTCTCATGAAACTCAGTCTTTCCAGGATTTCTGGAAGAATGGCTTCGACGATAGGTCGACTTTCTTTTTTTACTGAGATTGAGCGAAGGAACCTGGCGGCTTCGATGGGGGTTAATTCAAGGATTTGAGGTAGCGACATGCGAGTTCCCCCCGCACCGAACAAGATCACGTTTCGGGCGATCGGGTTTAGTCTTGTGCCCTCGCATTCGGAGCAAGTGTCCCCGTCCGCGATAGACCACCACTTTCCCGAAGCGGGAAGACGATCCTTCATCTTCTCGTAAATTTTTCCGTAACCACGACAAATGGGGCACCAACCCTTTGGTGAGTTCCAGGAAAGAAGAGCCGGTTCCAGTTCAGGGTAGGTCTCGCCGCTTGCGGAATCGACACGGGAAGTTGAATACCAAAGTTCTTCTCCGCTGGGAGTAATTAGCAGTAATCTTTCTTTGCCAAAAGAAAAAGCCTTCTTGATTGCCTCATTGAGGACCTTCTTGCCGGGTACCTCCTTCCAACTCTCGATCAATACCTCGATGTTGTGAAGGCGGTAGCGGTCCAAGCCTCTAAAGCCATCTGTGTCGACCAAATCTCCATCACAGCGTATTTTTTCAAATCCCTTATCCCGAGCCCAGTTTACGATAGGCTTGTGATGACCTTTGCGATTCGTAACCAAAGGAGAAAGCAGAAGGATCGGCTGGGCACTCGAAGGAGTGCTTTCAAGCGCCTTAGCGAGTATCTCTTTGGCGATGCTCTTTTCGGTGCTTGTGGTCAAGGGAGCTTGGTCAACGATGCTAAGTTGAGTACCAACCTTAGCGTAGAGGAGCCTAAGAAATTGGGCTACTTCCGTGACCGACCCTACAGTGGATTTCCTTGTTCCACGGTTGACTCTTTGCTCAATTGCAACTGCAGGAGAGATTCCCGTGACGGCGTCGACATCGGGTTTGCTCAGTTGTTCGACGAACTGTCTTGCATAGGAGGACATGGATTCTACGAAGCGTCTCTGGCCCTCCGCAAAAATCACGTCGAAGGCTAGGGAAGATTTACCGGACCCGGATGGGCCGGTCACGACGACGAACTTATTTGGGGGTATTTCGACGCTGACGTTTCTTAAGTTGTTTTCACGAGCCCCAACCACCCTAAGGTTGGATCTTTTACCCTTTCGCTTTTTGCTGGAGGAGCCTGTGGAGGGAGGGTTCTGGAGTTCAGATTGAAAAAGGATTTTGGAAGTGGGAGTGGATTTTTTGCGAAATGAGGAGGGCGTGCCTTGGGCAATCAACTTGCCACCCATATTCCCCGCTCCGGGTCCCATTTCCACGATCCAATCCGATGCTCTTATCACCTGAAGGTTATGCTCGATTACAAAAAGGGAGTGCCCTGCCAGTACGACGTCCCTCAGGCATCGGATCAGTCTTTCGACATCCTGCATATGCAGGCCGGTAGTAGGTTCGTCAATAAGGAGAATGGAGGGAGTGTGACCTTTTCTTACATCGGACAGATACTTGACTAGTTTCAAGCGCTGGGATTCCCCCCCGGAAAGGGTGTTCAAGGGTTGACCAAGGGTCAGATAGCCCAGACCTACTTTTTCCAGGGCATTTAGTTTTCTTGCGGTCTTGGGCAATTGTTTGAAAAACACAGCGGCCTCTTCAACGGTGAGATCGAGTACTTGGGAGATTGAAAGGCCGTTGAGTCGGATTTCCAAGATCTCGCTATTGAAGCGTTTCCCTTCGCACTCGCCACATGGAATTTGCAGGTCTGAGAGAAACTGCATTTCCACCACTTGGTATCCGAGCCCCGAGCACGACTCACAGCGACCGTTTCCAGAGTTGAAGGAGAAGTCTGAAGAAGTGTAACCCATCCGTTTTGCGTCATCGGTACGGGAGAAAGCTTCCTTAACGGGTCCCCATGCATCGGAATAAAGGATAGCGTTCGAGCGAGGTGAACGCACTACGGAACTTTGGTCTATCATAACGACCTCGGAAAAAGAGAAGTTTGAGATAACTTTTGCCGAATTACCTGGAGAACGAAGTTCCTTGTAGACCAAATCGTTTAGAAGGGTGGATTTACCAGACCCCGAAACCCCTGAAATACAGACGAATTTTTGCAGAGGAAGCTTTGCCGAAAGGTTTTTAACATTGTGCATGCTTACTTTCTTCAAATGCAGGCATGGGTGGCTCCTGGGATTCTTGCTTGGTCGAGCATCTTCGGCTTCCATTATCTCGAAGCCGCTCGCCAACCATTTGCCGGTAGCCGAGATTTTCGATTTTAAAAGTTGGGGGACCGAACCCTTGAAAATGATTTGACCCCCTTTGCTTCCGGGCAGCGGACCAAGTTCGATTATTCGGTCTGCAGCCTTTATCACCTGTTCGTCGTGCTCAACCACGCAAACGAAGTTTCCCTCGTCTGCCAAGGCTCGAAGAATCCGTATTAACTTTCCGACGTCCTTGCCGTGGAGTCCGATTGTGGGCTCGTCCAGCGCAAAGAGCGTTTCGGTAAGGGAAGCCCCGAGGCATGCAGTGAGATTCACCCGTTGCGTTTCCCCGCCGCTGAGGCTCCTTGCCGTGCGGTTAAGGGAAAGGTAACCCAAACCGACATCCATTAGGTATTGGAGCCTGGAAAGAATGTTTTCAAGGGGGAGATCGAGCTTTGGATTGCCTGAAAGTCGAACTTTCGAAACCCGCCTATGAAGATCGTCCACGGGCAGAGCGTAGATTTCCGAAAGGTTCAGGGAATCCCATTTCCAGAAGAGTGATTCTTCCTTGAAGCGGCTTCCTTTGCAAGAAGGGCATTCAAAATAGCCTCGGTACTTCGAGAGAAAGACGCGGACATGCATTTTGTAGCTCTTGGTTTCAAGCCATTTGAAAAATGACCTTATGCCGAACCATTTGCCATTTCCCTCGATGTAATCCGAATCGCCTTTCCAAACGAAGTCGCGATCACTTTTTGAAAGACTTTTCCAAGGTCGCTTTGTACTGACCCCTACTTTTCCACATGCCTCAAGAAGTTCTTCCTTGTAATGGCCATACACCTTTCCCGAGAAGGCTCTGATCGCCCCTTCCTCTAACGAAAGAGAGTCATCGGGAACGACTAGGTTTCCATCGATTTCGATTACCCGCCCGAAACCCCTGCATCCCGAACAAGCTCCCAACGGCGAATTGAAGGAAAACGAAGAGGGCGTGGGGGTGTTGAATTTTCTCCCGTTAACCGGAGACCTGAGACCGCTATACAGGTTTTCGATTACTTCCCCCTTGAGGTTTCTGACTTGAGCAAAACCATGACCATTGGCTAGGGCGGCAGTTATTGCCTCTACTATCCTCGACTTATCGCTTTTCCGCACTCTGATTCTGTCAGCAGTGATGAAGAGTTTGCGGCCCTGCCATTCTTCATCTATGAGACTTTCGATTCGCGAGAAAGAATTCCCCATCATGGCCCGAGTCTGACCGGACTGCATGAGAAAGCGGAGAAATTCATTCGTCTCGATATTTGAGGGTCTTTCTGCCGAGAAGCCGATAACAACGTCCTGCGATCCAAACTTACTGAGCACGGAACTCGCTAGGCTCTCAGCGGTTTCGAATTTAATCGATTTGCCACTTTCAGGGTCGGACAGCTTAGCCACTAGGGGGAACCAAGCCTTAAAGTATTCGCAAATTTCAGTCATCGTTCCAACCGTTGATCGCGAATTACGGATAGTGTTTTTCTGCTCGACGGAAATGGAAGGCCGAGCGTTTTCGATGGAATCAACTTCGGGTCGCTGGCAGGTCTCGAGAAACTGCCTTACGTACGGACTAAACGTTTCTACGTACTTGCGTTGGCCTTCGGCGTGAAGAACGTCAAAGAGCAGAGTCGATTTGCCAGTGCCGCTTAAGCCGGTGAACACAACCAGCTCTCCAGGGAAAATGTCCAAGTCGGCACCCTTTAGATTATGATGGTAAGCACCCTTGACGGATACTTTGGGAGAGCTGTTGCGAATCATCCGCATGGTTTAGCGAGCGATACCGCTATGGCAAGTTTTCTTCTAGAAAATTGGCGTCCCGTAGGGGATTCGAACCCCTGTTGCCGGGATGAAAACCCGGTGTCCTGGACCTGGCTAGACGAACGGGACAACAAAAGAGAACATTGTGTAGATTACTTGTCGTTTCGCAAGTGCAATCTAATTGGGAATGCGAATCCTGAAGGTTTGACTTTAACCGCGGATGGCCTATGCTTTTCAGTTTTTCCCATGAAACCTACCTACAATCCATCTAAGTTGCGCCGGGCTAGGAAGTTTGGTTTCCGCAAGCGTAACCAAACCAGTGCAGGTCGTAAGATTCTCAGAAACCGTCGTCGCAAGGGTCGGGCCAACCTAACTGCTTCGGTAGCTCGGCGTTTCCGCTAAGGATTTGCTTTCCGTACTCCCTTGAAGTCGGCAAACCATTGCTTCAAGCCGGACTCGAGGTTACGGAAGGCCGCTCAGTTTCGAGCCGTCAAGAAGAATGGCAGGAGGTTCAAGGATCACTTGTTCTGGATCCAAGTCATGAGGAATGAGAAATCCGAATCACCCAAGTTGGGCATTATTGCCTCCCGGAGGTTTGGCGGAGCGGTAGACCGCAACCGAGCAAAGAGGAGAATACGGGAGGTTTTCCGCAGGAATCAAGCTTCCTTCCCCAAAGGTATCGACTTGGTCGTCTTGCCCCGGACGGCACTTCTCAAGGCAAGCTTTTCCTCCCTCGAGCAAAACTTCGTCGATGCGGTTGGCAAAGCCTGCTCCTCCTCATGAAAAACTACGTTATTGGCATCGGGTTGCTCGTGCTCGCTTTCTACCTGATCCTACAGCAGGGTACCCAAATTCCTCCAATAGTGGATGGAAACTCCCCCCCTCCTCCCTCCGACACAAATGATTCGAGCTTCGGACAGCCCGCCGTTCCTCCTCCCGACACGAATGAAACGGTTTCCGTGCAGTCCGTTTCGGCTCCTGCCCCCATCAGCGAGCCTCTTTCCTTGGGCGAGGAAAGGCTGGTCGACCGTCTCGAAAACCCCTACTCCACGCCGGTATTCTCAAACCACACGGGTGCTCTGAGGGAAGTCCGCCTACACAGGCGCGGCCGTCTGAGCAAGGACTACAACATGACCTATGAAGGGGAGCCTCTGCTAGCCCTATCCTTTGAAGATGATGGCGGCCGTGAATATAAAAGGGTCTTGCCGGACCCCCGGGCTTTTCGTCTTGTTGAGCAGACCGATCCGATGAAGATTCTCTATCGATGGGAGAGAGCTGGGGAATTGCGGATCGAAAGAGAATATTCCCGGGAGACCAACAGTAGTTACGTCATCCATCATGAGACTAGAATAACGAACCTAAAAAGTGGTCCTTTCTATGAGCGGATGAAGTTTCACCTTGGCTCGGCTTATCAAATTCCACGGCTTTACAACCCTTTCGACAGCTCCGAAACCTATCTGAACGTCGGGTATTATAATGCCGGAACCCCCTTGCCGGAAGGATGTTCATGCGCCGATTGCAGCGGCCGAATCGACGGGGAGACCGAGGAATTCTTCCAGTATAACGAGATGGGGGTAGCCGGGCAATGGGAGTCTAGGACGCTGTCTCAAGCGCGCTGGGCATGCGTGAACAACCAGTTCTTCATCAATATTGTTCGCCCCCAGAATGATCTCCCCAGTGCCCGGATTAGCTGGCGAATCAACAAGAGAAGCGATTCTACCCCCGAGAACGAAGTCAAGGGGGTAGAAGGCACCTTATCCTTTCCTCTCGGACGGTTGGAGCAAGGCGAGACTAGGAGTTTTTCTTTTCATTTATACGCCGGCCCGAAGGATTACGTCGGTTTGTCAGAACTCAGGCACGATCAAAAAAAAGTCATGCAGTTCGGTATCTTTTGGTGGATTTCCGAGCCCCTGAGCTGGTTATTGAACAAGCTTCATTCCATCCTCGGCAATTACGGGATGGCCATTATTGCCCTGACCATTCTGCTGAAGTTGTTCCTTTGGCCGCTGACGGCCAAGGCGACCCGTTCCCAAAAAAAGATGCAGGCCCTGCAGGGTCCCATGGCCAAGCTGAAGGAAGAATTTAAGGGTAAGCCCGACAAGCTTAATCAGGAGATGATGAAGTTTTACAAGGAGAAGGGCGTCAGCCCATTCGCCGGGTGTTGGCCCATCCTTATCCAGATCCCCATTTTTCTTGGGATGTTTTGGATGCTGCGCTCTGCGTCCGAGCTTTATGGGCAAGGCTTTCTCTGGGCGCATGATCTCTCCGAGCAGGACAGCATAAGCGTTCAGCAGGGCTTTTCCCTCAATTTGCTGCCCATCCTGATGGTGGCAACGCAATGGTTCCAGATGAAGCTCAATCCCATGCAGATGGGGCCTGAAATGAGCGAAGCCCAGCGGATCAATGCGAAAATGATGAGATTCATGCCCTTCATGTTCCTCATCTTTTTGTATTTCTTTTCATCCGCACTCGTTCTTTATTGGACCGTGCAGAACCTTATGACGATCCTCCAGACTCTCATCACCAAGAGGGCCCCTCTGCCGGGCGAGGAAGAGGAAGCCGAGAAAGCCGAACCCGATTCCGAGCAAGAGGAGAAAAGGCCCGATCGCAAGGAGCTCTCCGATGAGGAAAGAAGATACAGAAACCTGTTGGGCTTACGGGCAAAGGGTTCCATAGACGGGACCGTCTTGGAAAAAAACTATAAGGAGAAGTCGCAAAACTATACCTCGGCCAGGCTCGACTCCATGAGCCCTGGCAAGCGTGAGCAGGCTCTCGAGAAGAAGGAGCGACTCGAGAAAGCCTATGAGTATCTCCGCTCATCGCTCGACAAGGAAACTTGACAAAACTCGGCTTCCTTTTTTGCCTTTTACCCTAGAAGATGTCCGGACACAGCAAATGGGCGACCACCAAGCGGCATAAAGCCGCCGTCGATGCCAAGCGCGGAAAGATTTTCAGCGTCATCAGCAAGGAAATTACCCTTGCCGCCAGGGATGGGGGGAAGGATCCCGAGTTCAACCCTCGACTGCGGACGCTGATCTCCAAGGCCAAGCAGGCTAATATGCCCGCAGACAATATCGACCGGGCCATCAAGAAGGGTACCGGGGAGCTAGGTGGCGTCACGATTGAGGAGCTTCTCTACGAGGGGTATGGTCCCGGTGGGGTCGGCTTGATCGTCGAGGTCACCACGGACAACAAGAACCGTTCCGCCTCCGAGGTTCGCAGTACCTTTTCAAAGGGTGGTGGGAACCTTGCCGGAGCCGGTGCCTTGGCCTTCAATTTCAAGCGTAAGGGGCAGTTCTTGCTTGCCAGGGACAAGATGGATGAGGATTCTCTCACGGAATTGGCCCTTGAGAATGACGCCGAAGACGTGATTGCCGAGAAGGAGCACTACGAGGTCATTTGCGAGACCAGCCAGTACGACAAACTGGCGGAAGCCTTTAGCGAGAAGGATATCAGCCTCGATTCTTCCGAATTGGCGTACTTGCCTGAAAACCAGATTTCAGTCACGGATGAGGATGTGGCTAGAAAAGTCCTCAAACTGATCGAGACCTTAGAGGACCTGGAGGACGTCAAAGCCGTCCATAGCAATTATGACATAGACGAGGCTTTGCTCGAGTCCATTTCCGGCTAGTCTTTCCGGAAGCGCCTCAGCCCCGGCGTTTTACTTCATTGACGATTATATGAGCACTTCAGGCCCAGCCGAAACCTCGGAATCCCCCTCGGAAGGAGTTGGGGTCGTTCAGGCTCGGACCTACGAGCATGAGGGCCGCTTCGAGATGGAGAACGGTTCCATCGATGAGCTTAGGATCAAATATGAAACTTATGGCGAACTGAATGAAGAGGGAAGCAACGCCATTCTCATTTGTCACGCCCTGACCGGTGATCACCACGTTGCGGGCGTATATTCCCAGGAAGATGCTCAACCAGGTTGGTGGGATCACGTCGTTGGCCCGGGCAAATCGATCGACACGAACGAGTTTTTCGTGGTTTGCTCGAACTGCTTGGGCGCTTGCAAGGGTTCGACCGGTCCGACCAGCGAGAATCCCGCTACCCCGGGCAAGCCCTACGGCATGCTTTTCCCCGACCTCACGATCAGGGACATGGTAAGGGCCCAGCGCCACCTGCTCGATCACCTCGGGGTCCATTCCCTGCACGCGGTGGTTGGTGGAAGCATGGGCGGGATGCAGGCCCTGCAATGGATCGTGGAATTTCCCGATTTTGTGAAGAGGGGCCTCATCATTGCCGCTGCCCCCCACCACAATGCCCAGACTATTGCCTTCAACGAGGTCGGGCGCAGGTCCATCCGCGGGGATATCGAATGGAAGGACGGAGACTATGCCGAGGGAGAGGGGCCCAAGAAAGGCTTGGCCGTGGCCCGCATGATGGCTCATATCACCTATCTCTCGGACCAGGGAATGGATGACAAGTTCGGAAGAAACCTAGGTCTTTGCGAGGACAGAGAATTCGAATTCAGCGTTGAAAGTTATCTCGACCATCAGGGAAGCAAGTTCGTCGACCGCTTCGATGCGAACACCTACCTAAAACTCACGAGGGCTCTCGACCGCTTCGACCTGGTTGGCGAAAAAGGACTCGACTCCTCGCTTCGGTCGGTCTCGGCCCGGGTCCTGGTGGTCGCTTTTACCAGCGACTGGCTTTATACCCCCGCTCAAAACAAGCTGATCGTAGAATCGTTGCACAGGCTGGGTAAGGAAGCCTCCTATCTTGAGATTGATCACAAGTACGGGCATGATTCCTTCCTCATCCGTTCCGATGTCTTTCTGCGGGCAGTGAAGGTTTTCCTGAAGGGCCTCGACGACTCGGAGAGGGAGGTACAGAACGAGGGCCGCTTTCGGATGGTCGAGAACCGCTATGAAGTCAAGAAGGAGGCCGACTTCAAGGTCATGGACGAATGGGTTCAGCCTGGGGAAAGCGTTCTTGACCTCGGATGCGGGAGAGGAATCCTCCTCGAGTACCTGAGGGACTCGAAGAAGGTCCGCGGTCTTGGGGTGGACTACGATATGGGTAAGGCTACCTCTTGCATTGCCCGGGAAGTGGCGGTGTACCAGGAGGACATCCGCAAGGCGCTTGACAACCTGGGGACGCACTCCTTCGACTGGGTCATTTTTTCGCGGATGGTGGAGGAATTGCCCGAACCCGGTTCGGTAATCCACGATGCGTTGCGGGTGGGCAAGCGGGTGGCCCTGAGTTTCGTCAATCACGGATATTGGCGCAACCGACTCCACTTTTTCCGCAAGGGAATGAGGATCCGCAACGACGTCTACCCCGATGGCTGGGAGACAAGCGGTCTCAAGAACCACTTTTCCATTTCAGAGTTCGAGAAATTTTGCGAACTCAGCCACAAAGGGCCCCATTCCTTCGATGTCGGCAGGAGGGTCTTTCATCAAGGAGACTGGGTAAAAACCTGTTCCATTCTGCCCAACCTGCGGGCGGGTATGGCGATCTACGAACTGGTGGGCAAGTAGGATTAGGATTTCCCTACCCTTTTCCCCTGTTCCACCGCAAGGCCGATCCATACCCCCAAGCCAAGCCGACGACCAGTCCTCCCGCATGGGCCCAGTTTGCAATGCCTATGGTGCTGCCGTCGGCCTGCTTCTGGTCCATCCAGCCCATGCAGCAAAGCACGAAGAAGCCGAACATGATGATTGCGTTCCCTTGTTCGACGTAGAAACCATCCCCCGGGTCGAGCCTCGACTTGATCCAGACGTATCCGAAAAGCCCGTAGACGACTCCTGACATTCCGCCGAAATTGGGCCCGGAGGCGAGAAACTGGGCCAAGTTGGAGACGATGGCAAGAAGCACAACGAAGCTAATCATGAACTTGGACCCCTTCCGGCTCTCTATCTGAGTTCCGAGATAGCCGAGCCAGAGCAAGTTGAAGACGATATGGAGCACCCCAAAGTGGACGAATATAGGCGTAACGAGTCGCCATGCCTGCCCGGAAAGGAGTTGGTCCCACGAACCGTCGCCGGAAATCATGAATCCTGCCGGTGGGTTCGGGAGTTCATTGAAATCCAAGGGATTCTGCTTTGTAAGCAGGGAAACGAAAAAGACGCAGGTGGTAGTAATGATAAGGGAGAGCGTCATGGGGCCGAGCCTTCGCTCGCTTCTGCGCCATTGCTCGCGGAGCCTCCGCTCCTCAAAACCCCTTGCCTTGGGAGCGGAGTCGACCCGCTCTTCCTCTTCTCTTTCGGGCTTTTTCAAAGGTTTGGAGGAAAGGAACTTGGGGTCATCAGGGTTTTCCGCGAATTCACCGTATGCGGTCGCGGCCTGCTCGACTTTCTCCTCGTCGTCTACCCAAATGAGCCAAAGATCCCCATCCTCCTTCTCGAGGGAAGAGTCCATTCCCCGTTCCTTGAGGTAGTTCCAAAAGCGGAGCGCTTTTTTTTCCTCCTGAAATTCCCCGACTTTTCGCATTTGTGGATGTTGGTATTGGTGGCTTGGATTTATTTGAAATGAACGCCGAAGAGTCCACAGCAGAATGCTATAGTAGTCCACATAAACTTTTGAAAGGGCGGAATGTTGATCAAGACGATTAGAATTACGAACCCGTACTTGGCCAAATTACGGTAAGTCTCTTCCTTCATGCTTATGGCATGCTTGAGGACGTGTGAACCATCCAGTGGTGGTATTGGAATAAGGTTGAACACGAAAAGCATGCAGTTCACGAACACTATGGTGTAATAAAGCTGAAGAGCGCCATTGGAAAGGGGAGACAAGAGCCCCAAGCCAGTGAAGAAGAGAGCGGCTCCCAAGGCAATGAGAAGGTTGGAAAGAGGCCCCGCCATGGTGATGAGAAGATCGTCCCTTTTGCGGGTTTTGGGGTTGGGGAGGGATATCCTGACTGGTTTCCCCCACCCGATGAAGCCGAAGCCGGGGGAGGCAAAAATCATAATTAGCGGAAGGAGGATCGTTCCTATGGGATCGATGTGGGCCCTCGGGTCAAGGGTTACCCGTCCCTCGGCCCGTGGAAGCGGATCGCCCAGTTTGTCGGCGGAAAATGCGTGAGCCCATTCGTGAATGGAAATGCTCGCAAGCAGAACTAAAAAAAGGATGACCTGTTGCTCGAAGGAAACGGCCGAGGAAAAGATCAGAAGGTCGCTCATCAAGAAACGAGCTCCAGGGTTAGCGGAGGGAACCCCGTCCACCCTCGGCGGAATTTACCTTTTGAGAAAGGTCTATCTTGATTTCGCCTCTCTCGTCGAAGCGGGCTCTAATGGCATCCGCCTTGAGCTCGGAAAGCATCTTCTCCTCCTGAAGCCTGTTGGTCAAGTCGCGCAGCCTTTGCAAATGGGGGTCGTTGGGAATGAAGAAGCGGTGATCAACCTCCAGCCGACTTTGCTTTTTTGGATCAGCCTCAGCCTTTTCCTTGTCTTCCGCTTCGGTTTTCCGGTCCAGGCGATGAATCAGAGATTGCTTGGCCGATTCGAGCGATTTGGAGGAGACGGATTCAAGTAGGCCGAGAGCATCCGACTTCCGTTCCAGTTCGAGAAGGATTCTTGCCTTGCAAAGCTTGAAGTAGTCTATCTCCGCCCCAGAGCGACCGGGGAATTTTCGGACCAGTTCGTCCCACGCCTCGATGGCATCCTGCTTGTTCGAGGAAGGGGTGTCGAAAAAGCTTTGGGCGTAGCGCAACTGGTAGTCGAAATTATTGGGGGAAAGTTTTGCGGAATGGCCGAAAGACTTGTGCATAAAGGAACGGACCGAGTCCTTGGACATGATTTTCTCCTTCACCAGCCTATCCTCGAAAAGGAAGAGGAAATTTCCGAGGTGAAAATGGTAGTCCGGTTGGTCGGGCGCCAGTTCGATGGTCATGATCATATAGGGGAAGGCGTCCACGGGGCGCCCTTCCTCGACCAGGTAGTTGGCAAGTTGTTGTTTGACCACCGCCAGTTTGGGGTTGATGGAGTCCGCCTCGAGAAAATACTGGACTGCATGTTGTTCCTGCCCCACTTTCCGGAGAAATTTTCCGTATAGGATGAGAGCGTTGACGTCTTTCGGGTTGTCACTCAGGAAGGCCTCGTATTCGGCCACGATCTCTTGGGCTTTACGGGTTAATTCGGGAGTGCTTTGGGGGCCGTCCCTTTTGGTCAGTGAGAAAAACCTGACCTCTTTTTCCAAGATCCGACCGAGAATCCTGCTGGACAAGGTGATCGGAGCGTCATTTCCGAAGAAATGAAGGTTCGCAAAGAGAAATGCGAGGGCCGTAAGCGGGAGCAGGAAATGTCTGGGAAGGAACATGAGCGTGTCATGATCTCTTATATGTCGGTTGTTTTCAAGCTTGGAAGAGGTTGGCAAACAAAGTAGTTCTTTTCACATGGTCAATAAAATACCCTGTTTGCTCGGCATCCTGCTCTTCCAGGTTTTTACTTGCACCGGTTGGCTCCGGGCGAAGGACATGTGGACGCCCAAGCTTTCCTATGCTGAGATCGTTTCCAAGGCCCAGACCGGCAACCCCTATTTCCAGGGCTTGCTTGGCATTTACCTCCGCTCCGGAGAGGCCGGATCGCAAGTGAATATAGGGTTGTCCCGGCAATGGTCCGAATCCGCTCATCGCAAAGGTCATCCCTTTGGTACCTATAATTTGGCCAACCTGGCGATGCTGAAGAGCGATTTCGAAGGTGCCACCAGGCTTTATCAGGATGCCGCCCTGCTCCTCCAGAGGCAAGCCTCGGAAGGTGATCCCGTAGCCATGTATTGCATGGG
>DLRY01000085.1 GCA_002500665.1 Opitutia bacterium UBA7876
AGATGAGCTTCGCCTGGTGGGGGCCTGCAGAAAAAGGGGGAGACTTCTCCTACCGCCTGCAGGGACCCAGCCTGATCATTGAGTACGCGGGCCAGGACCTCGGGGGGGATCCTCATGACCATCTGCACTCTATGTACCGGGATCCTACCAACGAATATGGTGCCAGGTTGTCGAAGTGAGGAAAGGCAGGGCGGTTGAGGGGACGGGCGTAGGCTGATCCGCATGAAGCAGATTCACGTGATGATGGCGGCGCCGGCAGAAATTCTGGACGAGAACCCTTTGACAACCTAAGCTTCCTTTCGAAAGATCTTGGATTTCTACGGAATAGCTAGGAATAGCGCTCATGCCCGAGAACTTCTTACCCAAGCCCTCTACAGAGATAATTGAGGGGCTTAGGGAATACTTATTCAGAAGAAGCAATTAGTATTCTAAAAGCAACTTAAGTAAATTAAAGCCCCCAATTTTCTAGAATAGCGAGAATCCGTGGAGATTGGTTGAGCCTTCCGATCCATTCGTTCGGTAAAGCATCCGCACCAAGCCTTGCACCGACCCAACTGCCAATCAGTGCGGCACGCCCGGCGTTGTCTCCTCCTGCTTGGACGGTTTCAAGAATGGCCTTCTTGAAATCTTCATTATGCTTGGCAATTGCCTGGACGGCGGAAGGGAAGCTGCAGATAAGGGGGCAACTTTGTCCAAGTATATCCGTCGCCTCGACCGTGCTTTTATGTTTCAGATCAAAAGCCTCCTTCAACTTTCGACGAACTTCCAAGTCCAGAGTAGCATTAGTTGCAAGCTGCTCTTCGACATGATGGAACGCGCTATGGATATCGCGACCCGCGAGCAGCTCCAGCAATAGGCGAGTGTGTGTCTTGCAGTAGGCTATCGCCCGGTTGTTGTTTTGGCGGACTCGGGTGAGTGTTTCCACCTGCTGCAAGATTTCCGAACAGTCTTCCGGGAGGTCTTCGTTTCGCACAATGTAAAAGGCGATAAAGACAGCGAGTGAAGAAATCGTCGCCAATTGATCATCGTCGGCTCCCTCCTGAAAGCCAAATGGATCAGACGAAACCTCGAGGTGATTTTTGAAGTTTTCAAGGGTCCCACGGGTTGCTGAGTCAAAGTAACCTTTGTATCCCTTACTTGGATCCATCTTCTCAACGAAGGCCGCTCCAAATGAAGCCGCGTGGAAAGCAGTTTCTTCAGCAAGGGCTTCCATAAGGACCAAGGAGGCATCACCGTAGTGGGTCAGGTCGCCCGAAAGCTTCCCAGCATGGTAATGGCCCTGCGCAGGCATTTCGAAGCCTTTGAATCCCTTCGGATACATGCTTTCAATATCCTTGGTGTTGTAAATCCAATGAACGCCAAGGGAAGCGGCATCACCGAGAAACTGACCAAGCACCATCCCTTTCAATCGATTTTTTAATTTCACATCCATACAATCATTAAGCAGGATTTCTCTGATATCACAACAATCCGTTGTTGGGTAAAAGGAAAAGTTTTGGCCTGAGAAAGCCATTAAGGCACGTGTAAGAGAGAGTAATCGATAAGCAACCGCAACAAACTCTGTTACCGCCGCATGATCGGCGTGAGAGATTCTAACGACAAGACCAGGGCGGATCGGCTGATGGTGTGCTTCAATGGAATGTTCACTGGGGACGAGTTCTGTCTGTCCAGAAAGCATACCCCCCTCCTTTGGGCGATCTCGATGAGAAGATCGAAGCGGGATTCGAGAAATTATTCTCGAAATGGGAAAGAAGCGATCTTCGGATCGTCAACTATCGGGAGAAGGAAGTGAGCGATGCAGATGCTCATGATCAGGTTCTCCGCTCGATGGATGCCGATGCGGTGGACCCTTCCGCCCTCCCACGCGTCCTCAAGGAGTACCGTGAGCCTTGTCACGAAGAATTCATGCGTAGAGACCGCCTGAAGCCTCTACAACGGGATTTTGGAGGTAATGAAGGGATTACCTAACCTCCTGCCCAAAAGGACTAGGGCTATTACTTGTTTTTCGACGAGGAATTGGTAACCGCTAAGCGGGTGATGGCGGATGATTGAAACAATTTCAAAGCCCGCCCCGTCAAGAAACGGGCTTTGCTTTTAGGTGTCTAACTTATTTCCAGACTGCGGTCAGTTCGTGATAGGAAAGTAAACCCTAACTTTTAGGTCTGAGATGAGCTTCCCGAAGCTAGTGCTCGTGCTCGCGGGAAATCTTCATGGGTATGCCGAATTGCCCATCATGGATGGCTTGGTGCATATCCGTATTCTTCCTCCGAATTTTAGGAGATCCTTCTCTTCGAGAATTTCCGGAGAGAGGAAGGGGCATTGTAGAAATGGAGACTAATCCTAAGTATTGCTATGCCCAATAATCCACTCGCTATGAAAAGAATGATGGCGGATACGCCGGAAGCACCTATGGCCACTCGAAGGATGACTGTTGCCAACACAAAGCCAGTGTTACGAGCAAGAGCATAGAAGTCGTCTGAATATTTGTAGAAAATCAAAAGAATAAGAATATCCGCCAATATTAGAACGGTAAAAAAGTCTAAAAAGAAAATCTTTCTGTCAGCGTCGCCTTGTCCATTGAATAATCCCACTAGCCATCCGCCAAAAGCCAGTAAGGCAATGAGGAAGTAGGTTATAAGGAGGAACTGGGCAATGAATCGTTTGCTCTTCACATAAGTTTTGAGAACATCAACTTCCATGGTGCTGAGCATTAGCGAAATATTGCACTTCCGATAGTTCATCGAAGTGTAAAATAAAACCAAAAAGGCCAAGCACTCAAAGAGGAGCATTTTCAGGTCTACATCCAGCGACCATTCATCCGTCAAATTAATGTGAGAAAGTCCCTTGAAAATATCTCTGACCACAAGAAGAGTGACGATCTCAAATTGCTTGCCTACGGAATTTGAAAATGACGTCGGTATCTCGCGGATTAGTTGGTAGGCTTCATATGCGAGTAGAATTGAAAAGGGCGTGTAAAGTGCAGAGAACGGAGAATGCAGAAGATTTACTGTATCACCTTCAAGATGAATCCATTTTCTCGAGTGAGAAAGCCAGAGGGTAAGATGACAAATAAATCCGATGAGAGCTCCGTATATGGCTAAAGTCTTTATTCTCGATTCGGCAACGTCGCCTAACATAAAACCTCGATAAGTAAAGTCCACTTCATCGATTTTTGCTGGCGGGGCGGGAAGCGATACTTGGTAATCTGGAAGTTCTCCAATGCTGACCCAGTCACCCCCGTCAGAACTGCAAAGGGTGGACGTACTGAAGTTGCCCGCCCTGACATGCTCACGCAAAACATCAATGCTGTAAGGCCCGTAGATGTCTTGTTTAAAAAGGACGAATATTTTTGCCATTACGGATTGAATGGAGGAATGCTAAAACGAAATGAGATAAGCGGTTAACTTGAGAATTTTGCGATTCCCAAATTTTGAGCACATTACAATCTATAAATCGAGATCCACGGCTAAATAGTTCAGTCAATTTTGAACCAATTACAATAAATGTAGTTAACTGTTCCGATATCATTGCCTGAAAGGAATAAAAAAGGACCAAAAAAACCCCAGCACCTAAACCTTTTTAATTACATCGCTGAGTTCCACCATCTTTCTACGATCTGCGACAGCATGCGACGGTCCTCGCCGAAAAGTGTGTCCGTATTTGTGTCCACTGCTCTTTCGTAAAAGGCGGAATCCCTTTCTCAGACTGGGATTGAGCATCATTCGACTTCGGGTTAGAGTCCCTTCCATCCCGCCATCGAAACCTCCCCTCAGGTTGCGTCAATGAGCGTCCGGAGCCGACTGTAAAAGGGCTTCCTTCGGTCGCACCCTCTTCCCATTAAAAACCGTCTCAATCTTTTGCTTGGCGCGGGTTTTGCGACTTACTAGCTTGGATCCATGGAAGTTCTCATTTTCCCTGATGCCGAAAGCCTGGCCAAGAAAAGCGCAGACCTCGTCGAGTCACAAATAACAAAGTACGCCGACTCGGTCATTGGTTTGGCCACAGGTTCGACTCCGCTTGGTTTGTATCGAGAGTTGATCGAAAGACACAAAACACACGGTTTGAGTTTCAAAAAGGTCAAAACTTTTAACTTGGATGAATACGTGGGAATCCCTTCCGATCACCCGCAAAGCTACCGTACTTTCATGGATGAGCATTTTTTCAATCAAATCGACATTGAAAAATCGAACACCAAAGTACCGGAGGGGATGGCGGAAAACCCCTTGGAAATCGGTCCCGCCTATGAGAAAAGTATTAAGGAGGCAGGAGGCCTCGACCTTCAGGTGCTGGGTGTCGGAACCGATGGACACATCGGATTCAACGAACCCACTTCAAGCCTTGGTTCCATCACTCGGGTCAAGACTCTTACCGAGCAGACCATAGAGGATAACTCCCGGTTTTTCGAACCCGATGAGTTTCAGCCTAAACTCGCCATCACCATGGGCATAAAGACCATTCTCGATGCCCGGCGAATTTTGCTTCTGGCCAATGGAGAAAACAAAGCTCAAGCGGTTCGGGATATGGTCGAAGGTCCGCTGTCCGCCTTTTGTCCGGCATCCGCTCTACAGCTTCACCAACGAACGACGGTTCTGATTGATGAACCGGCCGCTTCCAAATTAACCCTCAAGGAATACTACAAATTCGTTGCAGAGATGCAGGACGATTTGCTTCGCAAGCACAGGCCTTCGGACTGGATAAGCAGATAGAAAGAGTCAACGCCTGCCTGTTTATTGGGTTTGAGCCCCCTGCTCCCTCGGGATTCGAGTCCCGCCACATCCACCAAAGTTTTAGGGTCATCATTACTGAGCGGAATTGACGAACGCAATCCCAAGGCTTGACCGAGCAGGCTTTCCGTCCCTAGGTTTCCGTTCGTGTTCATAGGAAGCTCAGGAGTCATCGGTTCGGGAAAGACCACCTTGGCTTGGAATCTCAGTGAGGTTCTCGGCCTCGAGGCCCATCATGAAACGGCCCCTTGGACCGGCAAGCGTCCGGTCCTCTGTCTGGCACTGCTTTTTCTGCTTCTTCCATGCGTTGAGTCCTCGGCGCAGGATTGGACGCGCTTTCGCGGCCCCAATGGATCGGGTATCAGCACGGCAACCAATTTCCCCCTCAAATGGACTCCCGATGACTACAACTGGCAGATCGACCTGCCCATAATTGGCAGCAGTTCACCCGTATTATGGGGGAAGCGGCTCTATCTCATGGGGGACCATTCCGACGGTCGGCAACGCAGTGTTCTCTGCATCAACACAGACAGCGGCCGGATTCTTTGGCGGCGCGATTATCCGGTGAAACGCCATGGCTTCCTACATTGGGATAATGATTTCACTTCAGCTACTCCGTGTGTGGACGAGCACGGTGTCATCCTCGTCTGGTCCAGCCCGGAGCAGCTCCAAGTGACCGCCTTGAGTTTGGATGGCGAGAAAATGTGGCAGAGGGAACTGGGTCCCTACAAGGGGCTGCACGGTTCTTCGAATTCCCCGATCCTCGCCGGGGGAATGGTAGTCTTGGCCAACGACCAGATGGACCCCAAGCGCTTCGACTGGTACCTCCCCAAAGGTACGAACATGGATCCCGGAAAAAGTTTCTTGATCGGGCTCGACCGCAAGACGGGCAAGACCCGATGGAAAGTGGACCGAAGATCGGAGCTGGCAGGCTATGCGACGCCCTGCATCCGCCGTTCGGGCGGGCGGACGGAAGTGGTATTCAGCAGCACCGCCCACGGAATCACGGCGGTCGATCTGAAGAGTGGCCGCATCAGTTGGGAAATCGACGGGATTTGGGACAACCGCACGGTCAGCTCGCCCCAGTTGTTCGGCGACTTGGTTTTTGGAAGTTTCGGCAAGGGTCTGTCCGGCCAACGACTGGTCGCAGTCCGTCCCGAGAAACCCGGTAGCAGGAAGGGAGAACTGGTCTACGACATAAGGAAGAGCGTACCGCTGGTTCCCAGTTTCGTAGTCAAGGACGGCCTTCTCTACCTATGGACCGACAGCGGCATCGTCACCTGCGTCGACGCGGCAACTGGAAAAGAGCATTGGCGAGAACGCGTCGGAGGCGAGTTCTACAGTTCCCCCATTTGGATCGAGGGGCGCTTGTATTGCATCAGCAAGTACGGTCAGATCGTTGTACTCGCCGCCAGCAAGAAGTTCGAAGTATTGGCCCGCATGGAACTGGATGAAAAGACTTTCGCTACCCCAGCCGTCGCCAACGGCGTCATGTATCTGCGTACGCAGTCGCGTTTGTACTCAGTGGGGAAAGCACGGTAGGCCCGATTCTTTATAAACCCAAATGGAATTTGGCTTGCAGAAGCGTTCCCGACTTACGATTATGTCAGCTAGCAAGTTACTTAATCACTCTTGCAACCGAAAGGACCAATATTATGAAAAAACTCATTTCGATCTTTATTGCCGCCATTCTTGGCTTCGGAGCCTATGCCTTCGCCGCGAAGAAAGCGGTTCCCGTTAACGAGAAATGTCCCGTCAGCGGTAAGGCAATTAATGCTGATCAAACGATTGGGATTGGCGTTTGTTGCGGTAATTGCGCCAAGAAGGTTGCCAAGGACGTAAAGGGCACCCTCGCCAAACTGAAGTCCGACAGCAAAGACCCCGATACGGTTAACAAGGCATGCCCGTTCAGCGGCAAAGGCCTCAAGAAAGTCGTTACCGTTGCTTTTTGCTGCGGCAATTGCAAAGGCAAGTACACACCCAAGTAAATTCATTCGGTCCTTTATAAGCTTGTTTCTATTTTAACAAAAGAGGCTCCCCGGCGGGGAGCCTTTTTTTTATGTCCCGAGTGAGCCCGTTGATTCCAAAGAAAGGCGAGAGGTTTTGGCTCTGTCCGGCTTTTTTCCTGCTCGCCGCCGCTCTGGGATTTTGGGTTCCGGTCCTGGCGAACGTCCTCAATGCCCAAGGTTGGGGTTCCTACGTCACCTTGACCTTTATGGTCCTTCCCTTGTCGGCCATCATTTCTCCTTTGATTTTTTCCGCCCGTGCCGACCAGGTGATCGCGGCGGAAAAATTGCTCGCGATCATCGTGGCGGCGGGGGCAATCCTTGCCGGAGTCGCATTCGTACTTCTGGAACAAGGGAAGGAACCCCTTCTCTTCATCCTTTTCTTTGGATTGAATTCTCTGGTCATGGCCCCCGCATGGCCCTTGTTAACCACCATTACCCTGAGCAGCACGGATCACCCGGAACGCGATTTCGGCAAAATCCGGGTATGGGGAAGTTTGGGATGGATGGGAGCCGGATGGCTGGTCAGCTTACTTTCAATGGATCTGTCTGCATCGGTGGGATGGCTCTCGGTCGGGGCCAGCATCCTCGCCGCCGCCTGTTGCTTTTTGCTTCCCCATTGCCCCCCCCAGGGAGGTCCCCCGAAGAACGCCTTGGACGTCTTGGGCTTAAGAGCGTTCCGTTTGTTCAAGCAACGGGACACGGCGATTTTTTTTGGGACCGCATTTCTTTTTTCCATTCCCCTTTCGGCCTACTTCATGCACACGCCCCAGCAACTGCGGTTCCTGGGCTGCGAACAAATCGCTGCCGTAATGACGGTCGGGCAATTGACCGAGGTGGTTGCCATGCTCCTGATGGGATGGCTGCTGCGAAGATGGACCATCAAGTCCATATTCGTCCTCGCCCTGGGCTGCGGAACCTTGCGCTACTTGCTCTATGCCGTGGGGGCTTCGGATGATTCCATTGCCAGCGTCTTGCTTGGGGTGGCTCTGCACGGGATCTGTTGGACCTATTTCTTCGAGGCGGGGAAGGTCTTTCTGGCCAGGAGAATCGAGCGGGGGATCCGTACCCAAAGCCAAGCCCTACTTGCATTACTGACGAGCGGAATCGGCGGGCTGGCGGGAACGGCCTTGGTAGGCTGGGCTCATGGCTTTCTCGTAAATGAAACAACCGGTGCCGGATGGGATCACTACTGGTGGCTGTTGACCGCCGTGTGTGGGTTCTGCGTAATCGGTTTCATGATCGGATACCGTGGAGCCCACCCGTCCGCAAAGATAACCGAGTTTGGCTGATCTGGGCATACTATCCCTGGACGGACCTTAGTCCTAAGGGCTTCCCGAATCAATGGGTCCGAACCGGTCCAAACCACCATCGCGGTCCTTGCCCAAAGGAGTTTCCAATGGTATATAGGTCAAATGACACGGTTCGTTTGCGCCCTTGCTTTGCTCCTCCCCTTGATCGGGACGGCAGGCACGGTTACGGGCTACCTCCCCTCCTACCGGTCAGAGGCCATCGACAAGCTGCCCTACCAGCTCCTGACCGACGTGATCTTCTTTTCCGTGGAACCACGAGCGGATGGTTCGATTGATTTCTCCGACGCCAAACCGGCTATCCTCAAAAAGCTGACGACCCTAGCCAAGCCCAAGGGGGTGAAGGTACACCTTTGCGTGGGGGGCTGGGGAAAGTCGGTAGGGTTCCCTAAAATGGCGGCGGCTTCCGCAACCCGGATTGCCTTCGCCCGAAACCTGCTCGCCTACTTGAGAAAACACCAGCTCGACGGTGCGGACCTGGACTGGGAGCACCCCCAGTCCAAGGCGGATATCGAGAACTTCCAAACGCTCATCGAAGACCTGAAAAAGGCATTCGATCCTCATGGTTTCGAATTAACGGTGGCCGTGGCGGGCTGGGGAACCTACCTCAAGCCCGAAACCTTGCCCTTCGTCGACGCGGTTCACGTCATGGCCTACGATCAGGGTACCCCTCATGCATCCTTCGAGGGCATGAAGAGGGACCTTGCTCGATGGAAGAAGATCGCGCCAAGGGAAAAGCTCGTGGTCGGGTTGCCCTTCTACGGGAGAAACACAGGAAACAAGGCCATGACCTACGAGGATATCGTCCGCCGTTTCAAGCCTGCACCGGACAGCGACCTTGCGGGTGGTTACCATTTCAACGGTCCCGCAACCATCAGCAAAAAAGCCGAATACGTCCGCAAGGAAGGGCTGGGGGGAGTTATGATCTGGGAACTTGGGCAGGATGCGAAGGGGAAGCACTCCCTTCTTCGCGCAATCGATCTGAAAGTCGACTGATCCGATCCTTGAGAAAAAACGGATCTACTTGAAGACGAATTCCCACTCGTCCAGGTCGATCGAAAGCTGCCTGCCGTTCAATTCACTCCTACGCTTTGGCGAAAGCCTGGCGAACGGGTCAAGGTTAATGGCCGATTCGAACCTTTTCAAGGAAGGCCCGATCAGGTCTTCGATTTCATGAAGGTATTTGGGACTTGGCGTAAAGGCGTCATTGCCGGGAACGAAGCGTGTCCATGCCTTTCGCAAGCATCCCTCGAACACGTTGAGCAGAACCACGGCCCGTTCCCATTCCTCCTCCTTGACCGCTTCCTCCAGTTGAAATTCCAGGCGCCAGAGCTGGGAAAGAAACTCCCTCTCCTCCCCGGTCAAGGAACCAAGGTCATCCCATTCGACTTCATCCTCAAGGAACTCCTCCTGTTTGCCTCCGCCGAACAACCAGGTCAGGGCGCCCCCCAAAACCATTCCGCCCAACAATCCTACTACCGAGCCTTCACTATCCTCTTCCTCGATCATCTCCCTAGCTTCACCCGACTAGAATGCAAACCTGATTCTTCCTTCATGAACTATGCTCGTCTTTCTATTTCTCGATCTTGTGGTAGTCGAAGAGGCGGTCGTCGAGGGTGAAGGCCTTCAGCTCAAGGGTTCCTCCGTTGACGTGTACCAT
>DLRY01000069.1:0-6719 GCA_002500665.1 Opitutia bacterium UBA7876
AACCGCATTTCGCAGGTAGCTGAAGTGGGGCGCCCACCGACCGTTCTGGTTGACTGCGAGCTTGAGCCCTTTTTGGTCAGCCAAGTCGATGAGTTTCCTTCCTTCCTCCAGATCGAGCACGAAGGGTTTCTGGCTGAGGACGTGCTTGTCTGCCTGCATGCAGTCGAAAAGGATGGGCAACCGGTCGGCGGGGTGGGGGGTGACGTCCACCACCCCGACGTCTTCCCGTTCGAGGATTTCCCGGTAGTCCTCGTGGACCGTAGCCTCGGGATAGAACTTGTCTCGCATGGCCCTGGCCTTTGCGGTTGTGCGGTTGGAAAGGGCTACCACGCGGTATCCGCAGGCCTGGTAGTTCTTGAGATGAAACTCGCTGATGCCGCCCGTCCCGATCAGGGCGATACCAGGGTTGTATTCTCTCGGTTTGGGAGGGAGGTAGTCGACCGGGGGCGGTTGGATGACCTGAGTTTTCTTCTCCGGGCTGAGCCCGTATTCCTCCTCCTTACTCATGCCGGTTGATCAGTCGCGCAGGCCGATCTCGTCCATCATGCGGGCGGTCTCCCGATAGGCCTCCTCGACCCATTCCACGATCTTGTCGGGATCGGGCGAGTACTCGAGCTCGAGCGAAAGGGTACCGTCGATCTCCAGTTCCTTGATGGCTTGCAGGTAGGGCATGAACTTAACCACCCCCCGTCCGGGAGGCAGATCCCCGTGGACTTTCCCGTCGCAGTCGCTGACGTGAACGTGGGCGGCCCTTCCCTCCAGGCAGGAGACCTCGGCAGGCGATACGTCGGCCAGCACAAGGTGGCTTACGTCGATGTTGGCCTTCACGTTGGGATGGTCGCAGTCGTCTAGGAAACGGACCATTTCCTTGAGGTTGTTGAGCAGGCTCAGGCGGAAAGGCTCGAGCTCGAGAGCGATCTCGATTCCATGTTCGGCTCCGTAGTCGGCGAGGGCTTTGGTATTCTCGACCGCCCATCCCCATTGGGCCTCCGGAGGGATGACCTCCCGTTGCCAGATATACTCGCCGAGGACGAGCAATAGGTTGTCCGCCTTGAACCGGGCGCACAGATCGATGAATTTCTTGCCGCGCTCGAGGTGAAAGTCGCGGACCGGATCATTGAAGTCGATGAGACCGGCGGAAACGATGGGCAGGGAAACGATGGGCAGGTTGTTTTCGGCGCAAGTCTCCTCGATGAGGATCGTTTCTTCCTCGCTTATGGTCATGGCCTCGGTGAAGACGTCCACTGCGTCGAAGCCGATCCTCGCTATATGGTCGAGCCCGGTCTTGACGTCCACTCCGGCTTGCCCAAAGGCGCTGTTGATGATTCCTAGCTTCATAATGGCCTTGCCTTAGTGGGTTTCTTCTTCGACGAGGCTGGCGGCGCTCTTGTCGTCGGCCTTGAGGTCGGCGAATGCGGTTTGGGCGCTTTGGGCATGGTCGCGCCCGACGGACAGGATCTGATCGTCGTCGACCTTGTCGAGCTTGGTGTAGCGTGGGTGATGAGATTCCTTGTAGGGATCGTTGGAGGCGGCGTTGTAACAGCAGATCATGGCCCACCTTGGGTGATCGGAGTTGTTGGCGGCGGAAGCGTGCAGGGTGTTGGAATGAAAGAACATGGCGTCCCCCGGATCCATGGTGGCGTGGACTAGATCGAGTCGCTTCCTGGCTTCCTCCACCCGTTCAAGGTCGGCCCCCGCCTGGTCGCCCGAGAGCACGTGGTTGACCCGGCCGAGATGGTGCGAGCCCCTGAGCACCTGCATGCATCCGTTTTCCTCGGTCGCCTTGTCCACTGCGATCATCACGCTGCAGAGGTTGGGGAAAAGGACGCCGTTCTGGTACCAGTAGCCGTAGTCCTGGTGCCAGGCCCAGGCTCCACCCACCTTGGCGTCCTTGAGCACCATCTTGGAATGATAGTGATAGGCTTCGTCGCCTAGAATTTGCTCGACCCGGTCGACCAGTTTGCGACAACGGGCGAACATCCCGTAGATCCCGTCGCCCGGATGGTTCCAGAGGGCGAGCCGGACGGCGTTTCCCTCGCCGTCGTCCATGGAGGACGACGACTTGTCCATGGCGTTGTCGGCCCGGGCGGTCTGGCCGAGCAGGCCGATCTCCTCCTCGGAGAAAAGGTTGCGGACGATAAGGAAGCCGTCGCGCTGATAGTCGGAAAGTTCTTCGGGAGAGAGGAGCTTCATGGTGTTTTGCTTGGGGTTTTGCAGTAAGGGCCTTGCCGCTTAATGAAAGGGAATCGGTCCCCTTGTTCAATAGCATACTTCGGGCTCATTTCGGGGAGTTCCGACGAACCTTGTGAACCTGAAAGGTTGAAAGAGCTTGCCTCCCGAGCTGCTCGCGCAAGAGGCTGAAGGCTTACCTTTTCAACCAACGACGCATCATGAAGAACTCAATCCCCACTCCCCGCCGCCGTTTTATCCAAGGCGCTGCCCTTGCCGGTGCCCTTTCCCTCTCGCCCGGTTCCATCCGGGCCGCCAACAAGGCGAGCAATCACCTGCGCGTAGGCGTAATCGGCTTGAGCCGTGGCGTCGCCCACGTCAGGCGTTTTGCCGAGACTTCCGGGGTCGAGGTGGCCTACGTCTGCGACGTCGATGAGAAGCGCATTGCCCGGGGTACCAAGGCCCTCAAGGCGGGGGATGCCAAGGGGGTCGTCGACTTCAGGCGCATCCTCGAGGATCCCGAGGTGGACGTTCTCTCCATCGCGGCCCCGAATTTCTGGCACGCCCCGGCCGCCATACTCGCCATGGAGGCCGGCAAGCACGTCTACGTGGAGAAGCCCGGCAGCCACAATATGGCGGAGGCGGACATGATCGTGGCGGCCTCCCGCAAGTACGACCGCAGGGTACAGATGGGCAACCAGCGGAGGAGCTACCCGCACGTTCGGGAGGCCATGCAGCGTCTTCGCGAGGGTGTGATCGGAAAGGTACACACGGCCCGGACTTGGTACAACAACAGGCGGACTTCAATTGGCAAGGGTAAGCCGGCCAAGCCCCCCGAGGGCTTGAACTACGAGCTCTGGGAGGGGCCGACCCCACACAAGCCCTACGTCGACAACCTGGTCCATTACAACTGGCATTGGCGCTGGCACTGGGGTGGGGGAGAAATGGCAAACAACGGGGTGCACTCCATCGACGTCGCCCGCTGGGGCCTGGGAGTGGACTTGCCCGAGCGCGTAACCTACAATGGTGGCCGCTACTATTTCGACGACGATCAGGAAACCCCCGACACGGGCGAAGCGACCTTTCATTTCGGGGATTGCCTGATCTCCTGGAGCGGGAGTAGCTGCGATCCTCGTCGGGACGAGGACCTGCCCTTTTGTAAATTCTATGGGGAAAAGGGTTCGTTGACTACCAATGGGGGTAACGATTACCGCATTCTCGACCGCGACGGCAAGGAGCTGGAAAATAAATCAGGCCCGGGCGGTGAGCCCGATCATTTCAAGAACTTCGTCGAGGCGGTCCGGGACAAGGGGATCGAGCTTAACTCCGAGATCGGGGATGCCCAGAATAGCGCCAAGCTCTGCCACCTCGCCAATATCGCCTACCGGACGACCGGTTCCCTTAGCTGCGATCCCAAGGAGGGAGGCAAGCTGATCGGGAACTCGGCGGGCAAGAAGCTCTGGGGAAGGAAATACCGCAAGGGATGGAAGCCGAAGGTTTAGGCCGTTGCGCTATCCCCGGTAGAAGTCGACCCAGCGAATTTGGATTTCCCTTACTTCCGGACCAAGGAGTGAAGAAGGTACGATCGCCTCGTAGTATCCTTTGTTCTTAAGCAAGTATTTGCCCTCCAGAAGATTGCCTTCCGGATCGAGCATGCGGACTTTCAGGTCGCTCCGTTGGATGGTCTTTTTGCCATTTGATAAGCTGAATCCTTCCAAGCCTCTGAGGTGGAGGCGCACCAAGACCTTTTTCGGCCAATTGCCTTCTTTGAGCTTGATCGATCCCGACCCGATGCCGGAGCCGCTTTTTACGTCGAAGACGACGGAAGATTCCGCCACCTTTGCTTCGATGCTGTTGGGTGATCCGTGAGGTCCCTTCTTGCGGTACTCAAAATTGAACTTGGGCTTGAGGATAGGCTCGAAGAAGGATGGCTCGACCGGACCGTCTTTCGGTGTGGGGATCGGGGGCTTGGAGAAGAGCCCCGGCATGAGGATGGCCGCAAGGCAGAGAATGAAAAAGGTTGGAACGAGCCGGTTCATGAACGGTTCAGTTTTCGGGGTATCGAAGGGATGGTCAAGTCCCTCCTTTGACGGTTTCGGGGGAACCGAACGGAGCTCGCCTGGCTCTGGAATCAGATCCGGGGGCGCCTACAATCGCTTGACCAGCCACTTGTTCTCGTCGTATCACATTCCTTATGAAAGCCATGATTTTGATTTCCTTCTGTCTTTTCACCGGGACTTTTCTTTTTGCGGCCGAGGAGAAAAAGGAAAAAACCTACACCGAGCGGCTCAAGGAAAAGGTTCAGGCGGGCAAGGAGCTCTACGACAAAGGGGTCAAGGGGGCCAAGGAAAAATATTCCGAGACTTTCGAAGACGGCAAGGTCCTGACCGAGAAGTCCAAGGATTGGCTCCTCAAGGACATCGACAGCATCGGCGACTGGGAATACAAGGTCGTGACCTATGGCCCCAAGGACGCCAAGGTTCTGGAGACGGACCTTAACGAGCTGGGCAACGAGCGTTGGCAGTGTTTCTGGGTGGAAGCGAGCGGAAAGGAAAAGGTCTTTTACTTCAAGCGGACCAAGATGAGCTACGTCAGCAAGATCCCGGCCGGCGCCCTTCTCAGGATCCTGGCCGACTTTCAGAACAACTGAGAGGCTTCAGTCCTTCCCGGTTCCCCGGATGCAGATCAGTCGCTCGGCCGTGCGCAGGTAAAGGTCGCCGTTGGCCAAGGCGGGGGTGGACCGGCAAACTTGATTGAGATCCGTCACGCCCAGTTGCCGGAATTCGTCCCCGTCCGCAATCGCCACGACTTTCCCGAATGCCGAAACGCAGAAGATCGTGCTTCCCGCGCGAACGGGTGACCCGAAGAATGTATCCTTGACTCCCTCCACCCGGGCCTTCCAAACCTGTTCGCCCGTTTGCGGCCGGACGCAAGTGATGACTCCGTTGTCGGCCCACAGGTAGAGGCGGTTGCCCGACAGAAGGGGGGAGGGGATGTGGGGCATGGTTTCTTCCATTCTCCATACCTCACGGGCTTTCCCATCGGCGGATGCGGAGGCCGGCCGTATGGCCACCAGGTGCTTGTCGAGGGTGGTGAATCCACAGACCCCCAGAACGAGCTCCCCCGCAACGATTGGTGAGGATATGGCCCGCTCCGAGTGGGGCCGTCCGAAAACGGAGAGTTCCCAGAGCTTCCGGCCGGTGTTTGGTTCCAGGCTGGTGAATCCCAGCCACCAGTTGGTGAAGATCAGCTCGGGCTTGCCCTTGGGAGAAGTGAAGATGCAAGGGGTTGAATAGGTCAGGCGCTTGCTTGCCCGGGGAACCTTCCAACGAATTTCCCCAGTCGAGCAATCCAGGGCATAGTGGGCGCCCCCGCCCTTTTCCTGGTCGTTGGGCACGATGAGCAGATCCTCGAAGACGATGGGGGAAACGGCGAAGCCGTGCCCTCCCTTGACGCCCCCGAGATCCTTCTCCCAAAGGAGCTTGCCGGCATGGGAGTGGGCGCAGACCTTGAGCTCGGTGGAATGGCCCCAGACGGAGTAGACCTTTTTCGCGTCGAGGGCCGGGGTGCTGGAGGCGAAGCTGTTGAAGCGGTGGGTCTTGTGGGTCTTGGAGGGGTAGGATCGAGTCCAGTTGACCTTGCCGGCACGGGCATCGATGCAGATGACCTTGCGGGTCTTGCCCTTGTCCGCGGCCGAGTTAAGAAAGACCAAGTCGCCCCATACGGCGGGGGAGCCGTGTCCGTTTTCATCGAGGGCCACCTCCCATCGGAAGGATGACTTTTCCCAGGCCGGTGGAATGGAGAAATCGGCTCCGCCCGCCCCGTTGGGTCCGCGGAAACGGGGCCAGTTTTCCGAAGCGTGGGCCGATCCTGCGGTCAGGATGCAGACGAGGGCAGCAAGGAGGGCTTTCACCTAGAGCGCCTTGATCGAGACGTTGCGGAACCACACCACCTGGCCATGGTTCTGGAAGCCGATTCGTCCCTTTCCCGGAAGATCCTTGAGCGCGACCTTGAACTTGTTGACCGAGCCGTCGGGGTTCTTGCCCGCTTCCTTCCAGTCATTCAAGTTGATCTTGAAAGCAAGTTTCCCATTGAGATGAAAGGAAACCTCCGGCCCTTTGCAGAGGAGCCGGCTGTGGTTCCATTGGCCAACGGGTTTGGAATAGTCACCCTTCGGCGCGACTCCGTCGTAAAAGGATGCGTTTAACCTCCTTGCCGGAAGAACCTTGTTCGCCTTTTTCTGGAAGCCCTCGTTGTCCATCAGCTGGATCTCGAAGCCCCCGTTGACCGGGTTGTTCTTGTCGGTGCGGTAAAAGATCCCGGAGTTTGCTCCCGGGGAGAGCTTGTACTCGAGGGAGAGCTCGAAGTCGGAAAATTCATCCTTGGTCCAGAGGTAGCCCATTCCGCGCAGTCGGGTCTTGCCATTCTTGTCCTTGGTCTCCTGCATCCGGCAGACGACGGAACCGTCGGCCTCGATCTCCCATGCCCCCGGCGCGAACTCGAAGGCCTGCAGGGATTTTCCGTCGAAAAGGGCTCGCTCCTTGGCCCAG
>DLRY01000069.1:7058-14925 GCA_002500665.1 Opitutia bacterium UBA7876
GGATGAGGGCAAGGATGAGGGGAAGTATGAACGTTCGAGTCATGGCGTTGGTTCTTCTTGGTTTTGTTTTTCCGGTTTCGGTTTTTGCCGGGCTTTCTCGACCAGGCGGAGGACCCGCGCGTATTCGGCTTCCGGGTCGTGGAAGAAGTCGATGCTCCAGACCCGGATCATCCGCCACCCCTTGGCCTTGAGGATCAGGTGGCGGCCCACGTCCCGGTCGCGGGCTCCCGGGGCGAGGTGGTAGGATGGACCGTCCAGCTCGATTCCGCAAAGAAATTCGTCCGGTTTGTCGGGGGATTTCACTCCGACGTCGACCTTCCATCCACTAATTCCCACCTGGGTCTCGACTTCGTAGCCGTCCGCGCGCAGGCGCTCGGAGAACCATTTTTCCGGGCCCGAGGCGACGGATGCCGAGTCGTGGGCCGCCCCTCCCGGCAATTCGCCGGAGTCCGCATAGGCAAGGTAGCGGCTCAAGACTTGCGGCCCCTCCTTCTCTAGGGTCAGGTCCGTCGGCTCGAGGGAGGTGCACAGCCGCAGGCGTTTCTTGGCCCGGGTGATCAGTACGTTGATCCTGTTTTCACCCATGGGCTGGCTGATCGGTCCGAACCTCTGGTAGACTTTCCCCTCGGAGTTCTTCCCGAAGACCGTGGCGATTAGGATGACGTCGCGCTCGTCCCCCTGGACGTTTTCCAGGTTCTTGATGAAGAAGTACTCGGGGCTATCCTGCCAGTGGTTGAGGAAATGGGTGACGATGGAGTTTCCGGCGGCTTTTTCCTCGAAAAGCTCCTCGATGCGGGTGGCTTGGCGGAGGTTCAGGACGGCTACCCCGAGGGAGCGTTTCGGGAATGCCTCCATGTGCTCGAGGATCATCTCCACTACCTTTTCCGCCTCCACGGGGTTGGGGTTTCGGGAGGATCCGTCCTTGCCGCTCTCGTAAAGCCCACCCGCCCGGACCAGGTCGACCCCGAGGGTCGGGTCTTCCCGGAGGTTGGGTATGGTGAGAAGCTCGTTGTCGTAAAACTCGTGGTTGGAAAAGGCGATCAGGTTCTCGTCCTCGGAGCGGTAGTGGTAGAGAAGCCGACGCTTGTAGGGAAGGGCCAAGCTGGCCCTCTCGAGGATCGACTCGTCCTTGTCCTCGTCCTCGGGTACGTCGAGGGTGGAGACCATGTAGCGGGTGGGTGGCATCTGCTGCTGGTCCCCCACGATGACGATTTGCTTGCTCCGAAGAAGCGAGCCGGCGGCCTCCTCGACCAGCATCTGGGATGCCTCGTCGATGATGAGCAGGTCGAAGGAATGATAGGGGGGGAGGAAGTCCGCGACCGACGAGGGGGTCATGAGGAAACAGGGGCAATACTCGTTGAGGGCTTCCCCGGCCCGGTGAAGGAGTTCCCGCACGGTGACCCGGGCCTTGGTCTTGGCCCCCACGTGGCGAAGCAGGGCGAGGCCGCGCTTTTCCCCGACCCGGCGGGCGTTTACGGAATGGACTTGCTTGGGGTCCGGGGAGGTGGCGGCCAGCATGCGGCAGTAAAGAGACCTCATTTCCTCCTCCATGGCGCCGAGTTCCTTGCGCAGCCGCTCGATTTCGTCTCCCCTGAACTCAAGAAAATCCGGCTTTTCCTTACAGAGTTCACGACAAAGCTCGCGCAGCAATCGCTTGGCGAAGACCTCCTCGAGCGGATGGTCGAGCGTCAGGGCGGAGCGGAGAAAGTCATTGCAACGGAAGGTTGCGTCGAGCTCGGAAAGAGACTGGTTGAAGGCGGTCAGGTCGGGGAGCGAGCTCTTGTGGGCGAGCAAAAGTTTCAGCTTGTTCCTGAGATCCGGGGCGTTGATGGGCTCCTCGAGGATAGAATTCTCCGCCTGAAGGATTTCGGCGGCCTTGTTCAGGCGGTCGAGCAAGTCGCTCAGTCGTTCCCTCTCGGCGGTCAGGTCGGCCGCGCTTGAAGATTCCGCTCCCCCTTTCTCGAGCAGTCCGTTCAATTGCTCGCTTTGCTTGAGGGTCTCCTTGAGCTTGTCGACCATGGCCCGGAGCGTGGAGAAACTTACCTCGGGGTTTCGAACCCAGCTTCTGGCCTCGTTCCTGGCTCTTCGGAAGCTTGGCCAGATCCAGGCGGTTAGGAAATTGGCCCGCCAGAGCGTGGCGATGACCTGGCTGAGGCTCTCGGGACGGAGGTCCTCGTAATTCTTGAAGTCCTTCTCCAGTTCCGTTTCCATTTCGTCGAGCTTGATCCTGTTTTCCAAGAGATCCCCCTTGCGATTCAGTTCGGCTTTCAGGGCGTCCAGTTTCGTCTCCTCACCGCTCTCGGGAACGGGTTCCAGCACGGAGAGTCCCTCATGGATGCGTGCATCGAGTTCATCCAGCTCAAAGGGCGAGTAAGGCTTCGAACGCCGGAAAAACTTGAGCTTCCCTGGGATTTCCGGTCCAAGCTTGCGGGCAAGATCCTCGATGGGCCCACAGGCTTTTCGGGAGTCCTCCATGACGGTCTTCCCGACATGGGGCGGGGGAGAGAAGTCGTCCGTGAGGTGGTTGGGAACGTGGGAGAGCATGGAATGCTCGTTTACCGCCTCGTAGGCCGAATATAGATCCTCATCGTCCGATTCCGCGTCTTGGGTACCCAGTTTGACGGAAAGCAGGCTGGAATAGCGGTTGAGTTTTTTGATGCATGCGTCCCGTCGCTTGCGCAGGCGGTTGAATTCCCGCCGGATGGGTTTGTCGGCCGCTTCTTTGTTGATTCGAATCCCCACTTCCTCGAAAAGCTGGGAGCGCGAACAGTACTCGGAGTGAATGGCGAGGCATTTCGAGCCCAACCCGACCTTTCCCAGGCGATGACGGACCACTTCCAGGGCGGCCGTCTTCTGGGCGAGGAAAAGGACCTTCTTTCCTTGGTTGATGGCGCTTGCGATGAGGTTGACGATGGTCTGCGACTTTCCCGTTCCGGGCGGTCCCTCGATCACCAAGCTCGTTCCTTCGGCAACGTCGAGAACGGCCGAGTGTTGGGAGCTGTCCACGGGCAGGGCGAAGGCGGGCACCGTTTTCGTGTTCTTCTCGTCGTCGACGTCCCGCAGGGCGAGCCGCTCCTGGACGGTGTCGCCGCCGAGTACCCAGGAACCCATTCGGGCAATGCTTTCATCGGAGAAACGTTCCGGAAGCAGTTCCGATGGGGAGATGCCGGTCGACCTGAAGATGCCGATCGCCATCCTCCTGCGGAGGTTCCACTCGGGCCTTCCGTTCTTGGTCGCGTAGTCTTGGAACAGGTCGAGGTAGGCGTCTACGTCGAAGTTTTCCGAATCCTCTTCCATGGCTTCGGGAAGCCCGGGCGGTTCTTCCCCCGTGGCCTCCTTTAGGGCGTGGAACAGATCTTCGTTAAGCCGCAAGTCGGCCCCCATGTAGTTGATTTTTCCGGAGGTGGAACTAACGGATAAATTCAAGGGCAGGAGCAAAAGCGGGGAATTGAAAACATAGAAGTCCTTCATGTTCGGCTTTTGCCTCGTCCACTCGAGAAAGCCCGTGGCGAGGTAAAAGGTCATGAGACCCTTTTCCCTGAGATAGACCAGTCTGCGCTTCTCTATTCTGGATAGGGTGGCGGCAAAAACCTCCTCGGGAACGTCCGTCTGGACGAACCGGTCGAGGTGTTTGGGCTCGGGACTTCCTTCCCCCTTTGGCGTGCGGGGAAGGTCGACGGAATGGTTGGGCAGGATTTCCTCGATCGGAGGCAGGCCAAGAACCTCGCGGGTACGGTCCTTGAGGGCTCTTTCCTCTTCCTCGTCGAGGGAATCGAACTCGCGGCCCTCCTTCTCCCGGAGGTCGTTGAAGGCTTTCTCGAAGGCATCGGTCTTCTCGTCCTCGAGCATCTCCTCGACGTTGGGGTAGGGGGCCAGGCTCAGCGCCTTTCCCTCGAGTAGGTGATCGAGGAGGTACTGGGGAACCTCGTCCAGTACGTTGAAGGCATCACCCCCGCCGGCCCCGGGGATACGCTTGCGGATACGCTGGTTGCCCGAGAGCCTAACCAGACGGAGGGAGAGGTCGCGCAGGTATTCCCGATGCTCGGATGGGTCCATTCCTCAATGCATGGGTCAATTCGACCCAAGTCAAGAAATTGCTCGGCATGACTTGACTTTTTCTTGCAAGTAAAGACACATTAAAGGCGTCGTGGGGTTTTCATCGGACCTAGCCTACAATCAAACAGGCGATTCCAATTCGGAGTCGGGCCTTCGCTGCGGCGTACCGCCGCGGTCAGCCGGTTGTCTCCTCCGAACGGGTGGCGTAATTATTCTGCAGACAAGTCAGCAGAATAATTACACGCCTCAACCAGCGGTTGGACTGCTCACCCGTTCTTCGGACGTAGGTTTTGAAAACCCCGCGACGCTTAGTTTCCTTCGCCAACCATCCGCTCGAAGGCCAGGTGGCCCTTGAGCTCGCAAAAGGAATCGAACCCACCCCGGGCGAGGGCGCTCTCGATGCCCCTTGTCTCGATATCCCGCCGGATGGCCCGCAGTCGTCTTCTTTGGTTGCGGGGCAACCTCACTCCCTCGTTGACCACCAGGCCGGTTACCTTCTGGCACTGGTGTCTGCCCATGCGCTTGGTCTTTTCCCCGGCCAGGCGGTAGCCCGTCCGGCGGACTATTTGCTCGACCAGATCTTCGAATCCATCCGGTAACCCGTTTCCGGAAAAGGTCATGTCGTCCGCATACCTCGTGTAGGCAAGCCCATGATCGTAGGCGAGTTCACCAAGCCCTTCATCCCCTTTGAAAAAGGCGAGGTTCGCGAGGTGCGGGCTGGTCGGGGCGCCTTGGGGAAGGGAGCCTTCACGACAGACCAACCGCAGGATGACTTCGAGAGCGTTCTTCTCGAGCGAGTAGTAGTTTCTCAATGCCCGCCCGACCTTTTCCTCGTCCGTTGTGGGAAAGAAATCCTTAAGATCGAAGGAGATCACCCAAGCCGAGCGGATGTGCGCTCGGGCATTCGTGACGATGGAAAGCCCCGGGTAGAAGCCATGGGCGGCGGTGTGGGGAGCGAAACCGTAAAGCAAGCGGTCGAGCAGCCGGCGCTGGACCAGCTTGAGAAAGGGCTTGGGGGCCTCGATCCAGCGGGGGCGCCTCCTGCGCGTCCGGAGAGGAAAGCGGTCATAGAGTCCCTCCGCCTCAACTGCCAATCGGGTCAACCTGCCCGCATCCATCCCGAGGAGGCGGGCCAACTCGGAGAGGCCCGTGGGGACGGCTTTTTTTTGATGCATGGCTTCTTGTCTTACCGTTGGTCGGCCGAAGGCAACGCGGGCTCCTCGGGCAAGGCAGTGATCTCCGCAATCCAGGAACCGGCTCCCCTTGCGACGAAGTACGAAATCGGTTCACCTTCAAGGGTGGTAGCCAGCCAAACGTGATTGACGTAGCTGTGATGGGAGACCACGGAATCCCGGGGAAGGGTGGTATAAAGTTCTTTCTTTCCCCTGAAGTCGACCCAGTAGAGTTTGATGGGGAAAGGCATGTTGTTGACGAAGTCGATCCGGGCACGGGTTCCGGGCTCGCCAAGGGAATTGGGGGTGCGGCCCGTTTGCTTGTCGACCCTTAACCCTTTTAAGGGATAGGAGGCCGTTTGCGCATCCACCGTCGCCAGCGGCCAATCTTCTTCCCAATGATCCGAATGTTTCTCGTCCGACTCGATCCACAGAAAGCTCAGCCAAAGTCCGCTAAGGACGGCTATAACGAGGAAACAGGAACATCCCGACATGCCATTCTTGGCTTTTTGGCCGCTCATGTTTGCGGATCTTGCCGATCTCATCCTTGAGGCTTGTTCTCCGGCAGGAGAATCAGGGGCATTGAGCCTGGCCAGGAATCCCTTGGATGCGGAGAAGGAAAAATGCTCGTTTCCTTCCGCCGGGATTCTTTCTCCGGTTATGGAATCCCGTCCAGTTCGAACGGTAATTCTTTCCCCGGTTTGCATGTTTCTGCCCGAGTTCTCCTTTTTATCCACGACTTGAAAGGTCCCCATCGTTCCACGGCGGGCCCAGTGAATCCTGCCGCCTCCTTCGCATAACTCGCGGATCGTTCGAAGAAGCCGGTTGAAGACCCGGTCCGACTGGGGCAGGGGCAATCCGCAGCGTTCCGAGATATATACGGATATCTTTCTGCGCCTGGACAGGCCGGCCTTGTCCCCCGACCATTGGTCCGCCCATTTGGAGGAATAGGTTCTCCGGTGGGCCTTGGCGGATGGGGATGCGGATGACTTGAAGGTCAGTTTTCTCAAGAATCGTCCCTTTTTCCACCGGAAGCGGAAACGGAAGGTCCCGAAGTGGGGGATGCCCAGAATCCAATGCCGCTTGTTGTTCGGTGCATAATGGTTGCGGACGTCCGCCAGGTACTCCCAAAACCCATCGACCACCCCCGACACTTCCTCGGGCGATCTGCTTGTTTCCCGGGCCAAGTCGGCGATGACCTCGGCGCTGGAGAAAACCTTCTTCCCCGATTCCAGCAGCCTCGATCCGGCGGGCGCCCGGGTGAGCTTGGGATCCTCGAAAACGGCGAATTCCCCCGAGGTGGATTTTCCGGTTGCTTGGGTTTCCCGGCTTTGGGCTTGCTTGTCGGCCGCCTTGGCCGGTTCCTCCCGCGGGGAAGGCTCGGGCTGCGGATCCGAAGGTGGTTCCGGTTCGGGAGACGAAGCCTTGGGTTCGCGCTTTGGAAGATCGGGTTCGACTGCGGGGGCTTCCGCTTCGGCTTTGGAATCTGCGTGCTCGGGGCCGACTGATGGCGCTTCCGGTTCTAGTTGTGGCGGCGCCTCTTGCGGTTTCGTCTCCGTTGGGGGCTCCTTAGGCTCGTCGCCTTCCTCATCCTTGGAATAGGTCGGCGAGGAGTAGGTCAAGTCCTCGTAGTCGGGAGCTTCGGTCTTCTTGGGGTCTTCCTTCTGGGGATCCCCGGCGGTAATCTCGACGAATTCGGGAAAAACGCTGTTGCAACCCCTGCAAAAGGTGGTGCTCCTGGTAATTTCAGCCCCACACGCCTTGCATTTTCCTACTTCGCTCACCAGATAAGTAAGTATTTTGAGAAAATAATTGAATCAAGGATATTTATCTGATTCATTAAAATACCTTAAAGTGGGCCGAGGGTTATGAGAGGGTCAGGGCCTCGAGTTGTAGTCGGGCGGCTTGATTCCAAGCAGGTGTTCCCTGAAGAAATCCTTCCGTCGACGGTCCCCGTAGCGACCTCCGTCCCCATGTCCTCCCCCGGGGATGAGCACGAACTCGAAATCCTTCCCTTGCCTCACGAGCGCATCGACCAGGCGATAGGTCGATTCCGGTGGGACGTTCTTGTCCAGTTCCCCCACGATCAGCATGAGCTTTCCCTTCAAGCGATGGGCGTTGTCGATATTGGAAGATTCCGAATAGTGGGGACCGACGGGATACCCCATCCACTGCTCGTTCCAGGATGCCTTGTCCATGCGGTTGTCGTGGCACCCACAGGATGAAACCGCTACCTTGTAGAACTCGGGGTGAAAGAGAAGAGCCCCGGTCGAGCTTTGCCCGCCGGCCGAGCCTCCGTATATTCCTACTCGGCTTATGTCGTACCATGGGTTCTTTTCGGCGAATGCCTCGTGCCAGAGGATGCGGTCCGGAAAGCCCGCATCCTTGAGGTTCTGCCAACAGACGTCGTGAAAGGCCTTGGAGCGGTTGGCCGTTCCCATGCCGTCGATCTTCACCACCACGAACCCCATGTCGGTCCAGGCCGAGAAGCGTCGCCCCGGACTGAACTGCTTGGGTACGTAGGAGTCGTGAGGGCCGGCATACATGCTTTCGAGCACGGGATATTTCTTTTTCGGATCGAAGTCGGCCGGTCGGCACACGATGCCCCAGATATCGGTCTTTCCATCTCTTCCCTTGGC
>DLRY01000051.1:0-4960 GCA_002500665.1 Opitutia bacterium UBA7876
CCGACCAAGGTGACCGTCCGCTTGACCGGGGAGGTTCCCGAGGAGAGGATCAAGGAGTTGCGGAAGGTCGTCTCCAGGCAATACTTCTGGGACTTCGACCTCGTTTTCGTCAACGACGGCGATTGAACGGATTTTCCGTCCGTCGCCTCAGTGGTCTTTTTTGAGGTGCTCGGAGATGACGTCGCGCCCGAAATCCCCGTCGAAGTCACGCCATGCGGAGTGGACGTGATTCCCGCTCCGGTTGTCGAACTCGATAAGGTATTCCTTGGTCTGGATACGGAAGTGGGGGACGTGGCTGGCCGGCCCCGGGACGAAGGCAAAGCTCATGGAGGAAAGGTCGAGGATCTTCTTGCGGCCGTCGATTTGCTTGACCAGCTGGGGGCGGTACTTGCCCGCGAATATAAGGACGAGCTCCTTCAACTGCCTTTGCTGGGTATCGTTGAGCTCGGAATAGGGGATGCCCGCCTGGGGCTGGTAGGCCTCGCGCGAGACGCTTGGGGTGGGTCCGGGGCCCTTGCCTCCCTTGATGGCCGCCATCTTCTTCTGCTTGTCCGAGAGGGAGTTGACGAGGGACAGGCTGACGGACTGTTCCCTGCCGAAGACCTCCAGGCCCTTGTGTTCCCCCTTGGTGACCCGCACGGGGGAGGCACCCCAGAAGGAGGGGGTGACGGAAAAGTTCTTCCCTTCCCCAACCGTACAGTTGATGGAGAGGTGGTGGCCCTCGAAACGCCAGCCCCAGGTCGAATCGACCGAGGGTTTGCCGAAGATCGAGATGAAATAGAGGTGCCTCGGGTTGTCCGGGGCATTCAGGTCCTTCTTCAGCCCGTGGATCAGCCGGACGTTTTCCTGCTCCTTGAAGCCCTCGGCGCTGAGCAGGAGGGAGAGCATATTCATGACGGGCTCGCGCTGTTTCTTGGACAGCTTGCTCAAGGGAATCCCCGAGCGTTTCGCCCAGTTGGGGAAGAAGTGCCAGACGTCGCGGGTCTCGTCCCCGAATTCATAGGCCGTGGCGCCCTTGTGTTCGGCATCGAGGGAAGCGAGCAGCTGGGCGGCCGCCTTGGCCATGGCGGAAGCGGCCTGGTTGTCCTTGGCCCGGGCCATGAGGGGCGTGGCGAAGATCAGGCCCGCAAGCAGGAGGCGGGACGGCGTGGAACGAAGAAGTCGGGTAAGGGTGGTTTTCATCTGTTTACCATGGGTGCCCATGACCGGCTCCCTCTGCAAACCTAATCTGGAAAGGGGCGCCTAGCCGGGGAGGTAGTAACCGCGCCAGGTGCCTCCCCCGAAGGTGGTGACGTAAATCAGCTCGGGGTTGGCGGGGTCGACCTTGACGTGAGAAACCCTGAAGTGAGGGACCTCCATGAACTTCCAGGTGTCGCCCCCGTCCTGAGAGCACCAGAGACCGTGGGAAGCGGTGCAGGCATACACGACGTTTGGCTTGGTCGGATGAACGTCCACGGAAAGGACCTGGAGGGTACCGCTCGAGGTGTAGGGCACCTGTTTGGTGATCGATACGTCGAGGACCTGCTTCCAGGTCTTGCCACTGTCGGTCGTCCGGTAAACCCCTCCCTGACGGTGCCAGGGCGGCGTGGAGGTGGCCAGGTAGACCGTTCCCGGTTGGCTTGGCACGAGGGCGAAGCGTTCCTGCCAGCGCAAGTCGAGGGACTTGGCGACGTCGGTCCAGGTTCTCCCGTCGTTTTTGGAATACCAGAATCCTCCCGTCTTGAAGTCCTTGGTTCCTTCCTTGCGGGTACCCGAGACGGAGACGAAGATCTCGCCGGTCTTGTGGTGGACGCGTACCTCGAGGAAGTGATCGTTGTGGGGATAACCCAGCCCCTTCACTTGGCGCCAGTTCAGCCCGGAATCATCGGACCGGTAGAGGCCGCCCCCCTTGTTCCCGTAGAAGGTGGCCCAGAAGACGAGGGCGTTCCCTTTGCTCCGGAAGCGGTCTAGTTCGAGGAAGGTACAGGGAATGTCGGGATAGCCTTTGCCCAGGGTATGCCAGGTATCTCCCCGGTCGTCGGAGTATACGACGCGCCCACCCTTGTAGAACTTGTCGTAGGTAAAGCCCCAGCCGGGTATGTCGTGCACGCTGCTGGCGGCCCCGAAGATGCGCGTGCTGTTGGGGTGAAACTGCATGGCGTAGACGCTGTTGGCGGGGGGAGAGCCGGCCCAGCTCCCGCCCCCGTCGATGGAGCGGATGAACCCGAAGTCGGTGTAGCAGACGTACTGGTACTTGCGGTCCCAGGGATCGACGTGGTACTGCCAGGCGGAGGTCATGGTGAGGCCCCGGGTACGGCAAAAGAAGTCCTTGCTCCCGGGCTGGATCCGCCCGACGTCGTCGTTATAGCTTTGCTGCCAAGTGTTCCCTGCGTCCACGCTCAGGAAAAGGTCGCTCATGCAGGTGACCATGACCCGGCTGGAGTCGACTGGGTCGACGGCGAAGTTGATGCGGCCGAACCCCCACTTGCGACGCCCGCAAAATTCCGAATTCTCGACCCCCGGAGCAACCCCGCGACGGGCGTAGATCGATCTTTCCCAGGATTTGCCGAAGTCAACCGAGCGCCAGAGCTCCTCGCTCCGGTTGACGAAGAGAATCCGCGTCTGGTTGGCTGCCATGTCGAGGGTGGATGCGCTCCGGGAAGGTTTGCCTCCGACTTGGTTGCTCACCCAGTTCTTTCCCCAGTCCCGGGTCGTGACGAGGGTATCCTTGTCGTCCAGGAGGGCGTGCAGGACCATGCCCTTGTCGTCTTGCCCGCAGGCCAGGCTGATCGCCTGGTTGTCTGGGATGCCGAAATTCAGGTCCGACCAGGAGCGGCCCAGATCGCGGCTTGCCTTCAGCGTCTTCCCGGCCGCGACGAACAGGGTGTCTCCCAAATGGTCGAGGTCGTGGATCCGGCCGAAGCTCAAGCGCTTCCAGTTCGTCCCACGGTCCGAAGAAAGGAGCAGGCCGCGGTCCGTGCCCACGGCGAGGATTCTGCTTTTGGTTCCGAGGGTCCTGACCAAGAGGGCCTTTTCCTTTTCCTCGAGGGGGAGGGCGGGCAAGACGTTCCAGGTCTTGCCCTTGTCCGGGCTGGAACTGACCCGGTTTCCACCCAGCAGGTAGACGTTGCCCGGGTCGAAAGCGGCCCGGCCGGAATGACCGGGGATCTTCCAGAAGGGAACCATGGTCCAGCTCTTTCCGCCGTCCGAGGAGAGGTAGCGCCCGCCCATGTCGCAACTGGTTTGCATAAGGAGGGGATCATGGGGCGAGAGGGACGGGCTGTGCATATACCCGCCTCCGCCAACCCCCAGGTTTACGAAGCCCCCGCCCCTGACCGCAACCGGAACGGGTCTTTCGGGCCTTGAGGAAGGAGGCTTGGGAGGGGGAGGCATGGAGGTGCCGGCGGTGAGACGGACGTTGTCCAGGTAGAGCACGGCTGGCGGGCTTGACTTGCCGCTTTCGTGAAACCAGAACTGCCGCACGTCGGAGAGGTTCATTTTGGCCCCGATTTTCTTGAGCTCGAAAGCCGCCCGGTGGGGGCCGTTGGGGATTTCGTAATTCCATAGGTCGTAGCCCTTGCCCGAACCGTCCTTGAAGCGCAGGGCCAGCTTCATGAGCTTGCCCGGGTTGAAGAAGTCGATGCGGAGGTGATCGAACCGGGACCAGTCGCCCGGCAAGCGCGACCAGGAGCCCGATGCCAAGCTCTTGCTGAGCGTCACCTTGAGGGCTTGCTTGCCGCTGGTGGCGTGTTTCTCGACCAGCTGGGCGTGATCGGGCTTGCCCCACAAGCGGAGGCTGGCGGAGTCCTCGAAGTCCGACAAGGTAAGGGTTTTGCCGCCTTCAGCCACTCCCGGAATGAGAGGCGCGAGCAAAAGGAGAAGCAAAGGGTTCGGATTCATGTAGGCGGTTCTTGCCGGATTGAACGAAATTGGGCGGAGAATTGCAAGGGTGAGAGCCTTTGATCAGGAAATCGCCCCAATGGTCTCGCCCGTTGACTTTTGCAGCCTGGAGTGAAACAAAGGGCGTCACGCTCCTCGATGAGCAGCCCCGCACGCAGGCCCGGAGCATTGCGCATTTTTTCGCTTTCAAATCCCAGGGCAAGCAAGGTACCCTTTCGTTCACACTAAAACCCACCGAATCATGATCCACGTCCTGGCATCCATCACCGTAAAGGCATCCGAGCGCGACGCGTTCCTTGAAATCTTCAAGGCGAACGTACCCAAGGTCTTGGAGGAAGAGGGATGCATCGAATATTCCGCCACCGTGGACTTCTCGACCGAGGTTCCCATTCAGGAAACCGACCCAAACGTGGTGACGGTTGTGGAAAAGTGGGAAACCTTCCCTCACCTCGAAGCTCATTTCACGGCTCCGCACATGCTCGAGTACAAGGCCGAGGTGGAAGATATGGTGGAAGACGTATCCCTCAAAATCCTGAAAGACGCCTAGGGCAGGAGGCAACGCAGAGCCCAAACCCCAAGGAAACCGGACGTCCCTTATGAATAACTTCACACGCATATTCTCGTTCTCCCTTTTCTGGTTTGCCGGCTGGCTTAACGCCGCCGAGCGGCCCAACGTCATCCTCATCATGGTCGACGACATGGGCTTTTCCGACCTTGGTTACCATGGCGGAGAGATCGATACCCCGAACCTCGATGCCCTCGCCAAGGGGGGCGTGCGCTTTTCCCAGTTCTACAACAGCGGAAGGTGTTGTCCAACGAGGGCTACCCTGATGACCGGGCTCCATCCCCACGAGGTCGGGATCGGGCACATGACCCAACCCCCGGGCAGCAACCGGGGGGAGGGGAGACCCCCCGCCTACCAAGGCTACCTGAACCGCAGTTGCGTCACCATAGCGGAAGCGCTGGAGGGCCACGACTACGCAACACTGATGGCCGGCAAGTGGCATTTGGGCAACAACGCCAGGGACCGCTGGCCCCTGCAGCGCGGATTCGAGAAATACTATGGCTGCATTTCCGGAGC
>DLRY01000051.1:5375-6598 GCA_002500665.1 Opitutia bacterium UBA7876
CTTCTACACCACCGACGCCTTTACCGACTACGCCATCCGATTCCTCAGGGAGGAGCAGGCGGGCAAGAAGCGCCCTTCCTTTCTCTATCTTGCCTACACCGCCCCGCACTGGCCCTTGCAGGCCTTCGAGGACGACGTCGCCAAGTACCGCGGAAAATACAAGATGGGCTGGGACAAGCTGAGGGAACAAAGGCTCAAGCGGCAAATCGAGTCCGGCTTGATCAGCCCGGACTGGACTCTTTCTCCCCGCACCCCGGGCATTCCGGACTGGGATTCGCTGGATGAGAAGAAGCAGGATGAAATGGACCTAAAGATGGCGGTCTACGCAGCCATGATCGACCGCGTGGACCAGAACGTAGGTAAGCTCGTGGCTCACCTCAAGGAATCGAAGACCTTCGACGACACGCTGATCTTCTTTCTCGCCGATAACGGGGGCTGCCAGGAAGGCGGGATGTTGGGACGGGGCAACTTCTACGATATCGAGAAGCGCAACCAGGAGCACGCCAACAGCTACGGGGAGGCCTGGGCCAACGCCAGCAACACGCCCTTCCGCCTCTACAAGCACTTCGTCCACGAAGGCGGAGCAGCAACCCCCTTCTTCATGCATTGGCCCAAGGGCATCAAGGCAAGGAAGGATTGGTACCGGGAACCGGCCCAGTTGATCGACGTCATGCCTACCATCCTCGACCTCGCGGGCGCTGATTATCCGAAAACCTACAAGGGCAACGACATCCTGCCCATCGACGGTCTGTCGCTCCGGCCCGCTTTCTCGGGGAAGCCCTTGAAGCGAGGAGGGCCGTTTTTCGTGGAACACGAGAACAACGCCTTCGTGCGCGACGGCAAATGGAAACTGGTCGGGCGCGGGGTATCCGCCTCCGGTGGGGTCGTGCCTTCCCGCTGGGAGCTCTACGATATCGACAAGGACCGTACCGAGACGAACAACCTCGCGGCCACCCATCCGGAAAGGACCAAGGAGATGGCCGGACAGTGGGACGTCTGGGCAAAGCGGGCCCGAGTCTATCCAAAGAACAAAAACGCATCCGATGCCGAAGCCTTGCCCAATCCTCCCCAAGTCAAGGGACGCGCCTTCACCATCACCGCCGAGGTCGAGCATGCGAAACCCAAAGGGGTGGTCCTTTCTCACGGTGGGGTGAATTTCGGGTACGCCCTCTACTTCGATAAGGGAAAGCCCGCGTTCAGCATGCGCAACGGGGGCGAACTGA
>DLRY01000046.1:0-2666 GCA_002500665.1 Opitutia bacterium UBA7876
AACCAACAACCCCAACTCATGCATCATCTACCATGGCTAAGAAAAAACCACTTCGCATAGGACTTATCGGGTATGGCTTCATGGGCCGAACCCACTCCAACGCCTTCCGCAAGGTCCCGAACTTCTTCGACTTGAAGTACGAACCCCAACTGGCAGCAGTCTGCGCCCGCAACAAGGACCGAGCCGAAGCCTTCGCAAGCCAGTGGGGCTATGAGTCGGTGGAAACCAACTGGAAGAAGTTGATTGACCGCGACGACATCGACGTCATTGACATCGCCGCCCCCAACAACGTCCACCACGATATTGCGATTGCCGCCGCCGAGGCGGGCAAGGCCATTCTCTGCGAAAAACCCCTTGCCTTGAACTGCAAGGAGGGCGAAGCCATGGTCAAGGCGGTCGAGAAGGCTGGCGTGGCCAACATGGTCTGGTACAACTATCGCCGGATTCCCGCAGTAACCCTAGCTAAGGAAATGATCGACGAAGGACGACTCGGCAAAATCTACCATTACCGGGCTAACTTCCTCCAGGATTGGACCATCAATACCGACTTGCCTCAAGGTGGCGAGGGACTCTGGAGACTCGATGCCAAAGTAGCTGGCAGCGGAGTGACGGGTGACTTGCTCGCCCACTGCATAGACACGGCAATCTGGCTGAACGGCCCCATTGTGGAGGTAAGCGCCATGACCGAGACTTTCGTCAAAGAACGCGTTCACACCAAGACGGGCAAGAAGCAGAAGGTCACCATCGACGACGCCTGCGCCTTCCTCGCCAAGTTCGCCAACGGTTCCCTGGCAATATTCGAATCCACCCGCTACGCGCGCGGTCACAAGGCTCTCTATACCTTCGAGATCAACGGTGCGGACGGGTCCTTTTTCTGGGATCTGCACGACCTCCATCGCCTAGAGTACTTCGAGTACGACAAGGAAGACCCCAAGACACGTGGCTGGCGATCGATTCACGTATCCGATAATGGCGGCGAGCACCCCTACATGGACAAATGGTGGGTTCCGGGACTTAACATTGGTTACGAACACAGCTTCATCAACCAGTTCGCGGACTTCGTCGAAGGCTATGGGTCACGGAAGAAACGCCCACTGCGCCCGGACTTCCGGGATGCCCTTGAAACCCAGTATATATGCGAGGCCGTCCTCGACTCCGGTAAGAGCGGTCGCTGGAAGAAGGTCGGCAAGATCAAGGCCTAGGCTTCGTACTGCCATCCATTTTGAAAAGGGTCGTTCGCGGCCCTTTTCCATTTTCGGTAAAGAAAGAAAACCAATCTCTTTATTCTTGCCCTTTGCAAGTTTTCGAAAAGAGGTTGTAGTCATGAAAACATTCCTTTTGTCCCTACCTATTTTCTGCATGCTCATTCAACTCGCCCAAGCAGGGGACTGGCCTGAGTGGAGAGGCAACGACCGCGACGATCTTTCCAAGGAAACCGGGCTCCTGCAAACATGGCCTGAGGGAGGACCTAAGAAAATCTGGACGTCGAAGGAAGGCGGACTTGGATATGCCGGCTTCTCCATCGTCGACGGCACACTCTACACCCTCGGCGCATTCGGCAAGGAAGAGAGACTCCTCGCCTTCAACGCTTCATCGGGAAAAAAGCTCTGGGAACTTTCCATCGGGGAACTTTTGACCAATGGTTGGGGAGACGGCCCCCGCATGACGCCAACCGTCTCTGGCGGTATGGTCTATGCCCTCGGAGGGAAGGGCAAACTGGTTTGCGCGGATTCCAAGACCGGAAAACAGAAGTGGAGCAGTCATTTGGTCAAGGACCTAGGAGGCAAGGTTCCCGGCTGGGGCTATACGGAATCCGTCCTTGTCGACGAGGGTCGCGTTGTCTGCACCCCCGGTGGCGCCCAAGGCACTTTGGCGGCCCTTGACGCCAAGACCGGAAAAGTACTCTGGAGAAGCAAGGAGTTTACGGATGGAGCGCAATACTCGTCTCCCATTCTCATTGAACAAGGAGGCGAACGCCAATACGTCCAGCTTGTCATGAAGAACCTCGTAGGAATCAATGCCAAGACTGGAAAACTTTCTTGGAAGTCCGAATGGCCAGGACGGGTGGCAGTCATCCCGACCCCCATCTACTCGGATAATCACGTTTTCATCAGCTCCGGCTATGGAGTCGGCTGCAAGCTGGTCCGGCTCGGAGCAAACGAGCCTAAGGACGTCTACGAAAACAAGGTGATGAAGAATCACCACGGCGGCGTGATCAAGCTGGGCAACCATCTCTACGGCTATTCGGATGGCCCCGGCTGGATTTGCCAAGACTTCAAGAGCGGCGAAATGGTCTGGAACGAGAAAAAGGCACTGGGCAAGGGAGCCATCGCCTATGCCGACAACCGCTTCTACTGTCTGGGAGAAGGCGACGGGCGGGTCATCCTCATCGAGGCATCCCCCAAGGGCTGGAAAGCCCACGGCGAGTTCACCATTACACCTCAAACCAAGCAGAGAAACCCCAAGGGTAAAGTCTGGACCCACCCCGTCATTTCAAATGGCAAGCTCTACCTCAGGGACCAGGAGCTAATCTTCTGCTTCGACGTCAAGGCATAACCCTCGCCCTACTCCAGACCGAGTACGCCTTTCCCCTCCTCGGAGATCATCCGCGGGTTCCACGGGGGATCCCAAACGATTTCGACGGTCGCATCCAACACTCCTTCGAG
>DLRY01000046.1:3045-88385 GCA_002500665.1 Opitutia bacterium UBA7876
CCTTGGGCGGTAAGGGTCATCTTGACCGCAACCGACCTGCCCGAGTCATCGTCTCCCGATATGGAAAGGTCGTAAACAAGCCCCAAGTCGACGATATTGATGGGTATCTCGGGATCGTAGCAATCTCTGAGAGCGTCCCAAACGAGATCTTCGCTGAAAGGACCACTCTTTTTGTCGGCATACTCCTGCTTTTCGCAAAGAACCTCCTGCTTGATTTCATCACCGAGAGCATCCAGTTCGCTCTCTCCCACCCGATACAAGCCGTTAAGGTCACGAAGGGTAACGGAACCACCTAGCGACTGAGCGATGGAAAAAGAGGCCCCTTCCGCAAGGGTGACTTCATCCCCGGAGGGGATCAACGTTGCGAGGCAGTCTTTCTGGAGGGTTACTTCCTTGTTCATGTCTTAGGTAATTGAAATCTTAGAAACCAAAGGAGCCCGAGTACCAAGGCAAGAGAGCATAGGCATGCCTCGGATCGTTCAGGCCTCTCAGCCTTCCGAAGACTTTATCAAAACTTCGTAAAAGTCCATCGAAACCAGGATCCGAAGAACCAAGGGGAAGGCTTCCTTTCGGGGGGTCCATCCCAAACGCCTTCGAAAATACCTCCAAGGAAGTCTCGACCCGGGGATATTCAACCACCTCATATCTTTTCAGGTCGGCCGAGCGGGCAGCGTGCTCAATGGCATTCACCAAGCCCCCGAATTCGTCGATCAACCCGTTTTGCAGGGCGTCCTCTCCAAGCCAGACCCGGCCCCGGGCAATTTCCTCGATTTGCGAGACTTCCTTCAGGCGACTCTTTGCAACCAACTCGAGAAAACGTTCGTAGATCCCGGCAACGTAATCGCCAATAACTTCTATTTCCTCTTTTGTCTTGGGGCGGGACACACCCATGACGTCGGATGAATCATGCGTCTTTACGACGTCCCAGTAGACTCCGAATCGAGAGCCCAATTCCTTGAGATTCGGAAGAAGCCCAAAAACGCCAATTGATCCGGTAATCGTTTGCTCTCCGGCAAAAATCCTGTCGCTCTCTGTTGAAATCCAGTAACCACCCGAAGCGGCAACCGAACCCATGGAAACAACCACCGGAAGCCCATCTTTCCTCGCCCTCCTGATTTCCGAGAGTATGACGTCCGATCCACTGACGCTCCCCCCCGGGCTATTTACGCGCAGGACAAGGGCCTTGAAATCGGAGTCGTTCCTGATCTCCCGTACGCGGGCTGCAATTTCATTCCCACCGGCGGAAAGGCCATCGTCGATTCTTCCATCGACGATCGCTCCCTCGACATAGACTACCGCAACCTTTTTATCTGAGGAGAATACCTTTTCCGCACGCGGATCCGAGGCGGATCGATCAACGTATTTCAGAAGGGAGACTCGAGAAAATTCCTTGCTGTCCTTGTTTGTTCGCCCACGCTCGGCCAAGATATCAATCAGTCTGTCGTAGGGAGAGACGAAGTCAACCAACCCTCGCTCGAGGGCTTGAGCGGAATCGAGAAAGAAATCTCGGGACAAACTTCCATTCAAGTCCTCTATGGATGCCGACATGGAACGATTTGCCACGATGGACCCGAGGAAATGTTTCCACCGCAAATCAAGAACCCTCTTAATCTGTTCCCGATTTTCCTCACTATAACCCGTTGAGGTAAGTGGCTCGACCGCTCCCTTGTATTCTCCGGTCTTCACGACCTGCATCCCCACCCCATATTTCTCCAAGGTCTCGCCGATGAAGAAACCTTCACTGGCCAATCCATTCAGGAGAAAAGTTCCGGATGGGTGCATATGAAGTTCGTCGCAAACCGAATAGACGAGGTAGTCAAGCTGGCTTGGAGAATGGCAAAAACCAATCACCATCTTTCCACTTTCCTTAAAGAACTTCAGAGCATCAATCAGTTCCAGAATCGTCTGGTACCCACACCCGTAACCGGATGGAGCAAAACTCCCCTCGATGAAGACTCCTTTGATTTTTTCGTCCCCGGAGGCCTTGTCCAAGGCACGGATCACCTCAAGTAGGTGAAACTGGGGAGGCTGCCCTTGACTGGTAAGGGCTTGGCGGGTCAGGTCGTCGAGGCGAAATCCATTGGGCCGCTCGGTAAGGTTCATGCTCAAGTTTAGGACGAGGAAGGAATCCTTTTCCACACTCACCTCTTTTTCACTCAGTAAGGCCGAGATGACCGCCCCCAGCACCACAAAGGCAAGAAGGGCGAAGACGACGGTGGATACGGTACTAACCGCCAGGCTCTTGAGGACTTCTTTAAAAAAGGGTTTCATAGTGTGGCATCCTAAGGCATAATTGTTTTTCAACAAGGGTGAAGAAAAACTTTGCCTAGTTTGCAAAAGATCGCAAGTTAGCGGTTTCATGGAAACCGAAGAGGCTACGGTCGGACGAAAGGCATTAAGCATCAACCTCGATGCATCGAAGTACGGTACTTTTGCCGAAATAGGTGCAGGTCAGGAAGTAGCCCGCCATTTTTTTCAGGCCGGAGGAGCCGCCGGTACGGTAGCCAAGACCATTTCGGCCTACGACATGAAGTTCAGCGACGCTATTTACGGTGACGCGGGCCGCTACGTATCGCGCCAAAGACTTGTTCAGATGATGGCCCACGAATACGAGTTGCTCGAGCAAAGGTTGTCGGAAAACCGAGGTTCCGAAACCTACTTCTTTGCCTTCGCCAATACAGTTTCCGCCCTCAATTACCAAAAAAACAACGAATGCCATGGATGGATGGGGATCCGCTTCCAGCGTCATCCCCAGTCCGAACCTCATGACGTCATTCTACACGTGCGTATGCTCGACCTGGACAACAAGCTCCAGCAGGAGGCGATCGGAATCCTCGGCGTCAACCTGGTCTTCGGGGCCTTCAACCACAGCCAAAACCCCGACGAGTTCATCTCCAGTCTAGCTGAAGACATCGGCATAGACCGCATCGAGGTCGACATGATGGAGTTCAACGGCCCTGAATTCGAGTCCCTCGACAACCGTATCCTTTGCCTCAAACTTACCGATATCGGTCTAGCCAACTCCATCATGTTCGATGAGTCCGGCCACGTCGTCCAGTCGGCGGACAAGCTTTACAAGAAAGCCTGCCTCATAGAAAGAGGAAGCTTCCGTCCCCTGACCAAAGTGAACCTGGACATGCTGGAAAAAGCCCGGGTTCAGTTTGCCGCCAGAGAGGACGTTGAGGAAGTGGAAATCGAGGCCTTCATGGAGCTTACGCTTGGCAAACTCAAGACCGAAGGCGAGGTGGATTATGAGGACTTCATCTCGAGGATTGAGGTCATCAACGCATGTGGGTACGGGGTCCTCGTTACAAATTATTTCGAGTACTACAAACTCTCCTCCTATTTACGCCGCTACGTACGCAAGCCGATTGGCCTCGTTATGGGCTTAAACAACTTGGCCGACATCTTCAAGGAAGACTACTACTCACGCATGGAGGGAGGGATCCTGGAGGCTTTCGGCATACTCTTCAAAGACAACGTCAGAATCTACGCCTACCCCATCGAGAAGGAAAACTTCGAGAGGTACGGCAAACAGGTAGGAATCGGCGACAACGTCGAGGTAGAAGTCGCAGAGGAAGATCTCCTTACAATCGAGAACCTGCTTGTGGCAGACAACCTAAGGAACCTTTACAAGTATATCCGTGAAAACGGGTTCCTCGAGACCATTGAGGACTGCGACAGGCGAAACATGAAATTGTTCTCTCGCGACGTATACGAACAACTAAGGACCCGCAAGGAGGGTTGGCAGGAATTCCTTCCTGACTGTGTTGCCGATATGATTGAGAATCAGGCTTTGTGGAAGGATTAGAAACTACAATATTCTCACTTATTTGAAGCGAGTTCTCAAAAACTAAAATCAGCGTAAATCATCCGGTGATCGGATGCGAGGACCGATTCCGGACCATCGAAAATCTTGGCTGAGTTCGGCACGAGCTTTTCGATAAGAGATGGAGTGGAAAGTATATAGTCGAACCTGGAATAGGCATCTGCCTTGGCCCAATGATGAGTCCACCTTTGCCCCCGCGAATCTTCGCAGGGAACCAATTTGGTCAATGGGGTATCGTTGACCTGTAGAAACCTTTGCAGTGCCGGAGAATTCCTATGGTCATTGAAATCACCGACGACCAGGTAGAAAGGCTTGCCTGCAGGCGGGCTGGACTTTCTAAGGTAGTCTCGGATGGTTCTGGCTTCCTTTTCACGGCGAATGCCGGCACCGGGATCTTCCTTCCTCTCGGTCCATTTGCTTTTCAAGTGAAGGTTGAAAAGCTTCCACCTCGTCCCCTTGGTCTGAAACTCAACTTCCATCAGGCCTCGATCAGGGCTTTTGCGGCCACCGAAATAAACGAAGTCCAAGTCGTGTTCAAGCCGGACGGATAAAAAGGGATGCTTCGAAAGCAAGGCCAGATGGCGCTCTTCCTCGTCATCCGCAGCAGGCATCCACAAGGCATATGGATAAACCGGTCCGATTGTAACGTTTAGGTCCATCCAAAGCTCGTTGAGGAAAGGACGCTTTCCTATTTCCTGAAGAGCCAGCACATCCGCATCAACAGCTTTTATGATAGCCCGCAAAGCCCTCTTTTCCTTTTCAGGCTTAGGGTATTGCTTCTTCCATTCCCCCTCAACCAGGCGGTCCATAATGAGGTAATTCTGCAGGTTGATGGAAGCAACCCGGATGGTTTCGCCAGAAAGACAGAAAGTCAGGGAAACCCCGGCAATAGCCGAAATCACCCTAGAGAATAGCCTAACCCCGACCACGAATGATCTTTACGTTCAAACGCTTGTTCTTGGGAATAATCAAACGATCCGAATCAACCTTTCCCTCGCCATAGCTTTCGATGGCCTTCATCGCCTCTTCCGTGCGGTAGGAAAGATAGATACTTTGGAAAGGAAACATTCCACTGTACCCTTTCCCCCAGTGAAAATGCATTCCCTTGACGTTGGTCGGAGCCAACATGATCTTGTGGGAACCGAATGGCTTCCCATTCAACTCTGCGGTCTTGATCGGATTTGCCGTCCTTCCGTTGTACTCCTTCCTCAAATCATCCCACTTCTCCGCCATCGGCAACTTGATACGCTTGGACTCCAGAGGATCAACGTAAAGGGCACCCGTCCCGACGATTTCCTTGATTGCGGTCAAGGTCAAACCTTCCTTGGTTGCTTCGGGGGCTATGTTTGGGGTCTGCATGACAATGTAGAAGACCGTGGGGTGCTCCTCCCCGCTACTTTCTTTCATCTTGCCCCAAAAACTGAGCCCACGATGGTTGATTTCCATCGTATATTCAAAAGTCGAGTTATTGTCGTAAGTGCCTTTGAGCGTAGTTTCCTCACGATCCATTGATACCTCGGGAGGACTTTCGAAGGATACCACTTTTCTGTACTTGCGAACCCTTCTCTTCCCGTCGTTTTTGAGCCAATAGATTGCTCGGAAGTGAACTTGAAGAGGCCTTTCCGTCGCACGGTCTCCATCCCCTGCGTTTTTGTTCGAGCCAAACTCCTTGAGCCAAATATTGACCGTATGCCCGCTGGAACTCAGAGCAACGTCGTAAATGGCGCTTTCAAGCACAGTATTGTACCCTTTCCACTTGCCTTCTCCGTAGGAAGCAAGACGCCCTCCTTTGGCAGGAATTATACGTGGATTCTTGGGCATGAGCTTTTCTTTCAGCCTCCTGAGCCCTTCTCCTAATGCCTGAGAAGGCTCGTCCAGACGGTTCCAGGGAATTTCGTAAGGACGGCTTGGGTTTTGTTTCATGACAAGGGTCAAAACCGACTCGTCGGCAGCTACAAACATTGCCTCGATTACGTTTCCGTCGGAGCTCTTCCACACGTGCATGTCGTCAAGGGAATTGTCGGCAAGGTCCGGCACCTTCATCGACTTTCTCTTCTTGGCAGCCTGAATCGCCTTCTTTTCCTTTTCCTGATAGATTCCATGAAGCTTCTTGGCCAAGGCCTGGGAGTCAGGGGATAGGCGGCTCAGGGGCACCGAACTCTCTCGGCGCCCCCCAAACAGGCCAAGATTGAGGTCCTCACCTTCCAGGGAAAGAAACTTGGCCTTGATGACGTTCCCATCGGTGCTCGCCCATTTGTGCTCCGCATCGAGTGAAAGCTCCCCGTCTGCGGGAGTAGGTTCAAGAGTTGGAGGCGGGGGGGATGAAGGCTTGGAGGGAGTAGCTTTGGCCGAGGCAAGTTCACGGGCAAGTTTTTGGGATGCCGGGGAAAGCGTGGCCAAGGGGATGGGCACCACTCTGCCGTTCCAGTTGAGGGTTACCATTACGCCATCCGACTTAAGGAAGACGGCCTGCAGGGTCCGGCCTTGTGTATCCGTCCAAGAATGCATCCCTACAGTCGGTGGAGCGGCGGCTTGCGAAAGCCTCCTGGCCAAGGCTTGCGAAGCGGGAGAAAGGGTCGCTAAGGGAATCGATACGACTTTTCCATTCCACTTGATGGTAACCGTTGTAGCATCGGCCTTGACGAAGGATGCTTGAAGCGTCCGGCCCTGAAGATCGGTCCAGGAATGGAGAGCATCGTTTCCAGCCCAGACGGAGGCGGAGGTAATTGCCAAGAGAGCAAAAGCAAGAAGTGTCTTCATAAGTCGATTGATTAGGCGTCCTCGTCCGCATATTCCCAAGGAAGAGGAAACGAAACCTTTTTCTGCTCCCAAGGCTTGAAAACGTCAAAGATTTTCCCCGGATTGAGGATACCCTTGGGGTCTAGCGTTCCCTTGATCGCCCGCATTGCGCCCCACTCGGCCTCGCTGAACTGCAGGTGAGCAAAAGGAGTCTTAGCCAACCCAATACCGTGCTCACCGCTGATCGCCCCACCCAAATCGATGACTTTCCTCATCAGTTTCTCAAGAGCCGAAACGGCCCGCCCTGTCTCCTCTGCGTCACTCTCGTCGTACATAAAGTTGACGTGAAGGTTTCCATCTCCGCAATGACCGAACACGCCGATTTTCAAGCTCGTGTCTTCCCTGAGCAAACTTACGAAGTCCACCAGTTCAATCTGGCGGTCCAGCGGAACGACCACGTCTTCATTCAACTTGGTTTCGGCAAGCTTCTTCATGGCAGGGGAAGCCTGACGGCGAACCTCCCACAGCGTTTCTTCCTCCTCACCACTCTCAGCGACGCAAGAGCGAACCGAGTTTTGCCCGAGCCAGGCTAGTAGCTTTTCGCTCTGGGCGTTTATGGACGACTCGGTACCATCCAGCTCAATAAGCAGAACGGCGTGGGAAGCGAGACCGGGAAAGACGTCCTTGCCAGTATATTGTTGAACGCAATCGACCGTCCACTGGTCGAGAAACTCGATGATCGAGGGTCTGACGCCCATCCTCATCAATTCCGCAGGTGCCGACAGGGCCGAGGCTTCGCTCGAAAAGGCTGCAAGAAAGGTCCTTCTTCCCTCGGGTTGTGGAATCAGCCTCAAGGTTGCCTCGGTCACTACCCCGAGGGTGCCCTCGCTTCCCACCCAAAGGTCCCGCAGGTTGTAACCGGTGGCAAATTTACGAGTCGCCCTACCCCAGCGCACGAACTCTCCCGTTGAGAGGAATCCCGCAAGGGCGAGGACGTAATCCCTGGTAACCCCATACTTCACGCAGCGAAGCCCACCGGCATTGCAGGCGACGTTCCCGCCAATGGTGCAAAACTTCTTGGACGACGGATCGGGGGGATAAAATAGGCCGACCGCAGAGGCTTTTTTCTGCAAATCCTCGACGACGGCCCCTGGCCCGCAGTTGGCGAGCATATTGCCCTCGTCGATTTCAATCGAGTCCAGGCCACTTAGATCCAAGACCCATCCTCCACCTATGGGGGTCGCCCCTCCAGTAAGAGAAGATCCGGCGCCACGAGTGGTGACGGGGATCGAGAACTCACTAGCCACTTCCAGAATTTCGCCTACTTGGGCACCGGAAACCGGCCGGACGACCGCATCAGGTATCTTTCCGACCTTCAGGCCGTCGAAAGAGGCCGTGGACAAGTCCTCTTCCTCACGGCGAACGCAAGGACCGAGTTTTTTCTCCAAAAGAGATAGAGCATCTTCTTGTTGTGACATGATGGGGCGGAACCTAAATGGAGCATTCTATTGCTTTGCCGGCCGATTGCTAAGAAAAAAGCGATAGGAGAGGCGTTTTGGCCCGCTAACCCGACTTTGTGTCGAGGCTCAGCTTGGTCAGGTTGCGTTCCTTAAGCATATTGACCACGTCAATGACCTTCTGATACGGCAGGGCGCGATCCCCTCGAATATGGATGGTCGGCTGCTCGCCCGCTGATTCGGCTATCGCATCGAGGCGTCCTTCAAGTTCACCCTTGCTGACCGAATCCTTGCCCCACTGGTACTTACCCTTGGCATCGATGGTGATGAACCTGTCCTCTATTTCCGGTGGAGGCTGAATGGGACCGGGGGCCTGATCCGGGAGATCGATCCGGTTGTACTGTTCAATAACCGGGGTGGTGATCATGAAGATGATGAGCAGGGAAAACGCCAAATCGATCAAGGGGGTTACGTTGAGATCGGAAATGACCGCCAGTTTGTTCTCTCTCTTGAAGTCTCTCGCCATACTAAACGATTACCCTTTCAACGATTCTGCTCAGGAATCTTTCTCAAGCTCGATCCGGTCGGCCAAGTTGCTTGCGAAGTTCTCCAACTTGGTCATACATGAGCGGGTCGTCCCGAGGAGGTGATTATAAGCAAAGACGATGGGAATCGCCACGCAGAGGGCCGCCACGGTGGTCAGCAGGGCACCCGAAACCCCCGGAGCCAAGTGCTCGATGGTGGCTCCCCCCTTGTCCATGGTGCCGAAAGCGTCCATCACGCCCCACACCGTGCCGAGCAAGCCGAGAAAGGGAGCTCCGGAGACGATGGTGGCCAGCCAGTACATCTTGGCCTCATACCTCTCCGCGACCTCGGCCAAGGCCCGCTTGATCGCATTCTCGACGTAGTTCATGCGAACCTTCCCGTCATGCATGCTTCTGCGGGCAGCCTCCATGGCCCGCGAGCAGATCTTCAGATATGGACTCCCCTCCCCCGGAAAAAGGGCGTCGTCGTAATCGTATATGGAGGGAAGGTCGTTGAGACGCTTTTCATCCCGCGCGTTGTGTTTGTTCGCCTTCTTGAGCTCCTGAAACTTGCTCAGCATCAGGCTGACCGCATAGCAATTCATCACGGCTAGAACCACGATTACCATCTTGCCGGCGAAGTTCGAGTCCACGAAATACTCGAATAGTTTCAAATCGGCCAAAAAAACGTTTCCCGCCCCAAACAGGTCAAAGTCGATCATAATTCCTATCCTCCATTAAATTTCCCACATACTTCTTTTTCTTTTTTCCGGCGTGAGATCAACGAAAATTTGCTGCGGTCAATTCTTAAGGTCCCGTGGGCTCGATTAAGTTTGCCCATTTTTGCAAAGAATCATAGTGACGAATCAGCATGCAAGTTTCATCAGAGGTCATTGACGAACTAAGTGAAAAGACCTTCGATCCCTCGGGACGAAGGGCCGTCGTCGGACTGGATGGGTTCGTCGACAAAATCGTCACCCCGGTCGACAAGAGACACGGCCTCGAGGACGACTTCGATGCCATAGAAACCATTGGCGACTTGGGAGCCAGAATCAGTGCGGCGGCGGGCAAAAGCGCCAACATCGAACTTTATCCCCGTTTCGACAAACTTGGAGGCAACGGGCCCATTATGGCCAACGCCCTTCTCTCCCTTGGCCTAGGCGTCAGGTACGTCGGAGCCTTGGGTCGGCCTGTCGTTGACCCGGTATTCGAGGAATTCGCCCGCAACACCGAGGCCGTTTCCCTCACCAACCCGGGGATTACCACCGCCGCCGAATTCAAGGACGGCAAGCTCATGTTCGGAAACATGCGCAGCCTTGGGGAAATCGACTTCGACCGCATCATGGAAGTTTGCGGACGGGAATCCTTCCTCGGAATGCTGACCGAGGCAGACGTGTTATCGATCGTCAACTGGACCATGATCCCCAAGATGACCTCCATTTTGCAGCGCATGGCGGAAGAAATCATGCCCGACCTGGGCGATGCGGGTCCCGAAGGATTCTTCTTCGACCTTACCGATCCGGCCAAACGCTCGACTGAGGACATCCGCGAGGTACTGGAAGTCATTTCCCGCTTTCAAGGCTTCTCGGAAGTCACTCTCGGGCTCAATTTCAACGAAGCCCACCAGGTTTCGGATACGCTGGGTCTTCAAAAAGGCGAAAGAAGCGAGCAATCCCTTAGGGATATGGCTTCTGCGATTCGTGAAAAACTACGAATTTCATGCGTCGTCGTACACCCCGTGGAATCGGCTGGCTGCGCCACGGAGGAAGGATCCTGGTGGTCCGAGGGTCCTTACACAGAGAACCCCAAGATTACCACCGGTGCCGGGGATCACTTCAATGCGGGCTTCTCAGCAGCCAGGCTTTGCGGTTTTTCCCCACTTGCCTCCCTCGCCTTGGCTACTTGTACCTCGGGTCATTACGTTCGCTCAGCCCAAAGCCCAACCCCCGACCAAGTAGTCGACCTGCTCACGCAGGCAAGGGATTCTTCGCAGTGAGTCACGAATCTGGAATACTCATATCCTTCGAGGGATCCGAAGGATGCGGCAAATCAACCCAGATCAGCCGTCTTGCGGATCGACTGGAGGAAATCGACCATCGCGACGTGGTCGTGACGCGGGAACCCGGGGGAACCATCATTGGCGAGGACATCCGTCACTTGCTTATGCACGCGGACTCCTCCCAGAGCATTTTCCCTGAAACCGAGTTGTTGCTTTTCGCCGCAAGCAGGGCCCAACTGGTGCGAGAACTGATCCTGCCAGCGGTACGCGAGGGCAAGATCGTTCTTTGCGACCGCTTCCTTGACTCCACTACAGTATATCAGGGCGTAGCACGACAAATTGCCGACGATCCCATCACCCAGATCAATGGGTTCGCGGTTGGTGAAATGATCCCCGATCTTACCATCGTCCTCGACGTGCCGGCCGAGGTTGGCTTGGAGCGGATCAAGCACAGGGTATCCGACATGCCCGACCGAATGGAACAGGAGAACGTCGAGTTTTACGGCAAGGTAAGAGAGGGCTACCTTCACTTGGCCAAAAGTCTTCCCGATAGGTTTTTCGTGGTCGACGGCCTTGCCGAGCCCGACGAAGTCGAAATCTCAATTTGGAACGAGATCCACTCCCGCTTCTTCGAGCAGGACTGAACCAGGCGGACCAAGGTGGCGAAGTTCTCATCCGACCCGAACGAAAAGCTCCTCCAGCGACTCAAGGACGGCACGCTCCATCACGCCATCCTCTTTCATGGCCATGACTTGGAGTCGGTTGAGAGGGATGCCCTGTCCCTTGCGAAGCAAATCCTCCACATGAACGAAGAAGCTTCCGAGCACCCTGACTTGTTCAGGGTTCGGCCAGCCGGGAAGACTCGTATTATTTCCATCGATAAGACAAGGGAGCTGATCGCCGAATTAAACCGTACTTCCAACCAGGGTGGCGCCAAGGTCGGCCTGCTCCACGAATCGGACCGGATGAAAATGGAAGCCTCCAACGCCTTTCTGAAAACCCTAGAGGAACCTCCCCATGAAACGTTTCTCTTCTTGCTCACGACACGGCCTTACTCGATGCTTCCGACAATCAGGAGCCGTTGCCTGCAAGTCAGGATCGCGACCAACAAGGATCCTATATACGACAAGGACTGGGATGAATGGGTGGCCAAGTATGGCGACTGGATCCACCTGATGCTCGATCGCAAAAGAATGATGCAGGACCGTACGGCTCCCGTCTTTGCCGCCTATGGGTTAGCCGAGAGATTAACCTCGCTTATCCGAAGAAGGGCAGATGAAAAATTCAAGGCCGCGATCAAGGAGCTTACGGTGAAGCTCGACGACAAGGAAAAGGATGCCCTCGAGTCAGGCATCAGGAGAGGAATCCGATCTGGTTTCCTCACGGAACTTGCTCTTAAGACTCGGGAAATCGTTATCCGGGACGGAACGCAACCCACTGAGAAGATCAGTCTCAAGTTAGCCCGGGCAATCACCAGCCTGGAAAAAAACAAGGGGCTTATGGAAGTTAACCTAAAGGAAGAGGCCGCCCTGGAAAATTTTTTACTCTTCTCACTACGAAACTGGACTGCCAAGTGACACGGTTTACAAACGCAGTCGACCGCACGTAATCATGCCAACCCTTTTTGAAAAAATCATCAACCGGGAAATTCCTGCCGACGTCCTTCACGAGGATGAAACCTGTATCGCCATTCGTGACATTGCGCCACAAGCACCCGTTCACGCCTTGGTCATTCCCAAGAAGGTGATCCCAAGGATCGCCGAGGCTCGTCGGGAAGACCAGGAAGTCATCGGTCATCTTTTGCTCGTGGCCGGGCAATTGGCCCGATCCGAGAAACTGGATGATGGCTTCAGGATCGTTATTAACAATGGTTCCGATGGCGGGGAAACCGTACCTCACCTGCACGTTCATCTGCTCGGAGGCAGGCAACTCCGATGGCCTCCGGGCTAAGCAGCTTTTATGAAACCTCTTGCAATCCTTCTTTTGTCCTGCGGACCCATCCTTCTGGCGGACCAGGTCGTCACCAAGGATGGTTCCCGCATCATGGGCACGGCCGTTAGCGTCATTGATGGGAACCTGACTTTCAAGACGGAGTTCTCGGGCAAGATTAGGATACCAGTCGACCAGATTTCCTCACTGGTCTCCGAGTCACCGATCTCTCTGCGCCTCGACGACAACCGTACTTTCAACGACAAGATCGTTCCCGCCGATGGGGACAGAATAGGACTGGAGGACAATGATCTCAGCTTTGGCTTTGCCCGTATCCGTCATCTCTGGGCGGATGGAAACGAGGATCCCCTCGTGCTGGCCGAGCAAAAAAAGGCGGAGGCACTAGTCATGAAATGGGCCCATGCCATCGGCTTCGACTTCACGGGATCGTCCGGAAACACCGATGACTTGGGAATCGGGCTAAGGGCAGACAGCACCTACGGCAACAAGTTTCGCGAATACGAACTCTACCTTGCCTACAACAATTCCAGCAAGGAGGACGTAACCGTAGTCGACGAAACCAAGCTAGGTGCGGAGTACGACTCTCGATTCTTCGAGCGTTTGTCTTGGTATGCCAAGACGGACTGGGAAAACGACCGGCTCGAGAAGGTTGACCTGAGAGCAACGGCCGCCCTCGGACTTAAATACAACTGGATCACAGACAAGTCCTATGAAGTCGCCGCCCGAGCCGGGCTTGCCTTTCGCTTCGAGGAATATCAGTCGCCTTCCGTCGACAACTTGAGTGACCCTGCCCTCGACTTTGGCCTGGAGTACTCCCAGGAAATCAAGGACTTCCTTTCTCTCCAGAGCGACCTCACCTATATACCCAGCGTTAAGGACTTCACGGATTTCCTCTTGAGCAACGACGTCGCCCTAGTCATTCCAATCGACAAGAAAGAGGACTGGAACCTTAGATCGGGAATCAACGGCACCTATAACTCCACTCCGGTCTCCGGAAAGGATCAACTGGACTTGAAGTACTACTTGCGACTCGTCTACCGCCTGGACTGAAGAGTTGGATCTAGGGAGTGGTTACGGGGCCCAAACTCATCAAATCCCAAAGCAGGGAAACGATCTGAATGGCCACCATGAGAGAGAGTCCCACGAGCACTATGATCACCCATTTCCAAGGGAGCTTGCGTTTCAATCGACGCTCTTCCCGTTTTCAGTCAAGCCCCTTGATCGAAGCCATTGAAGAGCATTTTGATAACGGGCTCCGTCCTGAGCATCCTCCGTGGGACCGGACGGACTTTCGACGCCCTCCACAACCCTCGCCTTGAGCAATTCCTCGATGCCTGAAAAACCTCGAACCTTGGGCTGGCTAGGCGACGTTTCGACTTCTCCCTTCTTTCCGGAATCGAACAGTCGACGCAGGGAGTCATAAGTGGGACGTGAGTCGTTCCCCAGATTCAAGAGCGTACCGTCTAGGTCGTTCCGAGAAGGTGGCCTGAGAATCCCAGGGGAGTTTTTTTCGTCTGAAAAGCCTACCCTCTTCCCCGCGTCATCACGTCCGGCCGCCTTTTCTGATGAATCAAGAAAGCCGACCCGGGATAAAGCCTCGTTTCCCGCAGAGTTATCAGCCTGTAACGCCTGTGCTGAAAAGTCGACCAAGTTGCCGGGGTTGATTCCAGGGCGGTCCACCGGCCCTAGGCTCCGCTCGAAGCCCGACACCATGCGGTTCGACGAAGGGGTCTCAGCCCCAGGGGAGCCATCAAGTAGCTGAATACCTCGGTTCACCGGGTCTTTCTCATCGTCGGCTGTGGAAGGTCTCAGGACGATACTTGTATTCTTTACTTGATCAAGGTTGTTTGGAACGGCCCTCTCTGGAACCTCAACGGAAGGCCTAAGTTCAGTGGAAAGGCCGCCATCGTCAATGGGATCGTTCGAGGAAACAGATTCGGAGGGATCCCGAGCAACAGGGCTTGCACCCGCAGGAGGGCCGGGGACGGGAACCTCATCCGGTTCGGTCGTATCCTTGGATGGTAAAACCGGCTTTAAGGAGGAATCTACGGAAAGGCCTGCTTCAGGGACGGAATGCTTCCCCGGCAGAGTATCCGCTTCACCGGAAACGACCTCAACTGCCGGGTCCAAAGATTCGGAACCTTTGTCCATGGTAGAGTTTTCGTTAGCCTTGAAGGACTGTGCGTCATCCGCAGAGCCATCAGGATTCTCCTGCGTGGGATCGGTGGAAACGTCCGAACTCTCCGAAAGCTCATCCTTTGTAGACTCCGGTTCGGAGGAGCCTTTACCGTGAGGAGGAGTTTTCTCATTCTTGGTCGAGCCCGTAATCCCTAAGCCGGAAGCGCCAGGACTTGCCTCGTTTTGACTAGGGTGATCGGCGGGAGAAACGGAAGGCATGCCTTGCGTGCCCTTCCCTCTCTTGCCGGAATGGGTTTCAGCGGGGGGAACCGAAGACGTTTCGTTCCCCTCGCCCAAGAGGTTCTGCCCGTCATCCTTTGGAGTGGTGGCGCAACCGGCCCAAAGGAACAAGGCCGCAAAACCGATGGAAACAAGCAAGGGAGTCGTCATTCGATCAATCCTGGATAGAAGCGGAGGAGTTTGCAGTGGTCTTGCCAAGCGGATTGAGGGCGGCAACGAGAAGATCGATCATCAGCGAGAGCGAATCTCCACCCGACTGGCTGGACTTGACCTTCATCTTGAAGAAACCGGTCGAGTTACCCCTCACCCGAGACCCTGTCTCTATAGAATCGGAATCAAAGCCTTCAAAACCGGTTGACTTGGTCAGGTCGATCCTCTCAAGCAGGTCGATGGTGGTCTGGTAATCCAGCCTTTGCAGAAAAATCTCCACGAATTCCCCAAACGCACTTGAAAGAACGGCAGAGTTCGAACCATCTCGGACGGCGTCCAATTTGCTCGCGACCCTCAAACCAAAATCCGAGTCTAGGACCGGCTTCTCGTAGGCGTATTCCCCATCAAGGGAGATTTCTCCGGAACTGGCCTTGGCCTTCAAGACCAAGTCGAAGGAAAGGAATTCGCGGAATTGGTTGAACAATTCCTCCTCCTCGGATGTTTTCTTAAATTTTCCGAAAAAATTCGAGCCGTTGAGGGCAAGGGCAAGATCATAGTCGTTTCCGGAAAGCCTGGAACTGAAGGAGGAAGAGAAAACTTCAGCGCCTCCCCCAGAAACGAAGACCTGCTCAAGTTCCTTGTCCAGAAAGGCTGGGTCCGGTTGATCGGACCACCATGAGGTAAGCATTACGAGGCAATGCTCGTCCAAGCCCAGCGACACGTGAGCTGATTTGTGCTGGACGGATAGAAAGCGCGGAGAGTCGCGTTTGACCACTTTCCAAATCGGATTCTGAGATTTAAGGTCCAGTTTGTGAAGGATGAAATCCTTAAGCTTGGCTTGGTCGGCAATGGGAAGGACAAGGCCGAAGACGACGTCAGAGGCACGCTTGTCCATATACTCCATGCCGGGGAATTGAAGGAAATACAAAACCCGACCATCCGGTTTGATCCCGCAGGAGTATGGGTCCCAAGCCAAGTCGCCCAGGAAAGAAACGCGCTTGGTTAGATAACCGGAAAGAATCTTGGGCACGCCGACTTCCTCCATCATTCGGATACCGGAAAAGGAACAGACTCCGAATGCCTGCTCGGGAACGTAAGAGAAGGCCCGCCCGTCGGGCTTGGATAAAGCATTGGCAGAGGGAGTGTCGATAACGGCGGACGAACCGGAACCGTCATTATCTTCTATCAAAGCCGACAAACCCCATAGGCTTACCCCTCCAAGTAGGAGGATTAGAGGTAGATTCGCCAAACGAAAGAAACCGGTCTGAGTGGCAGAATCTCCCTCGCTTGCCTCATCAGGCGAATCGGGCTCGGGATCCTTGCTACGAAGGAGCGATGCGTTATATGCTATAACGAGAGTAACGGCCAAGGGGTCGAAAACAAGAACCAGGATGAGGATAAACCATTTTACGACCCGGTTAACGGCTTTGTCGGTGGCCTCCTTGATCAGGATGGGGTTTTCCGTGGCTTCAGCAGCAGCCACCTCGGAATCGAAGGCTCGAGCCACGAATTTGAAGGAACCAATGTCGGTCGCCCGAATTTTTCCATCGAGATCGAGGATTTGGCTCTCAGCCTGTTCTTTCTTGGCCAACAACTCCCCCTTCTTGGCTTCCAGTTCCGCCGAACTGTCCGGGCCGAAAACCGATTCGGTCTCGCTCAAGGCCGTCAGCTTGCGACTAGCTTCCGCGATCTCCGACTCAAGGGACTTGATCCGATCGTCCACCGCACCGCGAGCCTCTTGCAGGTTCTGGAGGGCTGTCTTGACGTTGTCGGCCTGTTCGGCCCCTCCTGTCGTTAGCCCCGTTATCTTAAGACTGGCCTCTGAAATCTCACTCTGAATGAGGGCAATGCGTCCATCCAGAGCCTTGTACCTCTTGTCCATGTCATCCCTTGCCTTTTGAGCCGCCGCGGTGATACCTGCAAGGGTTGCTCGCAGGGCTTCTCGTTCTCCGGCTTGGTTCTTGAGCAACTCGTTTGCCTTCTTGATTCCGTCCTCGAGAAAAGTTCTGCCTTTGTCTCGGTAGACCTTTACCGCGGAATCGAGCTGGGCCAGACGTTCATTCGCCTTGGCCTCCTTGGCCAGTTCCTGCTCAATCCTCAGGTCAACCTCCTTCTTGTAATCCTTCTTCTGGTCCTCCAGGACGGTGATATCCTGCCTCCGGATTTGGATGACGGACTCCAGTCGCTTCTGCTCGGCCTCCCTTCTTCCGCGCTCACCCACGATCATCTGGTCGGTTTCCTTGGCCAAGTTTGCCTTGGACGCCTCGGCGGCCTTAATATCATCGCGTCGCTCGGATATGTAGGACTCCAACCTTCTCCGTTCGCTTTCCTGCTTTTCCTCGCGCAGGGCGGATCCTTTCTGGCCGGAAGTCTGGTAGGCTGCGATGAGACGGTCGTACTCCACCTGCTGGCGCTGCAGGCTCACGATTTCCTTCTCATACCCTTCTACTTGGTTAAGGGTCTGCTCGAAAGCCTGAGAAAGGTAGCCGTAGATACCGGCCGAGGTAATGCCAATAAGAAGAGCGACCGCAACTACCAGATACGTCCTCAGCGTCTTGTTGCAGGTCTTCCATTGACGATAGAGGAAGGAGGCCGCGATGAGCTTGCCGAACTCGAGGCTGGAGGCCATCACGATAATCGGGATGGTGAAGGAACTAACAGCCCCGAAGGTCAGCGCGATTCCCCTAACGCTAAAATATGCCGCGCACCCTGCGATGAATAGAGCCGCCCCCCCTATCAACAATGTGAATACATTCATCCACAGTCATTTATGCAGAAAAAAAGAAGCTGGGAAACAAGAACTTGTTCCCAAACCGAAATCTTATTCACCAAGGGATCTTTTCCGTTTCCATTTATCCGAAAACACCTTTTTGTTCGAGACGGATGGATTTTCACGAAAACTTCACCACCTTGGACTGGTGTGTGGTGGCAGGCTATTTACTCCTGACGACATGGGTGGGGCACTTGCTCAAGGGCAGACAGTCCTCCATCAAGGACTTCTTCCTTGGCGGAAGGTCCCTACCCTGGTTGGCCGTCTCCGGCTCCATCATCGCAACGGAAATCAGTGGGGTTACCTTTATTGGGGTTCCTGGTATGGTCTATGCGGCAGGTGGCGATTTTACTTATCTGCAATGGGGGATCGGTTCCATCATCGCCCGAATCCTTGTAGGTATATTCTTCGTGAAAGTGTTCTACGAGAGGGAGATTTACAGCCCCTACGACTATATGGGAAACCGTCTGGGCCTAGCATCCAAGAGGCTGGCCACGATCATTTTCCAGATCGGTGGAATACTTGGGCAAAGCGTGCGGGTATTGGTCGCAGCACTCGCCCTGAAGGTAGTTACTCCGCTAGAGTTCGATCACTGTATCTGGATCATAGGGATTTTCGCCGTTGGATGGACTCTAATGGGCGGCATGCGTACCGTGATCTGGACGGATGTCATGCAGTTCTTCCTCTTCGTCGGGGCCGGACTCTTCTCCCTGTTCTGGATGCTCTCTACCATCGACGGAGGGTGGAGCGGAATGGTGGAAATCGCCAACCAAGCCGACAAGTTCACCCTATTCAACCTCACCACCGATCCGGCAGTTGGCTTCACCCTCTGGGTGGCCATTCTAGCCGTCCCATTCCAGAACTTAAGCGCCTTCGGAGTAGATCAGCTCAATGCCCAGAGAATGTTCTGTTGCAAAAACTCCCGGGACGCGACCAAGGCCATGATTACAAGTTCGGCCGCACTTCTCCTTACAACCCTAATGCTTTTCGTCGGAGTCGCTCTTTTCGCCTATTACGAGCCCATGCGCAACTCCGGTCTGGAACCCGAGATCTTCGGTCAGGACTCCAACTATATCTACCCCGCATGGATCGTAACGGAACTTCCCGCGGGCCTAAGAGGTCTTATTCTGGCAGGCATTTTCGCGGCCGCCATCTCCAGCCTCGACTCAATCCTGGCCGCCCTCTCGCAAACGACCCTTTCCCTTTTCCATGACAATAAAACCGGATTGAGCGACGGAACAAGCCTCATGCAGTCACGGTTCCTCGTCCTTTTCTGGGGGATCGCCCTTTCCGCCTTCGCGGTTCAACTGGATTCCCTTCGGGACAAGGTCAATGTCGTCGTCCTCGCATTCGGTATGATTTCCTACACAACCGGACCCATGCTCGGGATGTTCCTGGCCGCCCTTTTCACCCCACGGGCCCGCACCTTAGGTCTAGCGTTGGGCTTCGCCCTTTCCTTTGCCTTGGTAGCCTACGTCCGCCCCGACTTCTACCAGATCCTGATTAATTTCAAATTCCTGTCGGCCGAGCAGGCCGCCTCCTGGAAGGGGCTCTCTCAAGAAAATGGAGAGCTCAAGCCTACCCTAAACTCGGCCTGGGCCTGGCCCGTTACCGTTTTCCTAACCTGGGGATGCGGCCTCCTTTTCCAACGGAAGGGCAAAGGGTGACGAGATTTCAAACCCAGTCGATTTTCCCACAACCTCAAGATGTCTCCCCACTCCCCGGCTCCATCGATCTGCAAACACTTGGGAAGCTCAGGACGGACGACGCGAAGTTTCGCCGGATCGCCTCCCTCTTCTACAAACGCCTAGGGATGGATGGTGGGAATACCGACGAAGCCCCGACGCTTCTCCTGGAAAGGGCGCAAACTTCGCACCGCGAGGAATACGTCCTCGAGACGTCTCCCTTGAAAATCGTTCTCTCGGCATCGAGCGACGAGGGCTTGTTCCGCGGGCTTACCTCCCTATGCCAGCTAAGGGAGGGGAGCGGCCCCGGAAAAACGGAATGCCTGCGCATCGAGGACCGGCCCGTCATTGACGGAAGGGGGTTCATGCTCGACGTCAGCCGTTGCAAGGTCCCCACCATGGAAACGTTTACGGAGTTAATCGATCTTCTTGCGGATCTGCGCTACAACGAACTGCAACTCTACGTCGAGCACACCTTCTCCTTCCGTGACCACGAGATCGTCTGGAAGAACGCTTCCCCTCTTACGGGAGAGAATATTCGCGAAATCGACCAGTACTGCAGGGAGCGTTTTATCGAGCTTGTACCCAACCTGAATTCCTTTGGTCATTTCGAGAGGTGGCTGAGGCATGAGCCCTACAAGGCAATGGCTGAGTGTCCCAACGGATTCCGGAGGGAAGACCCCTATATGGTTCGAGATCACGGCACGACCCTCCGCCCCGATGCGGATAGCCTTGCCTTCGTCGATTCCCTCTTCACCGAATACCTGCCCAACTTCACCTCAGGCAAGTTCAACGTCGGGATGGATGAACCGTGGGAACTGGGACAGGGTTGGAGCAAGGAGGATGTTTCCCGCAAGGGAAAGGACAAGGTCTACCTCGAGCACCTGGAAGGAATCCGCAAACTGGTGGAGAAACATGGGAAAAAGATGCAGTTCTGGGCCGACGTCCTGCTCGAGAAACCAGAGAATGCCTCGCTTCTTTCGCCCACCGCAGAGCCCATCATCTGGGGTTATGAGGCGGATCATCCCTTCGACGTCCAGTCGGAGGTCGTTGCATCCTGCGGGTTGAGCTTTCGCCTCGCTCCCGGAACCGGGACATGGCGCAGCTTCACGAGCCGTTGGCCCGATGCCCGGGCAAACCTGGAAAGCGCCTCCGAGAACGCCCTTAAGCATGGAGCAGAAGGAATTCTTCTCACGACTTGGGGAGACTGCGGAAACCATCAACCCTGGTGTACGCTTTACCCCTCCCTTCTATACTCAGCCCAACTTGCATGGAACGGAACCCGACTGGACGACCCTCCCCTGGCGGATGCCGTAAACTGTATGGTCTTCCGATCTTCCCACATGAACCTCGGGGCTGCCATCATGGAGGCAGGCAGACTGGACCGGCAGATCGGTTCGCGGCTACCCAACCGCAGCCTGGCATGGAACCTCCTCTTTGAGGAGCGCAGGGACGAGGTGCGGCGACACCTTGAGAAGAACCAAACCGCCCGACGCATGAGAGATGGAATCGATTTTCTATCAAGGATCGTGGAAGAACTTTCGGGAAGGAACTCCAACCGCAAGGAAAGTTTGGCCGCCGAGGAATTGCTTCTGGGAATCGAATTGAGCTCCATCGCATTAAACAAGGGGCTGGCTCTACTTTCGGGCAATCCGCAACAAGATCCCCATGACACTCCTCAGATCCTCCGCAAGTACGAGAAAGCTTGGCTTGCCCGGGCCCGCCCCGGGGGACTGGAGGAGAGCCTCAGCCTGCTTGAGGGAGGCCTTTCTCAGTCCTGACTGGCTGTAACTCGGGCATTTCAACCGCGACCGCATCGCATCGCATCCTGCCTTCCGTGGTAAGCCTTGAGGCGCCGGCTTCGCTCTTCAGCATGCCTGCGTCCTCAAGCTCTGCAAAGAATCTCCTGATTTCGCTCAACTCGCCCTCACCAACCCCGAACCGCCGAGCCAGGTCAACCAAACTTATCCCCTCGTTCATCCTGAGGCCGAAAATAATGGCATCCATGGCAAGATCTCGAAACCCGATTGGGGTCCATTCGTCATAGGCAGGCTGCGCTCCCGGCCTCATGCCCTTTTCCCAGAGGTCCAGGCTGGCGGAGTTCTTTCTCCGAAACCCGCCATACTGGGAGGATGCACTCGGCCCGTAGCCAATCCACTCGTTCATCCCCCACGTGTTGAGGTTGTGTAGACAAGGCATCCCCGGCTTGGAAAAGTTCGAGACCTCATACTGAGGATATCCCCGGGCCGGAAGGAGAGCCCATGCCTTCTCGTAAAAGGCGGCTTCCCTTTCGGGTTCCAAACGAACCTTTCCCTCGGCAAGCCTAAGGTACATGGCGGTATCCTCCTCAAAAGTAAGGCAATAAGTGGAAAGATGCTCTGGATCGAGCTCGACGGCCTTATGCAAATCCTCCTCCCACATGGCAAGGGTTTGCCCTGGGGCCCCAAAGATCAAATCCAAGTTTACCCTGAAGGCGGCGCTCTCACGAAGGAGTGAATAAGCCTCGTAGGTTTTCTCCACCTTATGGCCCCTGCCCAGAGCTTCCATCATTCCCGGATCAAAAGTCTGGGCGCCAATCGAAGCCCGATTAACGCCGTTCTCGGCAAGGATTCTCAGCTTTTCGGCAGTGACTTCGGTTGGAGCGAGCTCGATCGTCCACTCACAGCCTTTCTCCAGTCCGGCACTGCGAATAAGACCACACAGGCGTTCAAGTTGATCGGCCGAGAGAATACCCGGGGTTCCTCCGCCAACGAAGACGGTAGAAAACGGTCTATCACCCGGGAAGCGCAGGATTTCACTCTCGAGCCCTCTAAAAAAACTCTCGATTCCCTTTTTGCTTGGTCTCTCCTGGTAAAATGCGCAAAAGTCACAAGTGGTGGAACAAAAGGGCACATGCGCATACAATCCCAAGGCGGGAACGTTTGATCCTTGCTTTTCTTGAACGAACATTGTCTACCAGATGACAGAACTATAGGAAAACTTATGATGAACTCACTCTCGACACTATCCAAATCAATTATCTTATCAGCGTCTCTTTGCCTCTTCACGAGCTGCAAGCAACCAAGCTTCATTAACCTGACCTCGACCAACCTGAGTCAAAACCCTTCCGGCATCTACACTCTCCAGACCGAGCTGGATATACAGGACCGCCACATTTCCGAGGATTCAATCGAGGTTTTTGCCGTCGTAGGAGGAGATACCATCCCGATGACAAAGGATCCCGTGAACCCTTTCTTGTGGAGTTGTGACTACAAGCTGCCCCAAGGCTTTGACGAAGCCACCTACTACTTCGCCGCTAAATACTCCGTCAACCGGGGAGGGAACAATTTTTCCCCTAGGGAAGTAAAGAGCAACCTTCAGGTCTTCAGACTGGAAAACAGGTACGTCGGAAACCTGGCCTCCTACAGAGGACCCGTCGGAGTGGAGATAGCCGTCCAGGGAAGAGGGCTGACCAAGTACGACTCCATCACCATGGGCGGAGCCAAGACCACGACCCGCTATCTCTCCGAAAACGAACTCCGCTTTACCATCCCGGCTCTACCTGCGGGCGTAGATTACCCGGTCCAGTTGATCGGCGGTCCCCACGGAGCCCTCGACATCGGCAACTTCAGGATCGACGAAAGCGTCCTCGGGGTCGTTCCTTCCTCCCTTGAGATCAAGTCCGGAGACTCGGCCACCCTGCTTTTCAAGATCGATTTTGAGGCCCCCGCAAGCGGTCTCACCATCGACGTCAAGACCGACATATCCAAGTCCGTAATCATGCCCGTGGCTATTATAAGCAGTGGCAACAAGACGGTCAACATACCCATCCGCGGGGGTGAGCCTGGAGAAGGAAAACTGGTCGTGACCGCCCCCGGATACCAATCCGTGGAAGTACCGATTAGGGTATACTGATCCTTCGAGCATGGGTAATCCGCCTTCCACGGAATACCCCAGAGTTTCCGTAGTCCTCACTACCTTCGACCGCAAGGATTTGCTGTCTCGCGCCTTGCGTTCCGTGATACGTCAGTCCCACCCAGTCGATGAAATTATCGTGGTCGACGACGGTTCCAGAGACGGCACCATCGAGGAACTCGCTCCGGTCTTTCCATACGTCTCCTGGCTACGGCAGGAAAACAAGGGAGTCTCCAGTGCAAGGAACCTTGGGATCCGCAGAGCTGGGGGCGACTGGATCGCCCTTCTCGACTCGGACGACGAATGGGACGAGTCCAAACTCAAACTCCAACTAGAGACAATCCTTCAAAAGCCCGAGGCTCTTGCCTCTCACACGGGGGAGAGATGGATTCGTTCCGGAAACGAGGTAATGCCACCCACCTACCTCGACAAGTCCCCCCTCGGGCTTTTTGATCGGAGCCTCCTTCATTGCTTGATCTGCCCATCCTCGGTTTTGCTGAGCCGCGAAATCTTTCCCGCCATTGGGTATTTTGACGAATCCCTTCCAGTCTGCGAAGACTATGACTTCTGGCTCCGTCTGCTTTTGTTTACGGAACCGATCCTTGTTTCCGAAAAGCTCGTGCTCAAGCACGGTGGTCACCAAGATCAACTATCGACCGCGATCTGGGGAATGGACCGATTCCGCATCCAGGCGATGGAAAAGCTCCTCGAGAACCCCATGCTCCCCCCGGGAAAAGCACGGGAGGTACGGGCTGTTATCGTTCAAAAATGCTCAATACTCTCGAAGGGCTTCTCCAAGAGAGGGAAACTGGATGATTCCCGACGCTATGACCGCAAGAAGGAACAACACGAGTCCCCTCTCGGAGAAACCTCTGCTTTCGCCCCATGAATCTGATTGTTGCCCTCAAGGCCGAAGCCAGCCCGCTCATCGAATCCCTTTCCCTAAGCAGGGAAGAGGGATCCGATTCGTTCCCCCTGTTTGTCGGGGATCATTGTAACCTGATTATTTCGGGAGTGGGTAAAAGCCGGGCATCCGCAGCGGTCCTCTATCTGCGGAAGCGATTCCCTCAGCCCAACCAAGCGTGGGTAAACCTGGGCTTCGCGGGACATGGCAAGCTGGAGGTGGGAAAGTCTTTTCTCGCAAACCGGGTGATGGACGGCGAGTCGGGGGAAGCCTTCTACCCTCCTCAATTGATCGTAAGTAAAATCGCCTCATCGAGCCTCCTCACCTCACTGAATCCCTTGGCCGATTACCCTGAGCCAATTGGCTACGACATGGAGGCATCCGCGTTTTGCCTTTCCGCAAGGACCGCCACTACCCGGGAACTCATCCAGGTCGTCAAGGTCGTTTCCGACAACCCTGCCAACCCCGTGGAATCCTTCGACAGATCGAGGGCTGCTGCACTCATGAAGAACGCCCTGCCCTCCATCCATCCCTTTCTCGAAAAGCTCGAGAAACTTGCCTCCAAGGTCACTCCTCCCACCGAGCTTCTCAACTTCATCGAGGAGGCTTTTGCCCTCAAGCCTTTCACACAGACCCAACGCCATCAGTTACGCAAACTCCTCAACCAGGCCAACGCCCTAGGAATGCCCGAGGAAGATGCTCGGGCAATCCTCGAGTCCTCAGGCACGACACGGGAGGCAATTCACGAACTGGATCTGGTCCTGGAGGAGCGGAGGCTCCTTTCATGATCGACCTAATCTATCACGAGGAGGGCGTCCTCGATCATCCCCGGGCACGGGAAGTGCTTGACCGCTATCCGAGCGCCACCCTCGTTCCCTGCTCCCACTACAAGGAGATCTTCAACCCCAACGGACAGAACTTTGCCCTGCAGAAGCAGAAGCCATCCCTAATTCTCGCCCGAAAGACGGGCTCGCTGGTTCATCCCGTTCCTCCCACCTACGGAATAGGCGGAGAACGCAACTTCTATTTTTCCCACCTTCTCAATTGCCTTTATGATTGTCGCTACTGTTTCCTCCAGGGAATGTTCCCGTCGGCCCATTACGTCCTGTTCGTGAACTACGAGGATTTTCAGGACGAGATCCTTCGGCTCACACAAGAGCCCCAAGAAGGTGAAAGCTGGTTTTTCTCCGGCTACGATTGCGACAGCCTGGCCATGGAAAAATCAACCGGTTTCGTCGGCTCCTTCCTTCCTTTCCTTTCGGAAACACCTAGGGCGCGACTTGAACTGAGAACCAAAAGTGCGGACACCGGTATACTAGAAAGCAAGGAAGCTCTTCCCAACGTCGTGACCGCCTTCAGCTTCACGCCGGAGGAAATCGGCAAACAACTAGAGAAGGGCGTCCCCTCCGTAGACTCCCGCCTGAGAGCCATCGGCAGGATTGCCGAGCGAGGGTGGCCCGTGGGGGTACGGATAGATCCTCTTCTCGACTGCATCGATTTCGAGAAACGATACCGCGACTTGTTCGATAAACTTTTCCCCAGCCTTCCTGATGAATCACTTCATTCCGTTTCGCTGGGCGTTTTCCGGGTACCTTCATCCTATTTCGGGAGAATGGAAAAGCTACACCCCCGGGAACCACTTTTCGCAGGCAAATTGGCCAAGCGGGGCGACTCCGTGGCATATCGACGAGAAATCGAGCTGGAGCGAACCGCCTTTTGCCGGGAGGAGCTCCTGAAACGCATTCCCGCCTCAAAGCTCTTTCAATGCGAAACAAACCTTGATGCTCAGCCCAGCCCATGAGAATGCGCAGGACAATCCCGTTGCCTTTTCAAGAAGCGAGCCTTAGGTTGTAGTTTGTGTTTGGGAATGCCACCTTAGCTCAGTTGGTAGAGCACTCGCCTTGTAAGCGAACGGTCGTCAGTTCGAATCTGACAGGTGGCTCCATTTCACTCGCCCTTGCCTGTGCGGTCCTTGGCTATTGCTCCCTTCATGGAGATAAAAAGGACAAGCTGCGCCAAAGTGCGGAAAACATTCTCCTATACCAGCGATCATCCGGTGGCTGGCCCAAGAATTACGACCGTGATGAAAGCCTCACAAAAGAAAGGACTAAGGAGATTCGCAACAGGCGGAACGAAAACGACGCAACTATCGACAATGGGGCCACCCACACGGAAATTCGCTTGTTGGCCAAGGCGGCTCGCAAGCTAGAGGAAAACAAATTTCAGGAATCAGCTCTTCGGGGAATTCGCTATTTGCTTGAAGCTCAGTATGAGAATGGAGGATGGCCCCAGAGGTATCCCGACCCGAAAGGTTACCATCGACACGTAACCTTTAATGACGGAGCCATGATCGGAACCATGGAAGTCCTAGACTCCATTGCCAAAAACGAAACGGTCTTCTCCTTCGTTCCCGACTCGACACGCGAGAAATGCAGGGGAGCAGTGAATGAGGGAATCGAGTTCATTCTTCGTTCGCAGGTTAGAGTCAATGGGCGGCTTACCGTCTGGTGCGCACAGCACGACAGTGAAACCCTCCTCCCTGCAGGAGCGCGATCCTACGAACTCCCATCCCTCAGCGGAAGTGAATCCGTTGGAATCGTCCGGTTCCTCATGAAAATTGAAAACCCCGACAAGCGGACCCAGAGTTCCATTGAGGGTGCGGTCGCCTGGTTCGAAAAGGCGAAACTGACCGGACTCCGACAAGTACTTATTGATGAGCCCGGAACCCCCAAGGGAACGGACAAGAAGATTGTAAGCGACCCGAAGGCCCCTCCCCTTTGGAGTCGATTTTACGACCTTAGGAATGAAAGGCCATTCTATTGCAGCAGGGACGGAATCCCCCAAGACTCAATCGACAAGATATCCTACGAGCGCAGAAATGGCTATTCATGGCTGGGCGACTATGCCCGCAAACTCATCGGCATGGAGTATCCTGCCTGGAAAAGACGGATCACAACCGAATAAAAAGGATGAACTGGGAGGCAATTTTCTGGTACCTCGTTCTGACCGACTCAGTCGCGGCCAACTTAGTGGCTTGGTTTTTCAGGGACTGGTACGAGAACAACCTGGGTAATATCCCAAGGCATTTCCCAGCCGCCAAAAGCTGGTGCCTGGTCTACTTGACGCTCGTCCTCTGGGTAGGCTGGGCGCTGTATCGGGGAGGCACGCTTCCCTGGTGAGCCGGAAACTCCCTAGGGAACCCGAAGAGGTTCGCCAAGCTCAACCCGGATGGCTCGGATCATGGCGTCCGCATTCAGGGGATTCAAACCGGCCAGCATGACCGAGACGTTTGGGTAAAGAACATCCTCTCCCTCGGCAGGCAAGAATACCAAGTTTTCGTATTTCCTAACCATGAGCCTGGGGTTGGTCTTGCTCTGAACGTCCTCGAAGGATGCGCCTGCAAGCTCGAGAGCTTTGAGGTACTTCTCCATCTTTTCGTCCATTGCCCTTTGGGTCAGAGGTCGCTCGACCTCTTTCTCCTCCTCGGTGAAAACAGAATTTCCGCGCTTGTCGATAGACTTAACCTGAATTTTATCGATGTCCTTAAGGACAAGAATCCCGTTCCTCACTACCAACCCGGCCGACTTCGATTTTATGCCGGACGCCAGAACCCCCTTCCAAAGCCGGCTCGAGAATTCCCTTTCATAAAAGCTCGAGTCCTTTTCCAGTTCAAGCCCGATGGATGAGAAAAGTTGGTCCGTTTCTCCTACCAGGTAGCTTAGATCAGAGGGAGAAACCGGGCTTCCCCTTGCGTATTCTTCACTCGTTATGCGCAAGGAGCCTAGCGAGACTTCGTCCGGCATAACGCTCAGGGCAAATTCCTTGTCCTTCACGCCGACCTGCATCCCCCAGGAAGTGCGAAACAGGGAGAAGGCATCCTTCAAGGCAACGAGATTATCCGCCTCCACCTGCTTTCCTTTGTAGGCATTATAGTTGAAAAGCGCGACGGCCAGGGCTGCGAAACTGTCCTCGCCTTGGGGGTTTTGCTCGGCGAACTTCTCCTCGACGCGTTTTACGATCAGTGAAAGTTCATCCGCCTTGGCCTTGAACTCCGGCCCCAGTGCAGTGACGTCGAACATCGGAGCAACAACCGGGTCGGGCGGATCCTCCACCTCGGGAGGAGAATCGACCCGGGCAAGATCATCGGAAACGAGCTCTCCATCCTGGTAGGTTTCATCCTTCAGGATGGTTCCATCCTTTGTCCTGAGGGTCCTACTGCCATCCCTCTTTCCGGACCTGTAGGAACCTTCGTCGTACTTTTGACCGTCGTTATGCCAAAGGGCGTAACGACCATCCTTAAAACCATCGGCATAGAAGGTTTCGGCCGCCTTCTGTCCATTGGGGTGCCAATTCGTCATCCGGCCATGAAGCTTGCCGTCCTTGAAGAAACTCTCCTCGCTCTTTTGACCATCCTCGTGCCAAGTCATTCTCATGCCGTTCAATAATCCCAAGCTATAACTGGATTCGGTCATCCTGTTCCCATTCGCATAGTAGCCGACTATCCTGCCGCTCCCCTTGGAAAAGGCGCTTAGCGGACACTCTTCGCCATCAGGTTTCCAGGAAAAGGCCCGAAAGGGTCTGCCATTCTCAAATTCGACCAAGTCCGCTACTTGATCGGTATCGAAAAAACGACGAACACTCCATCCGCTGAAGGCTTCATCGGCACCGAGGAGAAACACGCGACCCTCTCTTTCCTCCAGGTCAGAGGCATCGGTAGCGTTTCCCTCGACTGCAGCCTGGTCGAAGGGAACTCCCTTTTCGGCGCCGCCACTCTCGTGCTCAGGATTGCCAGGATCGGCTTCAAAGGATCCTCCTAGAAAATAAAACGCAATGCAGGCAAGCCCCAACCCTACAAGGATAACCGTGAGAATTGTATTAAGCGCTCCGCCCGCACCTCCCTTGAGCACGATTCGCTTGCCTTCATCGGTTTCTTCTTCTTGGGCGAAATCCTCATCCGGAACTAGATCCAAGGCCTTCGATATGGAAACCCATTCGTCCTCTCCCACTGTGCAAATATGGTCCCCGGGATCGAAGGAACCTTCCTCCACTTTTCGCTTGATCTCATTCAAGCCGTAAGGACCTACGCTCTCACCGTCCTTGTTTACCCAGTGTAGATCTGAATCCCCCATGGTGATTCGCTACCACGCCGCAATCATGTTTTCAAGTTTCCATTTTTACGTGCAAAGAATCTTTGTTCTCAAAGACGCGACATCGCCAAGACCTTCTTCTTGACCCCATATGCGGCATCCTTTTTGCTCAAAAATATGATTTTATCAGGAAATCCTTTAGAAATAGTTCGGAACGTTAGCTAGCAATGGCCCGCTTATCACCGGGGAGGACTGCTTTTCGAAAATGAAGGCATACGTTGGAAGGAACGGACAAAACTTGGGCCTTTTTTCCATCGAGCAAATAAGGGGTGAGATCGAGGCGGGAAGACTTCACGAACAGGATCTTGCCTGCCACGACGGCGCCAACTGGATCCGCCTCAAGGACTTGCCCGGACTATTCCAGCAGCCCGCTGCCAAAGTCGACCGACCTGTAGGGGACAAAGAAAAGCCCAAGATAATATGGTTCATACTGCCCGTCTTCGCATGTTGCATCGTGGGGGTCTGGGGAATTTCAGCCCTGTTCTTCGGCAAGGAGAACGAGCAGGATTCCTCAAAGCAAGTTCTTTCATCAGAGACGCTAGAATGGAATCCTGATCAAGGGGAGAGCGATCAAGGTTCTTCAAAGCCAACTTTTTCATCAGGCACGCTTGAGTTGACTCCAGACCAAGTTGTGAAAGTGTATGATGGAGATACTTTCTTCGTGCATCTACCGGGTATACACGAAATCTTCGGCAACAATATATCCATCCGCATCAAAGGGATCGATACACCCGAGATGAGAGGAACAAGCGACGAAATCAAGGTCCTTGCGACCAAGGCTCGTGAACTGACGGAAAGAACCCTCAAGGAAGGGAAACGCATTCAGTTGCGAAACCCCGAAAGGGGCAAATACTTCAGGATCGTGGCCGAAGTATGGGTAGACGGTAACGCTCTTGCCGACATACTGAAAGCCGAAGAATTGGCGCAGGACTACGACGGTGAAGGCGAAAGGCCCACGTGGTAGCCCATCCCCGACCTGCTCCGCCCGCTAATGATACAAACAATTAGATAGCCCTTGACAGAAGCCTCATCCGGGGAAGGATTGAACACTCAGTCTTTGCTATGATTGGTCTTTCCGGGAGCATTCAATTTGTTACCTCCAGTATGGAGAGGTTTTCCGTGCGGGCGCATGCCTCGGTCAACAAGATCCTAAGTTCCGGGGATCCAGTAAGACGAGCGAGGCATGAAAATGATGCGGGAGCCATCAGTTTAGCGGCTAAGTTGTCATTCGACTCCGCCGCAAAAAGAAACTCGATAAGTTCCTTTCAAAATGCCATCTCGTTCATGCAGTTGCAGGAATCAGCCCTCAACCAGGCCGACAGGATATATCAGGAAATGATATCCCTGGCCTCCCTTGCGTCCGATCCGTCCGCTAATCAGGAGAACCGGCATTTGCTTGGTCAGCAGTTTGAGTCGCTCAGGCAGCAATCCTTGGACCTCAATCAAAGTACCTTCAATGACAGATACCTCTTCGATGAGCTTGCTGCATCAACGGATTACACCGTCGATTTTGCCTCCGGGCTTACGAACGACACACCGGCGACCATCTCGGGTTCGCCAAAGGTCTGGGAGGTAACGAAGGATGTTTTGTACAACACCGGAAAGATGACCATCGACGTCAATTCGGGTACCGCGGGCGACCGCTACATGCTCAAGCAGGACAACCTTGTTATCTTCGACTCCGGTTCTTGGGACACGGCTGGCAACGCCAAAACCTATGATTATGACCGCTTCGAGATCGAGTACGGTCCCGATAAGGAAACCACTTTCAAGTTCATCGCTCAATCCGACGGAAACTCCAGCTCGGTTGACTTGGATGGCCCCGATGGGATAAAGGGGACAGCCGATGATGGAGTTCTCCCCTCGGACAATACCTTCGACAACAAACCCTACTACCTTAACAACTTGGGGCTAACCGACGACGGGACTAGTTCCGGAGTGGCAAACAGTTCGGAGGTTTTATACACTAACCAAGGCCAAGTCACCACCGCCAAGTCGAATCCCGACACGACTAATCTCACCCTGCGGATTGAATCCAACACCCTCTTCCAGATCGGTGCCGAATTCACCAAACCGAACGCCGATGATATTCTGGTAGGTAATGCAAGCGACATACAGGTCGCGATGAAGCCATTGGGTCTTGGCTTGCTTCTTTCTCAAGAAGCGGGAAACCCGCCCCTTTCAATTGCCACCGCATCCGAAGCAGTCAAAGCCCTGCAAAGCATCACCAAGGAGATTGAGGGAGTCGCAGAGCAATTAGGCACGCTCCGCAGTAACTTCACCAAGGTCGAACTTGCTATGGAAGGGGTACAAAAAAAGCTGGCCAGCCAAGAAAATGTCATGTCCATCATTTCGGACGAAGGCTTGGCTGAAGATTTGACTCAGCTTAGTAGAGATAGAATACTCCGATCCCAAAGCGCAGCCATCATGACACAGGCAATCTCCGTTAACGAGGGAATCGTCGACTTGATTCTCTAAGGTCATTCCCCATTCGAGCCTTGTAAAAAGTGCCGGAGGACTTATAGCTTAGGGCATTGGGGAAGGATGGCAGAGTGGTCTAATGCGGCGGTCTTGAAAACCGCTGAGCCGGAAACGGTTCCGGGGGTTCGAATCCCTCTCCTTCCGCCATTCTCGTTAGACTGGAATAAAAAAAGGGCCCGGAGTACAAGACTCCGAGCCCTTAAAAGGTTGGGACGGCGCTCGCCACACGCTCGTTCCCGGATGCCAGCATTTGGCGCATGTATAGCTGCTGACTCCCCGACGCCATTCGAAGAGGTATGTCTCCGTTTCGGCCTCATGACAGGGCCGTCGAATCAACTTTGGACTGAAACGATTTTGAGGAAAGGCTTCTGGGCAACTTCAGCACTCCATGAGGAGTGGCTTCGGCTACTCGGCTACTCTCTGGTTACCTTCTGGATTGTAGCCACTTCGACTCAAGCACGCGTCTGGCAAGCCAGACTCGTACTTTCATCAATACGGGTATCGCCTCATACCTCTCAGGTCATTTGGGGTAACTACATCGCGGTGTAAGCCACGAATCAAAACGGTCGAAGAATCTTACAATTCTCGACCAACCGAAACAACCAACTTATACCAAACCCGAAGGCTCTGCACGACACTCACTACCAATGTCAATTGGTTGTAACATTTACTGGAAAGTCGCGGTAACGACCATGCCTCTTGGCAACCGCTATGATAAGCAGACGAGACCTGTCCTTTTATCAATAACTACGAAAGTCGCGGTCTCAATGCAACTTTCGCCCTCCCTGCGCTAAACGTGTTTTTCGCGAGCACGGCTCGCGATACGCAGAGGGTGACGTTTGCCTTCTCGATCAAACCCCAAGAGAGGCTCAAACGCGAAGGAGCGGAATTCTCCAGTAGAATCCGACCTTTAACCTGGCGTAAACCAGGCTTATCCATGTCTGGTCTTGTATCCGACACAAGTGCCGGAGCCAATTCCTGAACATTCTGTCAAAGAACGAAATCATAATACTGTCACCCAAACGAACTTGTCAAATTTTTTTTTCATAATTTACTGATTATCATACTAATGTGAATATAACGTGAATATTCTGTGAATAAAGCTAAAGGAATATCGCAACGGTTACCAACATTCCCTTTTAAAGCCTAAAAGTATAATTTTTATAAGAATGTGAATGAGTTATGATTATAAATCTCGAGGGATTGTGAATAACTGAACCGCCCGAAAAAAAGTTTAGAAAAAATTTAGTTTTTTTCTTTTTTGGAAGAAAAAATAAAAAATGTCTAAGGGGTTGGATTCTCGATGGTTGACTATTTCAATGAGGGTGGTTCATCTTGGTTGAATGCAGCCAGTCCTATGCTCCGCAATCATGCTCCTCTCTCCACTTGGCAGCATCGAGGCAAACTCCACCCCAGCCTTCGACGTGGACGATCAAGGCATGCTAGCGAAGGTTCTGCAACATGCGGCCAAGGGAAGGTGGAATGAATTCCGGAACAAGTCTTTGCCTTTCGATGAGTTCAGGCAAAGGAACGGACGACAATACTTTCGCTCTGAAGAAGAACCTTTTTCCGGATGGTATGGACAATGGGACGATAACGGAACCTTGAGAAACCTACGTCACTTTTGGGGTGGAATCTCGTGGGGACCTATCTACGGTTGGCGGACAAACGGCATGAAGTCTCACCAAGGAAACTACGAAAAAGGCAGGAAGCACGGAACTTTTTATTTTTGGAACGAAAACCTCACCAAGATTAGGGAAACCAATTACAAGAACGGCAAACTGGACGGTAATTCCACAACTTGGTACGCGAGCGGCAGGGAAAGCTGTCGGCTATCCTTCAAATCGGGCAAGATTCTTTCCGCCATCGGGTGGAAGCCCGATGGGCAAAGATGTCCGTCCACCAGAGTCACCGATGGGGTCGGCTTGGTTTTGCTCTACGCCGATGAGGAAACGGGAACCAAACCGGCAACTCCCACCAAAGTGCAGCAGCTCGTAATTGAGAGATACGACAATGGAAACAAGCGGGAGGAAGGAACCTACCTGAACGGCAAAAAAGAAGGGCTTTGGATCTATTACCGCACCGACGGGACTGAATTCTTCAGGGAAACCTACCAGTCGGGCTCCCGGCAAAGACTCATCCAGTCCATAGAGCGTTAAGCCGGATAATCGCCTCAGGGCGCTTCCTCGGGCGAATCGCCGTCCTCCGGCATGTCCCTTGGTCCCTCCGAATCGCCCGGCAATCGCTCGTGAATTTGGTCGAGTTCCTCGGGAGGCGTCGTAAAACGTGTAAAGGTTTGCCTTTCGGTCGACTGGGTAATCTTGAGCAGCAGATCTTCGTTCTCCCGATCCAAGTAGAAAATCTGGAGAAGCTTGGAATGCGAATCATTGACCAGTTTCTTGCTGTCGTCGAAAGGAGAGAAATATTCGGGTTTCAATTTCTTCAACCTTGCGAGAGACTCGTCCAACTGGGGAAGCATTTGTTGCTTGCGCCCGATCAGGTCCATATCGGGGGCAACCTTCTTGGTCTTGAGCCAAGTATTCTCCTCGAGGAGAAGAGCATGAACATCCTCACACAAATCAAGGTGAGCCTTGATGACGCTTCTAGGCTCCATTATGAAATCGTCACTCGGGAGAGGGAATTTCGTCTCCAGTTGCCTCGGGACGCGTGTAAATCCCATATCGGTTAACGGCCTGCCTGATGGCACGGGTATCCTCAAGTTGCTCCCTTCTCCACTTCGCCATTCCGAAAACGAAATTCAAGTACTTGTTGCTGGCCATCCTCTCGCGAGCTTCTTCCGAAGTAACATATTCCTCGATGGAGGAATACGTTTCCATAGCCTGCACGTAGTTGCCCAGCTTTTCCTCGCAAAGGGCAATTTGATAGAGTACAGGAACCTGCCAAGCGGGGGAAGGATCAATCTCACGAAGGGCCGAATAGATACGGTATGCGTTGAAGTACTCGCTTTCCTCAAAAAACTTGTTCGCGAGATAGTTGCCGGTTTTCTTCTTCCAGAAATTCCATACCCCCTTCAATCGGTTAATGGCCGCCTGATCACGATCCCGGACTGCCCTTTCCTGTTCCAGATTCAGGATCATCTCGGGGTTGAAATCGGATTCCTTAAGCAAGACCAAGAGCTCTGCAACAGACTCCTCATCCTGATTGAGCTGTTCATAGGTAAGGGCAAGCAGATAGTGGGCTTCGGGCACGTAGGGACTTTGGGGATAAAGGGTGCCGTATGAACGGAGGGTTTCCTTAACCTTGGCAAAATCCGCCCTTGGAGTCTTGTCGTATTCCAGTTCGACTTCCATTCTTTGCTCGGGAGGCAGGCGGTTCATCTTGTCTTTCTCACGCAGGCTTTCCCTGGCACGGCGATAATGAGCCAACCCCTGCTTGAACCGGACGAAGCTACGATCCGTGTCGCTCAATTGCTCCAACCTCCAAAGCCTGTCGAAAAACTTGATCGCATTATCATAGTCCTCCGCATCCATAAAGGTTTCCGCTATTTCAAACATTGCCTGGTTGGACTCGGAGTCAGTACGTGTCTCCAAGACCTTGCCTTTTTGCTTCTCCGCCAACTCAAAGGCCTCGTTGCGGGGAAGAGTGAGGGTTGCATTAATAGCCTCGTAAAACTTGTTGAGGGCCATGCGATGCGCTCCTAGGTTACGATATATCTTACCCAGTCGGATATGAGTTTCGGGAATAGTCGGGGCTCCACGCTTCCTTCCCTCGAGCCACTTTTCCACCGAGCCAAGAGGAGCCTTGAGGTCGGGAATGCCCGGGGCATCCTCGTGGTCCTGAAAAGGATAGGCATCATCGGCGGCAAATTCCTCCACGTAGCGCTCATAGGTTTTGGCGGCATCCACCCAAGCCTGGTTACGCTCATGCATCGACATTAGAGATAGCAGGATATCCCTGCGATAGCGTTTGTGATAAGGAGCGTTCAACCGGCCCAGCACCCGGTTGCAATAGGATGTGGCCTTGAATACGGATCGGCTGACAAAAGGAAGATTCGTCCCTCCAGAAGCTTGCCTGGTCTGCATGATAGCCTCCATTATCTTGCCCTTGAGTTCCTCGTCAATACGGTCGCCGAGAACGGTATACTCCTCAATCTCCGAGGGATCGCGAGGATCGGGCCTTTGGTTGAGGACGTTCGATTCCACGACCTCCACGGGTTCCCTCGAATCCTTTGGAGTCTGAGGAAGAGGTTTCTCCAGTGGCTGGGCATCGGCCGAGGGAAACGCGAGCGGACGAGCAAATTCGGGCATGTCATACGGATCGACTTCCCTGAGCAGATCCTCCAAAGACGCCTTGCCGTAGTCGACTTCCTCAAGGGGGGACAAAGTTGCCTGTGGCCGAAACGATCCGGACGTCCCGACTGGATCCGCTCCCTGACTCGAATCGGCACTGGGAGGATTGACGTCATCCTTGTTATAAGGCTGGAGCGTGGAATCAGCAGATGGCTCAGAACCTTGGTTCAGCAGATTGCCAGGCAACAATTCGTCCTTGAGCCTGAAGGATTTGTCCCCGGAGTCAGTGGGTGACTGAGGACGGGGTCGGCTCTGGATATCAACCGGGCCATATAGAGGGGAGTCGGATTCGGGTGGAGATTGAACGGCGGGAGAAGCAGAGCTTTTCTCGATATCATCGAGCAAGGCGTCGATGCCTTGAATCACTTCTTGGAGAGACTTCTCCTCAATTCGGGTCTGCCCGTCCTGGGCAAATGTCGAAGAAACGAAGAATGAATAAAGAAAATTGATAAAAACAAGTGGAAAAGAGATCTTCATCGCTGGACCCTCCTGTAGGTTGCTTTGTTGGACATCCTCATCCCATCGGGAGCGACGGTATAAGGGGGGACGAAAGGAGCGGGTTGGCGCAAGCTTCCACGACCGTCAACCTCTGAAGTCTCTAGGAGCCTCAGTAGTTCATCGGTGGAATCGGGCCCGAACCCATCTATACCCTCGAAGGGGTCTGAAAGAGGCAAGGTCTCTGATGGCGCCGTTCGGGGGATGAAAGGTAGGGATCCAATTCCGACCGGAGCGTTGGTCGATGCATTCCCGTCTAAACCGGAAGCAGGCGGAGGCGGAGGTATTGCCGCAGTTGCATTCTGGTCGGGAAGAACGGGACCGGAAACGGTACTCCCTGCAGAAAGGGGCGCTGGGGGAAGGACCAAGGCAAGCCTATCCACCGGAAGAGGTGAGATGGTGAAGCGGAGGGGCGCGGGCTTGGAAAAAGTAAGGTATGCCGGACGCTTGGGCTTAGGGGCATCGAAACGTTTGGTATCCAATGCCTTGGACTCTTGTCCTATGAATAATAGAAAGAATCCGGCTATGGCCGAAATCCTAAGTGAAGATATGTGAACTAGCTTTTCCATGGAATGATTAATCACCCTTAACTATCGGATGGTGGTAGCGAAACTTTACTGAAAATCATCTTTTTTCTAAAAGTCGGGCACATGAATTCCCCTCTGGTGTTCTCGGTGGACTGATAACAAGTCTTCCATGGTATGCACGTCCAACGGATGAACGCCCCTCGCCTCGAAGACCCGGGCCGTTATATCGAAGGGATCGCCATAATTCTCCAGGCAAGACCGAGTTTGAGCCCAAACGGCATACGGATCGGACAAGGCCTCTCCCGTCTCTTCGGCCAGTTCGATGGCCTTCAGGATAACCGACTCCTCGCATTCCGGGAAATTACAATTGAAGTTCACATGGAGATCGCATTCATGGTTCTCAAGGATGTGCTGGAAGACCGGCACGGATGCGACCCCGTCGCCCGAGAGCGTCTCGGGACGAGGCAGAATTCTCACGTCAGGATGCATGCAGGTTCTCGCAATCAGCTCGCTGTCCGTCGACAAGACGACTTCATCGATGCGAGGGCAATCCAGGAGCTTGTGAACTGCCCGTAGAACCAAAGGTACTCCCTTGTACGGGAGGAGGTTCTTGTAGGTCAAGCGCTTGCTGCCAATCCTGGCGATCACTGAACCGACTATCTTCATATCTTCAGCCTAGCCCAGAGCTAAGAGCCTTTGCAAGTCGCTTGTCGAATGTCTTTCAGCTTGGAAAGAACCTCCTAATTTGGTTTTCTTTTAAGCAATGGGACTTATTCCTTATTCAAAGCAAAGTATCGGCGAGGAAGATTTGCTCGCCGTCGAGCGGATGATGAAAGATGACTTTCTCACTCAAGGACCACAAGTAAGTGAATTCGAGAAGGACCTGGCTGGATGGTTTGGCGTCAAGCAAGCGGTCGCCTGCTCCAGTGGTACCGCCGCTCTCCACTTGGCCTATTCCTCGCTCGGCATCGATGAGAATAGTATAGGCATCGTACCCGCGGTAACCTTCTCTGCAACCGCAAACGCCCTCAAATATCAGGGAGCAAAGCCAATTTTCTGCGACGTAGACCCTGAAAGTGGCTTGATTGACCTCGAATCCGTGGAGGAAATACTTAACAACTTGAACCCAAACCAGAAGCGGAGCAAGAACCTCATCGTCCCCGTTTCGCTGACGGGTTCGGTAGCCCCCCTTAAAGGATGCAGGATTCTTGCCGACAAACATGAATTTTGCGTGGTAGAGGATGCCTCCCATTCCCCGGGGGCTTGGAGGGAGGAATCAGATGGCAATAAAATCAAAAGCGCCTCTGGGGAATGGTCGGATGCCTCGACCTTGAGCTTTCATCCAGTCAAGCACGTCTGTTGTGGCGAGGGGGGGGCGATCCTCACCAACTCCGCGGAGATTCGCAAGCATGCGGTCAAATTGAGAAGCCATGGCATCCAGCGTCCATTTGGCCCCGAACATGAGACGCCTTGGGCCTACGAACAGGACGAACTGGGCTGGAACTATCGGCTCTCCGACATCCACGCGGCCTTGGGAAGATCACAGCTCAAATGCTTGAAGAACTCCCTCCTCAAGAGAAGAGAGATCGCCGCCCGCTACCGCGAACTGCTTGGCAAAAAACCGTTTTCCAGTCATTTCGGCCTGCCGAACGAAGAGAAAGGACACGCTTGGCATCTGTTCGTGCTTCGCTTCAGGAAACCAGGCCGTCGCGACCAAGCGCACAAATTCCTAAAGGAGAGGGGAATCATGACGCAAGTTCACTACGTCCCCCTTTACCGACACCCTTATTTCGAGAGAGAAATGGGGAAAATACGGCTTCCGGGGGCGGAAAAGTTTTTCGAGGGATGTCTCAGCATTCCTCTTTTTCCGAATTTGACGAAGGGAGAACAAGACGCCGTTGTAAACGAGATCGCCCGATTCATCGAAAAAGGATGACCGATCCAAAGGGATTCGAGCAGGAAAGGGAAAAACCCGGAGAATATCTCGCCCTAGGAGGTTTCAAGGCCAGTTACGGGGAGTACGCGACTAGTTCCATCAGAATGAAGGATGCTCTCCCCATCATGGCGTGGCGAAACACTCAAATCTCCGCCTTACGCCAAAAGGAGCCCCTTACCCGCGAGCAACAACTCCGATACTTCGAGGAAGTAGTCGGCAAACAGTTTTCTGAAAAGCGACCCCGCCAAGTTCTACTTAGGTTCACCCTTCAAGGAGAATTGATCGGGTATGGGGGACTGGTGCACGTCGACTGGGAAAATTCCAGGGCTGAAGCTTCCTTCCTTCTGGAGACCGAGAGGGCCAGGGACGTTTCACTCTACCAGGAAGAATGCCGCATTTTCATGGCTTTTCTCCAACAATGCGCCTTCACCGTACTAGGTCTTAATAAGATCACCACTGAGGCCTACGCTCATCGGGAATTCCACCTTCAGGCCCTCGATTCAAGTGGTTTCATCAGGGAAGGAATCCTGCGCCAGCATGTCCAAGTCGATGGAACTTGGGTAGACGCAATCGTTTCGTCCTGCCTGAATTCAGAATTCGAAGGACAAGGCCGAGACCAGCAGGAATGACAAAAGCGCCCGTCATCCTCTTTTCCAGCCTGTCTGCCAAGATCTCCCTTTACGAGCAAGTCCTCAGGGGAGCCAGGATGTTTCACCCAGAAGCCAAGCTCGTCGGAAGCGACAGCAACCCGAACTGCCCGGCGGCCGCGAAGGTGGAGACCTTCACTGAAATGCCTCCGCTAGATACCCTGGATAAAGATGGCCTGCTCGGGTTTTGCGCAGAATTGGGCATAACCCACGTCATACCTACCAGGGACGGGGAGCTTGACTTCTGGGCCCGCAACCGAGACGCACTGTACAAACATGGGGTTTCCGTCATGGTTTCCAGCCAGGAGGCCGTCGAGACCTGTCTGGACAAACTGCTTTTCCACAACCAGATGAAAAGCGCCTCCATTCCTCCTATCCCCACGGTAAAAAACACGGATGAGCTTGGCTCCGAGCGATTCGTAACTAAAGAAAGAAATGGAAGTGCCTCCTATCTAATCGGTTTGGACCTCGATGCAAAAGAAGCATCGGATCATGCCCTAAAGCTGCAGAACCCGATTTTTCAGCCCATGCTAAAGGGGCCGGAATTCAGTGCCGAGACTTGGATCGACGCAAGGGGGAAATGCCATGGAATGGTATTGCGATGGCGAAACAAGATCGTGGACGGGGAAGCGCATGAGAGCGAAATCTTCGACAATCCAGATTGGGAACGGAGAATGAGGGACACCTTCGAGTCCTTGCCGGGCTTGTCTGGACATGCCTTGGCCCAAGTCATCGTCTCGGACGACCAAAGCCTTAGCCTGGTGGAAATAAATGCCAGGCTGGGTGGGGCAAGCCCGCTCGCCTTGTCCGCGGACTTGCATTCCATCGAATGGTTCCTGCTCCAGACCGAAAAACGGGAATGCGAAATCCCCGAATCCCCAGTTACCAATAAAAACCTGCGCCTAAGCAAAATCAATGGAGAGGTGATCATTTCATGATTTGCTTTTCCTTCTCGACAGACGAAAGCACGCTCTTACTTTGCAGTTTCTGATGTCGGCCAAAACCATAGCCATTGCCAATCAAAAGGGAGGCGTAGGGAAAACCACAACCACCGTCAACCTAGCGGACGCCCTTGCATCCTCAGGCATGCCCACCCTGATAGTCGACATGGACCCGCAGGCCAATGCCACCAGCGCCCTTGGCTTGGAGAAGAAACCCGGCGCAGGCATCTACGAACCGCTGCTGTCGGGGAGCGACTTGTCGGGCAGGGTCATATCGACTAACAGGGAAAACCTCTGGATCGTTCCTTCCGAGCTTGATCTCGCCGCGGCCGAACTTGAATTGAGCAGCCAACCCAACTACTTGGTCAAGCTCCGCTCCTCCCTCCGCGCACTCTCCCAAAACTATGGTCTTCACGCCATTCTCATCGACTGCCCTCCTACCCTCGGCCTTCTCTCCATGAATTCACTCTGCGCCGCCGACTTACTTCTCGTTACCCTGCAATCCGAATACCTCGCCCTCGAGGGACTCGGGCAGATTGTTGGCGTCGTCAACCAACTTAGGGAATCGGGGGCCAACCCCGGCCTTTCTCTCGGTGGAATCGTCATGACGATGTACGACAACCGAACCCGACTGTCCTTCGAGGTCTGGCAGGAAGTCAACCTTCACTATCCCGACGAGATCTTCCGCACCGCCATTCCCCGTACCGTCCGCCTGAGCGAAGCTCCGAGCTTCGGGAAGACCATTTTCGAATATGATCCGAACGGTCCCGGAGCGAAGGCTTATCTCGCCCTCGGTAAGGAAGTCAAATCTCGTTTCTTCTCTAGCGAATCCTAGTGAAATTTCTGGGAAAGCTGATCTCTTCCGTCAAGGGGAAGAAAAATGCATCCAGTGGAGGGGACTCACTTCCAAGTGAGTTGCGTGACTTCGAGAGAAGAATAGGATACAGGTTTCGTAATCCCAGACTGCTGATGGATGCCCTTACCCATCCTTCCTTTCATCAACGTAACAAAGACAAACCAAACAACCAGAGGCTCGAATTTCTCGGCGACTCGATCCTCGGAGCCATACTTGCGGAAAACCTATACCTTTCCCAACCTGATGCGGATGAAGGCATCCTCAGCCAAGCCAAAGCCGCACTGGCCCGGGGAAGCTCACTTGCCGAAGTTTCTCGCAAGCTCAAGCTCGGCTCTTTCCTTCGCATGAGTCCATCTGAAAAAAGAAACCGTGGCAACGAGAGGGAATCCACCCTAGAGGATGGCCTCGAGGCCCTGATTGGAGCCATTTTCCTGGACGGCGGACTGGAGGCGACGAGAGAAAAGGTTCTTCTATGGCTCGGCAAACTCGACCTGACCCTTGACCAAGACCAGGACGAAATGAACCCCAAAGGCCGGTTGCAGGAACTCGTCCAGGCATCCCGACCAGGAGAGTCAATCCGCTACAAAGTCGAAAGGGAATCCGGCCCACCGCACAAAAAGAGATTCTTCATGTCGGTCATGATCGGAAAGAAAAATTTCGGACAGGGAGAGGGCAAAAGTAAAAAGGAAGCGGAAGAGCAAGCCGCTAGGCAGGCCTTGAAAAAACTGGATTGACCCCAAACCCTTTCAAGCGTGAAGCGAATCCTTCTGCCCGAGAACGCAAACGCCCTCTTCCTCTCTTGCGTGCCCGAGTCCGCGACATCGGCCGTGGCGGCCAATGAAATCATCGGATCTGGCAAACACATTACGATCCTCGTGGAGGAGGACCTGCCCAAGGCGGAGGAATGGGCCGAGGACGTAACCGGCATCATGGAATGCCTCCGGCCCGATTTACGCGTTGATTTCCATACCTTCGACCACCCCCCCGAAAGCTCTAACCCGGATGCTTTCGAGCGTACCTGCGACCGGATTGCAACGCTAAGCTCGCTACTTGACCTTTCCAAGGGGAAGAGCGCCGACGGTGTGCTTGTTCTCATAGCCACGACCCCGGACGCCATCCTAAGTCCCTGTCCAATTCTCGAGAAGCGAAGCCAATCTGAGCTAAACCTTGCCCCGGGAGCTCGAGTTGACTTTGAGGAATTCTGCTCAGCTCTAGGTGAAAAGCTGGGGTATTCATCCGAAATCCTATGCGAGGAACCCGGGCAATTCGCTGTCCGCGGAGGACTTGTGGACGTCTATCCCGTAAACGGTCGCGAACCCGTCCGCATCGATTTTTTTGGCGATGAGGTAGAGGAGGTGCGGGCCTTTGACCCAACCTCACAAAGAACGACCGCAAAGGTATCCAGCGTAACCATATCTTCATCGGAAACTTCTGAGTTCCCTGAAAGAGAAGGCGAATTCTTCCGCTACCTTCGAAATCCGGCTCTATGGATCTTCCGAGAACCCGAACAGCTTGTTTCCCGCTTCCCCCTTTGTTTTCACGAACCAGACCGAGAGAGCCACGCCAAGGCGAATTTCTCCCTCTCTTGGAAGAAAAGTTTGGATGACCGCTTTCTCGGGACAAGTGAAATAGCCGCAGGATCGGGTATTTTCGAGAGTTCTCCTACCGACTCTCCAACTATAGAGAGTCTCTCGGACTTCAGGGGGCCGTCCACCCAATCTTCTCTTAGCCTGGAAAGGCTCGAGGACGAAAAATTCATGAGGACGAGCTTTCTCCACAAGCTTTTGCTCAAGCAACAGGCAGACCACGAGATCATTATTGCCGCGGGAGCGGAATCGGAAACCAAGAGAATCCTTGAAATCATTGCAGACGAAAGCTCTCTTTCCAAGCTCTCTCCACGTTTCCTTCCCGTTGGACTTAGGGAAGGTTTCCTTTGCGGCCCCGCGAACAACTCCTTTTTGTCTTTTCTTCGGAAAAAACCGGAGAAAGGCCTCGTCGTGGCCACCTCACGCGAAATCCTCGGGCGCGAGCGCAGCAGGCGGGTCACAAGATCAAGAAAGGCCCTCGCCCAGAGGAGGGAAGTCGACCAAGCCCTCGACTTCTCCGAACTGGTGGAAGGAGACTACCTCGTTCACCACCAGCACGGAATCTGTCGTTTCAGGGCCTTGGGAAAAATTGAGGACGAAGAAAGGCGGGAGGAAGCCATTACGGCGGAATTCGCGGACGGACTGCTTCTTCACGTGCCCCTTCAGGAGTCCCATCTCTTGTCACGCTACGTAGGCCTTCGAAAAGCCAAGCCCAAACTTGCCAAACTGGGAGGGCGAGCCTGGACTCGAACCAGACAGGCTGCGGAGATGGCGGCCCTCGACCTGGCCGCCGACCTGCTCCGCCTGCAGGCTTCCCGCGAGACCCAAGGAGGAAATGCCTTCGCCCCCGACGACCAGTGGCAAAAGGAATTTGAGGATGCGTTCCCCTTCACTGAGACAACGGACCAACTCAAGGCGATCGAGCAAACGAAAATCGACATGGAGAAGGACCAACCGATGGACCGACTGGTCTGCGGGGACGTTGGATTCGGCAAAACCGAGGTGGCTATTCGGGCCGCCTTCAAAGCGGTCATGGATGGGAAGCAGGTGGCTATCCTTGCCCCCACCACCATCCTTTGCCAGCAACACCTCAATGTGTTCAGGGAACGCATGCGCGACTATCCGGTGATGCTCGAGATGCTCACACGATTCCGAAGCCCAGGAGAACAAAAGAAGATACTCCAGGCCACAAGGGAGGGCTCCATCGACATTCTAATCGGTACTCACAGAATACTCGGCAATGATCTCGTATTTCATGATCTCGGACTCCTAGTGGTGGACGAGGAACAGCGGTTCGGGGTTCGACACAAGGAGACGATCAAACGCCTTAGGGCAAGCGTGGACGTCCTGACCCTTACCGCGACGCCGATACCACGAACCCTTTACTTTGCAATGGTGGGAGCGAGATCGCTTAGCGCTATCGAGACCGCCCCAGTCAACCGCTGGCCCATCAAGACTGAGGTCGTGAGACATTCGCCCGACGTCGTCCGCAGGGCCGTACAAACGGAGATTCGACGTGGAGGACAGGTCTTTTACCTCCACAATCGCGTAAAGACCATCGACGCGGTTGCGAGGAAACTCCAGATCCAGTTTCCCGACCTCCGCATTGCAATCGGACATGGGCAGATGAGCGAAGATGAACTCGAATTGGTAATGACCGAATTCGTAGCCGGAGACTACGACCTGCTCGTCTGCACGACAATCATCGAGTCGGGACTGGATATCCCCAACTGCAACACGATCATCATCGAGGGAGCCGACAAGTTCGGCCTGTCCCAACTTTATCAACTACGCGGCAGGGTCGGTCGGTTCAACCGCCAAGCCTACGCCTATCTCCTGCTCAATCGGGGCGTCCCGGTATCCGACCAAGCAAGAAAAAGGCTTTCCGCCCTGCGACAAACCAACACTTTTGGAGCGGGTTTCAGAATAGCCCTCCGGGACCTGGAGCTTCGCGGGGCGGGAAACCTGCTTGGTAGCGAGCAAAGCGGGCACGTCGCGGGAATCGGCTTTGAACTTTACTGTAGACTGTTGAGAGAAAGCGTTTCTCGCCTCAAAGGCGATGAAGTCAGCCTGCGGCCGACCGCAGCCGTTCGTTTGGATTTCCTTGCATCGGGAGAAGGAGAAGAAAACGTCAAGCCGAAGGAAACCCTTTCCCTAGGAGCCTTTCTTCCCGAGAGCTATACGTCCGAAGCCAGGCTGAGAATTGACGGCTATCGGAAACTTTCCCGCATGAGGACGATCGGCGAAGTCGACGAGTTCGAAGAAGAACTTGCGGACCGCTTCGGAAAGCCACCCCCAGAGGTCGTCGCCTTGCTTGACGAGACTCGCATCAGGTGCCTTTGCGAGGAAGCGGGCTTCGATCAATTGGAGACCACAAACTCCGAATTATTCTGTCGACATGCAAAGCGAGGAAAAAACAATGAAAAAACCTACCATCGAGTTCTGGGAAGGATTCCCAAACTTTCTTCGAAAGACCCACTTTTGAAGTTGAAGGAAATCTCGTCCTTTTTAAAACTGATCCTGCATGGGAATAAAAACAAGTAACTCGACGATCCGCACGGCATGCCTTCTCTCGCTCGCCATTGCATGCCTATCGACCTCGCTGAAGGCTGAATTGATCGAAATCAACCGGGTGGTTGCAAAAGTTAACGAGCGCATCGTTACCTGGGGTGAAATCGACTCCGCGATGACCCGGCTTAATTTCTCGGATGAAGAGCGCGCCCAAAGAGCTCCCGAATTCGTGGACGGCAAGATCGACCGCCTGCTCTCCATTGCCGCCTTCAGGGAGAAGGGCATGGTCATTCCCGAGACCTTCATAGAGCAGGAGTACAACAAGCGTCTGATACGGGACTTCAACGGTGACAGAAAGTTGTTTCGGGACGTGCTTAGAAGCAACGGTCAGTCCCAACTGGAATTCAGGAAGGACTTGGAGGAACAGATCATCTACACCCACATGCTATCCACAAGGAGAAGGCTCAAGGAGGAGATTAGTCCTGAGAAAGTGGAGAAATACTACCGCGACAATCCCGATCTCTTCAAGACCGCGGCAAAGATCGGTCTTCGGGAAATCGTCTTTTCTCAAATAGCCGGAGAACCTCAGGCCGTACTGTTGCAGCAGGCAGGAAAGGTCCTTGAAAAATTGAAGGAAGGTACTTCCTTCGAGGCCCTTGCCAAGAACAACGGTCAAAGTCCCTTTCGTGAGAAAGGCGGCGACTGGGGCGTCATGGTATCGGAAAGGGAGATTAGGAGCGAAGAAATAAGGGAAAAGGCATTTTCATTGAAGGAAGGTGAAGTCTCAGAACCCTTCGTCGTCGATATCCTGCAGAGGAATGAGGATGGGACGGTTAGGAAATCGGGAAAATTCGCCGTCTATGTGCTTCAGGTGAAAAAAAGGGAGACCTCAGGTCGCAAGCCATTGGACGAGGTGCGTTCGGAAATCGAGCGAAGCCTTGCCGCGGAGTTCGAGTCCCAAAGCCAGAGGCAATGGCTAGGACGCCTCAAGAAAGAGGCCTACATCCGGGTGAGCCTCCCCGAGAAGTAATCCTTTTCCTCATCCTCCCGAATCTCCCCGAATGTCGACTGGAAGCGGCCGTCCTCATGGCCTGAGGGATCTGCCCCTTGAGGAGAGGCCCCAAGAACGGTTGGAGAGGCATGGCCCCGCCCCCCTTTCGGATAAGGAACTTCTGGCTATGCTGATCCGTTCGGGAACGGCGGGCAGGGACGTTCTCGCCTTGGCCGAAGATCTCATAAGAGAAGCCGGTTCCCTCGCTGGGTTATTGCGCTGGGACGTCACTGATTTTAAGCGGATCAAGGGCATAGGTAAGATAAAGGCTTTACAACTTTCCACCTATGTTGAGATCGCGAAGCGGATGATGAACTCGGAAAGGATAAGAAACGCGCCCCTGCATGACTCGAGGTCGGTATGGGAATTCCTTTACCCGGAAGTCAGATCGGATTCGGTGGAGCGCGTTTGGGTTCTTTGTCTCGATCGAAAGAACAAGCTCCTCCGTGCGGAAGCCGTAACTTCAGGAACCGCATCCGGCAGCTTCGTTCATGCCCGCGAGGTCTTCCGCCCTGCCATCCGTCATGGAGCCTCGGCCGTCATCATCGCACACAATCATCCCAGCGGTGATCCCTCGCCAAGCGCGGCAGACGTCCGTGTTACCCAAAAATTACGGCGGGCAGCGGAGCACCTGGATATCGAGTTGCACGACCACGTCATCATCGGCGAACCCGAGAGCGACCCCACCGGCCTCGGCTACTACAGCTTCTTGGAAAACGGCATGCCTTGAAGCCTATCGGTGCAAAAGCCGACGAAGATCTTTAGGAATTTGACGATCGTCATCTTCCCTGCAAGATGACCCGAATGATGCCCAGACCCTCACTCCCCGCCTTAGCGGCTCTTTTTCTGGCCCAAGCTTTGCCTGCTTTCGAATTGAAGAATAACGACGTCCTGGTCATGGTCGGCCCGACCCTGATCGAAAGAATGTCCGAGTACGGCTACTTCGAGAACGCCCTCCTCAACGCCTACCCGGACTACAACCTGAAGGTAAGGAACTTGGGCTGGTCCGGGGACGACGTCCGTGGGAAATCAAGGGGTTACGACAAGCCGAGAGACGGATACGCCAACCTGATCAAGCAAATCAAGGAGGCAAACCCAACCGTCCTCCTTCTCGCTTACGGTGGAGTTGAAGCCTGGAACGATTCACGGGAGAAATTCCGAAGCGACTACCAAAGGCTTCTCGACGACTTGAAAGGATTGGGAGCCCGAACCGCCCTTCTTTCGCCACCTTTGCAAGAAGCTTGGCCGTCCCCTATGCCCGACCCCGCTGCCTACAATGTCGGGGTATGGGAATTCTCCCGCTCCATCAAGGAATTGTGCGCGGCAAACAAGCATCTTTTCATCGACCTGACCAAACTCTACCCGGCCAAACCCAAGAGGGGCGAGAGACATACCTCGAATTCACTGCACCTCAACGCAAGGGGCTACCGGAAATTAGCGAGGCATCTAATGAAATCCATGGCTAAGAATTCCAAACAGGCCAACTTCGACGCACCCCTCCACGAATTCGTACGCAGTGAGCTCAGGCGCAAAAACGAGCTCTTCTTCCACAGCTGGCGGCCACAAAACCAAACTTACCTTTTCAGTTTCCGTAAGCACGAGCAGGGAAGAAACGCCGCCGACCTGCCTAAGTTCCTGCCTTATGTCGAAGAAGCGGAGAAAGTGGTGGCGAAAGCCTTGCAAAGCGGATCCTTCCCCACTCAAACTCCCCCACCCATAGGAAACTGGGAGGACATTAAACCTTCCGCAAAGGCCCTTTCCGCAGGCAAGGACATCAAGATCCCAGACGATCTTTCCCTCAACCTCTTCGCTTCCGAGCCGGCTATCCGCAACCCCACCCAGTGCGCCTGGGACGAAAGAGGCCGCCTCTGGGTCGCCACTGCGGAAAGCTACCCCCAGATACTTCCCGGGTTCCTGGCCAACGACAAGATCGTAGTACTCGAAGACACGGACGGCGACGGGCAAGCCGACCGGAGGAAGGTCTTCGCCGAAGGGCTCCTCATGCCCACGGCCATTCTACCAGGCCATGGCGGGGTTTACGTCGGCACCTCCACCCAAGTTCTTCACCTCAAGGATACCAACGGTGACGGAAAAGCCGACGCTAGGAAAATTCTAGTTTCGGGACTCGGCACGGAAGACACCCACCACATCGTCCACAGCCTCCGCCATACGGAAGAAGGCAAGATAGCCTTCAACCAGTCCATCTACATCAACACCTATTCGGAAACTCCCTGGGGACCTAGGGAACTCATGAAGAGCGGAGCCTGGGAATTCGATCCTCATACCCACAGGCTGGAAATCTTCGCCACGGGTCTCATCAACCCCTGGGGATTCGAATCCGATCCTTGGGGCGAATGCTTCATGACCGATGGGGCGGGTGGCGAGGGCATCAACCACGTATTCCGGGGATCGGGCTTCAAGACCTCCAGCCTGTTCGACCGCTCGGAGGTTCTGAACGGGTTAAACCCGGGACAGCCCAAGCTCTGCGGCCTCGCTATCCTCAACACAAGTATTTTCCCGGAGAAATACCGCGGACTCCTGGTGGCCAATGATTTTCGCGGACACCGCACGGTGAGCTTTCGCCTTTCACCAAGTGGAAGCTCCTTCCTATCCACCCAGAAAATAGACTTGGCCAAGACCGGCTCGGGCGGACTGGACAGGCTTGGGCAAGGGGGAATGTTTCGTCCCATCGACGTGGACGTCGGGTTGGACGGGGCCCTGTACCTGACCGACTGGTCCAACCTCATCATCCAGCATGGCGAGGTCGATTTCCGGGACAAGCGAAGGGACCAAGAGCATGGGCGAATCTGGAGACTGGCGCCCAAGGGAGGACAAGTCCTTGAGCTAAATCAGCTTCACCTTCTTTCCGCCGCAAAGCTGCTTGAGGTCCTGCAGGACGGGGAACCTTTGGCGAGAAGAGTCGCCAGGCGTCTGCTCACCGAAGCCACGGACCCTGGAGTCGACGAGATTGCAAACAGCGCAATTCGGAATGCGACCGATGCAGGCAAAACCCTCGAACTGGTCTGGTTGCTGAAGTCCCGCAGGCTGACCGTTCCCCGGGCTGCCCTCGACTTGCTTGGTTCGGCCAAGGAACCCGCGATCCGGGTTGCCGCTCTCAGGCTAGGGCTTTCGCCCGCTCCTTTCGTGTACGACCCCCATCCAAGAGTCAGGCTTGCCGCTCTCGTGGCTCTTGGGCAAGTCGGCACGGCTCAGGCGGCGGAACGGGCAATTAGGGCGGTTGATCTGGATATGGACAAACCCCTGACTTTTGCCCTTCGGGAAACGCTCAGGGCACTGAGGTCTCATTGGGAGGGAAAATCATCTTTTTCGAATAACCCCGCATATCTTTCCGCAATCGTCGAGCTAACGGGTAGCGAGGCTCCCCTGAAAAGCCTACTTGCCCAAGTAACGGGAAAGCACGCCAACCACGGGCAAGATCATTCAGCCAAGCTACCAATTTACGCTTCCTTGGCCCGCATTGGGAAAGCCGAGCATCTAAACGCCCTGTACGATCTCGCCTGCGACTCTTCCTGCTCGGTTGACTTCAGAAGAAAAACCCTTGGTTTGTTGATCCAGGCGAAGAAGGAAAGAAACCTCAAACCGACCTCGGTTCCGCCCCAATCCTTGTTGAACCTTTTCCAGGAAAAGGCCCTCGCCAAGGAAGCCATTCTTTTGGGAGCGGCATGGAAGCACAGTGAAGCCTTTGCCCATGCCAAAGACGGACTCCGCTCGGCAAAGGAGGAAGAGTTGAGGACTTTCAGTCGGGTTCTCGCATCCTTTCCGGCCCAAGGGCACAAGTCCATGAGCCTATACCTTTCGGACAAACCCGCCCACCGATCGGCCCTCGTCGTGCTCGAGGAGCTCGCCTTGGTCAATGGAGCTCTCGCGGCAAGGCTCTCCCCTCCCGTTCTCGAAACCCTTCCCGGCGACCTGGATCCTTCCGCCCTTCTCGCCTCCATCATAAAATCCCCGACCGGCCCTGGGGAGTTGGAAAAAGGCTTATCCGGCAATAGCCTGCCCACCAAGGTCGCCCTCGCGGGCGTGCGCCTGGCGACCATTTCCGGGAGAAAACTTCCTAGCCTGATCGACCAATTAAGACGCTCGGGCAAATTGCCGGCCATGAGCGTTACCCTAAGCGAGCTCAAAAAGGAGAAAATAATGGAACGAGTTGAATTGAGCGGAGACCCTCAAAACGGAGAGTTCGTATACCGAAGGGCAGAACTGGCCTGCGTATCATGCCACGCCATAGGCGGAACCGGACCGAAAGTCGGCCCTGATCTGGTGAGCATTGGGGCAAGCGCGCCCTTGGACTACCTGATCGAATCTCTTATCGAGCCGAATAAAAAAATCAAGGAAGGCTACCACATGACGGTGGTCACGACCAAAGAAGGAAAGGTGATTGCCGGATTGATGGAGAGTTCGACCAAGCAAAAGACGATCCTGCGGGAAGTTTCCGGAAACCTCGTCGAGATTGCCGGAAAGAACGTCAGATCCAAGACAATCTCGCCAGCTTCCCTCATGCCACCGGGATTGACGGCAAGCCTGTCGGAGCACGAATTCGTGGACCTCGTCCGGTTCCTCTCCGAACTGGGGAAGGAAGGACCCTATCGCTTCCCATCTACCCGCTTCCAGCGAACCCTCCGGATCCCAAAGGCAAATACCGCTACGAGCATTAAGGACCCAAAAAGGTTCCATTTGCTCCCGAAAGAAAGGACCGACGAACTGCTGGCCATGGTAAACGGCAACATCCCCCTTGCGGAAGTCCCTCCCACTTCACGAGGAACGCGTCTTCTGCGCTTCACTATACCGAGTGAGGACCCCCGTGAAATCGTCCTACGTTTCGATGAACCGGATCAGCTTGAGCTATGGGCCGACCGCAGGCAGGTCGCCCTTCAAAAAGGCAACCAAGGCACCAAGGTAGCGCTCGTGCCCGGCAACAATATCTTCGTCATCTCGGTTGCGCCTTCCTATGAAAAAAAGTTTCTCCGCCTGGCGATCAAATAAAAACTGCCCCGGAAAGTTGACAAGCTACGAGGATCGGGTTAATTGGTTTAGATATGAGAATGTGGGTGCTTAAGTCAATTTTTCCTCTGCTCTGCTTGCTTTTCGGTCCCCTTCAGGTTTCAAGCCAAGAGCGTAAGGAAGACTTCAAGCTCCGGCCGACCTTGACCGGCAAGCAGACCGGCTGGCTCGATGCCAAGGATCTGCCCACTGCGATCAAGATCAACGACCATTGGGTACTTCCGAGGGGCGGCACCATGGAATGGTTGATGAGGAAGGGGTACGTTCCCGACACCGAAAGAACCAACGTCATGAAACCCAACCCCTATGACAAGAGATATAGGGAACCCGGCCCGATTCACGTCCCACCCCTCGCGACCACTCCTGCCGATTCCTTCAATATTGGAATCAGCCCACGCTGGAAGAAGTCGAACGATCCTTTCGAGGGACTGGCCGACCCCATGAAAAGAAAATTCTCCCCCACGCTGGGAGCCGGTTCGAATCCGGGACTGCCCGCCGAAAACGGTGAGCTCGGACCAGTCCTTGATCCTGATGCCGGTTTACCCACGCTGAACAACTCCCCCTTTGCCCCCACGCAACCCGCTCCGCGCAAGGTTCCAGGGCAGGCTGCCCCCCGTAACCCCATCCCCGCTCCCGATCCTTTCTCGGATGCCGAGGATAGTCCGATCAATCTTCAGCCCAAACCCGAAGACAGGCCAAAGGTTCTGCCCGGAAGGCCCATAGAGGTTCCTCAACCAGTTAAATCCAACCCATTCGTCCCCGCCAAGCCGGACGCCTGAGTCCCCCTCTTCCACCCCTCGGGAATCCCCTTTCCGTCCGGAAAGGTTTTTTGCTTTATCTTCGCCCGAGGTAAGACCAGTCTGTAAGCGTATGAAACCATGCCTTACCTTGTCTATGGTTCCTTCCCTCAGGGGAGGCCCTTGGGTACTCTGGGACGACCTCGCAACGGGGATCGCAAAAACGTCGAAACTGGGTTTTTCCGCAATCGAGTTATTTACCGAGGGTCCTTCCGCCGGGGATGAAGGAGAACTGGGCCGGCTCCTTGATGAAAACGGCCTTGAACTAGGGGCCGTAGGAACGGGAGCGGGAAAAGTCATCAAAGGCTTGACCTTGACGGATCCGGATCCTGGAATCCGGGCCGAGGCAAAGGCTTTTATCTCGGAAATGATTGCCTTCGGCGGGCAATTCGGCGCCCCCGCCATCATTGGATCCATGCAAGGCAGTTCAGGTGATTCCGCCAGCCGCGCCGACTGCCTTCAATGGCTCGCGGTTGCGCTCGAGGAACTGGGCGAACAAGCCAAGGATGCGGGCACCTTGCTTATTTACGAGCCTCTCAACAGGTACGAGACCAACCTCTTCAACCGTTTTGGTGATGCTTGTGAATTCCTCAATGGCCTGCAAACGAGTGGAGTAACCCTTTTGGCCGACCTTTTTCATATGAATATTGAGGAGGAAAACATTGCTCAAGCCCTCAGGCAGGGCTCGAAATACGTCGGCCACGTCCACTTTGCGGACAGTAACCGCAGGGCAGTGGGCTTCGGTCACACACCGATTGCCCCCATAGCGGAGGCCCTTCGTGAAATCGAGTACCGTGGCTGCGTGTCGGCGGAAGCCTTTGACTGGCCCGACCCGGACACGGCCGCCCAAAAGACGATCGATTCGTTCCGAAAGTTCTTCTCCTAGTCACCCAATGTCCAGCCGACCAAACATCGTATTCCTTTTCACGGACCAGCAAAGGTACGACACCATCGCGGCCTTGGGACATCAACACTGCATCACTCCGAACATGGACAGGTTGGTGGAGGAAGGCGTCACGTTCACCGATTGCCACGTCACCGCACCCTCCTGCGCTCCCTCCCGGGCCAGCGTGTTTACGGGACATTACCCACATACCACCGGAATCCTCAAGAATGCAGACAACTGGACGCGCAGCTGGATCGAGAATCTCTCCGAGGGGGGGTACCACACCGCAAACGTCGGCAAGATGCATACTTGGCCCTTTACCACTCCTTGTGGGTTCGACGAGCGATACGTGGTGGAGAACAAAGACCGTTTCCTTGAAGGAGCCGAGTTTCAGGATGACTGGGAAAAGCACCTCGAGGAAATCGGCGTGGAGAAGCAAAAGCGAATCCTCTATCGCCAAAGAGCCGACTACCGCGAATGCCTGGGGGCCTTTTCCTGGGACCTCCCCGAGGATACCCATTCCGACGCCTTTACGGGAAACCGGGCCATTCAGTGGATCAACCAATATGAGGGCGGTCAGCCTTTCTTTCTAGAAGTAGGATTCCCCGGCCCCCACCCTCCCTACGACCCGCCTTCCAGACACCTCGAACTCTACGACGACGTAGAGGTCCCCTTGGCACCGGTCACCGACGAAGATCTGACCGGACAACCTCCCGCCTACAAGGCCATGCGTACGCACAACGTTGAAATCGACCACGACTCGGTCGTTCACCAACTGGAACCCAGTAGTGAGTCGAGAATCCGGCAAAGAAAGCATTACCTGGCTAACGTCACCTTGATCGACGAGAAAGTAGGACAAATCCTCAAAGCCCTCGAGGACAAGGGCATTCTCGATAACACCATCGTGATTTTCTCAAGCGACCACGGGGACTGCCTTACCGACCACGGGCATAGTCAGAAGTGGACCATGTACGATGAAATCACCCGGGTTCCCCTGATCATTCGCTGTCCCGACCGCTTCGAGGGAGGAAGGAAAGTGGATGACCTGATCCAGTTGATGGATATCGGACCAGCCATCCTGGAAATGGCAGGCGTCGAGTTGCCCCAAACCATGGACGCGCAAAGCATCCTGCCAGCGCTGCAACAAGATTCTTCCTGGCAAGGGCGCGATTACGTCTACGCCGAGCAGGCCAAGGACCTGATCCTGACCGACACCGAGTTCATGACCATGGTGCGGAGCAAGGAATGGAAGCTGGTTCACTTCCTGGGCGAAAAGGACGGCCAGCTCTTCGACCTGAAAAGCGATCCTTCTGAAACCCGCAACCTTTGGAACGGTCCGGAGCATAGGGAAACGAAGGACGATCTTCTGCAAAACTTGCGCGAGTGGAGAATACGCAGCCACTATGAGAACGCAAATTGGGCAAACGACTGGCGTTGACCTGCGAATGCTGAAATGACCGACCTGGCACAAGAATCGAAGCTGGAAATTCGCGAAGCTCCTACCAGAGCTCTAGAGATTCTCAAAAACGTCGGCCCGGGCATGATCCTGGCAGGCTCCATAGTTGGCTCAGGTGAATTGATAGCCACCACCCGAACCGGGGCGGAAGCCCATTTCGACTTTCTCTGGCTGATTATTCTGGGATGCATCATCAAGGTTTTTGCCCAGATCGAGCTGGGGCGATATGCCATAACCAACGGCAAGACCACCCTAGCGGCACTCAATGAAGTCCCGGGGCCGGTGCTCCGAATGGCAGTGGGCAACCGCATGATCAGGGCAAACTGGATCATCTGGTATTGGTGCCTGATGTTTTTTTCCATCCTCGGCCAACAGGGAGGAATCGTTGGCGGAGTCGGCCAAGCCATGGCCATCAGCATCCCTATCACCGATGAAGGCAAGGCCTACAACGAATACGTGGCCCAAAAAATCACACTCGACGTAAGTCGGGCTGAACTGGCCAACCTGGCTCGGAACGCTCCTGCATCCGAAAAGGAAGCTCTTGATGAGAAAATCGCTCATCTACATGTTCAATTGAAGAAAATAGGAGATATCCCAAAAGCCAAGGACGACGTCTACTGGTCCCTTATCTTAACTTTGGCGGCAATCTTCCTACTTGTGTGGGGCAAGTTCACTTTTATCGAGAGGTTTTCCGTCTTCCTGGTCGCCGCCTTTACTCTGATCACCATCGCCAACCTTTTTGCTCTCCAAAGCTACGACAAATGGGCGGTAACCATGGTGGAGCTCAAACGTGGGCTGTCCTTCGGATTCCCGGAAGGGAACCAGGCGCTCGTCACTGCCCTGGCGACTTTCGGGATCATAGGCGTTGGCGCATCCGAACTCCTCGCCTACCCCTACTGGTGCCTTGAGAAAGGATACGGCAAATACGTCGGCAAGAAAGACGACAGCGAAGGATGGATACGCCGAGCGAAAGGATGGATGAAAGTGATGCACTGGGATTCTTGGGGAGCAATGCTCGTCTATACCTTCTGCACCATAGCCTTTTATCTTCTCGGTGCGGCCGTCTTGGGGCGTTCGAACCTTATTCCTGAGGGATCTGAAATGATCCAGACCCTGTCCGCAATGTACCAGCCCGTTTTCGGAGCCTTCGCACAGAACCTCTTCCTTTTCGGGGCCTTTGCGGTCCTTTTCTCGACCTTCTACGTCGCCATTGCCGCACAGGGACGGCTCGTCGTGGACGTAGCCAAGGTAACCGGGGTCGCCAAGCTGGATGAAGCCGGGCGACTTCGCGGGCTTAAATGGATGGGCGTCGTCCTTCCCTCATTGAGCGTTCTCTGCTACGTGTTCTTCCCAAGTCCCGTTATACTAGTCCTGATATCGGGAAGCATGCAGGCCATTATGCTTCCCATTATTGGCTTTGCCGTTCTTTACTTCCGCTATAAGAAATGCGACCATCGCTTAAAGCCCGGAAAACTTTGGGATTTCTTCCTTTGGCTTTCCTGCGCCGGTTTTCTTATCGTCGGCGCCTACCAAACCTACGCAAAGCTATTCCAATGAAAACAACAAGACGTACTGCCATCAAGTCCGCCGCTGGCTCGACCCTTGCGATCGCAGGACTCAACGCCACTTCGGCCCAAGCCCAAACGGCTAAAAACAAGGCAAACCCCAAGTTCCGTATCAAGAACGGTCGCATCAAGCAGTCCATTATGGGATGGACCTTCAAGCCCATGCCGGTCCCCGAGCTAGCCAGGCTATCCAAGGAAGTGGGACTGGTCGCCATGGAGGGCATTTCCAGAGACCACTACCCTCTCTTGAAAAAACTGGACCTGGACGTTTCCCTACTGCGTAGTCACGGATTCAAGAAAGGTCCGGTTGACCCGAAGAATCACGACGAGTGCCTCGCCAAGCTGACCGAGGCCATCGAGGTGTGCGCTGGCGCAGGCTACAAGCGCGTCATCACCTTCACTGGCATGAAGGCTGAAGGGATTGACGACGAGCAAGCTGAGCAAAACTGCATCAAGCTGTGGAAAAAGGTACTTCCTCTGGCCGAGAAAAAGAAGGTCACCCTTTGCCTAGAGCACCTAAACTCCCGCGACGACAGTCATCCTATGAAGGGCCATCCCGGTTACTTTGGCGACGACGTCGACCACTGCGTCAAGATGATCGAGAAGATCGGATCGCCCAGCTTCAAGCTACTTTTCGACGTCTATCACGTGCAAATCATGAACGGCGACGTCATACGTCGGATCAGGGAGTACAAGGATTTCATTGGCCATTTTCACGTAGCCGGAAATCCCGGGCGAGCGGAACTGGACGACAAGCAGGAAATCAACTATCCCCCCGTCATGAACGCCATTCTCGAAACCGGTTTCGACGGTTACGTCGCCCACGAATTCATTCCCACCTGGGAGGACAAGGAGCTCGCCTTGCGACACGCCGCCCAAATCCTGGACGTCTAGCTCTTCTGCTCGTCTCCCAGTTCACCGCTAACAGGCTTGAAGCAAGAACCAACGCTCTCCCCGGCTCCTCGTTCATCCACACCGGGTTCTTTTTCCTTCGGCGTCATCGTCACCCTGCTTGTCTTTCTGGGAATAGGCAAAGCACCTATCTCCTCGGCATTCCCTGCAGAACGCGCCGCTCCGAAGACCCCTCCTCCATCCGCCTCGCTCGCGTGGAAATCCATTCCTTTGCTTCCGGAAAACTTTGATCGCAATCAGTTCGTCGAGGCCAACCCCCAAGCCTCCGAAAACCCGCCGGACGAGACCTCTAACTTTTCCTTTAAGGACCAACAGGCCGCTCAGCCAAAGCCCAATACTGATTTGCCCGAAGCCCAGGCTCCCGAAGTCTTGGGAGAGAAGCAAACGAGTAAAATCGTACCAGCCGAGAATCCCGAGCCTTCCCCACCGGAAACGCCTGTTGAAACCGTTCCTCCAACCAAGCCCACCCCGAGCGAAGATTCCGCTATTCCCAATCAGGCTAAGATTCTCCCTGCATCCGACGTCGAACTGGAAGAAGGTCCCTCCGATGACGGCAGTCGAACACGCAAGAGCGAAACAAAGGCCAAGGAAAGCCTCGCCCTGAATCGTCATCAACAACAAGAACCCGACGCATTAAGCCCTGTGCAACTGCCGCGTGTTCCAGCCAAGCCTTATCCCCAAGCGCGCCCCAAGCTCTCCCCCGAGCTTATTCGTGGTCCCTTGACCAAAACTTTCACCACGGCGCCGAGAATAGGAACGGTTGCGATCGAATGCCGGCTCCATCCCTATGGCGTATACCTTCAACAAATGCTCAAGTCCATCGAGGAGCAATGGCATCAACTTGCCGCAGGATCCACCAGCTTCCTTCAGAAAGACCGTCTGCCGGGCTTAATCACCATCCGCTTCACCCTTTTGTCCACGGGGAGAATCGAAAAGCTTTCCCGACTCGATTCCGAAGGCCCTTCCCTTCCCGCTGAGCTTTGCAGGCAGGCAATTCAGTCTCGAGTTCCCTTTGGCAAATGGACGGACGACATGATCAAGGATTTCGGCAAGTCCGATGAAGTGACGATCAGTTTCCGCTACCGATGACTTTGCCTGCCGGGGATATGCCGCTTGACCGGCAATGCCGGATTATCGCTCATCAGGAGACTGGGGGAGCCAACATTTGGGCTTTTGAGAAGGCGTCCGGGATCCTGACCCATCCCAACAAAGAAAAAGACTCTTACCGACGGAAGGCAAAAACTCTCCTACACGCCCCTTATGACGAAAAGGAAGAAGCTTACCACTGGACTGATTCCCAAGGCATCGAAAGAAAGCTTTGCCTCGTTCACCGTCTTGACTCACCCACTTCCGGGGTAATCCTTGGCGTAGACTCACCGGAGTTATCTTCCTCGATCAAGGAGGCTTTCTCCAAGCGTCTGGTCTCGAAGATCTACCACGCCATCATTCTTCCATCCAAGGTTCCTCTAAGAGAAGGAACTTGGAAAGATAACCTTCTTGTGAAACGAGAAAAAGGGAAGCTCAGGGTCGTCCGGGGGAACGGCCCAACCGCTTTGACAAGAGCCTCCGTTGAGAGATCACGAATCGGCCTTTATGGCCTGAGCTTGCTCAAACTGATGCCGCAAACGGGCAGGACGCACCAGTTGCGAATACAATGCGCGCTCAGGAACATCCCGATTCTCGGTGACAAGAACTATGGCAATTTTGCCCTAAACCGCAAACTCGCCAAGGCTTCCAGAGTTGATCGCCTCTGCCTGCATGCATCGAAAATCGAACTCGAAATCAACTGGAAAGGCAGGGCGTTTGTCTTTTCCGCAGACTCTCCCTTGCCAAGATCGTTTGGTAAATTGCTCTCCTAAAGAGGGAGCAATTGCTCCAGCTTGGTAAAGGAGGAATCCGGAAACCCCATCGCCCTTTTCAAGAAGCAATCCCTTTCCAGCGGATTTGATAAAGCCCGCGATTGCCTCCACTGACCGGAAGTGATCAACCCACCCATGAGAGGACCAACCCCACCGACGGGAACAGGATAATCGCTTCCATGGATCACCCGATCGGGGAACCTCGAAGAAAGTAGTGCCTTCGCCGTCCTCCAGCGGTTCGGGCTACACAGGGCGCTGTTGTCAGTGAACAAGTTCGGGTATTGTTCGAACATGGAGAAAAGGTCCGAAGTGTAGTCCGGATCCAATATACCGCTACGACCCGCTCCATGAGCAGCGATAGTCTTGACCCCGCATTCCAAGGGAAGACGGAGGACACGCGGATCGGCATAACCGGCATTGACAACGGGCACGGAAAATTCACCACCCGTATGAGCCAGAAAAACTAAGCCTGCTCGTGAGACTTTCTCCCAGAAATCCCGATAGGATCGATCAGAGCAGTCGACGTTGTGACAGTTGGGCAACAACTTCAATACCTTTGCCCCTTCAGCAATGCATTTCTCAAGTTCCTCGATCGCATCCTTGCGGGCCGGATGGATCGAGCATGCGGGGATGAACTCCTCATGCTTGCGTCCAAGTGACAGGACGATCGGATTAGGAACGTAGAAACTAGCTTTGTTCCTCATAGGCAAACCCTCCGAGTCATGAGGATAATCCATGGCCAGCAGAACCACTGCATCGAGGGAAGAATCTTCGATCCATTTGAGTGCCTGCTCGAGGTAAGCCGAGTCCATGCCGGATTTCAAAACCGACAAGGGCAACCCGGCGGACTTAGCCAATAGGCAGGCAAAGGAGATACGAAGGGGATTGCTCAAACCAAGCCAGCAACCCGAACCATCGGAACCATCACCGATTAAATGGACGTGCCCGTCAATTTTCCTCATCGGGCAATCGGAGGAGGAAAAGGACTATAGGTCGACGCTTGCGGAAAAAAGCCACGCATGGCTCTTCAGACGATCATACTCATCATTAGCTGAGGTAAGAGAATAACGATAGTCGATCTGCAAACCCCAATTTTCCCCAATCCTGTAGGCACAACCCAGAAGGAAATCGTAGGCGAAGCCCATACCGGTATACTCCTTAACCTTCTGAAGATTGACGAATCCAAAGCCCATCCCCAATCCAGTCCTTAAGTCGATGCGATCCCCCAATTCCTTTTCCAGAATGAGGCGGGAGAAAAAGTTGTGGACGCTCGCCTTAAGACCTCCGCTTGCATCAAAACCATTGTAGGTATATTCCCCCTCGACGCGGATTTTCCCGAAGTCCTTGCCTGCCTGCAAGCCAATGAGAAAGCCCGAATCGGACTTATGGTTGGTTTTGGTGTATCCCCCCAAGAGCGTATTGGGTTCACGAGTGGCGACGTCCGAGGGAAAAATAAATCCAATCAGGGGCCCGAAGTAGTAACCGGTATGTCGGGATGGAATATCCGAATCATACAGTTTGGCATAGGCATCCTCCAAGTCCTCTTCACCTTCAACGCTTGAGTTGCCCTCGGCACCGGAGGATGCCTCGTCGCTTGCAATTACGCCGGGATCAGGGACAAGATCGTCGAAAGAGGGAGGTGCAGGCACTTCCTTGACGGAGCCCCCAACCGACGCCTCGGGATAGTCCGGTACGGGTATAAAAACGGGAGGAGGGGGGGGTACTGGAACAGGTATTGCCTTCTTGGGTGGTTCGGGCAGTGAAAAATCGGTCGTGGGTACGGGGCCTTTGGAAAGTAATTGAGTGACCTGAGCCTCATGGATCGAAACCCGAGCCATCAGGTCGGCCAACTTTCGAGCCCGCTCGGCACGCTCCGTGGATTCGATCGTCAATGGTTGCCCGAATGCGGGACAGGCAAAAATAAAAGCTATTGCCAGGAAAAATTCTGTGAACGATCTAATCATAAAAAATGGCGTTAGATACATCTTTGTCTTTTTTCCTAAAAAGTGAAGGAAGAAATCCAGGCAAAAAAAAGCGCCGGGCGGCAGATTGGCGGGAACCGCCCGGCGCGGGTGTGGTGGATGGGAAAGAAAGTTATTAACAATGGATGCTTTGTCTATTCAATGCAATACAAATTTTCATTTGTTCTGATGAACAATTGTTTGCCCGCAATCGCCACCGAAGACCTAGTATTATCATCATAATCGCCCCCCATTCTAGCCAGGTGGAGAATCTTGCCCTCCTTGGCAGAGATCACGATCACTTCCGCATTATGGTTCATGGTATAGATTTTACCATCACCAGCAGTAGGGGAAGAACGCCATTTGTACTTGCCCGGCATGGGCAGGCTCCATTCGATTTTTCCGGTCAAGGGATCAACGCGCGATAAGTTTTTTCGCAGATCACTAAGGATATAAAATTTGCCCGCATAAAAAAGCGGCGTCGGCACGTCCGAGGTCAGGGAAGGCGAATCGCCGCTATCCCAAACAAGGCCGTCTTTGCCTTCATGAGTACCCTTCAGTCCCAACTTCACGGCAAAAACCGGTGCTTTCTTCGGGGCGCATGCCAGTACGACTCCAGCCCCAACCACTGGTGAGGGCACCAACCTCCACCAGGCTTCCCGGTGGTTTGGGTTCCAGGTCCCCCATCTCCAGATTTCCTTTCCGGAAATGGGCTCATGACCAGTCAGGACATCCCCTCCGGCCACGATCAGTTGTCCGTTATGGGGAATAATAGTGGCGAAGGACTCGAGAGATTCCTTGTTCGCCTTAGATGGACGGACGTGCTGCCAAATGGTTTTCCCGGTAGATGGATCCATGCAAAGAAGGTAGGAAGGGGAATTGGGTTTGCCGCGTCCATGCACCGACTCGTCTCGCTGCAGTATGGGTAGGTACAGCCTTCCGTCGTGCAAGGTTGGGGATGCGGAAAAAGTCCATTGGAAACAAAAGTCGCCATAGTCTTTCTGCAGGTTCCTTCTCCATTCTTCCTTTCCACTAAGGCTAAAAGACACCAAGTCCCCATTGCCGAAAAAGAAAATCACCCTTTTCCCGTCCGTCACGGCCGAGGGGCTTGCGTAGTTGGATCTTGAATGGAGTTGGGTAGCGGACCCATCGCCGGCGCCGGGGCGATAACCGCTACCCGCGTTACGTTTCCACAAAAGCGTCCCCTTTTCCCTGTCGAAACAAAGGGCCAGCAAGTTTCCCGCACCCTTCTTCTCCGAATCCTTTGCGTCCTCGATGGAACTCACGAAAACGCAATCGTTATAGATAATGGGAGTTGCCGCGGAAGCTCCTGGCAGGGAAGCCTTCCACTTGAATCTTTTTTTACCGTCAAACTTAACGGGAAGCCTTTGTTTGCCGGAGGAAGAACCGTTGTGTAACGGACCCCGCCAGTTCATCCAATTACCTGGTTCTGGGCCTGATGCACGCGACTTTGAAGCGGATAGAGAAAAGCTTGAACCTGCGAAAAGGAAAGCTACGCTGAGAATGAAGAGGTGGGGGAAGACGGATAAGGTAGTCATACCCTAAACCTAAGGCGACAAATGGATTCCATCGAGTAAAAAGATCGCTAAATTCCGAGAGTCCCCGACAGGGTACAAGGAGTCGCATAGCTGCGAAATTCAGCATATTGGAGCCAAGCGGGCTGAGGCAAAGGATTCCGCTTTCACGTCGGATGGAAGCTCATCCGACGTCAAACCGATCTTCATCGTGTTGCCAAACTTTTCTTATCGACGACTAGACCTAAGGGCGCTTTCTCATGAGAACGGGCCTCTCTAGCAGAGATTGAGCGCCTCCTATGGATTTGCTCAGCTTTTCAGGCGGACAGCCTAATCTCCTTCCCGACTATCTTCGTAGAGGTCGTCCTCGAGCCAATCCACAAATTCCTCTACTTGGTCGGGGGAACGATCGATGGAGAATGATTCGTCAAGGTTGAATTCCTCCTTGAAGTCCTCGCTTAGTTCCTTCTCCAGGGCGTCCCGATCCAAGTCTCGGTTTCTCCTCGATAACCAGTACGCAAGAACGAGGCATCCTGCCGCAAAAACAATGCTGATTGCTAGGTCCACTTGATATCGACGAAGAGGTCGAATTCGGGAAAAGGGTCAAGGGGAACCCTTTTCACCATTGGCTTCCATCTCAAGAACAAGAAAAGCGCTCAGGTCGGACAGGCACTGGCTCAAAGCCAAGACTTGAAGACCAGCATCGAGTGTCTGACTGGGGTCATGGAAACCGAGTTTCTTTTGAAAACGTACCTGACTGACCAGCTTGTTGTCATGATATAGATCGCACAAGACCTCGATCAGAACCTTTCCCGGAGCAATGCGCTCAAAGCGACTGAAGGTGAGGCCGAGGTCAAACCGGCAACCGGGCTTCCTGCGATGCGGAAAGACTGAATAGCTCAAGGTATCGAGGCGCTCGCTTAGATTCAAGCCAACCACTCTTGAAATCCCTTCCTCCAGAGACTCTCCCCAACGTTCCGTCTCGGCAAACTCGATCAGACCTTGCTTGGGGCGTGCCACCAAACGGTTGTCCTGCAAATAAGACGGCAGCTCGACTTGGCGAAGATAGAAAGACGTGCCGGCACCCACCGAAGTAGAATTTGATTCTCCGTCAAGAGACGTCAGTAGATGAAAGGTCGACTCCTGATGATTAGATTCAGGGATGACGCAGGAAGACAGAAACGCAACCAAGGAAATCAGAATGATGGAAGTGTTGAAGGTGCAATTCATTCTTTGGAATTGGGTTTGCCTCGCAGAAAGGCCTGGGGATTTCTTTCCAGAAGATCGGCCAATGTCTTGAGGGACTTAGCCATTGCGGCGATTTCCCTCATGGTATCCGAAAATCCGAACCTGAAATCGGAGTCAGGATCGAGAATCTCCTTGAGTCTGACGGAAACATCGGAGACTTTTGCCAACGTCTGCTTCGCCTCGTCCGAGGTCTCGGTAAGGCTTGGACCAAGAGCCAAGTAGGCCTTAGAGAATTCCTTCAGGAAAGACTGTATTTCGGTGTTGGTTGCCGAAAAGTCACTACCTAGCGTGGCAACGTTCAGCTCCTCCAGCTTTACCGTAGCAGTTTGCATGAGCTTGCTCATCTGCTTGCTCAACTGCTCTAGGTTAATGCTCTCGCTGAGTTCCGCGAAAATGGAATCCTTGGTCCGGATTTCCGTAAAGCCATGCAGGGTATTCGCATTCGATGGATCATCGCCAGGCTCGTTCTCGGTGGTAAGGTTAACATAGAGAATTCCCGTGACGAAGCTCTCCTGGACTAATTGCCCCATCAACCGGGGAATGATTTCCTTCTTGAACCTGCCATCCGCTTGGAAAATCTCGTTTTTTTGCTCAACCATGTGGCGCATGACCAACTTCCTGTTGATCTCCACAAGGACGGGCACGGGGCCCTTTTCCAAGGCGTCCCCGATAAAAAACCGCTCCACTCGTCCAATCCGGACTCCATTCAAGGTAACCTTGCCTCCTTCATGCAAACCGTAGACGTTTTCATGAAAAACCAAGACAAAACGCTCGTTTTCGTCCCTCAAGGAGGAGAATCCGCCGGTGAAAACACCAAAGCCGATTAGAAGAATTATGGCTCCGAGGGAAAAAATTCCCACGAGAGCCTGGTTGCTTCTGTTTTTCACGAACCCTAGGAAACTCTAGTTTGCCTATTCTTTCAACCTCAGATTTGATCGGTAGAAGAGTCCCGGTTCATAAAGGATCTGACGTGTTCGTGGACGCTGTTCTCGGCCAACCAGGCAGGATCACCCCTTTCGAGAAGGGACTTGGTGTTGGAATCAAGGAATATGGAGTCGTCCGCTATCTCGTATATGCTTGATAAATCGTGGCTTACTACAACAAAGGTTATGCCTAGACTCTCCTTGAGTTCGTTGATGAGGTCATCCAGTTTTCTGGACGTAAGCGGATCGAGTCCAGCCGAGGGTTCGTCGAAAAACAAGATATCCGGATCAAGTGCCATAGCCCGGGCCAAGCCGGCTCGCTTCTTCATTCCCCCACTCAATTGAGACGGATAAAATTGCTCAAAACCGGCCAACCCAACCAAGCTTAGCTTGTATTCGGCTACCTGACCTACCTCTGATTCAGGTAAATCCGTGTGGGTTTCGAGGGGAAGCATGACGTTCTCGAGAAGCGTCATGGAACTCCACAGAGCCCCTCCCTGAAAAAGAACACCGAACCGTCTAAGGATTTCCGCTCTTTTCTCGAATTCCGAGGACCAAAGATCATCGGATCGGATAAGGACGTTCCCCTTGCGGGGAGGAAGAAGGCCTATCAATGCCTTCAGCAAGGTGCTCTTACCACAACCACTTCCTCCCATAACGACTAGGCAAGTACCATCGGCAACCTCGAAAGTCACGTCCTTGAGCACCTGGTAGTCCGCATAAGCCAGATCTAGGTTCTCGACCCGCAAGACGGGAAAGTCGTACGTTTTCACTTCCTCCTCCTTCATCTCAGGTCCAGAAAACTGAAGGTTATCTCAAAAAGGGCATCAACAACCACGATTAAGGTGACGCTGGTGACGACTGAAGAAGTGACGGCACGCCCCAAGGAGGCCGAATCCTTTCCGCTCCCTAGGCCCTTGTAGCATCCCACCAAGCCGATGATCAGGCCGAAAGCCAGGCTTTTGATCAACCCCGAGTATACCTCCCACATCCCTCTTAACGCGGATTGGGTCTGATCATAATAGTGTAGGACGGAAAAATCCATCACTTGCGTCCCTACCGTCAATCCGCCAAGGATTCCAACTACGTCCGCATAAAGAGTAAGCAGAGGAGTCATCAAAAGAAGCCCAAGCGTTCTGGGAAGAACGAGGAATTGCATCGGGGAAATACCAAAGGTCCTAAGTGAGTCGATCTCCTCGTTCAACTTCATGCTACCGAGCTCGGCGGCGAACGCAGCGCCAGTCCTACCTGCCATCACTATGGCAACCATAAGGGCCCCCATTTCACGGACCATGGCAAGGGAAACCAAATCCGCTATGTAAATCTTGGCATTAAATTTTTCCAGTTGCACGCTCCCAACGAATGCCATGGTAAGACCGGTCAGGAAACTGATCAAGGTCACGATCGGAAGGGCCGAGGCTCCGCAGGTCCGACAAGCCATAATCAGGTCTCTCAGACGCATGCCCGATCTACCGATGAAAAGCAAAAGGAAAGCCGAAAGCCATTCGGCCCAGAAACAAGCAAGCCCAAGGATCGTCTCGCGGAAACGTCCCAGACCCGTCTCGAAGAACTCGATCCCCGCATCAAGACTGAAGTCACTTCCGATTTTCTTGGGCCGCTTACTACCACACATCCCCAGGAGCTTAAGAATTCCTGCCGGGAGTCCGGCTGGATCAAAACCTTTTCCGGAATCCGCCAGCTCCCGCCTGCAAAGGTCGAGGAAAACGATCAAGGAGGAGTCCCAGGATTCTATTTCCGAAGCGGAAAAACGGAAGGCCCTTAGGTCAAGGTTCGAGGAAAGGATTCCACTCCATTCCAAGGACGCCGAACGCACTGCGCCTCCACCAACGGTCCACTCGCCCTTGATCACACAATGGCCCTCATCCCCATCTCGACGGAAGGTCATCCAGACGCCATCTGATTCTCCTTGCTTCTTTAGCGGGGTTTCTTTGTCTGACATTTCTCGAATTTGATGATTCATTACAACCCATTGATCCCCTGAGTACAATGCCAATACGAGCAATCTTGTTTGACCTCGATGGAACACTCATCGATCAATTTGCAGCCATTCACCGAGCCTTTGTACGAGTTCTCACCCAGATGGGGTTCCCGGCACCAAGCTTCGCGAAAGTCAAAAGATCCGTCGGAGGCGCATCCGAGTCTACCATGACCAAATTGATCGGTCCCGAGAGAGCCAAGGAAGCCGTCGCTATCCTCAGGCCTATCTTCGAAGAGGAGATGTTCAACGGACTGGTGGCCCTTCCCGGTTCCATGGAGATCCTAGAATTCTGTAAAAACAAAGGCCTAAAGGCGGCGGTACTGACCAATAAGTACGGCCCGCATGCCCGAGCCGCCTGCGATCATCTTAATTTCTCCAAACACCTTGCCTTCACCCTTGGAGCCGAGGATACGAAATGGAAAAAACCGGATGCCAGAATCACCCAACACGCCTTGAGTGAACTCGGGACCCGACCAGAGGAAACCCTTTACGTCGGGGATTCCACCTACGATCATCAAACCGCCGTCAACGCGGGGATGAAGTGCCTTCTCGTCGCAACGGGTACCCACTCAGCCTCCGACTTAAGGGAATTGGCCTGCCTTTCAGTAGACCTTTCCTTAAGTGATATGACTGAAAATACCCTCCCTCGCTTGCTTGGCACTGGCGAAAACTGATCGTACGCTCATAAGGTAACCACTCGAGGTTATTGTCTTCACCTTTTTTTACATTTTCTTTGCAGTTTGACTCAATAGGCCCCCTCGAGCATGATTATCCGACCCCATTATGAAGATAATACCCCAAGATCGGCCCCACTCCCTCTTCCACGTTTCCTGCATCGAATCCATAGATTTCGGCGACGTGATCGAGAGTTGCAAGACTGATTCGCATCAAACCGGAGCATCCGTCACATTCATTGGCTCGGAAAAGGCGTTCGCGAAATTTTCACAAAACCTTCTCGGTATCCCCCTTAAAATTCGCTTCTGCCCGACTCTGGATCTATTGCTGAGGTCAGGCCTTTACCAGGAGAGCAACCTTTTCATCGTGCCTCAAGCGATACCGGTTGCCCGAGCGGAAGATATCGATGACGTTCTATCCAGAAGATGTCTTTCCAAGATCAAGGTTATAAGCTGGGACGAAGAATCCACCGACGATTTGATCGAATCCGTCGAGCAGGCAATGCTTGAACTCGAGCTCACGAGTGCAAAAGAGCGAGTAACCGAGCGCATTCTGGATCGTTCCCGAGAATGGACCCAAGAAAATGATGACCTCGGTTCAAGGGACGGAGATCCCATCAATTCTTCAAGTGCCGGCTTGCTCGATGAAAGCCAATTTAAGGATTTTATTCGGCTCAAGCTCGAGCAACATTTGGATTCAACCCCCGAAGAAATACTCTCCAAAGCAATCGAGGCGATACGAAAATAAGCTTCCACTGATTAGGAACAGGCAACTTTTGTCAATAATGAGCTAATATCTTGCCATTCCACTCAAAACCCTCAATCATCAGGAAACTGCATGACTACCGAGGATACTTCATGGTCGTTTCGAGCCAAATTCTTGCTCTCGACCGTCATCGCAACTCTCGTTGTACCTACTGTGGGCGGTGTGATTTTTTTCCAGACCGAACTACAGTCCACCAGAGACATCATACTGAGAGACTCGACGATCAGGACGGAAAACATAGCTCAAAGCCTTTTTCCCGCACTTGCATTTGACGACATTGAGACGGCACGCGAGCAAGTCAAGGCCTTGACGGATAATCCGGACTTTACTTCGGCCAGCCTCTGGAAAAACTCCTCTCAAGGGGAATCCGAATTATTCTGGTCCTCAGAAGGCTCTCCCCCCGGCTTACGGGAGAACCCGCCGGAAATCGGGAACAAATGGTCGGAATCAAGCCTCTGGATCGTTCGACCGGTAAAATCCGCAAGCCAAACGCTGGGCAAGATAGAGGTGGAAAGGTCACTTGCACCACTGCAGTTTAAAAAGGACCAATACCAAAAGCTGGGGCTCACCTCCTGGATTATCATGATCGCCTTGATTCTGCTGGTGACTGTTTGGTATCAAAATACCCTCACCCGCCCTCTTGAGGAATTAACCAGGGTAGCTGAAAAGATATCGAGTGAAAAAAACTACAGCCTCCGGGCCAAAAAAACGAGCAAGGACGAATTCGGGAAACTCACCAATCTATTCAACGAAATGCTGGATTCCATAAACGAGAGCAACCAACAACTCCTCTCCGCACACCAGGAAATGGAAGAGCGAGTGGAAATGAGAACCAGGGAACTTAGTCTGGCCAATGATAAACTGATTTCCGAAATAAAGGAGAAGGAAAAGGCGACAAAGCAGCTTATGGAAGCGAGGGATCGATTAAGTAAACAGGAAAAGCTAGCCAGCGTAGGGCAGGTTTCCTCGAACATCGCCCACGAGCTTAGAAACCCCATGACGGCAATCCGAAATTCGACCTACTTCCTGAGGCTTAAGAATAAAGGCGACGCCAAGGCTTCTCACCATCTCGAGTTGATTGACCGAGAACTGTCCCGTTCGGACGACGTCATTCAGCGGTTACTCGAACTTACCAAAGGCGAAAGCCTTAAGCGGGAACCCGTTGACCTAAGGGAATTGGCTGCCGAAGCAATGGCCTATTCAAACGTCGCCGGAGACTACAGCCTTTCGGTAAGATTTATCCCCAAGTTCTTCACCATCAACATAGACCGTATCCTTTTCCGTCAGGTACTCTGTAATCTCTTTCTTAATGCCATCCAAGCCATGCCCGAGGGGGGAACCATTAAACTACTGGTCGAGAGGCACGAAGATGGAATCATCTCAATGAAGATCTCAGACAGTGGAATCGGCATTCAGAGAAAAAATCTCCAAAAAATATTCGAACCTCTCTTTACCATAAGAGAGGAGGGAGTAGGGTTGGGCTTGTCTCTTTGCAGAGACCTAATAATCAGGCACGGAGGGTCAATCAAGGCGGAAAGTGAAACAGAAGTTGGAACTACAATCCTAATCACCTTACCCGAAGTTGCCCTTTCATTCGAAATCATGGAAAATACCAAAACGATATGAGTAACCAATCAAGAGAGATTAGCGTGCTGGTTGTGGACGACCACCCTGCCATCAGGTCAACGATGGTGGATATATTGAACGAGGAGGGCTTTGTCGCCGAGCAAGCAATCAATGGCCATGAAGCCTTGCAGAAGTGCGAAGACAAGGACTATGACTTCGTTCTCATGGACATGCAAATGCCCGACCTCAATGGCGTCCAGGTACTTTCGAGAATCAGGGAGAATAAGCCGACCAGCTCCAAGTTCATTTTTTTCAGTGCCTATTCAGTACCGGAACTGGAGGAACAAGCTATCAAACTAGGCATATACGCCTTCCTCCGAAAGCCGATCAAGGTCGAGAAAATCCTTGATTTGATCCGAAGCAAGAGAAGCCTTCCCGTCTTGATCCACATGAAGGACGACCACATGAGGACATGCCTTGCGAACCTCTTGAGAAACCAAGGCTACCAAGCGATCGAAACGACCAAATTGGACGACGCGCTCATCCAACTTAGGCAAATCAACTACGCCTGCATGATTTATGACTCGGACTCGCCCGGCGTTGAGCAGGATGCTCTGACCTCCACCATCAAGTCCCTCGAAACAGACACCGATTGCATCGCGACCAACGAGGATGAGCTCGCCAGTGAAGTCATCGAAAGGGTTTCCCGAATGATTGACCAACAAAACACGAAAAAACTCTTCTACGACATCTAGATCGTAGAGGCATTGTCGGCATCAATCGAAATGTAGAGATGACTGCCCAGAGGAACGACGTCAAAGAGTTCCGAAACCTCATCGTTGGACATTTGCAGACAACCCGAACTAGACGGTTTGCCCAGCCGATCCTCATGGTTGGTTCCGTGGATATAGACGTATCGATCGAAGGTATCCACCGACCCTCCTAAATTAAGCCCTTCCTGAAGGCCCATCAATCTAAGTATCCTAGTGGTGATCAGGTTCTTAGCCTGTTTTTCTTCCGAACATTCCCAATACCTCAGGCCGAGGGATGCCCTCCCCTCGAAAACCGTCCCCAAGGGTTCTCCCGAACCAATTTTCTGACAAACTTCATGCAACCCCCATGGCGTCCCCAAGGAACCCTCTCTGCAGGATGGCGGACGCTTAGAACTTGACATACGGTAGGCTTTAACGCTTGTCCCATTATGGAAATGACTAATCGCCTGGCGCTTAACGGAAGCAACCAAGACATGATCGGTCGTTTCCAGACCCATGGAAATTATAACTCCCTGATACTCGGAATAATAAAACTCAAAATCCATTGAAAAAATATCGTGTTGGAATCGTAGGCGCAACGGGAGCCGTTGGCCAAGAAATAATTCGTCTTTTAGAGGAAAGGGAATTCCCCGTCGCGGAGGCGAGGCTTCTGGCCTCGGCTAAATCTGCGGGGCGGGAAATCCAAGCATGCGGAAGTCTGGAAACCGTCAAGGAGACCACACCCGATTCATTCAGAGGGCTGGATTTCGCGATTTTTAGCGCAGGCTCTCAGAATTCCGAACAATTCGCCGAGATCGCCAGAAGGCAAGGTTGTGTCGTAATCGATAACAGTTCCGCCTTCCGGATGGACGCGGACGTACCTTTGGTAGTACCTGAGATCAACGGTGAAGTACTCGAATCCCACCGTGGCTTGATAGCGAATCCGAATTGCTCCACCGCAGTCGCCCTGATGGGCCTCTACCCCCTCCACAAGCGCTTCGGGCTTAGAAAATTCATCGCGTCTACCTATCAGGCGGTCTCGGGAGCAGGAGCCGCTGGGGTGACCGAGTTGGATGAGCAGGTGAGGATGGGAGAAGAAGAAAAAGCCGCTCCAAATGAGAATTCTGTCTTCCCACACCCAATTGCGTTCAACCTCATTCCCCACATCGACGACTTCCGCGAAGACGGTTTCACGAAGGAAGAACTTAAAATGAGGAACGAAAGTCGAAAAATCCTCGACCTTCCCTCACTGAAGGTTTCATGCACCTGCGTTCGAGTCCCCGTATACCGGGCGCACTCGATTTCGATTCACGCGGAATTCGAGTCCCCGGTAAACGTACCTGATGCCAGGGTCGCCCTCGAAAGCTTCCCTGGAACCGAACTTTGGGATCTCCCCAACGCTCTCCGCTACCCAATGCCCATCAACTACACTGAAAAGGAGGTTTGCGGCGTAGGCAGGGTCAGGGTCGACCATGTCTTTGAAAACGGCTTGGCCATTTGGGTCGTGGGAGATCAACTGTGGAAAGGAGCCGCCCTGAACGCCATCCAGATCGCGGAATTCCTCGCTGAAAAGAAGTGCATGAGGTTCATGTGATCTTTTTGGCAAAGAAATTGCTTCCATTGTTTCATGGATCCAGTCATTGCAGGAAGTCTCGTCTCAGCGGGAAAAAATCTAATTCAAGGCATCTCCACCTGCCTGACGCCTGATAGCGAAGGCGTAAAGGTTCCCCGTGGGGATTTTTCGAGCGAACTGGAAAAGGCTCATGCCGTGCAATCGGCTGATTCCGTTCACGACTTGGATTCCTTGCGCGAACTCCTTATCAAGGACCCTCAAGTAGCCGCATTCCTGGAAAAAAATCCTGATTGCCAAATTTACATGGAGAAAAGAGCAGACGGATCGGTCCAATTCCTTTCCTCATCCGGAGAAACGCTTTTATTGGACAAGGAGTCCCAGACCAACCAGTTCGCCAATAATTATATCGATCTTTGCCTTGAGGAGAACAAAAACCTGACCTCTCTGCGTCCCGACTCGGTTACCTTCGAGCACCAAGCTTAATTGGCTCCAGCCATGGATAATGACGATTCCATAGCTGATCGTCTCTCTTCCGAAGGCCAAAAAAGCCCCCTCTCCGACTTCCTGCTCATCGAGCGCATCAATCAGTGCCCGAAACTGGCCTCCCTCAAGAGCATCAACGATACCCTGAACGATCTGCTGGATTCTGACGATAGCTTCGTAGCCCAGATTGCCGAAGTCATTCGCTTGGATCCTTCGCTTACCACCAGGGTACTGGACTTGGTCAATTCAATTTTCTTCGGAAGCAAGGACGAAAAGCGGATAACGGGAGTCGAGGAAGCATCCATTTTCCTAGGTCTGAACCGCATCAGGGAACTGATTGCCGCAACACCCATCATCGAGGAAATCATGGAGCTTGGAAAAAACTCCCAATCCTTCCCTTGGACCGACTTTTGGAGGCACAGCATCGGCAGCGCTATCCTCACCCGTGAGATTCTATCCCTCACAGACCAGAAATTCGAAGACGAAGCCGATTACGTGGCCGGCCTTCTTCATAACTTGGGCAAACTCATCCTTGCCATCACCTTTCCCGATCTTTTCGAGGAGATCTACCAGAAGACAAATGACAAAATAGAGGATTTCCTCGCCATGGAAAAACAGATCGTAGGTTGGGACCATTCCAAGATCGGAGCCTACTACCTTTGGAATCATCACATATCGGATGAGATCGTCGAAGCCATCCACTGGCATAACGAACCAGCTAAGTCGGAGAACCACCGCCAACTTGCCGGGGCCATCCAAGTAGCCGACTTCATTACGCGAAAAATCGGAGTCATTGGTCTGGAAAGATGCACCACCCCATCCAACCAAGACTATCTCGATCTGGAAGGCTGGCAGATTTTATTTGGAGACAGGGAGGATGCCGAAAAGGAGATCATCGAGGAAAACCTGAACTCCACGATAGAAAGAATCTCCCCCACCCTAAGGGGCATCCTTTAATCCTATAGGGCTCGACCGGAACGCTAGAAGCGAACCCACTGGTCTTCCCGGGCGGCCTTGGCTACCTTCATGGCCCCAATAGCCACGAAGGGCTTGACCTCGCGAGCCGAAATACGGACCACCGGATCCTCATAACCATCATCGGCAAGCAGTCGCTGAAGCTCTTGGTCTATATTCCTAATCCGACTTCCTCCACCAGTCAGGATAATATTCTGCAAAAGGGAGAAGACCGACAGGGGCGAAGCCATTGCAATAACCTTCTTGACGGTTTCGAAGACCTCGTCGAGCAACTGGTTGCAGGATAGTCCCAACTGCTTGCCGATTTCGATCTTGCGGGGCTTGCCTTCCACGGGAACCTTGACCCTGGCCCCTGATTCACTCTCACCCACATAGGAGTAGGATTCCTTGAAGTCACGGATCATGGCAAGGGGTACGTCCACCTCAGGATAGGCATCCCTGATGGCCTGATCCAGAATGACGTCCACCTCATTACCGGCAAAGGGGATGCTCATCAAGTCCTCGGGTTTGGGAAAGTAACCCTGAACGATACAGAAGTCGGTGGTGCCGGCTCCGATGTCTATGAATAGGGAGTTGCTTACCGGGTCCTGGTAATCCGGGTCACCTACCCTTTCCTCATCCCGCATTCCCAATGCCGCCAGAAATGGCTCGGGGATGAAGAGTATGCCGTCAAACGCCCCATCAGCCGCCTTCTTGAGGTTTTCCTTGGCATCGGCATCGGCAACCGCAGGAATCCCGATAACGCAGAGCACCTCGCGTTTTCTTTCCGGATCGATCTTTTCCCGGAGGTAGTTCAGGAAGGACTTGGTGGCCTCGAGATCACTTACGACTCCATCGCTCAAGGGGTAAACCAAGCGGAGATGCAACTGATTGGAAAGAGCCTCATCACCATGAAGCATAGATGAATTTCCCGGTAAAATACCTGCAAGAATCCCGTCTTCAGGGTAACCTACCACAGTTGGGACAAGAACCCCAGAAGGCTCGTCCGAACCAGGTTTATTGAGCTTGGTAACAAAGCAGGACTGGAGGGTCCCCAAGTCGAGCCCGACGTACATTTTTCTCTTTTTTTCTTCCTTGGAGGAGGCTTTGGCATCCTCCTGCTCCTGGGCGTCGATATTTTCAGTCATTTGGCTTAAAGGGAAAACGGACTTGGTGTCTAATTCTTTGCGTGGAAATATCTATTGGTAACGAAAACTTCGTCTTGGCAAACAAATTTTCAAGATTCGCCGAACTCCAAAACCTCGTCTATCATTTCCTCTATCTCATCAAACCTCAAACCGATTCCCCTTGGAGGGTCCAATTCCTCCTCAACCCCCTCGGTTTCCTCAACCTCTTCGACCTCCTCAGTATCCTCAGGCAATTCCTGAGGAACGCCCTCAGACGGTTCTGCCGGCAATGAAGTTTCAACCGGGACCGACTCCACTTGAGTGGCAAGGACAACTTCAGGTTCCGGCTGAACCGGCAATCCCCGCAACCCTCGCTCGAGCTTGGCCGTCACTTCATCGAGACGATTTGCGGCCTGCTCGAGTTCCTGCCTGACGATGGATGCAACCCGGGCCTCGAAGCGCCCCGCAAACAAGTCAAAGGCAACCGCCAACTCCTCCGCCCTGGAGGACTCGTCGTCGAAGAGCTCCTTCAGCTTGGCCTTCTTTTCCGGGCCACCCAAGGTGGTGGACTTTGCCCAGGCCACCACCAGCTTGGGTATTTCGTCCCGCAAAACCTCGATTGCACCCGGTTCATCGCCAACGAGTCGCTTTACGCAGGCACTTCTAAAGCCTCCTTTGAGGGCGTCCAGGGGATTTGCTTGAGGTGACTGCATGGCTTACTAAACTCGACTACCCTCTTCGCTTGGAAGGCTCAACATTATTCTCCCCGAAAACGGGCCTCGATCCAGCGGGTCGCCCGGTCCTCCAGCATAGTCTCGACACTCGGATCCATCCCCAGCGCATCAACTAGGAAGGAAAGAAAGTCCTTGGCCAAGGGCGCGACGAAGGAAGGACCCACATCCGCGAATCCAAAAGTTCTCGAATGGAGGGCCTGCCTTCTCATGCCAAGGCGCTCGAGCCATTCCTCGTTCCATCCCGCTCGGCAAAAATCCAAGTAGTATCGCTCGTCAAGCCCGTATAGCTTTTCTCCTACCAGAGGATAACCGATGGACTGGGCATGAACCCTGATCTGGTGTTTGCGACCGGTACCCGTGACAATCGCGCAGAGGGTATGCCCGTTGGCCGAATGCAGGGGAAGGAAACTTGTCTGGGCCCGCTTGGACTTATTGCTTTTCTCGGTCACCCTCTGCTTTACGAAAACTTCACTGTGGGGATCCTTGCCCAGAAAGCCCTCCACATGCATCTCCTCCTTCAGCTCACCTACGAGAATCGCCCAGTAGCTCCTCCGGATCCTTTTCTCCTCCAGAGCCTTCTGCCACATCCGACCGGCCGTTTCATCCTTGCCAATCAAGACCAAACCGCTGGTTTCGCGATCCAGTCGACCGGCCAGATAAACCTGGTCCAGACCGAAGTGAACCCGAACCGCCCCGACCAGGCTCGACCAAGGGCCGTTCTTGGACGGATGGCAAACCAGCCACCCCGGCTTATTCAAGGCAATAATCGAATCATCCTGATGGATGACCCACTCCTCAAGCTCATCCGGACCCACCAAGGGAGCAGAGTCCTTTCGGGCATCCTTCGATTCGTCTTCGGAAAAAGAGGCTTTCATCTAGCGAGTGAAAAAAATCTGAAACAAAATTGGCAAAGAGGGATGGCATGCGCCTTATTAGTTAATGGTGATGCTTTTGTGCGTCGCCCTACAGTCAACCAAAAACCAAGCTCATATATATGAAGAACAACCTGATTATTTCCGGCCTGCATTTAGATCTCACCGTCCCGCTCAAGAAACTGGTTCACGACAAGATGGAGAAGATTTTCAAGCATCAGGAGAAAATTATCAGGGCTCGCATCGAGTTGGACCACGACGCCCGCTCTTCCTCCCACCAAAACGAGTTTACGGCCAAGGGGCACCTCGAGCTCAAGGGTGCCACCATTACGATATCCAGTTCCAGTGAGAATATGTACAAGTCCATAGACGACTTGATCGAAAAGCTCGACCGCGGTCTGCGTCGTCGGGCTCGGTTAAGGCGCGTTAAAAGAAAGCAGCACTCGCTCCAAGACCTGCCTACCGCAGCTTGAACGAGGTATCCCGCTAGCCTTCACCCTTGAGGCGGGCAAGGATCTCATCGAGTATTCTTGCATTAGACGCCATCCGCCCTACCCCCTCATACCCACAGGCCAATTCCCCCTCTTCGGGTTCGATTACGACCCCCCCCCTTGCGCGGAGTTTGTCGAGGTTGTCGCAGGTAGCCGGGTGTTCGTACATTTTCCCGTTCATGGCAGGAGCCAAGATGACGTCGGCCCGGGTAGCCAGATAGATTGAGGAAAGGGCATCCGGAGCGCATCCGTTGGCGAAATTGCCGACTTGGTTTGCCGTAGCGGGGGCAACGAGGAGAACGTCCGCCCGGTCCGCCAGTTCAATGTGACCGGGTTGCCACCCGCGTTCCTCTTCCCACATCGAGACCAGAACCGGGTTTCGCGATAGCGTACCCAGGGTCAGGCTGGAAATAAACTTGGTTGCGGATTCGGTCATGACCACGAAGACCTCCGCTCCCGCCCGCCTGATTTCACTGACCAAATCGGCCGATTTGTAGGCGGCAATGGAACCAGAGACGCCGACTATAACGGTTTTGCCGTCTGGTATAATGGGAGGACTGACTTGATCTTCGGTCATTCGGACGGTCTAACATATCTCGTCCCGAGCGAATCGCAACCATCAACTCCCCAGCCTGCATGGAAAGGATTTCCGCTTTCCATCCCCCTTCCTATCCTTTAGGAGTGGGTACGCGCATGCAAAAGAAGCCAATAAGCAAATACAAGCCTTGGGGGACCATCGATTTGCCCGACCGCAAGTGGCCGGAACGCACCATCGACCGGGTCCCCTACTGGTGTAGCGTAGACTTGAGAGACGGCAACCAAGCGTTGCCTATTCCCATGGGCATCAAGGAAAAGCTCGAACTCTTCGATCTTTTGGCCAAGGTCGGCTTCAAGGAAATCGAGGTTGGTTTCCCCTCAGCCGCTCAGACTGAGTTCGACTTCACGCGCAAACTGATCGAGGATGACCTCATCCCCGAAGGCGTGGCCATCCAGGTCCTTACCCAGGCCCGCGAGCACCTCATCAGGAGGAGTTTCGAGAGCCTGAAAGGCGCCGCCAAGGCCATCGTGCACGTCTACAACTCAACCTCTCCCCTGCAAAGGAGGGTCACCTTCGGGATGTCCAAGGAACAGATAAAAAAGATTGCCGTCGACGGGGTCAGGCTTATCCGCAGCCTTCTTGCCGAACTGGACGGAACCGACGTCCGCCTCGAATATTCACCCGAGAGTTTTTCCGACACCGAGGTCGATTATGCTCTTGAGGTGTGCGAAGCCGTGATGGAGGCATGGGAACCGACCGAGGAACGCCCCATCATACTCAACCTGCCCGCCACCGTAGAGCTCTTCACTCCGAACGTACACGCCGATCAGATCGAGTGGTTTTGCCGAAATTTGAAGGAAAGGGAAAAAGCCCTCATCAGCCTGCACACCCACAACGACCGCGGCACCGGCACGGCGGCTACCGAACTTGGACTGCTCGCAGGCGCTGACCGAGTGGAGGGCACCCTCTTCGGGAACGGGGAGCGGACCGGCAACCTGGACCTCGTAACGGTTGCCCTCAACATGTATTCACAGGGACTTGATCCGGAGCTCGACTTCTCCGACCTCGATCGGGTGAGGGAGATATACGAGCGAACCACCGGCATGACCGTACATGAACGCCACCCCTACGGGGGCGACCTGGTCTTCACTGCCTTCTCTGGGTCCCATCAGGACGCCATCAAGAAGGGCATGGACCTAAGGACCGAGGAGGGCGACTCGGACGACAACCACTGGCAAGTCCCCTATCTCTCCATCGACCCCCGCGACCTTGGCCGTTCCTACGAGGCCATCATCCGCATCAACAGCCAAAGCGGAAAAGGAGGCGTGGCCTACGTGCTCTCACGCGAGTTCGGGCTTGAACTGCCAAAGCCCATGCATCCCGAGGTCGGCAACCTCGTTAACGACAAGGCGGATTCCGAATCACGCGAACTGGCCGCCGACGAGATTTACGCCACCTTCAAGGCCGAATTCCTGGAAAAAAACACCCCACTCAAGCTCATTGGGTACCAGACCCACAAGATCGAGGAATCGCAGGAAGAAGTCTCCTGCCTCGCATCCATTGAAATCAACGGGCAAAGCAAATCCATCCAAGGCCAGGGGAACGGTCCGATCAACGCCTTCGTTCATGCCCTCGAGAGCGAGGGCCTCAAGGACTTTAAGCTCACCGACTATCGCCAGCATTCCATCGGAAAGGGTTCGGGCACCGAATCAGCCGCCTTCGTGCAACTGCAAACGCGGGCGGGTCGAGCCGCCTATGGATGCGGCATCGACTCCAGTATCGAGAAAAGCGGGTTGCTGGCCTTGGTCAGCGCCTTCAACCGGACACGCTGAGTCCCCGTCCCGCCAGAGCAACCGTTTGAACGAAAGCCTACCTCGACGAGTCCTACCAGCAAAGGAAAACCAAGTCATATGAATCAGCCCTCTCCACCTCCACTCCCTTCCTCGGGAGGATCCGTCACGGTCAAACTAATCGTCATGGCCCTGCTTGTCTTGGGCTTGCTCATTCTCACCGCCCCGCTCTTCTTTATCATTGACGAGCGTGAACAGCGCCGCGAGGACGTAACTAGGGAAATCAGTTCCAAGTGGGGCATGGATCAGACCGTCATCGGCCCCATGCTGACGATACCGTTCGAAGTCGAGGTCGTCACCCGCGTCAACAACAAGCCCGTGACTACCCGTCAGATCCAGTATCTTCACGTCATGCCCGAAAACCTCGAGATCAACGGCAGCGTCTCCCCTGAGACCAAATACCGCGGCATCTACGAGAGCGTGGTCTACAAGTCCCGCCTCCGTGTTTCGGGAACCTTTGCCCCTCCCCAGTGGGAAGTTGCCGGTGTCTCCGAGTCCAAAGTCCTCAAGGACAAGGCGTGGCTGACCATTGGCATCAGCGACGTCCGGGGTATCCGTGAAAACTCCCGCGTGCGTCTCGGAGACCGTGAACTGGAACCCCTCCCGGGATTGCCCACCCAAGAGGTCATTGCCACAGGAATCAAAGCCCTGGTCGACTTGTCCGAAATGAATGCCACCACGAGCTTCGAGATCGACCTCCTTCTCGACGGCAGTTCCACCCTCGCCTTTTCACCTATTGGAAAGACCACTGCAGTGTCCATCGAATCACCCTGGGCTTCCCCCAGTTTCGACGGAGCCTTCCTGCCGCAACACCGAAAAGTGACCGAGGAAGGCTTCGATGCAAATTGGAAAGTCCTTCACCTCAACCGTGCGATCTCACAATCCTGGACCGGTTCGGCCACCTCAAGCACCGACCATGAGGGACATGACTACAAATGGCATGGCGATCGTCCGGGCGGCCTGACTGATTCACTTGCCGGTCCCAGTAACATCCTCGGGGATTCGGCTTTCGGGGTTCGCTTTTATCTTCCCACCGACGTATACCAGAAAACGACCCGCATGGCAAAGTACGCCATCCTCTTTCTGGGCTTTGCCTTCGCCGCCTTCTTTTTCTCCGAGATCCTTCACAAGGCCCGGGTTCACCCCATCCAGTACCTCCTCGTTGGCTTTGCCATCCTCGTGTTCTATCTCCTCCTACTTTCGCTTTCCGAGCATTTCGGGTTCGACCGGGCCTACCTCGCCTCCACCACGGCCGTCATCCTTCTGATATCCGGCTATGCCCAGGCCATCCTGCGCAGCCTCCGTCTCGGGATTACCGTCGGAGCAGTGCTGGCTTTGCTCTACGGTTACCTATACGTGATTCTCCAGCTCGAAAGCTACGCCCTTCTCATGGGCAGCGTCGGCCTCTTCGCAACCTTGGCCGCGGCGATGTACTTCACCCGTAAGATCGACTGGTACGCCATTCGTCTGAACCAAAAGGGAACGACTACCCAAGACGACTGAGGTTGGCGGAAAAAGGGACAGACGGGATAGGGAACGATTCGGTCGAGGGCGTGCTCGAGCGGATCACCTTCTACAACGAGGAAAACGGCTTCCTCATAGGAAAACTGAGGCGAAGCGGAGAAAGCGAGGAAGTCGCGGTCGTGGGCAAAGCGCCCAAGATTCAGTGTGGCGAAACCCTTTTGCTAAGTGGGTCCTGGACCAACCACCCCAAGCACGGCCGGCAGTTTTCCTTCCAGAAGTTCGAGAGCAAGCTACCCGCTTCCGCCTATGGCATCAGGAAGTATCTGGCCAGCGGATTGATCCATGGGATCGGCAAGACCTACGCCGAAAAAATCGTCGACCGCTTCGGGGCCGACACCCTCCGCATCATATCCGAGGAATCGGGCCGCCTGCTTGAGGTCGAGGGGATCGGAAAAAAAAGAGCCCGCAGCATCAAGGATGCATGGGAGGAGCAAAAGACCATCCGCGAGGTCATGATGTTCCTGCAGACCTATGGCGTGACCGATGCCCTTTGCCTCCGGTTGGTACGCAAATACGGAAACGAAGCCAAGACCATCCTCGAAACCGACCCCTATCGAATCATTCGCGACGTCAAGGGAATCGGATTCAAGACCGCGGACCGCATCGCCCTAAACATGGGCCTCTCGAGCAACGGCCCCGAAAGGATCGATGCGGGCGTCCTCCATATGCTCCAGGAAGCCGAGGACAACGGTCATACGCATGCCGAGCGCCGTGAATTGGCCCTTAACTCCTCCACCCTTCTGGAAACGGATGCCCAGGATGTCGAAAAGAGAATCGACGCCCTCCTCTCAGCCGCCGAACTCGTGGAAACCGAAGCCGACTGGCTTCAGCTCCCGGGAGCCGCCCGGGCCGAGCAAATCCTGGCCCGCTTCCTCCTCGAGATTCATCAGGCTCCCTCTTCTCTTCCACCCATCCTCGTGGACAAAGCCGTCGAGTGGGCTCAGCAAAAAGCGGGTTTCGGTTTTGCCGAGGCCCAGTCGACGGGCATAAGCCAAGGCCTGGAATCTAAAGTATCCATCCTCACGGGTGGGCCCGGGACCGGCAAGACCACCATCCTCCGCTCCCTCGTGGCCATTCTCAAGGCAAAGAAGACGAAGATTCTCCTTGCCGCCCCTACCGGAAGAGCCGCCCGCAGGATGGCCGAAAGCTCCTCGCATTTTGCCCAGACCATCCATCGGCTCCTCAAGTTCGAGCCCTCCAAGGGAGGCTTCTCCGTCAACGAGAACTCTCCCCTGACCTGCGACTTCCTCATCATGGACGAGGCCAGCATGCTCGACGTCCGCCTGGCCGCCGCCCTCGTGCGCTCCATTCCTCCCCGGGCCCATCTTCTTCTCGTGGGCGATTCCGACCAATTGCCCTCCGTGGGCGCCGGCAACGTGCTCAAGGACCTGGTCGACTCCGGACACTTCCCCGTCACCCGACTCGAAGTGACCTTCCGGCAAGCCGAAAACAGCGGCATCGTCGACTTGGCCCATGCCATCCTGGCGGGTAAAGGCTCTCCACCGACCCCAGTGGATTCACCCGACGACCTCGATCCCTCCAAGGACGTCCATTTCGTACGCGCCCTGACCCCTGAGCAATGCGTAAATCAAGTAACCACCCTGTGCAGCCGAACCATCCCTCGAAAATTCGGGATCGACTCCAAGCGCGAGCTTCAGGTACTTGCTCCACTCCACCGGGGCATAGGCGGGATCGGTAATCTCAACGACCAGATCCGGGATTCCCTCAACCCCAACGGAGCCACCCACGTAATGGGCAGTCACCTCTTTCGGGAAGGCGACAAGGTCATCCAGACCAGAAACAACTACGACAAGGACGTCTTCAATGGGGACATGGGCATGATCGATTCCGTCGATACCCTGAACGGCAAGGTGGAGATTCTCTTCGACGATCGACGGGTGGTCTATGAGAGAATGGAGGTGACGGATCTTCAGCCGGCCTACGCAATCTCCGTGCACAAGAGCCAGGGCAGCGAATACCCGATGGTCGTTTTCCCACTCCTCAAGCAGCATTTCATGATGCTCCAGCGAAACCTTGTCTATACCGGCCTGACCCGAGCCAAAAAAAAGGTCGTTTTCGTGGGTGACCCCGCGGCCTACGCCATGGCCATCCGCAACGATAAAACGCTTGTCCGTCAAACGGACCTGATACGGAAACTAGGAAACGGATGAGCCCTAGGTAAATAACGAAGTAGAGTTCCCGTAGGAATCGAGCAGTCCCGGCAAGGGGCCCAAAAGATGATCAAAGGGACTAGTAGCTGGCCAGAAGATCGAAAAAGCGTACGAACATGTACCAGCAGGACACGAGAACCCCCGCCCCAAAGAGCACACCGAAAGCATAAATGAGAATTTTCTCGGTGCTCTTGCTCTCAAGGAACTTGGGTTGCTTCTCCATCGAGCCGACCATAACAATCGCATAAACGATTAAGGCGAAAATGGGCATGGTAACCATGAACCAATCAAATTCCGAACTCATGCTGACCCATTTTGTACAGGGTTGACCACAAGTCAAGATTAGTGGGTGAGGATTTATATTCCCCAATGTTTGCCATTGTGGTTGTCATCAGGATTCGAACCTACAAGGTTATTTGCCCATGAACCCTAAAACTCAACTTGTCGTTCGACTCTTCGCCTCGGCCTGTGTATGCATCAGCGCCTTCATGTATCTGCAAACATCCGCCAAACCGTCCAAAAAGGAAGCGACGGCAAATTCTTCCGCCAAAGGAAAGATTCGCCACGTGGTGTGCTTCAAGTTCAAGGAAGACGCGGATCCGGCCAAGATCAGGAAAGTCGAGAAGGAATTCGCCGCCCTCAAGGGAAAGATTCCCGGCATCCGGTCCCTTGAGTGGGGTAAGAACAACAGCCCCGAGGGATTGAACAAGGACTTTACCCACTGCTTTATCGTGACCTTCGAGAACGAGAAGGCCCGTACCGTATACCTCCCCCACCCCGACCACAAAGCCTTCGTATCAATCCTCAAGCCTATCCTCGAGGACGTCTTCGTGATCGACTTCACCCCTTGATCATCCGGCCGGAACCTCCGCCCCTTACCTCATCCTTCCCATGAAACCCATTCCCTTTTTCTTTCTAGCCCTCTTCTTTCTCTGCGGCTCCGCCCTCGCAGAACTCCGCACCCCATCGATCATCGGCGAGAACATGGTTCTCCAGCAGAAGCACAAGAATCCGATCTGGGGCTGGGCCGAAGCCGGCGAAGCCATTACCGTCTCCATAGCCGGGCAAACCCACAAGACCAAGGCCGACAAAAGTGGTGCCTGGAAGGTCACCCTCAATTCCATGGAGGCATCGGCCAAGGCCGCCACCCTCTCAATCAAGGGAAAATCGTCGTCGCTCAGCTATCCCAACGTACTGGTCGGCGAAGTCTGGATCTGCTCGGGCCAGTCCAACATGGGGTGGGCGGTCAATGGGTCGGATGACTCCGACCTCGAAATTCTGACCGCCGACTTTCCCAACCTGCGGCTGATCAGCGTGCCTCAAGTCGGCACCCAGGAACCCCAGGATGATTTCAACGGACAATGGGAAGCCACCACGCCCGAAGTCGCCAAGAATTTCTCCGCCGTGGGCTACTTCTTCGGCAGAAGGCTCCATCAGGCGCTCCGGGTACCCGTCGGTTTGATCGATAACGCCTGGGGAGGCTCGGCCTGTGAGGCTTGGATCCCGCGCGACCGTCTCAACGCAACCGCCGTGGCCAAGCCCTACATGGATCAATGGCGCGAAACCGAGTCCAATTACGATGCCGAGGCGGCCCGTGAAAAATATGAGAAACAAAAAGCCAGGTGGGCCGATCAGGTGAAGAAAGCCAAGGAAGCCGGAAAACCCCGTCCTCGCGCACCCAGACCCCCCCGCAACCCCCTCACCGGCCAGCATCGCCCGGCCAACCTGTACAACGGGGTGCTCAAGCCCATCATCGGATACGGCATCAAGGGAGCCATCTGGTACCAGGGAGAGAGCAACTCGGCCCGCGGCCATGCCTACCGGGAAGTCTTCCCTCTCATGATCGAGACCTGGAGACGGGACTGGAATCAGGGAGATTTCTCTTTTTATTGGGTACAGTTGGCTGACTTCATGAATGAAGACGAGGAACCGATCGATGCCAACTGGCCCGAACTACGGGAAGCCCAGACCCTTACGCTCGATAAACTCAAGAACGTTGGAGAGGCCGTAATCATAGACGTCGGGGAAGGACGGGACATTCATCCCCGCAACAAGCAGATCGTGGCCAACCGGTTGGTCCGTAATGCGCTGGCCAAGGATTACGGGATGAAGATCCCCCACCAGAGCCCCCGCTACAAATCCATGGAAATCAAGGGCGGCAAGGCCGTCCTGACCTTCGATCACGTCGGGACCGGCCTCTATACCTTCGACATACGCGAACCGGTGGGATTCGCAATCTGCGGGAAAGACCGGAAATTCGTCTGGGCCAAGGCCAAGCTCGCAGGCAAGGACAAG
>DLRY01000056.1 GCA_002500665.1 Opitutia bacterium UBA7876
GACCGCCAAGTACGGTGACGTCACCCGTGGACCCCGCGTAATCAACGCAAACGTCAAGAGGTCCATGAAGTCCATCCTGAAGGAGATCCAATCCGGTAAGTTTGCCCGGGAATGGGTCAAGGAGTACCAGGAGGGCCTGCCCAAGTACAACAAGTTGCTCGAAGATGGCGAAAAACACCCGATTGAGGTGACTGGCCGTCATCTTCGATCCCTCATGCCCTGGATCCCGAAGAAGAACATCAAGGGTGCTCAGGCCGCGTACGGTTGATTTCGCTCTTCCAAAAGTCTTTGACCGGCGCGGGAAAGGTTCGCCTTTTCCGCGCCGTTGTTTTTAGCCCATGACCAAGGATTGCGATAAGGTGGTTCTAGCCACTCGCAAAAGTCCGCTTGCCCTCAGGCAGGCTGAGTTGGCATCCTCCGCCCTGCAGCGGACTATCGGAGCGGAGGTTGAGATCCTGCCTCTTTCCACTACCGGTGACCAGCGCTTGGAATGGTCGCTCGAACAGGAGGGAGGAAAGGGTCTTTTCACCAAGGAGCTCGAAGTGGCCCTGCTGGATGGTCGGGCAGATCTGGCCGTCCACAGCGCCAAGGATATGCCCACGGATCTACCGCAAGGGCTGGCCTTGGCGGGCTACCTTCCGCGGGCAGATCCCAGGGACGTTCTCGTTATCCGGGATGAGGTCGAGGTTCCTCGGGTAATCGCTACCGGCAGCCCTCGTCGAAGAGCCCAGATTCTCCACGGAAGTTGGTCCGATGCGGAGGTCAGGGAGATTAGGGGGAACGTCGGCACACGGCTTCGTAAGATTGCCGAGGACCGGGAAGCCGATGCGACCATTCTCGCCGCTGCTGGGCTTCGCAGGCTCGGAATTGATGGGTTTCCCGGTTTGCGTTTCGAGTGCCTAGCCCTGGAGACCATGGTGCCTGCGCCAGGTCAAGCCGCCATCGCCCTGCAGTGCCGGGAAGATGAAATCGACAATTTTACTAGTGCTTGTGACCCGGTTACCGCCGAGGAAGTTGATTTCGAGCGCTCCGTGCTCGCAACCATAGGGGGTGGTTGCCAGGTAGCAGTTGGCATCCACCGCAAGGGGGATCGGGTCTACTTGTTTGATGGCGCCGGTGAAGGCCTCTTCAAACAGGTCGACCTTACCGGCATACCCTATCCCGCCTCTATCGATCGAACCCTATCATGCTTGGGCCGGAAATAACGCATACAGGTAAAGTTTACCTTGTCGGGGCGGGTCCGGGAGACATCGGGTTGGTCACGGTCAAGGGTAGGGACCTGCTAGCCACTTGCGACCTGATCGTATACGACAACCTCTTCAACTCAAGCCTTCTGGGTTATGCCGGGGTAGGCTGCGAATTGGTCGATGTGGGCAAAATTCCGGGCCGGCATACGCTCGATCAGGCCGAAATCAACCAGATTCTAGTTGAGCAAGCCCGTTCCGGGAAAACCATTGTCCGCCTTAAGGGTGGAGATCCCAGTGTCTTCGGTCGGTGTGGTGAGGAGATGACGGCCCTTGATGCAGCCGGGGTTTCTTATGAGCTCGTACCCGGAGTGACCGCCGCCCTAGGTTGCGCCGCTTATGCAGGCATTCCGCTTACTGATCGTGATTATGGCTCATCCATTTCCTTCCTTACGGGACATGAGGACGTCGAGAAGGAATCCCTGCGAATAAATTTCGGGAAATTCGCCGCCGCCGGCGGTACCCTCTGCGTATACATGGGGATGGGGAAACTAGAGGAAATCGTGGAAAAATTGATTGCGGGGGGGTTGTCCGGAGACAAGCCGTCTGCAATCGTTAGCAACGGCACCCTGCCGACCCAGAGAAAAGTCCTCGGGCCACTTGGGGAACTGGTTGACCTTGCCCGGAGCGAAGGGCTTGAGTCTCCGGCCGTCATTTTCGTGGGCAATGCCGTCGGGCTCGCCGGGAAAAACCAATGGTTCGAGGAACGTCCCTTCTTCGGTCGTCGCTTCGTCGTGACCCGTCCCAAGGGCCAGAGCAGTAGCCTCAAGGGCATGCTCGAAAACCTCGGTGCCGAGGTCCTCGAGCTACCCTTGATCAGGATCCTTCCCTCCGAGGACCGAAATCTCGTAACGGAGGCTTTTGCCGGTATCGCCACCTACGAATGGATCGTCTTTACAAGTGCCAACGGGGCTCGAGAGTTCTTCCGTCTTTTCTTCAAGGCCTTTGAGGACATCAGGAGCTTCGGACCCATGAGGGTTGCCTGCGTCGGCGAAGCCACTGCTGCAATCGTGCGTTCCTATAACCTTCAGGTTGAATTGGTACCGCTCGTCTCTACCGCAGAGGACTTGGCCCGCTCCCTGATCGCTAGCGATTCACTCGATAGCGCCAACGTTTTGGTAGTAACCGGAAACCGCAACCGCGAGGTTTTGGTCGAGCTTCTGGAAACCGTCGGTCGGGCAATCGTGGACACTTTTCCCGTCTACGGGACCGACTTCGCCGACGTCGTCGAGGCGCGGAATCTCCCTGACTTTCTTCGCAGGGGAGCCGATGCCGTTATCTTCAACAGTTCATCCGCTGCTCTTTCCTACGTCGAGCAGGAGGAGGACCTTAAGTTGGAGGATGGAGCCACTGAGCCCCTTTTGTGCAGCATGGGGCCGCAAACATCCAAGACCTTGAGGGAAAACGGGCTGAAGGTAGGAATCGAGGCGGAAACTCCGAGCCTCGAGGCAGTGGTCGACTGCTTGTTGAAGAAGTTTGGAAGGAGTTCGTGATCATGCAAGTTCCTGAAGTAAAGGTCTGTGGGGTTACCCGTCAAGAGGACGGTCAAAAAGCGATATCGCTTGGAGCTTCCTACCTCGGATTTATTCTCTTCGAAGCTTCGCCGCGCTGGATCGATCCTGAAGAGGCGAGGGGAATTTGGGGCAAACTTGATCAAGGCAAGGCTCGATCGGTTGCCGTTGACGTGGACCCCGATCCTCTCCGACTAGCTAAAATCGACAGCCTTGGATTTGACTTCTTTCAATTGCACTTTCCTAGCTCCACGGACCCTGAGCGGGTTTGCCAATGGAGCGAAATAGTCGGTGCTGAAAGGCTTTGGCTTGCTCCCAAGATTCCTCCTTCGGAACCATTCCCAAAACAGTTTTTACCCTTTGGCGATACTTTTCTGCAGGATACTTACAGTCCCGACAAATTCGGAGGAACGGGTGAAGTTTCGGATTGGCAGTCTTTCGAAATCTTGCAGTCAAGGTTTCCCTTCAAGAAATGGGTTCTTGCCGGAGGATTGGCTCCTGAAAATATCCTTGACGCACTATCTGCAACATCTGCGAATCATATTGATTTGAACAGTGGTATCGAAAGCGAGCCTGGTATAAAGGACCAAAAGAAAATGGAGAAGGCGTTTTCCATCTTGCACGAACAGCTATGAAAGATTAGCAATTTGCCCTTCGTTTTTATCTGGTTAAGAATTCTACAAACTTTTAATTACAAATCCATCAAAATCTACAAATTATGACCTCCGTTGGAAAAAAGTTCCCTGACCTCGCTGTTAATGCAATTGATGAATTGGGTGATACCTTCCACCTGAACGTCGTCGAAAAAGCAGTGGGTGAAAAAAAGAAAATTCTTCTCTTTTGGTACCCCAAGGACTTTACTTTCGTCTGTCCGACTGAGTTGCATGCTTTTCAAGAGGCCTTGGGCGAATTTGACAAGAGAAATACCTTGGTGATCGGAGCTTCCTGCGATACCGCAGAAGTTCATTTTGCTTGGCTTAATACGCCCAAGGACGGGGGAGGAATTGAAGGGGTAACTTATCCTCTTCTTGCTGATAGCAACCGCAACCTGGCAAACATCCTTGGCATTCTTGACGAGACAAACGAGAGAGTGGATGAGGAATCGGGTGCCGTTTTAGTAGATGGTGACAGCGTATCTTACCGTGCGACTTTTCTGATCGACGAGGAGGGCATGGTATTTCACGAAGGAGTCAATCACATGCCAATCGGACGTAATGTTTCAGAATACTTACGCATCATTGATGCGTTTACGCACGTTCAGGAAAAGGGGGAGGTTTGTCCAGCTAACTGGGAGGAGGGCAAAGATGCAATGAACGCAAATCGTGAGGGAGTTCAGTCCTATCTGAGCTCTCACTAAACTATTTCCAGAGATGCTACAGGAGCTGACCGAAGACAACTTAGGGGAATTGGTTGCCAAGGAGAGCCGCGTCCTTGTTCAGTATTCGGCTGGCTGGTGCGGCAATTGCCGAATCATGAAACCTAAATTCCGCAAGTCTTCAGAAGAGTTTGAGAATGTCATGTTTGTGATTGTCGATGCCGAGAAATTTCCTGATTCGCGAAAATTGGCGGAGGTAGATAACCTGCCGACCTTTGCCGCTTTCAAGGATGGATCTCTTGTTAATCAAGTTCAGACAAACAAAGCGGAGGTGTTAAAGGAGTTTGTTGATGAAGCTGCCTCTGATTAGGCATATCTGCGAGTTTGTCGATGCCAATGACGAGGACTTTGTCGCAGAAGCGATTGAGGTTCTCGAGCACATGACCGATTATGAGGGCCTTGGTGACCAAGAAGTTGATGTTTTGGGAGAACTACTTTCCAATCTTTATGGTGCTCTAGAAGTGGAAAAAACAGTCCGAGAGAGTGGGCTTGAACGAAAAGAGGCCATGAACGCCTTCATGAAGCGCGTGCAAGGCTCTATCGATTAGTTAACCCTTGAATTGCTTGGCAAGTTTTGCCAATTCCTTGGGATCCATGTCACCCATGTCGGGCATCCCTCCTCCTCCCAAGGCACTCATCATTTGTTTCATTTTTCCGCCCTTCATCTTCTTCATCATTTTCTGCATCTGGGAAAATTGCTTGATCAACTGGTTGACGTCCTTGATCTGGACGCCTGCTCCGTCGGCAATCCTCTTCCTCCTCGAGCCTCCGATAATTCGCGGGAGGCGCCTTTCATCCTTGGTCATGGACAGGATGATGGCTTCGTGACGCACGAGGGCCTCCTCCTCGGCATCTCCAACCTGGACGTTGTTCATGCCGGGAAGCATTTTCGCAATGGAGCCCATCGAACCAATCTTCTTCATCTGCTTCATCTGTGAGAGAAAATCCTCGAAGTCGAATTCGGCCTTGAGCATCTTCTCCGCCATGCGCATCGACTCGTCCTGATCGAGGTTTTCCTGAGCTTTCTCAACCAGTGAAACGACGTCTCCCATCCCGAGAATCCTGGATGCGATGCGATCGGGGTGAAAAACCTCGAATTCATCTATCTTTTCGCCAACGCCCATGAACTTGATCGGGGCGCCCGTAACCTTCTTCATGGATAGGGCTGCCCCTCCACGGGCATCCCCGTCCACCTTGGTCAGCACAATGCCGGTCAGGGAAAGGCGTTCATGGAAAGTCTTGGCCACGTTTACGGCTTCTTGACCGAGAGCGGCGTCTGCGACGAGGAGGATCTCGTGGGGGTTCACCTCCCTTTTCAGTAACTCGAGCTCACGGACAAGTTCGTCGTCGATTTGCAACCGACCCGCGGTATCGAAGATGATGATGTCGGAACCTTGTTTTTTGGATTCCTCCCATCCCGCTCGAGCGATGCCGGGGACGTCTTTCTCGGACCGGTCCAAATAGCATGGAAAGCCTTCCTGTTCGGCGAGAATTTCAAGTTGGTCGATGGCGGCGGGGCGATATACGTCGCAGGCCACCAGCATGGGGGAACGCCCATCCTTAGCCATTCGTCTGGCGAGTTTTGCGCTGGTGGTTGTTTTGCCCGCCCCGTGCAGCCCCACCATAAGGACCCTCAAAGGTCTGTCCTCACTCAATCGCGTCGTTCCTTCGCCCAACAACTTGACGAGTTCATCGTGGATGATCTTTACGACTTGCTGGCCGGGCGAGACGGATTTAAGCACTTCCTGCCCGAGGCAGGCGTTCTTTACCTCCTCGACGAATTCCCTTGCGGTACGGAAATGCACGTCGGCTGAAAGCAGGGCCTTGCGGACCTCCCCCAGCGCTTCGCTCACGTTTTCTTCCGAGAGCTTGCCTACTCCCCGCAAGTTGCGGAGGGTCTTGCCCAATTTATCACTTAGCGAATCAAACATCTCAAGGGACCATCATGTCATTGCGGGAGGCTTGGGTGAAGCAATAAATCCACGACTTCTTTCCTCGTTGCCTTTTACAACTAATTGGGCATGATAATTAGCCTTTTCCCTAGATACAATGAAGATTCTCGTTGCGGACCGAATCTCTCCCCTTGGAGTAGAATATTTGCAGAAGCAGGATGGCTTCGAAGTGGTGGAGGCCTATGGCTCCTCCCCTGAAAAAGTATTGGAGTTAGTCGGGGACGTCTCCGCCATTATCGTCCGAAGCGACACCAAGGTAACCAAGGAGGTCATTGCCGGCGCTCCCTTGCTCAAGGCCGTTGGCCGGGCTGGGGTCGGAGTCGACAACATCGATATCGAGGCCGCCACCGAGAAAGGCGTAATCGTCATGAATACGCCGGGAGGCAATACCATAGCCACCGCCGAACTTACCTTTACCCACATGATGTGCGGCACTCGAGCGATCGTGCGCGGGGCCACCGGCATGCGGGAGGGGAAATGGGAACGCAAGGAACTCAAGGGGTCCGAATTGCGGGCCAAGACCCTAGCCGTACTCGGCTTCGGCCGTATCGGGGCCGAGGTGGCCAAGAGGGCCCAGGCGTTCGAGATGAAAGTCATTGCCTATGACCCTTACCTGACCGAGGATCGAGCCAAGGAGATGGAGGTGGAGAAGGTAGAACTAGAGGATGCCTTTTCCCGGGCGGATTATCTTACCGTACACATGCCTTTGACCGACGAGACTAGGAACATGGTGGACGAGGATGCCTTTTCAAAGATGAAGGACGGCGTCCGCGTCTTTAATTGCGCCAGGGGTGGAATCATCAAGGAGACCGCCCTTGCGGAGGCCCTCAAGAGCGGGAAGGTAGCCGCCGCTGGTCTCGACGTCTACGAACAGGAACCTCTTCCCGAAGACCATGAGTTTCGCAGTATTGAGAACCTCAATCTGACCCCTCATCTAGGCGCCTCAACGGCCGAAGCCCAAGAAAGCGTAGGGGTGGAAATCGCCGAGGCCGTGGCAGAGGTTCTGCAGGGAGGTCGGATCAGGAACGCCATCAACATGCCCTCCATTGATCCCAAGGACATTGAGGTCCTAAAGCCCTATCTGGATCTTTGCCATCGCATGGGCGGGTTTGCGAGGCAGGCGGCCAAGGGAACCGTTTCGTCCATCCACATCAACTATTGGGGGGGCATCGTCGATTTTGATGCCGTGCCCTTGACGAGGGCCGTCTTGAAAGGTTGGCTTTCGGGTATTGCCGGGGATGAGGGGATCAACGACGTCAATGCTCCTCACAAGATAAAGGCCCTGGGAATCAAGGTAGAAACCATCAAGTCCTCCTCCTCTGCGGACTACAGCGAATTGATCGAGGTCAAGACCGTATCGAGCGATGGAGATGAGCAATCCGTCCGGGGAACCCTTCTCGGGAAAGGTAACGACCCTAGGATCGTAGAAGTCGACGGTCGCGCCATCGAAGTCCGTCCGGTCGACGTCCTGCTCGTCGTCCGGAACGTCGACAAGCCAGGCATCGTAGGGAAACTAGGCACCATCCTCGGCGACTGTGAGGTCAACATCGCCAACATGTCACTCAGTCGCGCTGAGGACCGCGAGTGGGCCTTGACCATTTGCGAATTGGACCATGAACCCCCCGAGTCTGCCTTGCAGGCCCTTGTCGAGGATTCCGATATACGGGAGGCCAGGATTTCCAGGCAGGGGTAGCCTTCGCTTTCCCCCCTCGACAGACAAACCCCATGTTATCCGTAGAGACAATTGGCGTTGCCTTGATTGGCTACCTGCTTGGTTCGATTCCGTTCGCGGTCATCGTGTCGAAGAGATTCGGAGTCGACATTTACTCCGTGGGGAGCGGCAATCCAGGAGCAACCAACGTTTTGAGAGAAATAGGCAAACCTGCCGGTTATACCGTCTTTGCTCTGGATTTCATTAAGGGCTTTCTCGCCACCTACTGGTTCATGATACCTCTCTTTCATTCTACGGACGACCCCATCCTGGGTTTGTGGGGCTTGCCTGCCGCCGTTCTTGGTCACACCTACCCGATCTTTTCCGGTTTCCGAGGGGGCAAGGGAGTGGCAACCGCAATGGGGGGGCTTCTCGGAGTGATGCCGGTATGTCTCATGATGGGCCTGGCCGTCTGGGTCATCATCTTCTATTCCACCCGCTACGTCGCGATGGCATCCATTGGATTCGGAGTCAGTCTTCCTCTGTGTTCGCTCACTATCTGGTGGTTGGGGGACGAGGGACGTTATCACGGGGGTGTGGTTGGTCTGGCCTTTCTGGTCATGGCCTTGATCATCTGGCGGCACCGCTCGAACCTCGTTCGCATACGAGAAGGTACGGAAAGCCGCTTCGAAGGAAAAAGGAGGAGCTGAAACGATGAATCAAGGAGAATCCATCCGGGTCGGAATTCTCGGTTTTGGAACGGTTGGACAGGGGGCCTGGAAGCACCTCGTTGAAAACGCCGGTTCCCTGAGAAAGATCCTGGGCGTTGAATTGGTGCCCGCCAGGGCGTCCGTTCGAGACCTATCGAAGGAACGCAAGGTATCGGTCGATCCCGAGGTCCTGACCACCGATTCCCTTTCGATTGTGGACGATCCGGAGATCGACTTGGTTTGTGAGCTCATTGGCGGAATAGAGGAGGCAAGGGAATTGACGCTACGGGCGTTCGGCAACGGGAAGTCCGTCGTCACGGCTAACAAGGCCCTCATTTGCGAACATGGCGAGGAGCTCTTTTCGGCGGCTGAGGAAGCGGGCGTAAGGTATGCATTCGAAGCCAGTGTGGCTGGGGGTATTCCCATCATCAAGGTCTTGCGGGAGAGCTTGGTTGCAAACGAGTTTCCTCTGATCTACGGAATCCTTAACGGGACCTCGAATTATATCCTTACCCGCATGGAAAACGAGGGAGCTAGTTTTCAGGAGGTCCTTTCCGATGCCCGGGATCTTGGCTATGTTGAAGCCGACGAATCCTTGGACCTCGACGGGGTGGATGCCGCCCACAAGGCGGTAATCCTTGCCTATCTGGCCCACGGCATGTGGATAAACCTGGACGAAATAACGGTGGAGGGAATCAGGAAGATATCCAATGACGACCTGCTCGAGGCCAGGAAGCTCGGTTGCAAGATCAAATTGATTGGAGTTATCCGGAGAAACTTTGAGAACAACCACGTTTCCGCAGGGGTTTATCCCGCCTTGGTTCCGGTTGGGGAAATCATCGCCCGCACCAATGGAGTCTATAACGGGGTCAGCCTGACCGGTACGGTCGTAGGGACGGTCGTCCTCACGGGACGAGGGGCAGGGCAGGATCCAACAGCCGGTTCAGTCATCAGTGATATCGTCGACGTGGTAAAGGCGATGAAGGGAATGACTTCCCTGCCCAAGCTCATGCACGTTACCCCCGACGAGTGTAAGGCCGCTACCTCGAGTGAAGTCCGTGGACGCTTTTACCTTCGGCTTCACGTCGACGACCGGCCCGGGCAATTGGCCAAGATTGCGGAATGCCTTGCCGATAGCGAGGTGAGCCTAGCCACTGTTTCCCAGACCCCGAAGGGTGAGGATTCTTCCGCCAGTATCATCCTTACGACTCATGAAACCAACGAGCACAGCATTGAGCTCGCCATCCAATCACTCGAGAATCTTCCCGGCGTCAAGGAGTCACCCGTTCTTTTCAGGATGTTCGACCCGAACGGATTCGAGGCCTAATTATGAACGTCGTAGTCCAGAAGTACGGCGGGACCTCCGTGGCCGACATCAGCTGTATCAAGCGCGTGGCCAGACGGGTGAAGAAAACCTGGTCGGGAGGTAATCGCGTGGTGGTTGTCGTTTCCGCCCGCGCGGGGGTTACGAACAAGTTGATCGAGCGGGCCAAGGCGATTCGCAAGAATCCCTCGGACCGTGAGCTAGACATGCTCATGACCTGTGGGGAACAGGAGACGATCGCTCTTTTGGCCATGGCCCTCGAAGCTTTGGGCGTACCGGCGGTTTCCCGCACTGGATGGCAGGCCGGCATCATTACCGACGGCATGCATTCCAAGGCCCGTATTCGAGAAGTTAAGGGTGGAGACGTACGTAAGCAACTGCGGGCGGGCAAGGTGGTTGTGCTAGCCGGGTTTCAAGGCGTGAATGATTCTGGGGACCTGACGACCTTCGGACGGGGAGGATCCGATCTTAGCGCCATCGCGATGGCGGGTTTCCTGAAGGCCAAGACATGCCAAATCTTTACCGACGTCGAGGGAGTCTTTACCGCGGATCCGAGGATCGTACCAAATGCTTGCAAAATTCCGGCCATCAACTACGAGGAATTGCTCGAGTTGGCGAGCAGCGGATCCAAGGTCATGCAGACGAGGGCGGTAGAGTTCGCCCAGAAGCACAACATCCCATTCGAAGTTCGCTCCTCTTTTAGCACCAAATCCGGCACACAAGTGAAGAAAAAAGTAAAATCCCTCGAGGACACGTTGATCAGTGGCGTGGCCATCGACAAGAACCAAGTAAGAGTTAGCGTCACCGAACTCCCGGATCGCCCGGGTGCCGCCGCCGCCGTTTTCAAGGTCATGGCCGAGGCGGGGGTGGTGGTCGACATGATCGTCCAGAACGTTGCCCGAAACGGGAAGGCCAACCTAACCTTTACCGTGCCCTCCGAGGATGCTTTCAGGGCCGAGAAGGCCCTAAGGGAACATTTGAAGGAAGGGGCCGGCGGCAAGCTCGGGCGAAGCACGAACATCGCAAAAGTATCCGTAGTGGGAGTGGGGATGCGTTCCCACTCGGGCGTTGCCTCCACCTTCTTCGAGGCCCTGGCCAATGCCGGAATAAACATGCTCATGATCAGTACCTCTGAAATCAAGATCTCGGTGGCGGTCAGTCCCGAGTTCGGAGACGAAGCCACGAGGGTGGGCCATCGGGCCTTCGGTTTGGGAAAATAGGCTTCCCCGAAGGATTTCCTCCATGCGTTTCGTAAGCACTCGAGGCCAGTCTGGTTCCGTCGAGTTTTGCGAGGCCGTCTCCCAGGGACTGGCGCCGGACGGAGGCCTCTATCTACCCGAAACTTTTCCAGACCTTAGCGAACGCGTCGGGCTTTGGTCCGACCTTTCCTATCCTCAGCTTTGCCTCGAGTTCTTCCGTCTTTTCGCTACCGATCTCGAACCCGAGGTCCTGAAGAGGGTTATCGATGCGTCCTATGCTGGTTTCGGGCATCCGGAAACCGCGCCCTTGGTCGAATTGAGCGACCATTGCAAGGTCCTGGAGCTTTTCCATGGCCCAACTCTGGCATTCAAGGATTTCGCCCTCCAGCTTTTGGGCAACCTCTACGAGATCCAGATAGCCCGCACCGGACGTAACCTGACCATCTTGGGCGCTACTTCCGGCGACACGGGAGCCGCCGCTATCTCCGGCCTTCTCGGGAAGCGTGGGGTCACGGTGTTCATCCTCTATCCCGACGGGAAGGTTTCCCCTTTGCAGGAACGCCAAATGACCTGCACGGAGGCGGAAAACGTTTTTCCCATCGCCATCAAGGGCACCTTCGATGATGCCCAGCATACCGTAAAGGAACTTTTTTCGGACCTTCGGTTCCGTGAGGAAGTCGGTTTGTCCGCAGTGAACTCGATCAATTTGGCCCGCATACTCGCCCAGACCGTCTATTATCTTTACGCTTGGCTGAGGCTTGGGGAAGGGGCGCGGGAATCCACCACCTTCGTCGTACCGACCGGCAATTTCGGAAACGTCTTCGCGGGTTGGCTCCTTACCAAGATGGGCATTCGCATAAGTGGTTTTCGGGTGGCGACCAATCAGAACGACGTACTGCATCGCCTTTTTGATACCGGTGAGTACTCCCTTGGGTCGGTCGTTCCCAGTTTGGCCCCTTCCATGGATATTCAAGTGGCGTCCAACTTTGAGAGGCTGCTTTATTTCATTCTTGGAGGGAATCCGCAAAAAGTACGTGAGGTGATGGATCATTTCCGAAGGGAGGGCAGGTATTGCTTCGAGAACTTCGCGGCCAAGGGTTTCTCCAGTTCAAGCGCTTCCGACTCCGAGATCCCTGGTATTATTTCCATGGTGAGCCGTGAATTCGGGTATTTGGTCGACCCTCATACTGCATGCGGGTTCAAGGACCTGCCGACGGATGCGAAATCCCTCGTCCTTGCGACCGCTCACCCCGCCAAGTTCCCCGACGTGTACGAGGATGCCGGGCTTGGCAAACCGACTTCTCCGGTCTTGGAATCTCTTCTTGGCAAAGACCCCGTAAAGTACGAGTCCGGGCATGACGTCTCCTCCATCCGCTCCTTCATCGAGAGCCATTGCCGGCCCTCAGGTTAAAGGTCCGTATCAGGCGTTGCCTCTATTTTCCCCGTTTCGTGAACAAACGAATTATTATCCTCCGGTCGGGCGGACTGGGAGACTTCATCCTCACAATCCCAATTCTTTCTCAGGCACTCGCTCTTTATGAGGAGGTGATTCTCTACGCCCGTCCTTGCCATTCTTCTCTTCTTAAGGATGCATTACCATCCATCCAGACAATGGACCTCGATGCTGATCTTTCCCGGATTGGCGAATGGCTTCCAGGTGCGGACGTGGTCACCTTCTGGAGCGATCAGGAATGGCGGGAGGAACTCAAGAGGGGAGGAGCGCGTAACCTCTATTTCCCCTTGCCTCGTCCAAAGGAAGGCCCTCACGTAACCGAAGCTATGTTTGCGAGCCTAGAGTGGTCTTGGCGGAAGGAGTTTTCGCATCATCCCTGGTTGGGTGATCATTGGACGGAGGGGCGGTCCTGCCTCTGGATTCATCCAGGGAGTGGGAGTCCTGTCAAAAACAACCCTTTTTCCCTTTTTGAAGACTGCGCCTGCCGATGGTTGGCCGCCGAACCTGAAAATGAGGTTGTGTTTTCCTTTGGCGAGGCGGACGAGGAAGTCCGGAACCATTTCAGGATTGCCGCCCTCTGCGAAGATCAACGCGTCCGGGAAATCAGTTTCTCGAATCCATCCTCGTTCAGGAATGAGTTAGCAGGGCGGGGAGCGGTTTTCATCGGAAACGACTCGGGCCCCGGGCACCTTAGCGCGTCTGTCGGGATTCCCACGAAGGTCCTGTTTCGGGCGAGTGATCCGGCGATCTGGAGGCCTTTGGGGCCGAGGGTCAAGATCTACGACTCGTTTTCCGAGGTCAGCAAAATCTTGTAGGAAACGGAATCCAGCAGGGCTTCCCAGCTTGCCGTGATGACGTTGTCGCTGACCCCGACCGTCCCCCAAGTGCTTGTTCCGTCGGTGGACTCGATGTGGACGCGCGTAATGGCGTCGGTTCCGAGGTTGCTTTCGAGAATCCTCACCTTGAAGTCGGTCAAGCGGATTACTCCAATGTATGGAAAATCCTTTTCCAGGGCTTTTCTCAGGGCGTGGTCCAAAGCGGAAACAGGGCCGTTCCCATCGGCTACGGTGTGCCTGATTTCATCCCCGACCTTAAGTTTGACCGTGGCCTCCGAGCTTGATTGGTCGCCTTCCGACTCCCGTCCCACGCCGACGTGGTACTGCAGAACGTCAAAGGCATGACCTTGTCCGCGAAGGAACCTGCGCAGGAGAAGATCGAAGGAAGCGTCGGCCGACTCGAATTCGTAGCCTTGGAACTCAAGTCGCTTTAGCTCTTCAAGGAAGGTTTTCATCTCTGGGGAACGACCGTCTACCTGCATCCCCATCTCCTTAGCCTTCATCATGACGCTGCTTCTGCCCGACATATCGGAGACCAGGACGCGGGTCCTATTGCCCACGATCGACGGGTCGACGTGCTCGTAACTACGGTTGGACTTGGAAGCTGCATCCGCATGGACGCCACCCTTGTGGGCAAAGGAGGCGGTTCCGACGTAGGGAGCACGGATATCGGGGCGGAGGTTGGTGGCGTCGTCTACGAAGAGTGAGAGGTCCCGCAGTTTGGCAAGGTGAGAACCACTGTTCGTCCGGAGGCCCATCTTGATCTCGAGGTTGGGGATTATGGTGGTAAGGTTGGCGTTTCCATTTCGCTCTCCGTAGCCGTTCATGGTTCCTTGGACCATGGTGGCGCCGGCCTCGACCCCGGCCAAACTGGCCGCCACTCCAACCCCGGCATCATTGTGGCAGTGCACCCCGATTGGCGTATCCGGGAAACGTTCAACTACCTCGGCCGTTGCCCTGCTGAAGGGGGTGACCAATTTCCCGCCGTTGGTCTCGCATAGAACAAGGAAGTCCGCCCCGCCCCTCTGTGCCGCCTCCAAGGTCGAGAGGGCATAGTCCGGGTCATTGGCATAACCGTCGTAGAAGTGTTCGGCGTCGTAGATGACTTCCTTGCCTTGTTCCTTGAGGAAGCGCACCGAATCCTCGATCATGGACAAGTTTTCCTCGGGCGTGGTCCGGAGAACGTCCGTGACGTGAAGGAGCCACGATTTTCCGAAAATGGTGACCACTGGGGTAGCGGCATCCAGGAGGAGTTTGATCTGGGGGTCATCCTCCACCGAGGCGGACGCCCGACGGGTGGATCCGAAGGCGGCTATTTTCGAATGATCAAGCTCCAAGTCGACTGCTTTCTCGAAAAAGGCCATATCCCTTGGATTGCTGCCCGGCCATCCTCCCTCGATGTAGTCGATGCCGAATTGATCGAACTTCTGGGCTAGGCGCAGTTTTGCACTGACGGTGAAGGATACGCCTTCGGCTTGTGAGCCGTCCCGGAGGGTTGTATCGTAGATGATTACGTTTGAATTGGACATGTTTAATGAGAGCTGCGGAGTAAAGATGAGATGGGGTGCCGGATGACTTTCGGCATAGCTGGCGGCAAGCGAGGAAGGCCCGAACCCGGAGCGAACGCTTACGCTCGGGATTCGGGCTTTGAAATTCGCTCCATGCGCCCGGTTGTCGCAGGGCGGGGCTCGATTGCGAATGATGCACTCATCTTGATTTTCAGAATAAAGTCCCTTCCAGTCTTGGCAACGGCAAAGCGAATGCTATTGATGAAGGGATTCCACGCGTGAACCAGGACAACCACATCGCCCAAGAATTGTTCGCCGCCCTGAGCAAGGGTAGTGGAGAGGTTGCGGTGATCGACTACGGTTTGCCTTCCCCGGTCCGGGTGGAACGGGGAGTTTTTCTCGTGCTGGCTCTTCTCTTGGCCCGGGAACTGAGAACGGAGATCAGGGAAGACAGGGTTGGGGTGGTCCTTCCTCCCGGCTTGGCCGGCATATTGGCCAACCTCGCCTTGATCCTTGCCGGAAAGATTCCCGTTAACCTCAATTTCACGCTTGGGGCCGAAGCCATTGCCCACTCCATGGAGGAAGCTGAGATCCGCACCGTCCTTACGGCCCATGCGATGACTAAGAAATTCCCGAAATTTCCATGGCCGGAAGGATGGCTTGACGTCGGTGAGAAGCTAAAGGCCTATCGGAAGAATAAATTGGCGATTCTGTTCCGGCTGATTTGGCTTCGATTGTTTCCGAGGAGCATCGGAAGACATTTTCAAATTCCTAGCAAGGGAGGTTCCAGGGAAGCCGCGCTTCTTTTCACCAGCGGGAGCTCCGGCCTGCCCAAGGGGGTTGTCCTTACCCACGCCAACCTCTTGGCCAATTGCGACCAGATTTCGAGGACCGGACTTTTTGACGGGGATTCCAGGTTGTTGGCCAACTTGCCTCTCTTCCACAGCTTCGGATTTACCATTGCCACGATCTATCCTCTCCTGGAAGGCTTCCAGGTGGTTTGCGCTCCATCCCCGCTGGACCTGTCCTCGAGCCTGCGGGCAATTCGTGAAGAAAAGATCGATATTCTGCTCGGAACTCCGACCTTCCTGCGGGGTTACCTTCGCAAGGCCAAGGAGAACGATCTCGCAAGCGTCAGGTACGTGGCGGCGGGTGCCGAGAAGACGCCTCCTTCCCTCCGTGAAAAATGGGAAAGCGCCACCTCCTGCAAGTACCTCGAAGGGTATGGCTTGACGGAGACCTCCCCGGTACTTTCCTTCAATTTGCCGGGGGATGGATCCCGTGATAAATCGGTCGGTCGTCTTCTGCATGGGGTTGAAACGAAGGTCATTGACCCGGAAATCGAACGGGACCTGCAACCGGGTGAAACGGGCATCCTTTGCTTTCGCGGGCCAAACGTGTTTGCCGGTTATCTCAATCAACCGGAAAAGACCCGCGAAGTTTTGAAAGAGGACGGATGGTTCGTTACCGGGGATTTGGGACGAATCGACGAGGATGGATTTCTGTTTATCGAGGGACGTCTTTCCCGCTTTTCCAAGATCGGTGGTGAAATGGTTCCCCATGGCAGCGTGGAGGAGGCGGTCATGAAAGCCCTCGGTCTTTCGGCGGAAGAGGATCCGGCCTGCGTGGTGGCGGGCATCGAGGACGAGACCAAAGGAGAGCGTCTGGTTCTTCTCCTCTCATCGGATTGCGATTTCGAAGTCCTGCGCAAAAAACTATCGTACGCCGGCCTCCCCAACCTTTGGATTCCCAAGGAATTCAGAAGAGTGGACGAAATCCCCCTTTTGCCCACCGGCAAACTGGACCTCACGAGGGTCAGGAAGCTTGCGGAGGAGAACTAGGCTTTTTTCCCTTGGTTTGCACCCCTGAGAGGAGGCTGCGAAGGGAAACCCTGCTTTCCTGGCCCTGAGCCAAGATTGCGAGGCTGGCCTGGGTGCGGATCTGATTCTTGGCCAAGGAGGTGCTTTCTTCTGCAAAATCGGTATCGGCGATTCGGCTCAGAGCTGATTCCTGAGAGGAAAACTTGCCTTCGAACCTATTCCTTTCCGCCATCAACCTCTGCACGTTTGCCGCAACCCGCCCTCGTTCATCGGAGAGAGATTCGATCCATCCGTCCATCAGGTTGAGGGTAAGCTTCGCCGAGTTGATCGACTTGAGGTTGTAACTATGGGTATCGTCGATGGTAACGGTATTGGCCGCCTTGAAGACTAGGCTGTTACCGGAAGGATCGTAGGTGAACATTTCCTCTCCTTCCTTTTCCCAGGCGATCTTGAAACCACCGATGGGATTCTCGGAAGCGTCGTCCACGTCGTATCCCGGTCCGCTGTCGGGAACGGCTCCCTGATGAGTAACCGTGGGACCTCCATCCGCATCCAAGCCCCCGATTGCTCCCGTGTCCGCGTTGAACAAGTTGATCTTGCTCCCGATGACGCTCCATCCATTTGACTTATAGTCCGCGATGAATTCGTCATTTGCAGTGGATGCGTTCGTATATTTAGCCGGTATGAAATGGACTAGGGCCGCCCCTATGCTACTGGCTGCTGCGCCCTGACCGGTCGAAACTTGGTTGGACATCCAGGAGAGCATGTCCTTGACCCCATTTGCTGAGAGACCGGAGGCGCTCGCCTTCAGTTCCTCATGAAGATAGCGGACCGCCGAGTAGGCGGAGGCCCGTTCCAGGAGGGAGGTCGCCTCGGCGTCGCCAGTACCAATGGCATCGATGACGGTCTGGTTGAAGGAGCCCATGAGGAGGTCACCGCCATGCACGAAGTCCGCGACCCCGGATTTGAACCATTGAGCCCCTCCCGACTTGTCTGGAGACTTGTTTACGTCTCCATTGGCCAAGGCATTGAAATAGAGGTGGTCGGCGAGGACGGCGTAAGTCGTCATGATCGCGTTGAGGCGATCGTTGAAGTAGAAGGGGGCATCCGTCGAGGGTGCGGTTGCGGGAAGGTTGTAGTTGTAGATTTCGAAACCCATCTGCACGACGTCGACCTGCTTGTCGGGCCCATCCGGGTTGGTGTAGTTCCAATTCAGGGAAATGCTGTAGTTCTGGTTACCTTGGTCGTTGACCATGATCTTGAAGGTGTCCGTTCCCTTGCCGGCCAACCCCAACCGGTCTTGAATGACCTGTTCGGCGGCCTTGAGCCATTGCGACTGAAGGACCTGAATGAACTGCTTTTTCTCTTCACTGAATGGTCCATCGGTAAAGAGATCCAAGCCATTCAACTTGAGGCCCTTGATTGATTCCAGTTCTCCAGCAAGTTCCTTGAACTCATGGTCGTAGGTAGCCCTGTCGGCATCCGTCTTCATGGTGTCGAGCGATAACTGGGCGAGGGAGTTCATTCTCTGGAGAATGTCACTCGCCTGGCCCAACGCACCTTCTTGGGTCTGGCTGTAGGAGATGAGGTTCTGCAGGTTTTTGAGAGCAAGGGTGTTCAAGGACTGTTCATTTCCAATTCGAACGGCCTGCTTGAATCCGCCGAGATCCGAGCCCACTTGGGCGTGCTTTTTTCCGGTGGCTAGTTTGGCGGTTGATTTCTCGACCTCCTTGCCAGCCTGTATGCCGTTAAAGGCAAGGGAAAGGGAAGCGTTGTTGAGCTGAAAACTCATCTCGTTATGAACCCGCAAGAACCTTGCGGGTCGGGTGAAAGGTCATGAACTGTTGGGCGAACCGTGGCATCGGAGGTTACCCGCACGGATCAAGGGATCGGCGCAGGCGAAAAGGTTTATTGATTAAGGTACGCCTATATAGTCGGACCAAACGCCCAAATAGTTTAGCACAAAAACAGCGATCTCCCAAAGTCTTCGCGGTATCCTGATGGTAGGCCGGCCGGGACTCGAACCCGGAACCAATGGCTTAAAAGGCCACTGCTCTACCGATTGAGCTACCGACCCGAAATTAGAGCGTACATGGTGTATAGAAAGCGTTTGGGTTCGTCAACGATCAACATTTCGTCTCTTTTTGGATTCAACTCTCTTGACGGATTCTACGCACTCTCTGAAAAATCACTGAGGTTGTAACTTAATTGCCAAACATGGCAAATGAGTGCCCAAGGAAGGGATCTGAAATTGGCAATGAATTATAAGTACATCTGCAATTTTGTTACTTAGCGATGTAATTGGTATTTTTGTCTTTTTAGTTGTAAATAATAAAGCTTTCCAGTTCGCTCTTAATCATGCCAATGAATGATACGACAAAGATGTTTGTTAATAAAGTTCTGCACTTATCTAAAAAGATACCTTTAATAAGGAGTAAACTTGATGCATTCAAAGAAACCAAACGGTTAGAGATTCTTCAAATGGAAAAAGACGCCTATTGGAAAGAATTCTCTGGAGATTGCTATGGTGGATTTTATGGAATTTACAAATCTTTTAGTGAAGCCAGATCATCTGCACCTAAAACAAAATTGAATAATTATGATTCCATTGAGCAAGCAGAATGGGACAAAAAACAATTTGAATTACATTTTGAAAAACTTCAAGCGTACGACTATCCGGTCATATATTGGATTTCTCGTCTACATGAATTGACGGGGAAACCTTTTAGAGTTCTGGATTTTGGCGGAAATGCCGGAAACCATTTTTATGCATACAAAAAAGCCATCATTCATGATTTTATTGAGAAATGGGTAGTTTGTGACCTTCCAAATATAGTTTCAGTAGGAGAAGAATTCAAAAAATATCATGAGGCACGCCTTTTGAGTTTTGTTAATTCTTTACCAGAAAATTATGATGTGGATTTATTCTTAGCTTCAGGATCTATACAGTATGTAGATGAATCTAATCCTGCTTTTTTTATAAAGTATTTAAAGCGTAAACCAAGCTATTTAATTATAAATAGAATTCCTTTATTGAATGGAGAAAACAAATCAAAAATAACGCTCCAAAATGTCCATAAATCCTATTCCCCAATGTACACATATAATTATAATGAGTTTTTTGCTTCTTTTTGCAGCATAGGATATGAAATCTTGGATATATGGAGGGACTTCTCTTGCAATTGTATAATTCCACATGAAAGTAGATTACAAATTCCATATTATCATGGGACTTGCATGAAACTTATGTAGAATTAAACACCGAAATTGAATGTTCCCTTGGACATACTTTATATCGCTAGCACAAAATGTATGTGTTTTGTTTGAATTTAATCAAAATATAATCGAATGAAAACTACAGGATAAAGCTCCTTCTCTATGCTTCTGTCAATTTGCTGACTTTCTATTTAGCCACAACAACCGAATTCAACCAAAGAAGTCTTTTGCTGATTGTATCGCACTACATATAAAATGTGGTCGAAAATTTCTCTATATTCAATTTAAATTTAATCGATTGAAATATTTTCTGCAATCAACAGAAGTCTAGTGGCTGACTGGGATTTACATTAAAAAATCCCCTTAAAAGGCCACTGCTCTACCGA